>CAIUCH010000015.1 GCA_903897605.1 uncultured Alphaproteobacteria bacterium
ACCGCCAAGGCGGGTAAGCGATACCGCTATTACATCTCCAACAATCTGGTGACCGGAACCAAGCGCCGCGAACTCACCCCCACTGAAGGCACACGCCTATCGGCCCAGGAGATCGAGGGCCATGTGATCAAGGCTCTCACCAACTTCCTCAGCGATCCGCAAAAGCTCATGGCCGCCTTCGCATCGGCCGAGCTGGATCCCGCCACAGCCACCAACAGCATCCAACAAGCAAAAGCCTTAAGCCAAGATCTCTCCGGCAAAGACATCAAAGAGATCTACGAGCATGTCAGAGAATTGGTCACCCGTGTCCAGGTCGATGTTTCATCGATAACCATCACCATAGATCGCAAAGCCATCAGCGAAGAGCTCGGTATTCCAGACCACAACGATCCTGAGAAGTGCATCACCATCACCCTGCCTGCAGAGCTACGCCGTCTGGGCAAAGAGAAGCGGCTCATAATCGCAGCGCACGCGCCGGCATCGAATCAGGATGTGAACCTCATCAAAGCTATCGTTCGTGCGAACAAGTGGTTTGCGCTGCTGAGAGATGGTGACGTTGCATCCATCTCAGACATCGCAAGGTCCGAGAAGCTGCAACGTTCTTATGTGAGCGCGCTGGTGCCGTTTGCCTTCCTAGCACCGGACATTACCCAGGCTATTTTGGAAGGCCATCAGCCCTTGGGTTTGACGCTTGATCGTCTTTTGCATCTCTCGCCGCTTCCACTCGAATGGTCAGCGCAGAGATCTGCCCTCGGTCTCAACTAAGGTCTAACTCAATCGCAAATGGCGCCAGTATTGGGCCATCATTGCGTCGCTCATAGATCGGGACCGTAAGTCCAAAAACGGCCTCCGGAGAAAAACCTCCATGATCGGCCTAAAACCACCCGTTTTGCTGCCAGAGACTGACGCAGAATAGGTTTTGTGGCCGACAAGGCTTTGAAACTACGCGGCTATTTTGGAGAGCTGGAGAATGCCACTTGGAGAGCAAACTGAGTGGTTGGGGGACTAGGATTCGAACCTAGACAGGCAGAGTCAGAGTCTGCAGTCCTACCGTTAGACGATCCCCCAAAACTCTCGTTTTGGATCAAGCACTTACAGGGCGAAAGTTGGACAGGCTGAAACAATCAGCGGACTCCTACCTTCGCAACTGCTTCTAGCCAAGTTCATGCCTTATCGGCAAGCCGCATTGCCCCTCTCGGCTGGATATGCCTGAATTCGCGCAAATCTTGGCTGTGGGGGCCGGTATGTCAGAAGAAACCGCAGGGGCGGATTCTGCCCCAGAAAGTCCGGGCGCGGGCGTTGATCCTGTCGCCGTAGCGCTGGCGCTTGGCGGTGCATCCCAGGCACAGGCCGATGCCTATCTTAATAAGCAGGCGCACCTCGCCGATCTGCAAGCCCATCATCTGCGCGAGCAATTCAAGCAGCTCAGGCCTTCCTTGTGGCAGGCACGGCTGGGCGTGTTGTTGCGGGTCGCCACCGTTCTGGTTGGTCTGGCAGTGGTCGCGGTGCTGGGTTTTCTGGTGTGGGACGCGGCCAATGCCCAGGGGCTGGTGATCGACGCCTTTTCGGTGCCGCCCGATCTAGCCGCGCGGGGGCTCACAGGCGAAGTGGTGGCGACCCGCTTCCTGGATCAATTCAAGGCGATGCAGGCGGCAACGGAATCCGAGCGCCCTGCGGATACCTACCAAAACAACTGGGGCTCGGAATTGAAAGTCGAGATTCCCGACACAGGCCTCTCAGTGGGCGAGTTGGGCCAAATGCTGCGTGATCGTTTCGGCAATGTCAGCCATGTCACGGGCGAGGTGGTGCGCACGCCTTCGGGCATCGCTGTCACGGCGCGATTGGGCGATGCCACGCCCAAAACATTCACCGGGCCGGAAAGCGGTTTTGACGATCTCGCGCGCCGTTCGGCGGAAGCGATCTATCGCGCCAGCCAACCCTATCGCTTTGCCGAATATGTTGCGAACCAGGGCCGCTATGGCGAAGCCTTCGCCGTGATCTCCGATCTCGCCACTAGTGGGCCGCCCGGCGAGCGCGGCTGGGCCTATACCGAATGGGGCATGCTGGACATGTACGGCCATGGCGATCTACCCGCAGCCATCCGGCATTGCCTGAAGGGGCGTGCCGTCGGCGGCGAATCGACCGTGGCGGCTGACATCTGCCTGACCAACGCCCAGGTCTGGTCCGGTCATGACGAGGCGGCGCGGGCGCTTGCCCCCGAACTTGCAAAGAGCGCGCAAATCCGGGCACCCGGCGTGACCGAACAATATTTCGAGAACAACAAGATCGTTTCGGTCGCCTATCTCGAATATGTCAGGGGCGATCTTCTGCAGTCGGCCAAGGATTTTACACGCGCCGAATCCGCGCCGGATTTCAATGGCTCCGTGCAGATGATGCCCGCCATGGCGGCGATGACCTATGCGCAGGATCATGATTCCATGACCGCCGCCCGAATTATGGGCGATCTGGAACATAGCGGAGACACGGATTTTCTGAAGGCAGATGCACTTTACGCCTTGCTTGGCCTGCCAGCCTATTGGATCGCGGCGGATCGCGGCGATTGGAGTGCGGCTCTATCGCACGCCCGCGCTGCGGATTCCTGGCTGGCTGCGCGCCAAAAGGACGATCCTGTGCTGGGCGCACTGTTGGGCCGGATGCGCCCGGTCTGGACCTTGCCGCTGGAAGCGTTGGCCGAAGCGAAGACTGGCGACATGACCGCTGCCGAGACGCGGATCGCCGATACGCCACTGGATTGTTATCTCTGCCTGCGCGTGCGGGGCCAGATCGCGGCGAACAAAGGCGATGCGGATAGCGCCAACCATTGGTTCGACAGCGCCGTCAAAGCCGGGCCGTCACTTCCCTTTGCCTATGCCGATTGGGGTCAGGCGTTGCTGGCGCGTGGCGATGCGCCGGGCGCAATAGCGAAGTTCACCATCGCTAATCAAAAAGGCCCGCACTTTGCTGATCCGCTAGAAGGCTGGGGCGAGGCATTGATGGCGCAGAACCGCTCAGACCACTCGCTGACAAAGTTCGAAGAGGCTAACAAATACGCGCCCAATTGGGGACGGCTGCATCTCAAGTGGGGCGAAGCGCTCAATTACGCGGGAAACAAAGAAGAGGCGCGGAAGGAATTCGTTAAAGCTGCGACGCTCGAACTGACGCCAGCGGAAAAAGCGGAACTGACACACCATTCATGAGCTAACAATCCGCAGAGACTCCACCACCCACGCCGGAGGAACCGTCAGTGGAAGTCCACCACAAACCGAAGCCCGTTCATGACGTGCGCTGCTTGGTGGCGCACGCCCGCACAGGGAAGTGTCCAACTTTTTCGGTTGATGCAGCAAATTCAGGGTGTCTGGAGTCGCGTGTTGAGCGTCTGGAGTTGGACACGCTCTAAAGAAATCAACGGTTTACGGATAACCTACCGGTAGACGATCCCCCAGAACCGGGCGGAAAGCCCTTTGGGACCGCCCGTTTAGACCAGCCAGCCGCCCCTTTCAAGGACGCCTTTGGGTAGGCGCGTGGCCGCCCCCGGAGCGCGTCCTAATGCTTCTGAATCTGGCCGCGGATCTCGCCATTGGCATAGGCTTGGCTGTGCAGGTCGACATACATCTTTCCAGCCAGCAGCACGTTTGCCTGTTCGGGCGTCAATGTCACTTTGCCGGTGACAGGCGATTCTGACACGGAAAAAACCGCCAGCGCGCCCGCATTACCGCAGCCGTAACAAAAGGTAATCCACGCGCGAGGCGGTATCGGGATTGTCTGATTTTGCGCTGGGGAACGATACATATATTTGCTTTATATCCTCCATCGATCCCTGTGCCATCAGTGGGTGGATCTTCAGCATGGCGAACATCGGGGTAGCCGTGACCTTTTTCAACAGGCTTTCTAGCACTTCGGTAATTGGGGGTACCGTCTTTCGTAGATCAAGTCCGCGTGCGTCGAAGGCATCGCCCCATCGCGGATCGACGATGAACAGGGTTGGTCGGTCTTCGATATAAGCGTCGCACTCTGTCCAATTTCCCTGGTGCAATTGCAGATCGTCAATCCTGAGTCGGCCGAAGACGCGCAGACGCGCGAAATTGCGCCGTATTAAGTTCATCACATCGCCACTATTATCAAGGCCGATGGCGCGGGTTGCTTTGGTCGCGCGCGCTACATGGAACAGGAGATTGCCGGAGCCCACAAACGGATCGATCACATCGGAAACACGCACACCGATCTTGGCCAGTGTGTTGGCCACGCTCCGACCCAGAAATTCTGCATGCCCGTCCCTTGTGAGCTCGACCGCCGTACGTCCGCGAATTCGGATTCCGAGACAATGCCAAGCCAGCGGGACCATACCAAACAGCCGCAAATCGTTTGGGTTTCCGGCCAGTTCCCATCCCGCGCGCCGGACATCGCCGAGGGTCAGCTGCTTGCTTTCCCACGGTGCATTAAGAAAGCGGCGGCGCGTAGCAAAATAGGAGGATTCCTGCTGTGGGCTGCCTTGGCCATCCGACTCACGCCCCACGTCAGCCCCGCCAGGAAAATTCCGCTAACAGATAGCGTAATCCCTACAACACCCCGTTAACAATTTAGCATCCGGATTACTCTAGAATTTCGCCGCAAAGTTTTGCGGATTAATTAATAATGCTTACCGGCTCACATGGCATCCCATCTCTGCCAAACCACAAGCACAAACGGAGTGCCACGTGGCAGATGGTTTGAAAGCGCATACCCATCAGGATCGAGCCCGAGTTGTCGAGGCGCTAATTCCGCTAATCAAGCGTCACATGGGGCGCGAGCTAGTGGCGCTCGCAGCGTCGGGGTCGTTCGCAAAAAACAGTGACGGGCCCTATTCGGATATTGATTTAATTGGCTTTGTAAAAAGACCTCAAGATGATGATAGGAAAATCGTAAACATAATTTTCGATGGGATGTTGATTCATATTTGGTTCCTTACGCCTGCGCAATATCTGCATATTCATAAAAGAAAAATCAACGTCGAATGGGTTTTTGCAGGATCAAACTCTCTCGTCCCGCTGCTCAATGCATCATTGATTTGCGAGCTTGCTCAAGCTCCATGCAATCAATTGCCTAATGAATATTTGAAAACACTCCGGGAATATTGGCCGCAGGTTCAAGAGGCAGCTGCCAAGTTTTTGACGGCCATATCGCGCAACGACACGGCGGTTCTACCAATTCTATATTGTGGAGCTATAGAAAAAATATGCATTGCATTGTCATTTCTGAACGCACGCCCATTCACAACGAGGGCCGCGATTTTTGAGGAGACGCGGAAATTTCCGAAAGTGCCGGCACATTTTGCAGCGCTTTTGCCTCCTCACGGTTTGGAACTCGAGCCTAAAGTTCTTTATGAGAGAATTCTAACTGTGTTCGCAGAGACGGAAGCCCTACTTTATTCGAGCGGTCTGACCCTCTGCGAACAAAACTTGGATGCGTTCGTGAAGCCTTTGTCTATGAATGAAATGATCCGCCGCCGGTTTTGGATCAACCGTATATTCCGAAAAGTGGTGACTGTTCGCGACAAATTGCAGCTTAAGCTCGGATCGGCCTGACCGGCTCTTTTTGTACCAAGCGGTTTGAGAAACTGTCTTGGAAAGGACGCTGATTATGCCAAAAAATTGGTTTAGCCCCTAGTAGACCGTGACAGTGGTTACTCACTGAGGGATGGCGTCGAAACAGATGAGCGAATGTCCGTCGTGAGCAAAGAGTAGGGTTTCAACAGCGCGCGGAAGATGTTCGGTGTTGACGCGGCGACCTGCATATTATTGATGCAGCCAATCCACCAATCCGCCGGGAAAAAATGCTGAATTGGTGATAGCGATTGGGCCGGTCTCCAAAACCAAGTACATCGCGCTGACGCCAGATGAGTGATGTGTAAAACCTTGCCAGCCTGTGACGATGTGGATAAGGGCCGGGCCCACGTCAGCCAGTAGGCGATGAGCGTCCCGGACTACAATGACGAGCGGCGATTGGAAGGTGAGGCGTTCAAGGTTTTCGAGGAGCGCTTGAAATGAGCCGGACCTCACGCCACATGAAATGGCGATATTGTCAAAAAGCGTGGTTATGCCGCCGCCTTTATATTGAATGTCAATCAATCTCGCTTGCTTAATAGCAGGCCATTGTTCGGGAAATTTGGCCTCTTTGGCGACCGCAAAAACTCTTGGTTCGCCGCCCAACCAAGGTCTGGGATATGGCTGCAAAATGAATTCAGAATTATCGTCCATCTGAACTATTCGCCCAGAATTTTCGTGTGGCAGGATACCTAGGACTCTAGCACTTCTCGGCTTGAGCGGCTTCGATCTGATCGAGAAACGTTACGACTGGGTCGAGGATTAAACGATCAGGCCGAAAGCCGGGCATTTTAAACCGGAGGACGGTTGAACAGCTCGTCAGCGTCAGAGTCTGCAGTCCTACCGGTAGACGATCCCCCAGAACCGGGCGGAAAGCCCTTTGGGACCGCCCGTTTAGACCAGCCAGCCGCCCCTTTCAAGGACGCCTTTGGGTGGGCGCGTGGCCGCCCCTGGAGCGCGTCCTAATGCTTCTGAATCTGGCCGCGGATCTCGCCATTGGCATAGGCCTGGCTGTGCAGGTCGACATACATCTTTCCAGCCAGCAGCACGTTCGCCTGTTCGGGCGTCAATGTCACTTTGCCGGTGACAGGCGATTCTGACACGGAAAAAACCGCTACCGCGCCCGCATTTTCGCCCGGTGCCGCCGGGCCATGAAGATCGATCCTGGTCGGCGCCGCGCCGTCATAAGTCACGTAATAATCAAGCTGCCGCGTTTCGCTATCGTAAGTGAATTGCGCTTCGCCATAGGCGTCGCTTTTGGTCTGCGGCACCACCGAATTCCCAAATAGATGTGCGGCCAGCGAGGCGGTTTGCGCATCGGCGGCGGAAATGACCGCCAGGACAAGCGCCCCCGCCAAAGCGGATATCCGCCATATTTTCCCTGTCATCTGATTCAACATCCGATCCATGCGATTGGGTGGCAAATTCTTCAGTCGTAGTGCTTCACCGGGAATGGCCGGTCGTCGGGATAGAAGCCATCCTTGTTGGGCATCTGCACCTTCGGCAGGGACTTGGCATCCATCACCGCATTCTTGCCGACGATATTGCCGTCGCCGAGAATGAACGCCACCAGCGCATAGACTTCATCGGGTTTCAGCGAGCCGGGCGCGGTATAGGGCATGGCGCGGATGATGTAATCGTAAAGCGTACTGGCATAGGGCCAATAGCTTTCCACCGTGATCTTGAATTTGGGCGTGTTAAGCGTGCCGCGCCCGCCGATCAGCGCCGGGCCGCCGCCTTGCGGCAAATTGGGATCGCGCACGCCTTCCAGCTTGGCGCCATGGCAGGAGGCGCACTGTTCGCCATAAATCTGCTGTCCCACTTTATGGGTGCCGCTGCCGGCGGGCAGACCCTTGCCGTCGGGCCGCACATCCTTGTCCCAGGCGGCGATGTCGGCCTCGGTCGCGGGTGTGCCGAAAGGATAGGCGCTGCCACCGGGATAGCCGCTCTGCTGTCCCGACACCGTCAGCGGCGTCAAGGCGACGCCCAATGCCGTCACGGCGCCAAGCAGATATCTAGCCGTTGAGAACATTGGTCACGCTCCCATCCGGTGAAATCTTCCAGCTCTGAATGCCGTTGTAATGATAGGTCGGCCCAACGCCTTCGGTCCGGGTGAGGAAGGATTTGGTGGGCTGGACATAACCGGTCTGGTCAGTGGCGCGGCTTTCGATGACGGCTTCGCTGCCGTCCCAGGTCCAGGGAAAGCGGAAACGAACATGCGCCTTGGGCAACACCGGCTCTTGCAACGAGGCGAGATTCCAACTCTTGCCGCCATCAGTGGTGATCTCCACCCGTTCGATCGGCGCGCGGCCCGACCAGGCCAGGCCGGAGATTTCATAGAAACCTTTCCCTGGCAGGCGCATGTCGCCGGACGGAAAAGTGATCAGTGACTTGGCCTCCATCACCCAGGTGAACTGGCGCGCCTTGCCGGTCAGCGTAATGAGATCGGAATATTTCGAAGTCTCTTCGCGGGTCATGAAAGGCTTATCGCCGATCTTCAGACGCCTGAGCCATTTGATGTTGATGTTGCCTTCCCAACCGGGAAGGATCAGCCGCATCGGATAGCCATTCTCGGGCCGGACCGCCTCGCCATTCTGGGCATAGGCGACGAAGGCATCATCCATGATCTTGTCGATGGGCACGCTGCGCGACAGCATCGCGCCGTCCGCGCCTTCGGCCAGCACCCAGGCGGCGCCATCCTTGACGCCGACTTGCGCCATCAAGGTGGAAAGGCGCACGCCCGTCCATTCCGATGTGCTGGTCAAGCCATGGGCTTCCTGCGCCGTCTTCTGGCTGGCGCTGCGCGAAGCGGCGTTGGAATTGCCCGAGCATTCGATGAAGATGGTGCGGGAGATCGAGGGAAAGCGTTTCAGATCCTCCACCGAATATTTCATCGGCCGGTCCACCATGCCATGGATGATCAACCGGTGGTCGCGTGGATCGATGGCGGGAATGCCATTGTGATGGCGCTCGAAATGAAGACCGCTGGGAGTGATGATGCCCACGCCGGCCTGCAGCGGCGTCAGGCTGGAGGTGCCACCGATCGTGGCCAGCCGCATCACTTTTTCAAACGGTGCGCGTTCGCCGTAATCGCTTTTGGCGAGCCGGCCGGGCACGCTCCAGGACGGATCGAGCGCGCCAGAAGCAGCCGAAGACGCTTCAGCGGCCAGGGCGGCGCGGGCGGGAAGGATGGCCGCCGCCGCGGTGAGCAGGCTTCCGTTGCGCAGGAATTGGCGGCGGCTGGCGCGGGGAAACATGCCCTCCTTGCAGGCGCAGTCCTCTTGCGCTGGCGGCGCGAAATCCAACTCCGTCGCCGGCTCGCCGATTTGCGGCTCGCCAGTCACCTGCGATCGATCCATTTTCATCTCCCTCTTATCGGGCAAAATCGCGGTGATTGCCCGCCGGCCCGAGCCAGAGATCGCGCGAGATCACCGCCCGTCCCCGATTGCCGCGATGGTGCCCGAAGTCGCTGTTTCCGCACAGTCATTTTTCCGGCCAGCCCAGGCCCGATTGAATTGTCCGCACCGCATTTGCCCATGCTAGCGTCCGGGGCGGATCACCCCGCAAACCGAGGCGGAATTGCAGCAAAACCGGGCATCTGCGAGCGGACAGAAGGGCGAATCGGTCAAGCCGGCCGGGCCGCTCATGGCCGTGCTCGACCTGGGCACCAACAATTGCCGTCTGCTGATCGCGCGGCCACAGCCGCCCGACAGTTTCGGGGTGGTGGATTCCTTTTCGCGCATCGTGCGCCTGGGGGAAGGGGTGGGGGAGACCGGACGGCTTTCCGACGCCGCCATCGACCGCACCTTGGCGGCCTTGGACATCTGCGCCCAGCGCATCGCCCATCATCGCGTCCGCCATGTCCGGGCCATTGCCACCCAGGCGGCGCGGCAGGCGTCCAATACGGAAAAACTGATCGCCCGCGCCCTTGACGAGACCGGGATCGCCCTCTCGGTGATCTCGCCGGAGGAGGAAGCGGATCTGGCGGCTCTGGGTTGTGCGCCGCTGGTCGGACGCAAATACCGGGGTGGGTTGATCTTCGATATCGGCGGCGGTTCGACCGAAATCGTCTGGCTGCACAAGGGCGAACGCGGATTGGAAAGACGCTTTGCTGCCTCGCTGCCGGTGGGTGTGGTCAATCTGGCGGAGACGTATGGCGATGTCGCGCGCGGCCGTGCCGGTTTTGAAACCATGCAAAGGGCGGTGCAGGCGCGCTTCGCGCCCTTGGCGGACCAAACCCGGGCCTTCGACCCGGCTTGCGAGCATCTGCTGGGCACCTCCGGCACCGTGACCACTTTGGCCGCCATCGCGCTCCAATTGCCGCGCTACAACCGCAGCAGGGTCGATGCCAGCTGGCACCAGACCAGCCAGCTTCTGTCGGTGGTGGAGCGGATTTCACGTCTCGACCAGCAGGCGCTGGCGAAGATTGGCGCCATCGGGCCGGAACGCGCCGATCTGATGTTGGCCGGCTCCGCCATTTTTGCGGCCATCTGCGCGCTTTGGCCCAGTCCCATGTTGCGGGTGGCGGATCGCGGTCTGCGTGAAGGCATGCTGCGCCAGATGCGTGACGAAATCCAGGCGCCGCGGCGAAAGGCTTCGGCATGAAGGGGCCCGCGGGATCGGGGCGCGGTGAAGTGCGCGTCAAGGTGAAGAAGACGCGCGGTCTCAAGCCTTCGTCACGCGAATGGCTGGCGCGCCAGCTCAACGATCCTTATGTCCAGGCCGCCAAGGCGAAAGGCTATCGCAGCCGCGCGGCCTTCAAGCTTCTCGACCTGGACGCCAAATTCCATTTCCTGAAAAAAGGCGCACGGGTGCTGGATCTGGGCGCGGCGCCGGGCGGCTGGAGCCAGGTCGCCGCGGCGCGTGGCGCCAGTGTGGTCGCCGCCGATGTGCTCGAGATGGAGGAGATCCCCGGCGTTACCTTTTTCCAGGCCGATCTCACCGACGCAGGAGTGCCCGCGATGCTGAAAAAAGCACTGGGCAGTCCCGCTGATTTGGTGCTGACCGACATGGCGGCGCCCACCACCGGGCATCGCGCCACCGATCATTTGCGCACCACCGCCCTGGTCGAGATCGCGCTGGAGGTGGCGGAAGATTGCTTGCGCCCCGGTGGGGCTTTCGTCGGCAAAGTGTTTCAGGGCGGCGCCACCAATCAATTGCTGGCACGGATCAAGAAATCCTTCCGCGAAGTGAAGCATGTGAAGCCGCCCTCCAGCCGCGCGGATTCCGTCGAGCTTTATCTCGTGGCGCTTGGCTACAAGAAAACCTCCGGTGACTGATCGCCGGAGGTTTTTTGTTTCACACGCGACCCGGCAATTGGCCGGAGGCGTCTTGGTTACGGTGCGGACTTCAGGCTAATGGAGCCGATGCCGGCGGCCACATTCAGGCCCTTGTTGCCTTCGATGCTGAGGGGCTGCAGCGCAATGGACTTGTCCAATCCGCCGAGCAGCACATTGGCGCCGACGCCGACACCGACGGTCGCGCTGGCGCTGGCGCCGGCATAATCGCCTTCCAAGGCGCCGGCACGGACGTCGGAGGAGGGCGCGAACACGCCCCAGATCAAAACGCCGCCTTCGGTGTAACCGATATCGACGCCGAATTTAGAGATCGAGCCGGTGTAATGCTCACGCGGATGGTTGCTGGGACGATAGGTGCAATGCAGGTCCTTGGATGAACCGAACACAAAGCCCCATCCGCTGGCCACATTGCAGGTCAATTCGCCCACCTTGATGCCATGGGGCGCCGCATCAGCCGTGCTCGCCACGGCGAGACTGGCCATGGCGACGGCCACACCCATCAACAAACGAAATTTCTTCTGCATATCAAACTCCTTGGAGACAATTCGCAGCCCGGTCGAATTGCGGGCTGCCGGACAAGAACGCCCACACCCGGCTTCGGTTCCGTCGGCACCGGCGCCGCAAAGTCGCCAGAATCGTCCAAAATCCGGGAAAAACAGGGGGTTCCCGCAAGCTCTTGCGGAATCGGGGAACCGCTGGTACAGGCTCGGCGCTCCAAGACGGAGCCGCCCATGAGCAGCAGTCAGACGATCCGCGAAGCGCTTACCTTCGACGATGTCTTGCTGGTGCCCGGCGCTTCAGAAATCCTCCCTGCCAATGCCGACACCCGCACCCGTCTGACCAAGACGGTGGAGCTTGGCATTCCGCTGATCTCCGCGGCGATGGACACGGTGACGGAAGCGGGTCTCGCCATCGCCATGGCCCAGGCTGGCGGCATGGGCGTGATCCATAAAAATCTCGGAATCGAAGAGCAAGCCGAACAAGTTCGCCGGGTGAAGCGCTTCGAAAGTGGCATGGTGGTCAATCCGGTCACCATCGGACCGGAAGCCAGCCTGGCTGACGCGCTCGCCTTGATGGAGCGGCATCACATTTCCGGCGTGCCGGTGGTGGAAACGCCCAATGGCAAGGGTGCAGGCAAACTGGTCGGCATCCTGACCAACCGCGATGTGCGCTTCGCCGCCGATCCGCGTCAGAAAGTTGCCGAACTGATGACAAGGGACAAGCTGGTGACGGTGCGCGAAGGCGTCAAATCGGACGAAGCCAAGCGCCTCCTGCATCAGCATCGCATCGAGAAGATTTTGGTGGTGGACGATTCCTATCGCTGCGTCGGCCTGATCACGGTGAAGGATATCGAAAAGGCGCAGAAATATCCCAACGCCTGCAAGGATGAGCGCGGTCGCCTGCGCGTTGCTGCCGCCACCGGTGTCGGCGAAGACGGCTATGCCCGCGCCATGGCGCTGATCGAAGCGGAATGCGACGTGATCATGGTGGACACGGCGCACGGCCATTCCAAGGGCGTGCTGGACACCATAGCCCGCATCAAGAAAGCCTCGAACTACACGCAAGTGGCGGGCGGCAATGTTGCCACCGGCGATGGCGCCAAGGCATTGATCGATGCGGGTGCCGACGCGGTCAAGGTCGGCATCGGCCCCGGTTCGATCTGCACCACACGCATCGTGGCCGGCGTCGGCGTACCGCAACTGACCGCGATCATGGACGCGGTGGAGGCGGCGCATAAATCCGGCACCCCGGTGATCGCCGATGGCGGCATCAAATATTCCGGCGATCTGGCCAAAGCATTGGCAGCGGGCGCCAGCGTGGCGATGGTGGGCTCGCTTCTGGCCGGCACCGAGGAAAGTCCGGGCGAGGTGTTTCTCTATCAGGGCCGTTCCTACAAGGGTTATCGCGGCATGGGCAGCGTCGGCGCGATGGCGCGCGGCTCGGCGGACCGCTATTTCCAGGCCGAGGTGCGTGATGCGCTGAAACTGGTGCCCGAAGGCGTCGAAGGCCAGGTGGCTTATAAGGGTCCAGTCGGCACCGTGGTGCATCAGATCATCGGCGGCCTGCGTGCCGCGATGGGTTACACCGGCTGCAGGACCATCGAGGAATTCCACACCAAGACGAAATTCGTGCGCATCACCGGCGCGGGCCTGCGCGAAAGCCATGTTCATGACATCACCGTCACCCGCGAAGCTCCGAATTATCCCGGCGGCCAGTAGGGCGCGGATTTGAAAAATTGACCCCCGCCGCCCGCATTCAGGCTGCGATCGACATTCTCAGCGCCGACAGCGCCCAGCCGATCGACCGCTATTTAAAGGCCTGGTTTCGCGATCATCGCTTCGCCGGTTCCAAGGATCGCCGCGCCATCACCGAGCGGGTTTATGCGATCCTGCGCCGGCACGCGCATCTTGCCCATCGCATGGGGACGGATGAGCCGCGGGCGCTGGCGATCGCATCCCTGCTGGCAGAAGGCGAGAATCCCGAGACGGTTTTTTCCGGCGGTTATGGACCGGCACCCTTGACGCAGAGCGAGCGCGCCGCGATTGCCGCGACGCCGGCATCCGAACCTTCCTGGGTGGCGGGCGAATATCCGAAATGGCTGGAAGCGGAATTGATCCGCGCGTTCGGTGCGCGCCTGCCCGAAGAGATGAAAGCTTTCCAGGACCGTGCGCCGGTCGACTTGCGCGTCAACACGCTGAAGGCGAAGCGCGATGAGGTGCTGGCGGCGCTGCGTGCGGATGGGTTCGAATGCGTCCCGCTTGATGATCTTCTCGATGCGATCCGCTGCAGTCCGGGCGCGGCATTGACCGCGCATCCGCTCTATGAATCCGGCGCCTTCGAGATTCAGGATGCATCGGCCCAAAAAGCGGTTGGGCTGTGTGAAGCAAAACCCGGCATGCGGGTGTTGGACCTGGCAGCCGGAGCGGGGGGCAAATCGCTGGCGCTGGCGGCGGCGATGCGGAACCAGGGCGAGATCGTTGCCAGCGACATTCGCGGCGCCGCCTTGTTCGAGCTGGAGCGCCGCGCCGTTCGGGCCGGGATCACCATTATCCGCACTTGTATATTGGGTGCGCTTCCGGCGGGGCCGTTCGATCTGGTGCTGCTGGATGCGCCTTGCGGCGGCTCGGGCACCTGGCGGCGGCAACCGGAGTTGAAATGGCGCCTGACCCCGGAGCAGCTGGCGCAAAGGACCGCCTTGCAGGACACGCTTCTGGCCCAGGCCGCCTCGGTCGCGGCCAGCCGGCTGGTCTACGCCACCTGTTCGGTGCTGCCTTGCGAAAACCAGGACCGAATCCAGGCATTCCTGGCCGCAAACCCGGCTTTTGGCCGTGTCCGGCCGGATTTTCACGCGTCACCCGCGTCTGGCGGCGGCGACGGGTTTTACGCGGCGGTCCTGGCCCATGGCTGATGTTTATTGGACGCATAGCTGGCGGCGGCGGTTTTGACTAAAGTCCGGCCATGACCCGCCCCCAAGATTCCCTGATTTTGGCGTTTGTCCTGCTGGCGACTCCGGCCTTGGCCGCCAAGCCACACGCCACCGCAAAAACTCCGGCGCCGGTCGCGGCGCCAGTGTCGGCCGATCCGGCGGGCGATCTGATCGACCAGGCGCAAGCAGCACAGGGCAGGGGCGAAAAGGAACTGGCATTGCGGCTGGGCCAGGCCGCCATCGTCGCCGATCCGGCCCGGACCGCTGCCTATGACATGGTGGGCGATCTCTACGCCGCCGATGGCAGCACCGATTACGCCCGCTTCTATTATAACAAAGCGCTGGCGATCGATCCCATCGACGCCAATGCAACCAAGGCCATCGCGGCCCTGGACCATCCCGACGGCCAGCGTGCCGCGAAGGCAGATACGTCCAGCAAATGACGGTTCTGGTCCTCGATTTCGGCAGCCAAGTCACCCAACTCATCGCTCGGCGCGTGCGCGAAGCGGGCGTCTATTGCGAGATCGTTCCCTACAACAAGGCGGACGAAGCGCTGGCGAAAAAGCCGCGCGCCATCATCCTATCGGGTGGTCCCGCCAGCGTCACCGAATCCGACACGCCACGCGCGCCGCAGGCGGTGTTTGAGATGGGCGTGCCGGTCCTTGGCATTTGTTATGGCGAAATGACCATGGTGGCCCAGCTGGGTGGCCGGGTTGAAGCCGGACATGCCCGTGAATTCGGCCGCGCCGACATTCATGTCCAGCGCCCTTCGCGCCTGCTCGAAGGGCTGGCGGAAAGCGGCAGTGAGCCGGTGTGGATGAGCCATGGCGACAAGATCGTGGCGATCCCGGATGGCTTCTCGGTGGTGGCGACCAGCCAGGGATCGCCCTATGCCGCGATTGCCGACGAGAGGCGCCGTTTCTATGGCGTGCAATTTCATCCCGAAGTCGCGCATACGCCGCGCGGTGTCACCATCCTGGCCAATTTCGTGCGCAACATCGCCGGCATCGAACCGGAATGGAACATGCATGCCTTCCGCGCCGCCATGGTCGAGCGCATCCGCAAGCAGGTCGGCAAGGCGAAAGTCATTTGCGGCTTGTCGGGCGGCGTCGATTCTTCCGTCGCCGCGGTACTGATCCATGAAGCGATCGGCGACCAGCTCACCTGCATTTTCGTCGATACCGGGTTGATGCGGACGGGCGAAGCGGACGAGGTGGTGAACCTGTTCCGCGATCACTACAATATTCCCCTGATCCATGCCGAAGCCGCCGATATGTTCCTGGGAAGGCTCAAGGGCGTCAGCGATCCGGAACAGAAGCGCAAGATCATCGGCGCCGCCTTCATCGATGTGTTCGACCGGGAAAGCCAGAAAGTCGGCGGGGCGGAATTCCTCGCCCAGGGCACGCTCTATCCCGACGTAATCGAAAGCATCTCCGCCACCGGCGGGCCGTCGGTCACCATCAAATCGCATCACAATGTCGGCGGCCTGCCGGCCTATATGAAGATGAAGTTGGTCGAACCTCTGCGCGAGCTCTTCAAGGATGAAGTCCGCGTGCTGGGCCGCGAGCTCGGCCTGCCGCCGGCCTTTGTCGGCCGCCATCCGTTCCCTGGACCGGGCCTTGCCATCCGCATTCCCGGCGAGATCACGCCGGAGAAGCTCGAGATATTGCGCCAGGCCGATGTGGTCTATCTCGATGAAATCCGCAAAGCCGGGCTTTACGACCAGATCTGGCAGGCTTTCGCGGTGCTGTTGCCGGTGCGCACGGTGGGCGTGATGGGCGATGGCCGCACCTACGATCATGTCTGCGCGCTGCGCGCGGTGACCTCTTCCGACGGCATGACGGCGGACTATTATCCCTTCGAGCACCGCTTCCTGGGCCGCGTGTCGACGCGCATCGTCAATGAAGTGAAGGGCATCAACCGCGTCGTCTATGACGTCACATCCAAGCCGCCCGGCACGATTGAGTGGGAGTGAGCTGCGACCGGCCGAAGCCGGTCAAATCGATCCTGCGGATCGATTTGAGCAGCGAACGCGCCGAGCTAAAGCGAGGCGCGAGCTTGGCCAAGCGGCGATGAAGACACCGGCCCTGCGCCGAGCTAAAACGAGACGCAATCGGCGGCGTGCCAACAAGGCCGTCACACCGTCAACTCTGGCTTTCCTGCGAGCCTCAAGCGGTCTCTCAGACGGACGGCAGCGAAATCCAGAAAACTGCGCATCTTGAGGGGCATTCGCCCTCGGCTGGCGTGAATGAGATGGATCGGGAGTGGATCGGGCTCGGTTTCCGGCAAAAGCACAATCAGTTCTCCGCGTTCGATCGCTGGCGCCGCCTGATAGTGAAGCAGGCGCGTGACGCCGACGCCGGCGACCGCCGCATCTATCGCGGCCGAAGCGGTCGAGACCGACAGGCGCGGACGAATGGGCACATCGATGCCGCGGAGCGCCCAACTTGCGGGGGACGGCATCATGTCGAAGCTCACGCAGGGCAGGGACGACAGATCCCCTGGTGTTTTCGGTTTGCCGTGCCTTGCTAGCAACGCGGGACTCGCGCAGATCACCATCCGCATCTCACCGACCCGTGTCGCCACCACCGTTGCGCTGTCGTCGAGCGCGCCGCCAAGATGACCGAAGCGCGCGGGCATGTCAGCGATGGCGACATCGCGGCGGTGCGTGTCGCCGGCTATACCGACGCACAGATCGTCGAGATCGTCGCGATCGTTGCCGAAAATGTCTTCACCAATTTCCTGAACGAAGTCGCGCTGACCGACATCGATTTCCCAGCCGTGAACGCTCGCGAGGCAGCCTGACCGGCGCGGGCTGGAGCTTCGTCCCGCTCCGGCCCGCCTGCTTCTCCAGGAGACAGATCATGTCCTATGGTTTTCTTGATATCGCCGTCACGCCGAGTGTCCGGGCCGCGCAGACGGCAATGGGCAGCGACAAAGTGTGGATCGACTTCAAGGGCTACCGCGAGTTCGATCGCTTCACCGAGAACGAAGTCGCCTTCATCGCCGAACGTGACAGCTTCTACATGGCGAGCGTCTCGCAAACCGGCTGGCCTTATGTCCAGCATCGCGGCGGGCAGAAGGGCTTCCTCAAGCTCGTCGACGACAGGACGCTCGTATTCGCCGACTATCGCGGCAATCGGCAATATCTGAGTGTCGGCAATCTTGCCGCCGATGACCGGGTCGCGCTGATCTTGATGGACTATGCCGGACGCTCGCGTCTCAAGATCTTGGCGCATGTCGATATCGTCGCGCTCGATGCCGATCCGGCGCTTGCCGAATTCGTCGCGATGAAGGGCCGCAAGGTGGTTCCCGAGCGGACCATGCTGCTGCATCTGGAGACGTTCGACTGGAACTGCGCGCAACACATTATCCCACGCTTTACCGAGGCCGAAATCGCTACGGCAGTTGCGCCGCTCAAGCAGCGCCTTGTCACACTCGAAACCGAGAACGATCTTTTGCGGGCTCGGCTCGCTACCCACGGAGAATGATGATGGACACCGAACGCCCGCCGCTGCCGCCCTTCACGATGGAAGGCGCGCTTCAGAAGGTCCGCCTTGCCGAGGATGGCTGGAACAGCCGCGATCCCGAACGCGTCTCGCTGGCTTACACGCCCGATTCTCACTGGCGCAATCGCGCCGAGTTCATCGAAGGCCGCACCGCCATTCAGGCATTCCTGACACGCAAATGGCAGTGCGAGCATGAGTATCGCCTGATCAAGGAACTGTGGGGCTATCGCGAGAACCGCATGGCGGTGCGCTTCGCTTACGAATGGCATGACGATGTCGGCCACTGGTTCCGATCCTACGGCAACGAGCTGTGGGAGTTCGACGAACGCGGCCTGATGCGCCGTCGCGTCGCCAGCATCAACGACGCGCCGATCGCGTTAGCTGAGCGGAAGTATCACTGGCCGCTCGGCCGACGCCCCGACGATCACCCCGGATTGAGCGTTTTCGGCTTCTGACTTGCGATCTGTCGGTCAGCCGTCTCCCCCGCTTTGCTCGGTCGCGCGAGCCAAGGCCGGGCGCAATTTTGGCTCACGCGCTGACGGAACGCTAGACCGGTGCCTCGGCTATCAACTTTTCCACGATCAGGGCGCAAAGCCCGCCGATCCCGCAGACCATGCGCGCGAACGGCAACGGGGCGCACCCGGCGCGGATTTTCCGTCGACGATATCGCCGATATCATCTGGAGCCTGAATTCGCCGGAATTCTATCTTCTGCTGGTCGAGCAGCGCGGCTGGTCGCCGGAGACTTTCGAGCAATGGCTTTCGGATGCATGGATACGGCTGCTGCTGGAACCTTAAATACGGGACTGTCCGAAGGTGGGGGACAACGGCCTTCTTCCAGATGAGCGCGCATTATTGCAATGCACTTCAAGCGCCCTGTTTCGGACTGAAACAATGGTTGCATCTAATCCGACCCATTGCAATAACAGAACGCAGGCCGCGACGGACTAAGTTCGATGGATGTGGAACGGCCATCTCGCCCACTTCCGGTCGAAGGCGCAATGTCACCGCGACGAGCGTCTGCGGCGGCTGCTTGAAAAGCTGGCTGTCGCTTTTGCTGTCGCGGCGGCGATGTATGCCGGCCTTTTCATTCTTGCTCACATAAATGGAACCGGCGCCGCGTTGATATCCCCGCAATACAATCTGGCGGAGGTATATTACCCCAACTGTGCTGCCGCGCGGGCCGCGGGCGCCGCGCCGATCTATCGCGGTCAGCCGGGCTATCGCGCGGGCCTCGATGCCGACAATGACGGCATCGCCTGCGAACCCTACCGCAACTGGGGCGCCAACAATTAGCGCCTTCAGTCAGGCGGCATCGCTTCGAACACGGTGACGCCCGGCGGCATGATTGCCCAATGGGGACGGCTGCGCGCAAAAATCGCGATTTTGGGATGGAAAAGCGATTTATCGTCCAGCGAACCGGCATAGATGGTGAAGGAATCCGATTCTCCAACCACGCCGCCAAACACCAGGCCGCTGCAGACCGGGCAGAAATTGCGCGTCGCGACGCCGCCATTGGCGGCTTTCGAGACGAAGGGACGAAAGGCACCGTGGATGCGCAAGGCGCTGGCGGGAAATCCCATGAAAGGGATGAAGCCAGAGCCGGACACTTTCTGGCAATCGGTGCAATAGCAGTGCCCGGCATTGAGCGGTTCGCCGTCAGCCTCATAGCGCAATGCGCCGCAAAGGCAGCCGCCGGTAAATCGCTTTATGCCGTCGCGCATCGCAAAATTTCGTTGGTTTCAACGCAAATGCACAATAGCGCGACAGGCCTGACGAGAGGAAGGCCATGGCCATGGCGCGCCAGGGCCGGTGGCGGAAAGGGCGGCGCGCGATCGACTGCTGGCCGTCGCAATCACTGAACCATCCGCGTCACCCCGAACCGGAATCGGTTCGCGCTTCGATCGCGCGGATGACCGCGGCCATGTCGGACTGGCCGTGACCTTGCGCCACCGCTTCGCTGTACAAGGCGTCGCAGACATCCAGCAGCGGCGACGCTATGCCCATTTCCCGCGCCGCCGCGGTGGTCAACCGGGCGTTCTTCAGCACGTCGGTGATCGTCGCTTGCACCGCGAAATCGCGGGCGGCCAGCTTGGCGCCCTTCACGCGCGAGACGTTGCTCGCCATCGGCCCGGCATCCAGCACGGCCAGAAGCTGTTGCACATCCAGTCCGTGCCGGTCGGCGAAATGAAACGTTTCCGCCAACGCCGCCACCAAGGGAATGAGAAACGAATTGATTGCGATCTTCATCAACAGGGCATTGGGTACGGCGCCACACACAAAGGCCTGCCGGCAGATGGGCCCCAACAATGGGCGGATCTCATCGACATATTCCAGCTCACCGGCCAGCATCGCCACCAATTGCCCGGTTTCGGCGGGTTTCAAGGAACCGGAAACCGGCGCTTCGACATAGGCTCCGCCGCAGGCGCGAATATCGGTTTCCAGTTGTTTGGAATAGCCCGGCGCGGGCGTGCCCATCTGAACAAGGACATGTCCGGCGACATTCTGGCGGAACGCGGGGGAGCCGCGGCCCAGGACTGCGTCAATCGCCGCCGCGTCGTACAGCATCAGGATTACGATGCGCGTCTGCGCGAAAAGGTGGGCGGGATCGGCGGCGATTTTCGCGCCTGCCGCGCGCAATGGCGTGGCGCGATCGCTGGAGCGGTTCCAGACCAGTAGCGGCGTTCCGGCACGGGCCATATTGAGCGCCATGGGCTGGCCCATCACCCCCAGGCCGATGAACCCTATGTCCATGATGTGCTTCCTCCGGCCGCCACCGAACAGAGCCTAACCTATTACACGGCACGCGGCCCCCCGCGGTTGCGCGGGGACGGTGCCGCGTTCCGCGCATATAGAGTCATGCCCGGCCCGCCGTTCCGGGGATCACGCCGCGCTGCGAGTTTGGCGCCGGACCATTCGCCGCGCGATTGACCCCGGCGGCATGGATCGTCACCATCTCTGGCACCAGAAATGCGACAGGAAGATGCAGCCCGGGCAAAGCTGGGACAAAACGGTCGGTCGGACCGATTTGGGCATCGAACGCGCCGAACTCAAGCGAGACGCAAGGTAGCGCGATGATTGTCATTTACGGAATCAAGAATTGCGACACGATGAAAAAGGCGCGCACCTGGCTGGACGCCCATCGGATCGCCTACACTTTCCATGACTACAAGGCATCCGGCGTGGAAAAAGCCAAGCTGGCCCATTGGGTGAAAGAGCTGGGGTGGGAGGCGGTGCTCAATCGCGCTGGCACGACCTTCCGCAATCTGCCGCAAGCCGACAGGTTCGATTTGACGGAAACCAAGGCGATTGCGCTGATGCTGGCCCAGCCATCCATGATCAAACGGCCGATCCTTGAGGCCGGCGGCACTTTCACGGCGGGTTTTCGCCCCGAACACTATGAAAAGCTGCTGGGCCGCTAGATTCCGGTGGGGATGCGGGCCTAGAATTCCCCCGTGAGGCATGGGGGCTGAAGCATGATGCGCAAATTGGCAGCGGAGTTCATCGGTACGGCATGGCTGGTGCTGGGTGGTTGCGGCGCGGCGGTTCTGGCCGCGGCTTTCCCGCAATTGGGGATCGGTTTTGTCGGCGTCGCGTTGGCCTTCGGCTTGACGGTGCTGACCATGGCCTTCGCCATCGGTCATGTCTCGGGCTGTCATCTCAATCCTGCCGTGTCGGTGGGCCTTTGGGCCGGCGGACGGTTTCCCGCCGGCGATCTGCCGGGCTATATTATCGCCCAAGTCGCGGGCGGCATTGCCGGCGCCGGTATTCTTTATCTGATCGCCAGCGGTCATGCCGGCTTTGATGTTCATTCCGGTTTTGCCAGCAACGGTTATGGCGAGCATTCGCCGGGCGGCTATGGCATGACCGCGGCGCTGGTCTGCGAAGTGGTGATGACCTTTGCCTTCCTATTCGTGATCTTGGGCTCGACCCATCGCCGCGCCCCAGCTGGCTTCGCGCCGATCGCGATCGGGCTCTGCCTCACCCTGATCCATCTGATATCGATTCCGGTCACCAACACCTCTGTCAATCCGGCCCGCTCCACCGCGCCCGCATTGTTTGCGGGCGGCTGGGCGCTGGACCAGCTCTGGCTGTTCTGGGTGGCGCCGATCCTGGGCGCTTTGCTGGCGGGCTTTGTCTATCGCTGGCTCAGCCCGGACGAGCCCCAGTAGGTGTCGGGCCGCTGATCCGCTTACGCCGCCGGAAAATCGCTACGATATCCGCCGATTGGCATTGCGACTTGCGAAGAGGAAAGCATGACGGTTCATGTCGGCGTCGGCGGCTGGGTGTTCGAGGAATGGCGAAATAATTTCTATCCCAAGGGGCTCAGCCAGAAACGCGAGCTGGAATATGCCAGCCGGCATCTCACCGCCATCGAGGTCAACGGCACCTATTACGGCTCGCAGAAGCCGGAGAGCTTCGCGCGCTGGCATGACGAAACGCCGGAGGATTTCGTCTTCACCCTGAAGGGCCCCCGGTTCGCCACCAATCGGCGGGTGCTGGCGGAAGCGGGCGGCTCGATCGAGAAATTCCTGGACAGCGGTATCTACCGGCTGAAGAAGAAACTGGGCGCCATCAACTGGCAATTCATGGCGACCAAGAAATTCGATCCGCAGGATTTCGCCGCCTTTCTATCCCTGTTGCCGCAGCAGCCGGATGGCGCGGCGCTTCGCCATGCCGTCGAGGTGCGGCATGTAAGCTTCGCCTGCACCGAATTCGTGGCCCTGTGCCGCAAGCATAAGGTCGCGATCATTACCTCCGGCGACAGCGAATTTCCCCTGATCGCTGATGTCACCGCGGATTTTGTCTATGCCCGCATCATGGGCACCAGCGACAAGGAGAAGCTGGGTTATTCCAAGGCGGCGATCAGCAAATGGGCTGGCCGCGCCAGGGACTGGTCGCGCGGCGGAACGCCGGCGGATCTGCCTCTGCTCGCCAAGGCGGCGGCCAAGACGCCGCGCAATGTCTTCCTGTTCGTGATCTCCGGGGCCAAGGCCAAAAATCCGGCCGCCGCCCAGGCCCTGATCGCAGCGCTGTGATGCGATCGATACGCATGACGGGTCCGGGCTTGTCAAAGCACCCTGACCCGCCGAGGATCGCACTGCCGGGGAGACCATGATGCGCCTGATTGGAATGCTGGATTCGCCTTATGTGCGGCGGGTGGCGATATCGCTGAAGCTGATGGGGCTCGATTTCGCGCTGGACCAGATCTCGGTGTTTCGCGGGTTCGATGAATTCAAGGCGATCAATCCGGCGGTCAAGGCGCCAACCTTGGTGACGGATGACGGCGTTGTGCTGATGGAGTCCGGTCTGATTCTGGAATACCTCGCGCGCCTTGTCGATCCGTCGCGCAGTCTGATGCCCGCGGATCCGCATGAATTGGCCAAGGCGCTGCGGGTGATCGGCCTGGCGCTGGTGGCGTGCGAGAAAACAGTGCAGATCGTTTATGAGCGCAATCTGCGGCCGCCCGAGAAGCAACATCAACCCTGGCTCGATCGCGTACAGGGCCAGATGCTTGCGGTCTACGCGGAACTGGAAAAAGAGATTGCGCAACGGGCCGCCTGGTTTGGCGGCAGCAAATTGATGCAGCCGGACGTCACGGTCGCGGTGGCTTGGCGTTTTACCCAGCACACGGTTCCGCAGATCGTGACGGCGGCGGAATTTCCGCGCCTGGCCGGCCATTCGGTTCGCGCGGAAAGCCTGCCCGCTTTCGTGGAGACGTCCTTTTAGGTCTCGCTGGCTTCTAGGTCTCGCCGGGTTGGCGATGGCGCAACACCGTCAACCGCATGTTGGCGCGATGGCGGAATCTCAGTTTTTCATAGACGGCGATCGCGCCCTTATTGTGGGGATAGACATGCAGGAAAAGCTGCTCGCCCCGGGCGACAATCTTGGCGGCCACCACTTGCATCAGGATGGCGGCCAATCCCCGGCCCCGTGCGTCCGGATGGGTGCAGACCGCGCTGATTTCGGTGAAGCCGGGCACCCGCATCCGCTCGCCCGTCATCGCGATCAGCCGGCCATTCTCGCGGATGCCGACAAATTCACCCAGCTCGTGGGTGCGGGCATGAAAGGGGCCGGGCTGGGTCAGTTCGGCCAGGGCCCGCATCTCGGCCGCGTCGGCATCGCCCAACGGGATGATGCCGGGATCGCTTTGCGGGTCGGCAATCCGCACCGCGATCATTTGACAAACCGGTTCCTGAAATAAGGTGATCAGGCCGGGCGGCGGCATGATCCCATGCCGCTCGACAATCGCCACACCGCCATCCATGGGCGTCAGTGCGCCCAAGGCTGATAATTGCTCGGGCGTGTCGGCGGGGGTGGCGCCGAAAGGTTCCATATCCGCCGGGAACCGCAGCGCCATTGCGGGATTACCCAGCGCCAGATGGGCCTGGCGCGTGGTGAGGGCATTCCAGACCGGACGATCAAGCGGATGCGGATTTTCCATGGATACCCCTTAGGCCTCTATCTGGGGCCGACCGGACCGCAAAACAAGCGCCGCAAAAGCGAGGAGACAGCGTAAACAGTCGCTGTAAACACTGCCGTCAACATTGCCGGGAGGTGCTGACGCCGACATTAAAATCGCATTACTCTTTATCGAGTTATTGCGCATCACTCGCATCAATACGTTTTACGACAAATTTGTAATCTTCCGCGAAGAAGCCTCCCCACCCGCCCCTAGCTTTTGTCCGAGTCGATCTATTGCGGGCGGTGGTAATGGCAGTTTCAGAGCGCGATTTGCGCGCGCAATGGCCGGATTCCAAGGCGATCCATCGCACCCTGTTCGGTGTCTATTACGAGGAAGACATCTTCGACAAGTTCTGCGGCCTGATGCCGCGCGCGATGCGCTTATTTCATTGGCGGGTGGAAGAGGGAATGCGCCGCCGGAACCTGATCTTTATTCATGTCCCGCGGGTGGCGGGCACGTCCATCTCGCATACGCTTTATGGCTCCCGCTGTACCCGTCATCACAGCATCCGATATTACAAGACCGTGGCGCCCGATCTTTGGGCGCGCGCCGATTCCTTTGCCGTGCTGCGCGATCCCTTCGACCGTTTCGCCTCGGCCTATGCCTTTGTGCGCGGCGGCGGCACCGAAAGTTGCCGGCTCAGCGACGTCTTTGTCCGTCAGACCGCCGGGCTGCGCACGGTCGACGACTATCTTTGCTTTGTCGAGGAGCGCGACGCCCTGTCGCTGGATTTTGTGATGCGGCCGCAAAGCTGGTTCGTCTGCGACCTGGAAACGGGGATGCCGCTGGTGAAGCGGTTGTTTCTTTATGGCCAGGATCGCGCGGCGCTGGCCGCTTATCTAAAGCCGCATGGCGTGAAAAGGCTGCCCTGGCTCAATCTTTCGGCGCGGATTCCGCTTGATCTTTCCGCGCGGCAAAAGCGCCGGATTGAGAAAATCTATGCCCGTGATTTTGAACTGGTGGAGAAATTGCGAAGCCAGCACGCCCGCGAAGCATTCGACCGCATCACCAGAATCGCTGCCGAATGATGATGGGTCGCCAGCTTCGATCGGCGCGCCGCTGACCGAGCCGGACGGGCCGCAAGCCAAGAATATTGCGATCCCGGCGAACTTATTGAGCCGACCGGTCTGTTCGCCAATTCGCCTTTCCAGATTGTGATTTCCATCGGCCGCGCTACTAGGTCTAGATGGGCGCCATGCCGGGGATTGTGAAGCTGTGCGCGAGTTGAAATCGCGCTTGCCCACTCCCCCCGCGCCCGGTTGATTGGATTTCTTTCGAGCATGAGCGCTGATGGAACAGGAAGCCTACCGCCACGTCCCCTATGATGTCGAAGTCGAGCAGGCTCTGCTCGGCGCCATCCTGGTGGACAATCAGGCGCTGGAACGCGTCGCCGCACTGCTGCGCCCTGAGCATTTCTACGATCCCCTGCATGCACGCATCTTCGAGACCATGAGCTTGGCGGTGGAGCGGGGCAGTTTCGTGCTCACTCCGCTCACCTTGCATGCGGCGATGAAAGCCGATCCCGGCCTGATCGAAGTGGGCGGCACCGCCTATCTGGCGGGATTGGCGCAAGCCGCGCCCGCCATGCCCAATGTGCGCGATTTTGCCCGCATCCTGCATGACCTGGCGGTGCGCCGCAGCCTGATCCGCATCGGCGAGGATATCGTCAACACTGCCTATGAAGCGCCCACCGAAAAAGGCCCCCAGGCCCAGATCGCCGAAGCGGAAAAGGCCCTCTACGCCGTCAGCGAGACCAGCAAATACGGCGAAGGGCCGCTGGAATTTCACGAAGCCCTTCGCCGGACGGTGGAGTCCGCGGAAAGGGCCCAGGCCCGCGGCGGCCGCATCTCCGGCATCACTTCGGGTTTTACCGAGATCGACAATCTGCTGGGCGGCCTTCAGCCCTCCGATCTGCTGATTCTGGCAGGGCGCCCGGGCATGGGCAAAACGGCGCTGGGCACCAACATGGCCTTCAATACCGCGCGCGCCTATGTCCAGGACATGGAAGCGGGTGCGGAGTATCCGCGCGGCGCGCCGGTGCTGTTCTTCTCCCTGGAAATGGCGGCGCAGCAGCTGTCGGCCCGTATTCTGTCGGAACAGACGGAAATCGAAGGCTGGAAGATCCGCAATGGCCGCTTCCTGGAAAGCGAATGGGAAAAATTCATTCTCACCATGCAGGACCTTTCCAGCCTGCCGCTTTATATCGACGATACGGGCGGCATTTCCATCGCCCAGATCGCGGCCCGCGCCAGGCGATTGAAGCGCGAGAAGAATATCGGTCTCATCATCATCGATTATCTGCAGCTGGTCGAACCGTCACGGCGCCAGGAAAACCGGGTGCAGGAAATCACCGAAGTCACCAAGGGCCTCAAGGCCCTCGCCAAGGAATTGAATCTGCCGATCCTGGCCCTGTCGCAGCTTTCACGCGGCGTCGATTCGCGCGACGACAAGCGGCCGGTGCTGTCGGACCTGCGCGAATCCGGCTCCATCGAGCAGGACGCGGACGTGGTGATGTTTGTCTATCGCGAGGAATATTACCTGAAATCACGCGAACCGGAGGCCGGGTCCGCCGAGCATGCCAAATGGATGGACAAGCTGGACCGGGCCACGAACCGGGCGGAGGTGCTGGTGGAAAAACACCGCCATGGCCAGACTCGTTCGATCGAACTTGTGTTCGAAGGCAATTTCACCCGCTTCAGCAACAAGGCCGAGGATTCAGTTTCCGGGCGCTAGTCTTTTGCCACCCGGGTGAAGCGCGCGCGCCCCGTCGCCAGCAGGGCGAGCTGGCCCGGCAACAATTTCAAGTCATAGCCAAAGCGGATCAGTTCGCGCCGGGCGTAGGTGAGATTGAATTTCCGTAAGCCCTTCCGCCATCCTTCGATGTCGGATTTGTCACCGACGAAATCCTGTTGTCGTGCCACGGTCGGCAGCAACTGCCAGGGCTTAAGCCGGGCGAAGATTTTCGAATTGTTGGGATTGAACAGAAGATGATCCACCGGCAGGTCGAAGCGCGCAATGGCCAGCAGCATTTCCGCCGCCCGGCGTGACAGGATATAGGCCGCGGCACCGGTATGACGCGAGCGCATGCGGGCGATGCGAAAGCCTTGGCCCAGATCGGTGAAATCCGACAGCAGCACGCTCTGGCCGGGCGGGCCGTAATGTTCCAGCTTGATCAGATCGATGTTCTGGGGGATCCAACCCGTGCCGCCCAGCGCGAAGGCCGCGCCGTCTTCCAGCACCACGTCGTCTTCCAGCACCGCCCCAAACGCCGCGCCGCTTGCCACCAGCCGGCTCCAGGCCTGGCGATGGGAGAGCGAGCAGCATTTGTCGCCGCGGGGGATTTCTCCCAATGGCCCGTCGGCCTGGAACCAGCGGTCCACGCTCGAGACGTCGGCGTCCCTTGCATCCAGCGCATTGACGCGGGTCAAGGCAAGACCAAGCTTTTCGGCCTGGATTTGCATTTCCGCCAGCCGGTCGGGCCGCCGCGCCAGGTTGATCAGGTAAATGTCCATACAGGTTTATGCAACGCCAGTTGCATTTTGGGAAACCCCAGGAGAATTACTCGAGATTGGTGCGGCGCGGCGCAAGTCGATATGATGTAGGCTGATCCGCTTTGAAGCGCTCCGGCAAGTCACGAAAGAATTGCTTTTGACCGATCACGCTTTGGCTTTTTACGGGAACCGGGTCGCGCGCCCGTCCAGCGAAGAAGAGCGGCGGCTGATGATCCGGCGCATCGTGTCCTGGACACTGGTGGTGCTGATCCATGTCGTTCTTTTGTCGGCCTTCATTCTGGATCAATACCGGACAAGCCATTTCACTTTCAGAAAGCCTGTCGAAACCATTCTGGACCTGATCAAGCTGCCGGCCGGGCAGGCGCCGCCCGTCCGGATGATTCAGCCCATCGTGCCGCATGCCGAAGAACCAAAAATCACCACCGCGCCCGTGATCGTGGTGCCGCTGCCCAATCCCGACCAGGCCATCCCCCAGACCCCCGCCGACATTCTCAAGGCAATCGGTGAAGCCTTGTCTTGCGGCGCGGAAAATTTCGAGAATCTCACCCAGACCGAACGCGCCCGCTGCAAGCGCGAACCCTGGGTGGCGCGCAGACGGCCCGACGGCACCATCGTGCTGGAGGCGGCCAATCCATCGCCCTTCGCGCCGCCGGCGGAGCTCAAACTTTCCGGCGCCGACGCCTTGCGCCGCCAACTGCGGACCGCGCCGCCTTGCCCGATCATGCTCAACATTCCCTGTGTGCAGACCACGCCGATGATCAGCATTCCGACGAATTAGCGATGATCAACTGGCCGGGGCAAGCTAGACGAGAGTGCCCGGCACGGGCCATTGTCAGGCCATGAGGGAAAGCGATTTCGAGGCCTGCCGCTTGATGGTGCGGCTGGGGGCGATCACCGAGAATTATAAGAGCTTCCAGCGGCTGGCGGGGCCGGCCGCCGTGGCGGGCGTAGTCAAGGCCGACGCTTACGGGATGGGAGCCGAATTTGTGGGCCCGGCCTTGGCCGCGGCCGGCTGCGATACTTTCTTCGTCGCACGGCTGGAAGAGGGGTTGGCGCTGCGCCGCGCGCTTGGCGCGGGGCCCCGCATTTTCGTGCTGGATGGCGCGCCGTCCGACGCGGTGCCGGCATTGATCGCGCATCAATTGACACCGGTCTTGAATTCGCTGGCCCAAATCGCGGGCTGGAGCGCCGCCGCCGCCGCATCGCATTGCGCTCTGGATGCGGCGATCCACATCGACACCGGTATGAACAGGCTCGGTCTGCCGGGGGAGGAATTGGGATTGCTGGCGGCGGAATCGAAGATCCGACTCAAGGCTCTCAATCCTGTGCTGCTGATGAGCCATCTCGCCTGCGGCGACGAGGTGGACAACAAGATGAACGACATGCAGCTGTCGCGCTTTCGCAGCGCGCTGGCCATGCTACCGCCCGCGCCCGCGAGCCTGGCGGCTTCGGGCGGTTCGTTCCTGGGCCAGCCCTATTGGTTCGATCTGGTGCGGGCCGGTATCGGGCTTTATGGCGGTGCCCCCCAGATCGGCGGAAAGCCTTTGAAAACCGTGGCGGTTTTGACCGCGCGGGTGCTGCAGCTGCGCCGAATTGACAAGGGAGATGGCGTTGGCTACGCAGCCACGTTCCGCGCCAAAGAGCCCACCATGATTGCCACCGTGGCGCTGGGTTATGCCGGTGGCATACCGCGCGCCTTGTCCAACAAGGGTTCCGCCTTCGCGGCGGGCAAGTGTGTGAATTTCGCGGGCCGCGTCTCGATGGATATGACGACGGTGGATGTGAGCGGTCTGGAACTGAAAGCGGGAGACAGTGTGGAGTTTCTAGGGGACCGGATGATGCTGGAAGAAGCGGCGGCGCTGGCCGACACCAATGCCTATGAAATTCTCACCCGTCTGCGCGTCCCGCGTCACTATACGGACGCGGCGTCATGAATTTGTTTGCCGCCATTGGACGCGCTGTTCTGATTTTGCTGGCACAGATCGGGCGCGTGACCCGCTTCACCGGCCAGACCCTGGCGGCGATCTTCAGCCCGCCTTTTTATGGCCGCCTGCTGGGGCAACAGATCATGCGGATCGGCTATTTTTCCTTGCCGGTGGTGGGATTGACGGCGCTTTCCACCGGCGCGGTGCTGGCGCTGCAGATCTATCTGGGCGGCAATCGCTATGGCGCCGAGGCCATCGTGCCGCAGATCGTGGTCCTGGGTATCACCCGCGAGCTGGGTCCGGTGATTGCGGGCCTGATGGTGGCGGGCCGGGTTGCCGCCGCCATCGCGGCCGAGCTCGGCACCATGAAAGTGACGGAGCAGATCGACGCGCTCACCACGCTCGCCACCAATCCGATCAAATATCTGGTGGTGCCGCGGCTGCTGGCGGCGGTGATCTCGCTGCCGTTCCTCACCGCAGCGGGGGATTCCATCGGCGTGCTGGGCGGTTATCTGGTCTCGACCTACAATCTGGGCTTCACCGGCTCGATCTATCTCAAGAACACGGTCGATTTCGCCAAGAACGAGGACATCACGTCGGGCTTGATCAAGGCCGCGGTGTTCGGATTCATCATCGCCCTGATGGGTTGCTATAACGGATTTTACTCCAAGGGCGGCGCCCAAGGCGTCGGCGCGGCCACCACCAACGCCGTGGTGTCGTCCTGCTGTCTGATCCTGGCGGCCGACTTTGTTCTCACCGCCATCTTGTTCCACACATGACCGCAATGATCGAGATTATCGGCCTTAAGAAACGCTTTGGCCCCAAGGTGGTGCTGGACGGCATCGATCTGACGGTCGAAAAGCAATCCTCCACGGTGATCATCGGCGGGTCGGGTACCGGCAAGTCCGTCGCCATCAAATCCATTCTGGGCATCATCACCCCGGACGAGGGCACCATCCGGATCGATGGCCAGGACGTGACGGATCTGAGGGGCGCGGCCCGCGATCCCCTGATGAAGAAATTCGGCATGCTGTTCCAGGGCGGAGCCTTGTTTGACAGTCTGCCGGTCTGGGAAAATGTCGCTTTCGGGCTGATCCAGGGCCATGGCATGGCGCGCGCCAAGGCTAAGGATGTCGCCATTGAGAAGCTGGCCAAGGTGGGCCTTGGCAGCGACGTCGCCTATCTCAGCCCGGCGGAATTGTCGGGCGGCATGCAGAAGCGCGTCGGCTTGGCCCGCGCCATCGCGGCGGACCCGCAGATCATCTTTTTCGACGAGCCCACCACGGGGCTTGATCCCATCATGGCTGACGTCATCAACGATCTCATAATTTCGACCGTCAAGGATGTCGGCGCCACGGCATTGTCCATTACCCACGACATGACAAGCGCCCGGAAAATCTCCGACCGCATCGCCATGCTCTATGCCGGCAAGATCATCTGGAACGGTCCCACCGGCGACATCGACCATAGCAGCAATCCCTATGTCGATCAGTTCATCCATGGGAAAGCCGAGGGGCCGATCAAGATGGCGGTAAAGGCCTAGTGCCGGCGGGGGCAGGCTCGCTGTCGGACAGCTATACGCAATTCGCGCGCGCCGCGACGGGCCGCTCGCCGCTCTATGTCGAGCTGGCCAACGGGGTCGCCCAGGATAGCGAATTGCTGGCGCGCATCGCTGTCCTGCCGAATGAAAAACAGCAGCCCAATCTTCTTTTGGGGGCGATGAAATATCTGTTCGGCCCGGCCCAGGACTGGCCGCATTTTCGCGGCCAGGCGCAGGACAATTGGCCGGCGATCGAGGCGGTGATGCGGGTTCGCCGCACCCAGACCAACGAGCCGGCACGCTGCGCCACTTTGCTGCCGTTGCTGGCGCAGTTGCCGCAGCCGCTGGCATTGCTGGAGGTCGGCGCCGCGGCAGGGCTTTGTCTGCAGCCGGACAAATATGCCTATGACTATGGCGGACGGCGGGTCGCGCCGTCGGTCATCACCACCAATGCGCCGGTCTTTCATTGCCTCGCGGATGCCGGCACGCCGATCCCGCACCGCAATGTCCAGGTGGCGTGGCGCGCTGGCCTGGATATCAATCCGCTGGATGTCGGCAATGACGAAGACGTGCGCTGGCTGAAGGCGCTGGTCTGGCCGGGCGAGGGGAATCGCGAGGCGCTTCTGGGCCAGGCCCTCGCGATTGCGCGTACCGACCCGCCCCGCATTGTGCGGGGCGATCTTCGCCGCGATCTTCCGGCATTGGCCGCCGAGGCGCCGAAAAATGCCACCCTGGTGATCATGCACAGCGCCGTGCTCAATTATGTTTCCGATCCAGCCGAACGCATCGCATTTGCCGATACCGTTCGCGCCACCGGTGCCCGCTGGGTTTCCAATGAAGGTCCGGATGTTTTTTTCTGGGACAACCAGCGTGCCTGGCCCGCCGGATCATTTTTCATCCTGGCGCTGGACGGCAAACCTGTCGCCCGCACCGAATCCCACGGCGCCTCGATTGAATGGCTGGCTTGACGAATATGCTAAACTAGAATCATGGCCAAAAGCGCTTCCTCATTTGTCTGCCAATCCTGCGGCGCGACTGCGCCCAAATGGTCGGGCAAATGCGAAGCCTGTGGCGGCTGGAACACCATCACCGAGGAAGGTGCCGCTCCGCCCATCGGCGCCAGCGCCACCAGGCGGATAAAGGGCCGAAAATTTGTCCTGGAAGATTTGAAGACCGAAGACGCGCCCCCGCCCCGCCGCATTACCGGCATCGGCGAATTCGACCGGGTTTGCGGCGGCGGCCTGGTGCCCGGTTCCGCCATCCTGGTGGGTGGCGATCCGGGCATTGGCAAATCCACACTGATCCTTCAGGCGCTGGGCGAGTATGCCCGCAAGGGTGGTCACGCGGTTTATATTTCCGGCGAAGAGGCGATGGCGCAGGTGCGCATGCGCGGCGCCCGCATGGATCTGTCACAGGTGCCGCTCAATCTGGGCGCGGCCACAAACGTCGAGGATATTCTTGCGACCCTGGAAGGCGCCTCTTTTCATGGGAAGAATAGGCCCCCCGGCATCGTCGCCATCGATTCCATCCAGACCCTGTGGACCGGCGCGCTGGATGCGGCGCCCGGCACCATCGCCCAGGTCCGTACCGCCAGCTTCGATCTGGTGCGTTACGCCAAATCTTCCGGCGCGGCGGTGATCCTGGTTGGGCATGTCACCAAGGACGGCCAGATCGCGGGCCCCAAGGCGGTCGAGCATCTGGTGGATGCGGTGCTCTATTTCGAGGGCGAGCGTGGCCATCATTTCCGCGTGCTTCGGGCGGTGAAGAACCGTTTCGGCCCCACCGATGAGATCGGTGTGTTCGAGATGACGGGCAAGGGGCTGGCGGAAGTGGCAAACCCCTCCGCGCTGTTCCTGGGCGACCGGGATTCCAGCGCCCCCGGCACGGCGGTATTCGCGGGGCTTGAAGGCACGCGGCCCTTGCTCTGCGAAATCCAGGCGCTGGTGGCGGCCACGAGTTACGGCACCCCGCGCCGCGCCGTGGTGGGCTGGGATACCGGCCGGCTGGCCATGATCCTGGCGGTTCTGGATGCGCGGGCCGGCGTTGGAATTTCGGGGTCGGATGTCTATCTCAACATCGCTGGCGGCTTGAAAATCTCGGAGCCCGCCTGCGATCTGGCGGCCGCGGCGGCGCTGGTGTCATCGGTGGGAGGCGCGCCTTTGCCCAAGGACACGGTATTCTTCGGCGAGATTTCGCTATCGGGCGATATCCGCCCCGTGCCCCAGGCGGAAGGGCGGCTGAAGGAAGCGGCCAAGCTGGGCTTCAAGCAGGCCTTTGTTCCCAAGGGAACCAAGGTGGATGGGCTTGGGCTGAAATTAACGGAAGTTACCAGCGTGGCGGATCTGCTGGTTTTTGCCCCGCGCCCGTCCCGCTCGCAGCCTGCAAAAGTGCCGTCCTCGAATTGAGACCTGACGTTTTTCGCAAAGCCAAACCCTAAAACTGCTAGAATCGAATCATGACCCTGCCCCTCACATTCATTGATGTTCTGGTGGTGCTGGTGGTGATTGTTTCCGCCGCCTACGCCGCCTGGCGAGGGTTCTTGTCCGAGGCGCTTGGCATATTCGCCTGGGGCGCGGCCGCGTTCGCCACCATCTATTTTGGCCCCTGGTTGATTCCGCTGATGCGGGATGTGATCGCCACGCCCTGGGTGGCTTCCCTGGCGGCCTATGCCGGCATTTTCCTGGTCGTGCTTATTCCACTTTCCTTTATCGGGAATCGCTTTTCCGAAACCGTGAAACATTCCCCGATCGGGCCACTGGACCGGGCGCTGGGCATCGCCTTCGGCGTGGTGAGGGGGCTGGTGATCGTGGGATTGGCTTATCTGGCGTTTACCTATTTCGTGCCCATCCGCCAGCAGCCGTCCGCATTGACGCAGGCGCGCAGCTTGCCCCTGATGCAATCCACCGCCGAAGTGCTGCTGTCTCTGGCTCCAGACCGCGATTACGCGGATTTCGCCGCCACGCCTCCCAAGCGGGGCGGGGCGCATCATGATGAATTGGGCGATCTGATCCGCCGCAATGGCGAGGCAAACCAGGTCTCGGACTCCACGCAGAGTGGGGATCATGTGCAACACAAAAGCACATCGTCCGCGCCCGTCCAGAAAGCCTATGGCGCCAAGGACCGCCGCGCGCTAGACAGCCTTTTCGGGGCCACAGGGAACGGCGGAAACGGCAAGCCATGACCGGCCAAAATGACCATATGCCCAATGCGGCCACTTTCGACGACGATACGCTGCATGAAGAGTGCGGCGTTTTTGGCATTTTCGGCCATGCCGATGCTGGCGCGCTGAGCGTGCTGGGCCTGCATGCGCTTCAGCATCGCGGTCAAGAAGCGGCGGGCATCGTCACTTACGACAATGGCCAGTTCATTGCCGAGCGCCATATCGGTCTGGTGGGTGACGCCTTTGGGCGCAAATCCGACGCCGCCAAGAATCTGAAGGGCCAATATGCGGTGGGCCATGTGCGCTATTCCACCGCCGGCGGCTCCAACGCCCGCAACATCCAGCCAATCTTCGCCGATCTGACCGGCGGCGGCATTGCGGTGGCGCATAACGGCAACCTCACCAATGCGCATACCTTGCGCACCGGCCTGGTGGCCCAGGGCGCCATCTTCCAGTCCACCTCCGACACCGAAACCATCGTGCATCTAGCGGCGCGCAGCACCTGCGTGCGCATCGTCGACAAGCTGATCGACGCCCTGCGCCAGGTGGAAGGCGCCTATTCGCTGGTGGCATTGACTTCCAAGAAGTTGATCGGCGTGCGCGATCCTTTCGGGGTGCGTCCGTTGGTTCTGGGGATGCTGGAAGGTGCGCCGATCCTGGCCTCGGAAAGCTGCGCCCTGGACATCATCGGCGCGCAATTCGTGCGCGACATCAAGCCGGGCGAGATGGTGGTGATCACCACCGACGGCATCGAAAGCCATTATCCCTTCAAGCCGCAGCAGCATCGCTTCTGTGTGTTCGAATACATCTATTTCGCGCGGCCGGATTCTACCATGGAAGGCCGCAATGTCTACGACGCCCGCAAGCGCATCGGTGAAGTGCTGGCCGAGGAATCGCCGATCAACGCCGACATGATCATCCCGGTGCCGGATTCCGGAGTGCCGGCGGCGCTGGGTTATGCGAATGCGGCGAATATTCCTTTCGAGCTGGGCATCATCCGCAATCATTATGTCGGCCGTACCTTCATCGAACCGTCGGACCGTATCCGCCATCTGGGTGTCAGGCTGAAGCACAACCCCAACCGGGCCATGCTCAAGGGCAAGCGGGTGGTGCTGGTGGATGATTCCATCGTGCGCGGCACCACTTCCAAAAAGATCGTGGAAATGGTGCGCGACGCCGGTGCCGCCGAAGTGCATTTTCGGGTCGCCAGCCCGCCGACGACCCATTCCTGTTTTTATGGCGTGGACACGCCCAACACCGACGATCTTCTGGCGCACCGCATGGATGTCGAAGGCATGCGCCGCTTTATCGGCGCCGACAGTCTGGCCTTCATTTCCATGAACGGGCTTTACCGGGCGATGGAAAAGCCGGTCCGCGATCCGCGTGCGCCTGGCTTTTGTGACGCCTGCTTCTCCGGCGAATATCCGATCGAGCTCACCGACATCTCCGGCGGTGCCCGCGATCGCCAGCTTTCGCTGCTCGCCGACGTCGCTTAAATCTTCAGAGACGCCATGACCAAAGCTTATTCCGGCAAGATCGCGCTCGTCACCGGTGCGTCGCGCGGCATCGGCCGCGCCGCCGCCGTCGCCTTGGGACGGGAAGGCGCACATGTGATTTGCGTTGCCCGCACGGTGGGCGGCTTGGAGGAAACCGACGACGCCATCCAGAAGGCCGGCGGCAGCGCCACCCTGGTGCCGCTCAATTTGAAGGACTTCGCCGCGATCGACCGGCTGGGCGCTTCGATTTTCGAGCGCTGGAAAAAGCTCGACATGTTTCTCGGCAATGCCGCCATACTGGGTGTGCTGACGCCGCTGGCGCATCTGGACCCCAAGATCTTTCAGGAATTGTTGGACATCAACATCACTGCCAATTGGCGATTGATCCGCTCCCTCGATCCCCTGCTGCAGCAATCCGACGCCGGGCGCGTATTGTTCGTCAGTTCGGCGGCGGCGCGCCGCCACACGCCCTATTGGGGCGGCTATGCCATGAGCAAGGCGGCATTGGAAATGCTGGCCTTTACCTATGCCGCGGAGTGCGGCGGCACCAAGGTAAAGGTGAATGCTTTGGATCCTGGTCCGGTTCGCACCATGATGCGGATGAAGGCGATGCCGGGGGAGGATCCGGCCACCTTGCCGCGGCCGGAAGAGTTGACCCCGATGATCCTGGAAGCCCTGTCGCCCTCGAACGACAAGAATGGTGAACTGATCAAGTTCCGCAAATGACACGCGAAGGTCGTTCTTCGGCGTCGCATCCAAAATGATTCGCCATGGGTGGATTTGATCCGCCCATCCATGGATGATCGGCTCAAGGCCGGTGATGGTGAGATTTTGAGAGATTATTTTTTCGGATCGTAGGGATTCTTGGTATTGCGCATGACCAGGCGCAGCGGCGTTCCCTTGAGGTCGAAATTATCCTTGAGGCCGTTCACCAGATAGCGCTGGTAATCCTCCGGCAAGGCGTCGAGCTGGTTGCCGAACAGCGCGAAGGTGGGCGGCCGCGCTTTGGTCTGGGTCATGTAGCGGATGCGCACCCGCCGTCCCCGGATCGCGGGTGGTGCGTGACGGGCAAGGGCGCTTTCCAGAAACCGATTCAGGACCGAGGTCGAGATGCGGCTGTTCCAGGCCCGGTCGGCTGCCAGGATAGCCTCCGGCAATCGATTCAGCCCTTCGCCGGTGCGCGCCGATATCGCGACCATGGCGGCGCCCGCCACTTGCGGCAACAGCCGGTCGAGCTTTTCGCGCAGCTCGGAAATCGCGCCCTGCTTGTTGTTCTTGAGGTCCCATTTGTTGACGGCAAAGACGACGGCGCGGCCTTCGCGCGCGATCAGGTCGGCGATCACAAGATCCTGTTTCTCGAAAGGCTGTTCGGCGTCGATCATCACCACCACGCAATCGGCAAAGCGGATGGCATCCAAGGTCGAGCCCACCGACATTTCTTCCAGGGTCTCGCCGGCAACCCTGGCTTTCTTGCGCAGGCCCGCCGTGTCGTGCAGCAGGACCTCGCGATCCTCGATTTTCCAGGGCGCGGCGATGGAATCGCGCGTCAGCCCCGCTTCCGGTCCGGTGATGGAGCGCGCTTCGCCCAGAAGCTGGTTGAACAGGCTCGATTTGCCCACATTGGGCCGCCCCACCAGCGCCAGCCTGAGCGGCTTTGAGCGGTAATCGAAATCGGCCTCTTCGCTTTCCTCTTGGTCTTCCTCGCTCTGGAGGACGTCTTCCTCTTCCTCGACCGGCGCGCGGGGTGCGAACTGTTCCAGGGCCGACGCCAGTTCCGCCATCCCAAGGGCATGTTCGGCGGATATCTTGAGTGGTTCGCCGAAACCGAGCGCGAAGACATCGGTCATCGCCGAGGGTTCGATGCGGCCTTCGCATTTGTTGGCGGCCAGGATCACCGGCTTGCCGGCCCGGTGCAGCGCCGCCGCAATGATTTCATCCCCAGTGGTGACGCCGGCCCTGGCATCGATCACGAACAGCAGGGCATCGGCCTCCTCGATGGCGGCCAGGGTCTGGCCGGTCATCCGCGCGCTCAGGCTTTCGGACGCGCGTCCTTCCGGGACGTCCTCGAAACCGGCCGTGTCGATCAGCCGCAATTCCATGCCGTCGAACACCGCATCCGCCACCCGGCGATCGCGGGTCACACCCGGCGTGTCATGCACAAGGGCGATGCGCCGTCCGGCGATGCGGTTGAAGAGGCTCGATTTGCCGACATTGGGCCTGCCGACAATCGCCAAGGTGAAATGGCGCGGTTCTTTTGGCCCCTGGGTTCGTCGCTTGTCGCTCATGGACGTCATGTCCACATCGCTCCTCGCTCCTGCCCAGGAACCAAAATTCCTCGCGCCGGGCGGTTTGGTTGAAAACGAAAGGCGTTTTTACTTCAGCGCCACCAGTTCGGCGTTGTTGGTGTAGATATAGAGCGTATCGTCCGCCACCACTGGGGCGATGCTGGTGCCGCCTGGAATTTCGATCCGGCCCATCAAGGCGCCAGTATAGGGCGAAATCGCTTCGGCATAGCCATCCGACGACAACAGAATAAGCTTGTCGGAAACCAGCACCGGTCCGGCCCAATCGATCGCGTGCCGCTTGCGGTCGGGATCGGTGAAAGCCGGCAATTGGTGAATCCAGCGCACCCGGCCTTCCTTGCGCGTCAGGCACATCAGTTGTTCGTCGCCGGTCAGGACATAGACATTGTCGCCCGCCACCCATGGCGTCTGCGTGCCGCCAATGTCGCGCGTCCAGGCGCGGTCGCCCGAGGCCAGCGCGATCGCCGCCATCACGCCGGAATGGCTGATGGAGAATACCATGTCACGGTCGATCACTGGACGGGCGGCGATATCATCCAGTTCGGACAGGGCCGTGACCTGGCCCGAATGCGACAGCACATCGTTCCAGGCTTGCTGACCGTTCTGCACTCGAAGAGCGAAAAGCTCACCCGAGGTATAGGGCGCGATCACGAACTGGCCTGACACTGCGGCGCTGGTGGACGACAGAATGCCGGCGGATTCCGCCACGCCCTGCTGGTCCCACAAAGTGCGGCCATCGGCCTCGGCAAAGGCATAGAAGTGATTGTCGTGCGTCGAGAAGAAGATGCGCCCGCCATTGATCACCGGGGCGTTGACGATGGGAACGGCAAGGTCGTGCCGCCAAAGTTCGCGACCGGTGGCCGCATCCATCGCGATCAGCACGCCGAACCCGGAAGTGACGAATATCTTGCCCGCGTCATAGGCGACGCCGCCGCCCATGCCCGACACCGGCTTGATCGTGTTGGGTTTGCCCAGAAGGCCCCACAAGGTCGGCATGTCGGTGCCATTCTTGGGCGCCAGCCTCTTGTCCCAGATGGCCTGCCCGTTCTTGGCATCAAAAGCATAGACATGCGCTTCGGAATCCAAGGTGAAGATCCGCCCGCCGCCCACCACCGGCGACGCGGTCAGGCGCGAGGTGGCGTCGGAGCCTTTGCCGGCATCCGCGTCCCAGACCTGGCGCAGGTGACCGCTGGCCTCCAAGTGATAAACCGCATTGGAGGCAAAGCCGCCCGGCTGCGGCCATTCGGAATTGCGGTAGGGCGGCGGCAGAAGGACGGGCGCTGCCACCAGCGCGACATCCGGCTTCAAGGCATCATCCAGGGCGGTGAGCGGGATGCGCTCGCCGCGCAATTTGCTCTTGTTGTTTGGTGAGAACCAATCGCTCACGGTATCGCCCATGTCTTGCCAGACGCTGCAGCCGGCAAGCAACAGGACGGCCGCAAGCGCGCAGCCAAAACGCAGGCGCTGGGAAATGCGGATCATGGTTTGGCCGGCGCTCCGGCGGCGGGCGGGGCGGCCACCGTGCCGGGCGCGGGCACCGGCGCCGGCGGCGGCACGATGCCGAAATCCTTGGCGCCGCCCTGTTTCAAGAACGCGGCCATGGCGCGGGCGCGTGTGCGCAGCTGTGCGGGCGAATTGGCGTCATTCGCCAAGGCGTCGAATTCGGTTGTCGCTTTGGCCGTTTGGGCATTGCGATAGTCGCTATAGGCGAGAACCTCGTCGGCCAACTGTTTCCAGCTGCTGCTGGGATTGCGCAACGGCGCGAGCAGGTTTTCCAGATCGGCGCGTGAGGCGGTGTCGGCCAGCGCCCAGGCTTCACGCAGGCGCGCGACCGAGCCGGTACTGCCTTTGTCTTCGTCCGAAATTTCCTTGTAGAGCGCGATGGCGGCGTCGCGTTGTCCGGCGGCGAGCATGGCATGGGCCTGTTCCAGCCGCGCCAGCAGGCGGTAGCCCTTGGGCGCGGTCTTGGCCAGATCGGCGAAAGCCACCGCCGCGGATTTGGGGTCGCTGATGCGCTGGGCGGCGGCGAAGGCGACCGAGGCCTGGTCACGCTGCCTGGCCTCATAGCGCTGCCATAACTCGAAACCGGCGATGCCGATAATGATCACCGCGGCCAGGGCGATGACATAGTCGCCATAGGCTTTCCAGAATTTTTGCAGCTTTTCGCGGCGAACGTCTTCTTCGACTTCGCGGAAGATATCACTCAACGGAAATTCCTTTCGACTGGCTGCAAAGCCAGGGACTTTCGGGGAAGCCCTTGAGGGCGCGCGTTAATTAGCCCGCTCTGGGCCTGAGGCGCAATGCGTTTCCACCCCGCCAGGGGAGCTCTTGACGCGGCGCCGGATGCTTTGATAGTTAAGTATATGCTTAACCATCATGCGTCCCTCGATATGGCCTTCCAGGCTTTGGCCGATCCCACCCGCAGGGCGATGGTGGACCGGCTCACTTTGGGTCCCGCCACGGTCAGCGAATTGGCAGGGCCGCTGTCCATGTCGCTGCCGGCGGTGATGTTGCACCTGAAAGTGCTGGAAAAAGGCGGGCTGGTGAAGAGCCAAAAGGCGGGACGCGTCCGAACTTGCCGGATCGAGCCGCAGATCCTGTCTCAGGCCGAGCGCTGGATCACCGAGCGCCGTCAAATGTGGGAACGGAATTTGGACCGGCTAGGCGCTTTTCTGGATCAGGCCAAACCGGAGGATGAAAAATGAGAAAGCTGGTGTCGCTGATCCATCTGTCCCTGGACGGCTTTTGCGCCGGACCCAAGGGCGAGATCGATTGGGTTTCGATCAATCCCGCCATCTTTGATGATGCCGACCGGGTGATCCAGATGGCAGGCGCGGCGGTCTACGGCCGCACCACCTACGACATGATGCGCGGCTATTGGCCCGGCGTGCTGAAGGACGACAAGGCTCCGCAGGACCGGCGCGCCCACGCCCGCTGGGTCGAGGAGATCGAGAAATTCCCATTTTCGCGCACCCTCGGGCAGACTGACTGGAACAATGTCCATCTCAAGCATGACGCGAAGGACATTCTGGAGCTCAAGCAGCGGCCGGGCAAAAATCTCCTGATCTTCGGCAGTCCGGGCCTGGTGAAAAGCTTTCAGGCGCTCGATGCGATCGACGAATATTGGATGTTCCTCAACCCGGTGCTGCTGGGCGCGGGCATTCGCTTTTTCGAGGACGCGCACAAGGCGCGGTTTCGGATCGCCGAAGCCAGGCGCTTGGATCCGGATGTGATGCGGTTTCATTATGTCCGCGAAGAGCAGAGTTGAGGAACATTGATCGTAGTCAAAGGCAGAAAATCATGAGCAACCGTTCCGTCGTCCATGCCAGCTTCACCATTACCCGCGTATACGACGCGCCGCCGGCGCGGGTGTTCAAGGTTTTTTCCAACGAGGAAGCCAAGCGCAAATGGTTCGCCGGCCCGCCGGGCTGGACTTTGCTGAAACGCGAATTCGATTTCCGCGAAGGTGGGCGCGAGCATCTGGCCGGCCGCCATGGCGCAGGCACTGTCTCGGTGTTCGACTGTTTCTATCAGGACATCGTGCCCGATGAGCGCATTATCTACAGCTATGTGATGCATCTGGACGGGCGAAAGATTTCCGTGTCCCAGGCCGCGATCGAGCTGAAGCCCGAAGGCAAGAAGACCAAGATGACCTTGACCGAATATGGCGACTATCTCGACGGTTATGACGATGCCGCCAGCCGCGAGCATGGCACCAATTTCCTGATGGATGCGCTGGGCAAGTCGCTGGCGGATTGATCCGCTACTACCCGAAACAAAAAACCCGGCCCTTGCGGACCGGGTTTTTCTTTTACCGATACCAAAACGATCAGGCTTCGGCGGGTTCTTCCTCGGACGCGTCGCCTTCCGCTTTCGGGGCAGCGCCTTCCTCGAACATTTCTTCCGCCGCGGCGACGGCTTCTTCCTGTTCGGTGCGTTCGGCCAGGACGTCTTCGCCGCGCGCCTGGCGCTCGGCTTCGTCCTCGCTGCGCGCGACATTGACGGTGACGTTTATTCGCACTTCCGGATGCAGCACCACCGGAATGGTGAAGAGGCCGATGGCCTTGATCGCCTGGCTGATATGCACCTGATTGCGGTCGATCTTGAAGCCGCCTGCCTCGACCACGGTCGCGACATCGCGCGGCGAGACCGAGCCATAAAGCTGGCCGCGGTCGCCGGCCTGACGGATCAGGATGAACGACTTGCCGTCCAGCTTCTTGGCGATGGCCTCGGCGTCCTTCTTGCGCTCCAGATTATGGGCCTCGAGCTGCACCTTTTGGGTGAGGAAATATTCGCGGTTTGCCTTGGTGGCGCGCAGCGCTTTCTTCTTGGGCAGAAGGAAGTTGCGGGCAAAGCCGTCCTTGACCCGGACTTCGTCGCCCATCTGGCCCAGTTTCTCGACTCGTTCGAGCAAAATGACTTGCATGGTCAGATCCTCACTTCACGACGTAAGGCAGCAGCGCCATGAAGCGGGCGCGTTTGATCGCGTTCGCCAGGGCACGCTGGTTCTTGTTCGAGACCGCGGTGATGCGCGACGGCACGATCTTGCCGCGCTCGGAGATGTAACGCTGCAGCAGCTTCACATCCTTGTAGTCGATCTTGGGCGCATTGGCGCCGGAGAAGGGGTCGGTCTTCTTGCGGCGGAAGAAGGGACGGCGCGCGCCATCGCGGTCGCCGCCACGTCCACCTTCGCGATCGCCACCGCGTCCGCCGTCACGATCGCGGTCGCCGCCGCGTCCGCCGTCACGATTTCCACCATAACTCATTATACGGCCTCCTCGGTGGCTTCGCCTTCCGGCTTCGCGGTGCGTGGGGTTTCGGCATCGTCGCGGCGGTTCTTGTTCGACGAGACATCGAACTGATCGACCTTGACGGTGATGTAGCGCAGCACGTCTTCGTTGATCTTGAGCTGGCGTTCCAGCTCGATCACCGCACCGGACGGCGCGTTGATATTGAGGAGCACATAATGCCCCTTGCGATTCTTCTTGATGCGATAGGCAAGACCGCGCAGGCCCCAATATTCCTGTTTCTCGACTTTGCCGCCTTCGCCTTCGACGATGGTTTTGAGATGGGTGGCGAGTGCGTCCACCGCCTGCGCGCTGATATCCTGGCGCGCGATCAGGAGATGCTCATAAAGAGCCATGTGTGGTCCTTTTCCTCGAGCTGCGGAGCAGGGCTGGGCGGACCGCCCGGCGCTGCTTCGGCTCGCTGGACCCGCGTGACATCACGCTGCCTCGTTCAAGAGGTGTCCGGCGACCGCAGCCGTCTGAAGTGCGGCGATATAGGGGAAAGACCCCGCAGCAGCAAGGGAAAGTTCGCCCCCAAGGGGCCGGTCGGGGCAGGAAGGGGCCCGAAGGGCGGGAAAACCCCGTTCGGGCGCGCGGGATCAGGCTCCCGCGCCCCCGATTCCGGGGTGCTTAATGGCTGTGATGAACGCGGTGATGGTGATGAACCGCATGGTGCCGGGCGTGGTGATGGTGCCGGGTCGCGGCGCTGGCGGCGGTCGAGCCCAGCACGGCAAGCGCGACAAGGGAAGCGATAAGGGTTTTCATTGCGATCTCCAGAATGGATAGTCTGCCGGCACGGGCCGAATCCTTAGATGCGAGGGGTCGGTCCCGGCCCTGTCGCGATGACAATAAGCCGTCGAGTTTGAACACAGCGTGAATGCCGCCATTACCAAGCGGCAATGAAGCGGGGATCGGAGGCAGCCTCCCCCCGAAATGGGCGGGGAGCATGGCGGAGCTTTATCGGGACGATTCGCGCGCGGATGCGATCCTGGCGCGCGCGGCCCGGCGCCTGATCCCGGTGATGGCCGCGATCTATGTGGCGAGTTTTCTCGACCGGGTGAATATCAGCTTCGCGGCCCTGACGATGAATCACGATCTGGGTTTCTCGGAGGAAGTGTTCGGCATTGGCGCGGGCATCTTCTTCTTAGGCTATTTTTTCTTCGAAATCCCCTCCAACCTGATGCTGGAAAAATTCGGCGCCCGGATGTGGATGTGCCGTATCATGGTGAGCTGGGGGCTGATCTCGATGGCCACCGCCTTTGTGCAAGGCCCGACCTCTTTCTATGTGCTGCGCTTTCTCCTCGGCCTGGCGGAGGCGGGGCTTTATCCCGGCATGATCCTTTACATGACCTACTGGTTTTCGCAGGCGACACGGGCGCGCTTCATCGCGCTCTTCCTGGCGGCGGTGCCGGCGGCAAGTGTGATCGGGGCACCGATTTCCGGCTGGCTCTTGGGATTGGAAGGCGGCCTGCATGGATGGCAATGGATGCTGCTGCTGGAAGGCATTCCATCTTTGCTGCTGGGCGCGGCCATTCTGTGGCTCCTGCCGGACCGGCCCGCCGATGCGGCCTGGCTCAGCAACGAGGAAAAAGCGATCCTGGCGGCGCGATTGGCGGCCGACCAGCTGAACGATGCCAAGCTGGGCGCGATCACCGGCTTCTGGGAGATGCTGGCCGACCGGCGCATCTGGATTTTGATCATTCCGGATTTCTCCATCGTGATCGGACTCTATGGCATGGGGTTGTGGATGCCGCAGATGATCAAGGTGTTGGGTTTCTCCAATCTGGAAACCGGATTTCTGGTCGCCTTGCCCTACATCGCCAGCATGATCGCGATGGTGGTGCTGGGCCTTTCCAGCGACCGCGCCGGCGAACGGGTCTGGCATGTGGCGGGGGCGGCCTTTGCCGGCGCGTTGGGACTTCTGGGCGCGGTCCTGCTGCACAATCCCGTGCTCATCATCGCCAGCTTCTGCCTCGCCGCATCGGGCATCTATGGCGCGCTGGCGGTGTTCTGGACCTTGCCCACCGCGATCTTGCGCGGCATGGCGGCGGCAGGCGGGCTGGCGCTGCTCAACTCCTTTGCCAATCTCGGAGGGTTTTTCGGGCCATATCTGATGGGCTGGCTGAAGCAAACCACCGGCGACTATATCGTGGGGATGTCGTTGCTGGCGGCGATGCTGACATTCGCGGGCATCGCAACGCTTGTGATCGGGCGCGTATTTTTCAAGTCGATGAGGATATGAGCGTTACTGTCATCCCCTATTCGGACCGCCATTTCGAAGACGTCGATCGCTTGTGGCGCGAGGCCTTTGGCGATGATTTGCCGCGCCATCGCGCTGATGTCGTGATCCCCGCCAAGTTGGCGTTTCAGCCGGACCTTCTGCTGGTGGCGGTCGAGCAGGATCGCGTCATCGGTAGCGTGATGGCCGGATATGACGGCCATCGCGGATATATCAACAGGGTCGCGGTTCTCAAAAACTGCCGCTCCCGAGGCATCGGAGACCTGCTGATGCGCGCGGCGGAGGAGAAATTGGTGGCCCTGGGTTGCCGCAAGATCAATCTGCAGGTGCGGGCATCGAACCAAGCGGTGGTCGATTTCTACCGCACGCTTGGCTATGGCGTGGAGGAACGCGTCAGCATGTCGAAGCTGACCAGCCCCTCGCTTGACTCGGAGAAAGCCTCTTGATTTGTCTGGCCTCACAATGACACGCGCATTCCTGTTTCCCGGACAAGGCAGCCAGGCGGTCGGCATGGGCAAGGCCCTGGCCGAGGCATTCTTTCCCGCGCGCGAAGTCTTTCAGGAAGTGGATGACGCGCTGTCCCAGAAATTGTCCCGCATCATGTGGGAAGGACCGGATAGCGAACTGACGCTGACGGAAAATGCCCAACCCGCCATCATGGCCGCCAGCATCGCCGTGATCCGTATTCTGCAAAAGGAAGGTGGCCTGGATCTGGCGCGACATGCCCGTCTGGTCGCCGGTCATTCGCTGGGCGAATATTCCGCGCTCTGCGCCGCCGGTGCTTTCACCGTGGCGGACACCGCGCGGCTTCTCAAAATTCGCGGACAGGCGATGCAGTCCGCTGTGCCGGTGGGCGAGGGCGCCATGATCGCCCTGATCGGCGCCGATATCGAAACCGCCGAAGCCGTGGCGAAGGACGCAGCGGCTGGGGGCGGCATCTGTGTCGTCGCCAATGACAATGCCCCCGGTCAGGTGGTGCTGTCGGGATCGAAGGACGCGATGGACCGCGTCGCCGAGATTGCCAAGGCCAAAGGCGTCAAGCGCGCGATCCCGCTGACCGTGTCCGCGCCCTTCCATTGCCCCCTGATGCAGCCCGCCGCCGATGCCATGCGCGATGCGCTGGCCAAAATCGCGATTCGCCCGCTGGCCGTGCCCGTGCTGGCCAATGTCATAGCGGCCGAAACCGTCGAACCGGAGACGGTGCGGCGGCTGCTGGTGGAACAAGTCACCGGGCGCGTGCGGTGGCGCGAAAGCATTCTGGCGCTGAAGGGATTGGGCGTGGATACCACGATCGAGATGGGCGGCGGCAAGGTTCTGACCGGCATGGTCAAACGGATTGACAAGGACCTGCAAACCATCACTCTCGATACGCCCGACGAAATCGAAACTTTCGCAAAGGCACTCTGATGTTTGATCTCACTGGCAAGACGGCTCTTGTGACCGGCGCGTCCGGAGGTATCGGCGGCGCGATTGCAAGGGCGTTGCACGCGCAAGGCGCGATCGTGGTGCTTTCCGGCACCCGCGCCGAAGCCTTGGAAGCCGTCAAGGCCGAACTCGGTTCACGCGCCTTCATCGCTCCGGCCAATCTCTCCGACATTGCTTCGGTCGAGGCCTTGCCCAAGGCGGCGGAACAAGCCGCTGGCGGCAGTATCGATATCCTGGTCAACAATGCCGGCATCACCCGCGACAATCTTTTCATGCGCATGAAGGATGACGAATGGGATCAGGTGATCGCGGTCAATCTCACCGCCGCCTTTCGTCTTTCGCGCGCCGTGCTGCGCGGCATGATGAAGAAGCGCTGGGGGCGCATCATCCAGATCACCTCGGTGGTGGGTGCCACTGGCAATCCCGGTCAGGGCAATTACGCCGCCGCCAAGGCAGGCCTGGTGGGGATGACAAAATCGCTGGCCGCCGAGGTTGCTTCGCGCAGCATCACCGTGAACGCGGTTGCGCCCGGTTTTATTCAAACTGCGATGACCGACGTCCTGACCGACCTTCAGAAGCAAACCATCGCCACCCGCATTCCCGCCGGACGGATGGGCTTGCCCGAGGATATCGCCGCCGCCGTGGTCTATCTGGCGTCGCCGGAAGCAGCCTATGTCACCGGCGAAACCATCCAGGTCAATGGCGGGATGGCGATGTTATGATAGATAAATCAATAACTTAACTGTGAAGTGGCGGGGCCGGAGCGATTATGTTACTGAACCGCCCACCCACGAAGCACCCCACCAATTGGTGAAACAAGTGTGGTCCCGGCCGTTCCCTGACGGACCGGGTTGCAAATCTAGGAGAGGCTTTAAAGTCCATGAGCGATACTGCGGAACGCGTGAAGAAGATCGTTGTCGAGCATCTGAATGTCGATGCCGAGAAGGTCACCGACAATGCGTCCTTCATTGAAGATCTGGGTGCCGACAGCCTCGACACCGTCGAGCTGGTCATGGCGTTCGAAGAGGAATTCGGCATCGAAATTCCCGACGATGCGGCGGAATCCATCGTGACGGTCGGCGACGCGGTCAAATATATCGACAAAGCCAACGCCTGATCCCTGCCCATGCGCCGGGTTGTGGTAACGGGACTAGGCCTGGTCACGCCGCTGGCCTGCGGCGTCGAAGAAAGCTGGGCCGCGCTACTGGCCGGCAAATCCGGCGCCAGCACCATCACCAAATTCAAGACCGAGGACCTGGCGACCAAGATCGCTTGCCAGGTGCCTCGCGGTGACGGTGCCAATGGCACCTTCAATCCCGATCAGTGGGTCGATCCCAAGGAACAGAGGCGCATGGATGATTTCATCATCTATGGCCTGGCCGCCGCCAAACAGGCGGTGGTGGATTCCGGCTGGGAGCCCAAGACCGAGGAAGATCGCCATCGCACCGGCGTTCTGATCGGCTCGGGCATCGGCGGCCTGGAGGGAATCGAAGCCGGTTCGATCCTGGTGCATGAAAAAGGTCCCAGGCGGCTGTCGCCCTTCTTCATTCCCGGACGCCTGATCAATCTGGTGTCCGGCTATGCCTCCATCGAGCATGGCTATAAGGGCCCCAACCACGCGGTGGTGACCGCCTGCGCCACCGGTGCCCACGCTATCGGCGATGCGGCGCGGCTGATCGGGCTGGACGATGCGGATTTGATGCTGGCTGGCGGAACAGAGGCGGCGGTCTGCCGCATCGGCATTGCCGGCTTCAATGCCTGCCGCGCGCTTTCCACCGGATTCAACGACACGCCCGCCAAAGCCTCGCGTCCCTATGACAAGGACCGTGACGGGTTCGTGATGGGCGAAGGCGCCGGCGTGGTGATGTTGGAAGAACTGGAACACGCCAAGGCACGCGGCGCAAAAATCTATGGCGAAGTGAAAGGCTATGGCTTGTCAGGCGACGCGTTCCACATCACGGCGCCGTCGGAGGATGGCGATGGCGGCTTTCGCGCCATGCAGATGGCGCTGAAGCGGGCCGGTATGGCCGCGTCGGGCGTCGATTACATCAACGCCCATGGCACCTCGACCATGGCCGACGGCATTGAGCTGGGCGCGGTGGAGCGGCTATTGGGCAATGCCGCGCCAGGCAAACCCATATCGTCCACCAAATCTTCCATCGGTCATCTGCTGGGCGCGGCGGGATCGGTCGAAGCGATCTTCTGCCTGCTCGCCATGCGCGACAGCATGCTGCCGCCCACCATCAATCTGGACCATCCCGACGTGATCACCGCCATGGACCTGGTGCCGCTGACATCGCGGCCGCATGAGGTCAATGTCGCCATGTCCAACAGTTTCGGTTTCGGCGGTACCAACGCCGCGCTGATTCTCTCCAAGGTTTGATGTTTCGCGTCCTGATCTTTCTGATCGTGCTGGTGGTGGTCGGCGTCGGCGTGGCGGAATGGGCGAACGAAGCCTGGACCGAAGCCGGACATGGGGCCCGTGAAGCGGTGGTGCTGATCGCGCCGCACAGCCGCACCCACGACATTGTCGGCCAGATTCAGAAGGCCGGCGCCGTGGCGAACGCGCTTTTGTTCGAAGCCGAACTGCATTTTCATGGCGCGGCTTCGAAGGTGAAGGCGGGGGAATATGCCTTGCCCCCTTATGCCAGCATGGCCGACATCGCCAAAATTCTGGTGGATGGAAAATCCATTCAGCACAAGCTGACCGCCGCCGAAGGCCTTACCTCCGACATGATTCAGAAGCTGGTGGTAACCGATCCGGTGCTGGTGGGCGATGCCGGACCGGTGCCGGACGAAGGGGCGCTGCTGCCGGAAACCTATCTTTTCACCCGCGGCACCAGCCGCTCTGAAATCACCGGCCGCATGCAGGATGCGCAAAAGAAATATCTCGATCAGCAATGGTCGGGGCGCAGCCAGGGCCTGCCCATCACCACGCCCGAACAGGCGGTGATCCTGGCGTCCATCGTGGAAAAGGAAACCGCGCTGCCGCAGGAACGCCGCCATATCGCCGCCGTCTTCGTCAACCGGCTAAGGGTGGGAATGAGATTGCAATCCGATCCGACCATCATCTACGGCATCACCAAGGGTTATCCCTTGGGGCGCGGGATCCGCGAGAGCGAAATTCAGGCCCAGACGCCTTACAACACCTATGCCGTCTCCGGCTTGCCGCCGACACCGATCTGCAATCCGGGCAAGGGTTCGCTGACCGCGGTGCTGAAGCCCGAACTGAGCGCCGATCTCTATTTTGTCGCCAACGGCAAGGGCGGCCATGTCTTTGCCGCGACCAAGGCCCAGCATGATCGCAATGTGGTGGCATGGCGCGCCGTGGAGCGTGCCAAGGCTGGACTGCCTCCCGAGGAGACCGCCAAGCCGGCGAAAGCGAAAGCCGCGGCCAAACCGACCAAACGCCGCCATGCAAGGTGACAGGCGCCTGGCCGCCGTCTAAATTTCCGTGAATCCGGAGTTTCACCCATGAGTATTGTCAGCATGACCGGCTTCGCCGAAAGCCCGGGCGGCCATGAAGGGCTGCGCTGGCGCTGGGAAGCCAAAAGCGTCAATGGCCGTGGACTAGATTTGCGCCTGCGTACGCCGCCCGGATTCGATTCCCTGGAACAGCCGGCCCGAATACTGGCAACGGAGCGATTCCGGCGGGGCAATTTCCAGATTTCCCTGATGGTGGAGACGCAGGAAACGGCGCGTGGATTGAAGGTGGACCCGGTGGCACTGGCCAGCGCGGTGAAACTGGCCCGCGAGCTTGCCTCCGAAACCGGGCTGGCGCCGGCGCGGATCGACGGCATTCTGGCGCTCAAAGGCGTGATCGTGCAGGAGGAAGGCAATGTGCCGGATCCGGTGGCGCGGGCGCATCGCGACGCCGAGATTCTCAAAAGCCTGGCGATGACATTCGACGCGCTCAACAAAGCGCGGATCGGCGAGGGCGCCAAGCTGGCGCAGCTTCTGTCCGCCCAGATGGATGAAGTCGAGCGGTTGGTGGGTGAGGCCGAATGCCTGGCGGCGGCGCAACCGGAAAGTTTTCGCCAGAAGTTGACGGCGCAGATGCAGGAATTGCTGAGCGGTGCGCCGCTTTCCGAAGAGAGGCTGGCGCAGGAAGTGGCGTTGCTGTCCACCCGCGCCGATGTGCGCGAGGAGTTGGATCGCTTGAAGGCGCATGTCCAGGATGCCCGTGCGCTGCTCAAGAGCCGCGAGGCGGTGGGGCGCAAACTTGATTTTCTCTCCCAGGAATTCAACCGCGAGGCCAATACGCTTTGCTCCAAATCCGCCGATATCGCGCTGACACGGGTGGGCTTGGCGCTGAAGGCCGTGATCGACCAGTTCCGGGAGCAGGCGCAAAATGTTGAATGATGCGAATCATCGCCGTGGCCTGATGCTGGTCCTGTCCTCGCCTTCGGGCGCAGGCAAGACCACTTTGTCGCGCCGTCTGATGGAGACGGATCCGGATGTCACCATGAGCGTGTCGGCGACCACGCGCCCGCGTCGCCAGGGCGAAGTGGAAGGCAAGGATTATTTCTTCGTCTCCTCCAGCATGTTCACCGGCATGGTGCAGAGCGGCGCCTTCCTGGAGCATGCGCTGGTGTTCGACAATCAATACGGCACACCAAAAGAGCCGGTGATGCTAGCGCTGGCGAAGGGGCGCGATGTGCTGTTCGACATTGACTGGCAGGGCACCCAGCAATTGCGCCAGCAGGCTGGCGACGATCTGGTCAGTATATTCGTGCTGCCGCCGAGCCACGATGAATTGGAACGGCGACTGCGGGTTCGCGCCCAGGATGCCGAGGATGTGGTGGCCCAACGCATGGCAAAGGCCAGCAGCGAGATCAGCCATTGGGCGGAATATGATTATGTCGTGATCAACGACAATCTGGACACGACCTTGGTCAATATCCGAACCATTCTGGCGGCCGAGCGCATGAAGCGGAGGCGCCAGACCGGTATCCCCGCTTTTGTCAGCCAAATCCTGCGTTAATTGTTCAACGCGTTGGCCAGGGCCGCGAACTGGGCGACATTCAGTTGCTCGGGCCGCGCGGTGGGATCGATGCCCGCTTTTTCCAGGAGCGCTTCACCGCCCAAGGGCTTCAGGCTGTGGCGCAGCATCTTGCGGCGCTGGCCGAACGCAGCCGCGGTCACGCGCTCCAATCGCCGGATATCCGCAGGCGCGACAGGTTCCGCCAGCGGATCGAGCCGCACGATGGACGAGGTGACGGAAGGCGGCGGCACGAAAGCGCTGCGGTTCACATCGAACAGGATTTTCGCTTTGGTCCGCCAGCCCGCCAGCACCGACAGACGACCATAATGTTCGCTGTCCGGTTTGGCAATGATGCGTTCGGCGACTTCGCGCTGGAACATGAGGGTGAGACTTGACCAGAAAGGCGGCCAGTTTTTGTTGGGTCGCACGCCCGGACGCAAGCCCGCTCCGGTCTGCTCGCATTGCGAGTTGCCCTCCGCATTTTTGCTGGTCGATGCTCCCGTTAGCCATTTGATCAACAGCGCCGTGCCGACATTGTAGGGCAGGTTGGACGCGATCCGTACTCCGGGCGGCAGGATTTCGCGCTCATCCAAGCTCAGCGCATCGGCGTTGATGATCTCCAGTTGGCCCGGATAAGCAGCGGCGATATCACCCAGCGCTGGAAGGCAGCGCTGGTCGCGTTCCACCGCGATGACTTTCCCCGCGCCTTCGCTCAGCAAGGCGCGGGTAAGGCCGCCAGGGCCGGGCCCGACCTCGTAGAATGTGCCACCTTCCGCGGCGCCGGCGGCGCGTGCGATCTTGCGCGTGAGATTGAGATCGAGAAGGAAATTTTGGCCCAGGGACTTCTTGGCCGCCAAATCGTAGGAGGCGATCACGTCCCTCAGCGGTGGCAGGCTATCCGACACTTTTACTGGTCGCGCTTGCGGATGGAAAACCGATTCCCGTTTGCACGCCGCCGCTCCGAACGCCTGCAAGCGCTCGTGCATCGGCCATCACCGCCGCCATCCGAATCGCGGCGATCATGCTGCGGACATCCGCCTTGCCGGTGCCGGCAATATCGAAAGCGGTGCCATGGTCGGGCGAGGTGCGCACGATCGGCAGGCCCAAGGTCACATTCACGCCATCCCAAAAGGACAAGGTCTTGATCGGAATCAAGCCCTGGTCGTGGTACATGGTGAGCACCGCGTCATAAGTTTTGCGCGCTTCGTCGTGAAACAGCGTATCGGCGGAAAGCGGTCCGGTCACATGATGACCGCGCGCCTTCAGCGCTGCCACTGCCGGACCGATCACCCGGCCTTCTTCGCTGCCCAGCATGCCTTCCTCACCGGCATGAGGATTGAGACCGGCGATCGCAAGGCAGGGGTTGGCAATGCCGAAATCCCGCGCCAGGGCCATGAGGGTGATCTCCGCGGTCTCGATGATCGCTTCGGCGGTGATGGTGGCCGGCACCTTCGCCAGCGGCATGTGGATGGTGAGCGGCACCACCCGCAATTTCTCGCTCGCCAGCATCATCACCGCGCGGGGCGCACCGGTCAGGTGGCCAAGAAACTCGGTATGGCCAGGATAAGGGAAGCCCGCCTCGGCCAGAACCGCCTTATGAATCGGCGCCGTGACCATGGCGGCGGCTGTTCCCGCGAGACAGGCCCTGGTGGCGATTTCGATCGCTTCGATGACCGCGGGCGCGTTGGCGGTATCCGGTTTGCCTGGTATCGCCCTGACTTTCGCCCGGGTGGCGATCAGCGCCGCACCGTGACGGGCAAAAATGCCGGCATCTCCCACCAGCTTCAGCGAACGGCCGTTGATTTCTCCGTTCAGTTGATCGAACGCGGCCATCGCAATCTCCGGCCCGATGCCGGAGGGTTCGCCCATCGTCACGGCAATCGGCAATGCGTGTTCGGGCTTACCGGATTTCGACATCGACGCCGCGTCTCAGGTCGCGCATATAGCGCCGCGCCATGGCGGAAATCTGCTGCTGGAAAAGCTGGTTCTCGACATCCTGCCGCGACGGCAATGTGTAGGCGGTCTGAACCACGATTTTTTTGTCGCAGCGCCCGATCAATTCGATGCCGGCTTGAGAAACAAAGGGCATGGCTGCTTCGCCGGAATGTGTCGTGGCAAGCGCCTTCAGAATTTCCGGACTGAGATCGCTTAATTTCATGTTGCCGAGATTCATATAGACCGCACCGGAAAGCTGCTGCGGCAGCTTCTGCAGCATCTCGCACCCGCCATAATTGGCGCGAAGACTGTTGGCGATCTTTGTTGCGGCCTCGACAGTATCTTTGGTCGGTGAAGGCCCCAGCGGCAGCAGCAGGCGCGCCAGCGGCAGAGTGCTGTCGGGGTTGATGGCAGCTTCCGCCGGCGCATTGATCTTGGTGCCCAGGGGCTCCTGGCGTGCGCGCAGGGAGACAATGTAATAGCCGCCAATGGAGCGGATCGGCGGAGACACCGAATTGATCGCCATTTTGGTCAGAGCGGCGTTCAATTCGGGCGCCAACTGGCCTTCATGCACCCAGCCCATATCGCCACCGGCGGCAGCCGAGGGCGACTGGCTGAACTGGCGCGCCACCAGAGCGAAATTGCCGCCGACCTTGAGCTGGTCCTCGACGCCCTGCGCGGTCTTCTGCACTTCGGCATCCTTGTCCGGATTGTCCACCGTGAAGAAGATTTCGCTCACCAGATAATGCGGCTTGTCGGCGCCTTCGGCGTAGCGGTTCATCTCGGAATCCACTTCGGCCGGCGTGATATTGATGCGATCCTGATATTCCTGGGACACTGTCTTTTCCCAGGCGATCTGGGCGGTGAGCTGGGTGCGCAACGCCAACTCGCTGGAGCCGGCATTGTTCAGAACATCGCGGAGCTGCGCGATGGTGAGGTGATTGTCGCTCATCATGTGATTGATCTGGTTGTCGACTTCGCTTGGCGCGACCGTGATATGTTTCTTGATCGCTTCCTGCAGCTCCAGCTTTTCATTTTCCAACTGTTCCAGGATCTGGGTGCGGATACGCTTCTTTTCCTCGTCATTGGGCTGAAGACCGGCGGTGGCCAGGAACAGCGCCATGCGCTGGCGCACTTCATATTCGGAGACTGAAATGTCGTTGATGGTGGCGGCGATGCCGTCGCTGTCGGAATTGTCGGGATCGGCGCTGAGCAGCGGCGGATGATAGGCTTTCTGCTTGGGCGTCAGGGCAGCGCTTTTCTGCGCTGGCTTGGCCGCGGCAGCGGGCTTGGCGGCAGCCGGCTCTGGCGCCCCAATTGGCGTCGCCGTTGCGGCAGCCGTTGCGGCTGCGGGGGCGGCCGGCGCCACTGCCGGGGAGACGGGATCGGCCGTGGGCGCGGCATCGGCGGTGGGTGCGGGCTCGACGGCGGCCAGATTCTGCTGCTGGGCCCGCGCGCCGACGGCGACGCACAACAGGGCGGCGATGCCGAACAGCGCGGTATGGACGATACGCATGGTCAAGGTCTGGTCTTTGCCGCTGGTTCGATCACAGGGTATGGCTCAAGGCAGCGCTCCCGAGAAGTGCCGGTTGCCCTTAACCCACGCGACAGAATAAGCAATTTCCCCGCCCGATCAAGGTTTCACGAAAAACCCTTACGGATGGCTGGTGGCGAAGACATTTTGCGGGAACAGGCTGAACGGTTGCACCGGCTGGTCGCCGGTCTTGAGCGAAAACCGCAGAATCACGGACGTCGAGGGCGGCACGCCCTGAATGGCGTCGAAGGTGTATTTGCGGCGATAGGCGACCGAGATCGCCAGACATTCGTCCTCATAGCCCAGGCCATACTCCGTATCGAGCATCTTGCCGGCCAGAAGGTCGCGCTCGACCGCGGCGAAGGCCTGCCAATTCTGGTAGAAATTGACGTCGCCCTGGACATTGACCTGCTCGCGGGTGGGCAAGCCCAGATTGATGGCTTCCGCGGGCAGTTGCACATAGGCGACCTGCAGCGAGGAACGGCCATAAGTTCCCGTAACATAGATTTCATGCCGCCTGAGTGTGCCATTGCCGCGATCAAGATCCAGACGGTCGGTGAAATCCAAATGCGGGAATTTGAGCGAGACGCGGCCGATCACGTCGGAGGCGGTGCCGTTGTTGCCGGTGAGATTGGCGAAGATGGGATCTGGCTTGAGGCGATAGGTCTGACCCACCAGGCCCTGAATCTCTCCGCCCTTGAAGATGGCATCGGCAATCAGGCCGACATTGGCGCGCGGGCCGCTTTCGACCAGATCGTAACCCGGCAGCTGGTTGATGCTGAAAAGATTGTTGTCGTCGAACTCGAATGCGTTGGCGTCCTCGATGGGAAGTCCGGCCGGGTTGCCGCCATAAGGTTGCGCGATCATTTGCGCTACCGGCTCCAGCACATAGGAATTTCCGTTATGGCCATTGGCGACGAAGGGCCAGCGCCAGTCCAGCGCCACATAGGGAATGCCGCGCGAGACATAGCGGCTCTTGTCCGGCACGCCAGGAAAATCCACCGGATCATTGTTGTCGACATGGAAGACGTCGCCCCGCGCATCCGCAATCAGGGTCCAGAGCTGACCGCCGCCAAAGACAAGGGGCAGCCGCCAATTGAGTTCGGTGGTCAGGCGCTGGCTGTCCGGTCCGCTGCTGCGCGACAAGGACACGCTGTTGATGTCGAAACGAAGCCGGCCGCCCCCAACCTTTCCGTCGGGAATGAAAGTGTAATCCAGCTGCGGCAGGACATAGGGGATCGCGCTCTGCCTGTCGGTGGCGCGCAGGCCCTGGAAATAATAACCGGTAAGCGCGAAACGGCTGCGCCCGCTTTCCTCCTCGATGAAGAGGTCGTTCACCAGCCGGTCGAGATAGGAAATGTCGTAGAAGCGCATATAGGCGCTGTTGTTGGTCATCTCCGCATCGAAACCGGCGCGCCAGCCATTGTCGTTTGCCCAGCCATTGTCGAGCGCGAAACGGCCGGAACCGAACAAATGGTCGTAATATTGCGGGCCCGCGCTTCCGCCCAGGGCGCCTTTGCCGTTATAGGCGAGCGAGCCTTGCAGCCACATGCCGCTATTGTTCCAGCGGGCGCGATATTCCCCCTCCACCAGGTCGCCGCCCTCGGTGGAGAATTGCGGCGCGATCGTCAGGTCGTTGGTGGGCGAGATCGCAATGTAATAGGGAATGCGCGCGAAATAACCGATCTTGGTGGAATTGCCGATGTCGGGCGCCAGGAGGCCGCTGGCATATTTTACGGTGGGATCGGGCTCGGACAGGACCGGCGTGTAGAGGATCGGTATCCCGAACAGATCCAGAGTCGCGTCGGTAAAATGAATGCGATGCTTGACCTGGTCATAGACCACGCGTTCGGCCTTGACCCGCCAGACCGGTGTGCGCTGGCCCGGCTGGTTGCAGATCTTGCAAGGGCTGTAGACGGTCTGACGCGCGATCACCATGGTGCCGCCGACACGCTGGGCGCTGGCGGCGGCCAGCCGCCCATTCTTGCCGATCAGTGCGCCGAAGCCCGACAGCACGCCATCGCGCATGTGATCGGTGAGGACGACATGATTGGAGAAGACGACATTTCCGGCGGCGTCGGTGACGGTGACATGGCCATCCGCGGTTACCTGATCGGTCTTTTGGTTATAGGTGACCTTGTCGGCATCGACGATGCGGCCCTGGTCGACAATTTCGACATGGCCTTGGGCGGAAACCGTCTGGCTGTCGCCATCGTAAATCACCTGATCCGCCTGCAACAGGATCTGACCGTCCGCGGTCGCCGCCGGTTTGGTTGACTTTGCTGGAGCGGACGCAGCCTCGGCCGCGGCCTGCGCCAGCCAGGGGGTGAGCGCCGCGCCGAGCAACAACAGCCTGAGCAGCGCCGAACGGCGCGGGCTCATCCGTCCTCCTGATTGAACAGGAGAGTCATGCCGATCAGGATCGCGGCTATGGCCGGAGCGGTGGCCGCCAGCAACACAGGTACCGCGCCCGATTGGCCCAGCACGCGGGTAAGATCAGAGAAGAAATAGACCCCGAAGCCGCAGGCGGCGCTGAACAGGATCACTTTGGCGACGCCACCTTCGCGCGACAGGCGCACCGAAAAACTCGCCGCCATGAATACCATCGCCGCGAACAGGGCTGGCAGGGCGTAAAGCGTGTAAAGATAAAGCTGATAGCGCGTGGCGGAAAATCCTGCCGCTTGGGCGGCGTGGATGAAACCCGGCAAATCCCAAAAGGAGAGCGTGTCCGGCGACGCGAAGCTTTCCTGAATCTGCTCCGGCGTCAGCGTCGTGCTCAACAGATAGCTGTCATGATGCTGGGGCCTTCCCTTGGTATCCGACACCCAGGCGTCGCTGAGCTGCCATTCATGGTCCCGCAGCTGGCCGGTCTTGGCGTCGATACGGCCGGTGAAATGATCGTTTGCGCCATAGAGAAAGACGATGACATCTTCCAGATGCTGGCCCTGGTCGGCGACGCGCAGGGCGTGAATCACCGATTGCTGCTTCTCGTCGCCTTGGCGCAGCCAGAGTCCGTTCTGCGACACCGAAAGCTGCGATGCTTCGCCTTTGACATAGCGTGCTTCCATACCGGCGAACTCCGCGAACATGCGGGCCGAAACCGGCGTGAAGACAGTGACGGCGAAAATGCCGATCGCAACCGACACCGCCAGCGGCGGCAGCAGGAAATCCCAGGCCGAGACGCCGGCGGCGCGCGTCGCCACCAGTTCCTGGCTGCGCGACAGTCGCGCGAAGGTGAAGACGCCGCCCAGCAGGATCGCGAATGGCAGCATCTTCTGGCCGAGATCGGGCAATTGCAGCGCCGCCATGCCCACGATCACCGACGTGGTGACGGCATGGCCCGAGGTGCGATTGAGAAGATTGACGATGTCGATGGAGAAGGCCAGCACCAGGAAGGCGCAATAAACCACCGCCACGCCCAGAAAGAATTGCAGCGCCAGATAGCGATAGAGCGTCCAGGACCAACTCATGCCGGAACCTCGCTCGTGCGGCGGCGCGCCAGGATTGCGCTGGGGCTGTAGCCCATCAACACCGCCAGCGCGAGGCCGGCGCCGAGAAGTGGAATGATGTAAAACAGGCTGATCAGGGCGGGATGATTGGAGGCGGGTCCCGCCACGCCATAGCCGGCAATGCGCACAGCCGCCGCCGCCAGCGCCGCAATGGTGAGCCGGATGGCAAGCGCGCCGCGTTGACGGCGGCCTCGCAGGATCGTGGCCAATGCGATCATGGCGAAGGCCAGGCAATAGAGCGGCTGCGAGATCCGGTTATGAGCTTCCGCCAGATAGGCGTTGCGGATGCGATCGGTGAGCGCAGGGTCGGTGGGGTGCAGCAATTCGCCCAGGAACCGTTCATTGGTCTGGCGCAGATTGGCGCGCGCCGGACCGGCGAACTGATCGAGATCGAAGACGTCGCGCTGGAATTTCAGCACCGACAATTGGCTGCCGCCCTGGGCACTCTGCTCCACCGTGCCATCCAGCATGATGAGACGGGCGCCCTGCGGCGTCTGTGCCAGCACGCCGCGTTCGGCCAGATAGGTGACGGGCCGCTTCACGTCGCGGCTGTCATGCACCAGAATGCCCTTGATCTGGCCGTCGCTGCTCAGTTGGCGGATGAAGACGGTGAGGCCGGGGGCGGGAGGGTTGAACTCGCCTTCGTTAAGCAACGCCGCGCCGATATCGGCGCGAATGTCCAGCACCTTGGCGTTGAGGGCGCGCTGTCCCGCCGGGTTCAGCCAGAGCGCGCAAGTCCATGTCAGCACCATCACCAGCAGCGCGGCGATGAAGACGGGCATGGCGAGCTGGCGCTGGCTGTAGCCGGCCGAGGCCATGACCACCAATTCGCTGTCGCCATTGAGCCGCGACAGGGTGAAGAGCGTGCCGAAGAAAAAGGCGATGGGCAGAATGATGACCAGCAGCCCCGGCAGGATCAGTACGGTCAGATAAACGAAAGTCGGCGCCGACTGGCCGCGGTTGATCACCAGGTCCAGCAGCCGGAGTGACTGGGTGAGCAGGATGACGCAGGTCATCAGCAATGTAAGCAGCGCCACCGGCCCCAGAATCTGGCCCAGCACATACCAGGACAGTTGAGGCAGCTTTGTAAGTTCGCGGCGTGGCTGTTCCTGCCCCTGGCCGCTATGGTCGTGCTCTGTCATGTCACCCCGGGAGTGGGCGGCGGCCATGGACTTTCGCCCCTCTCACGATTCGACCTAAACTAGCATTGCTATTCGGCCCTTCGCCAACCCCGCTATTTCCGGAGATATTCATGCAGATTTCCTTCGCCGCGCCGTCCCCCAAGGTTCAGACCGGAAGCTGGGTGGTGGCGGCATCGGAGGGCAAGGCGCTCAGCCCGGCCGCGGTCAAGGCCGACAAGGCCAGCGGCGGGGCGCTGACCCGGGCGCTGAAATTCTCCCGCTTCACGGGAAAATCCGGGCAATTGCTGGAAGTGCTGGCGCCCGAAGGGCTGGGCGTCTCGCGCCTTCTTCTGGTCGGGCTCGGAAAACCCGCCGCACTGGACGGCAAGGGGCTGGAAGTGATCGGGGCCCAGATCACCGCGCGGTTGGACAGCGCGGGTGAAACCTCCGCTACCTTCGAGATCGAAGTTCCCAAGGGATCGAAGATAAAGAATGGCGAAGCGGCGGCGCATCTGGCCTTCGGCGCCCGGTTGCGCGGCTATAGTTTCGAGAAATACCGGACCCGCAATCTGGACGAACATAAAAGGCACTTGAACGCGCTGAAGTTGACGACGGCGGAGATATCGGCCGCGAAACGCGCCTGGCAGGGTCTGGATGCGGTGGCGGATGGCGTTTTGCTCGCCCGCGATCTGGTCAACGAGCCGCCGAATATTCTTTATCCGGTCGAGTTCGCGCGCCGGGTCAAGGCGCTTGCCAAGCTCGGCCTGAAAGTCGAGGTGCTGGGCGAGGCTGAAATGAAGAAACAGGGTTTCGGCGCGCTGCTCGGCGTTGGTCAGGGCAGCGAACGCGAAAGCCAGCTGGTGGTCATGCAATGGAACGGCGCGCGCAAGAAAGGCAATCCCGTGGCCTTTGTCGGCAAGGGCGTGTGTTTTGATTCCGGCGGCCTGTCGCTCAAGCCCGGCGCCGGGATGATGGGCATGAAGGGCGACATGGGCGGCGCCGCGGCAGTGACCGGAACCATGCTGGCCCTGGCCACCCGCAAGGCCAAGGTCAATGCGGTGGGCGTGATCGGGGTGGTCGAAAACATGCCCGATGGCGGCGCCATCCGTCCCGACGATGTCCTGACTTCGCTGTCAGGCCAGACCATCGAGGTGCTGAACACCGACGCGGAAGGAAGGCTGGTGCTGGCGGACGCGCTGACCTACACCCAGCGCCGCTTCAAGCCGAAATTCGTCATCGACCTGGCAACCCTGACCGGCGCGATCGTGCAGGCGCTGGGCTTTGAGCATGCCGGCGTATTTTCCAATGACGACAAACTGTCGGATCGCCTGGCGCAAGCGGGACGCACCACCGGCGAACGGGTGTGGCGGCTGCCGCTCGACCCGGCCTATGACAAGATGATCCGCTCCAAGATCGCCGATGTGAAGAATATCGGCGGCGCCAATTCCGGTTCGATCACCGCGGCGCAATTTCTCAAGCGATTCATCGACGACGGCATGGTGTGGGCGCATCTGGATATCGCCGGTGTCGCCTGGCAAGACGGCGAACACAAGCCGATGATCCCAAGCTGGGGCACAGGCTGGGGTGTCAAGCTACTCGACCGCTTGATACACGAGCATTACGAATCGTGACGGAGACGCTGTTCTATCATCTCGAACGGCGGGCACTGGAAGACGTCTTGCCGGGCCTGATCGAAAAATCGCTGGAGCGCGGCTGGCGGGCGGTGGTCAAGACCGACAGCTCCGAACGCTCCGACGCGTTGGACAATTTGCTCTGGACGTATGACGACCAGTCCTTCTTGGCCCATGCGCAATCAGGCGATGGCGATGCGGCGCGCCAACCGGTACTGATCACGGTGGAAGACGAGAATCCCAATCAGGCTCAAATATTGTTTTGCGTGGGCGGTTCGCGGCCTGCCGATTGGAAGGCCAATGGCCTCTCATCGCTGGCGCGGGTGGTGATGCTGTTCGACGGGCGCGACGCCGCCATGCTGGATGCGGCGCGCGCCGCCTGGAAGGACGCCAAGGATGCCGGCCATGACGTGACCTATTGGAAGGAAACGCCTTCCGGCAAATTCGAGAAGCAAGGCTGAACGGAATGTTCTACGGCATCGGCATCACCGCGCTTCTCATCGACCTGGCGTTGGCCTATCACGTCATCCGCACCGGCCGTTCCTTTCTTTGGATTCTCGCCATTGCGGTGGTGCCGCCGCCATTTGGCTGGATCACTTATGGCGTCTTCGCCATCCTGCCCGACATGTGGTCGAGCGGGCCGGCGCGACGTTTTGCCGACAATGTGGTGAATGTCGCCGATCCCGGCCGCGGTTTTCGCGAAAAGCAACGCCAAGTGGCGACCGTGGGCTCCGCCGACGCCAAGCGCGTCCTGGCCGAGGAATGCATCCGGATGGGCCGCTTTACCGACGCGGTGGAGTTGTATGAAAGCGCCATGGCGGGACCTTTGGGCGCCAGCGACGCCACGCTGCTGAAAGGTCTTGCCCGCGCCAAGATGCTGGCGGGCGATGGCGCGGCGGCGCAAGCCCTGTTCCTGCAATTGAAACAGACCGATCCCAATGCCTCCGACGCCGATGCCGAGCTGGACTATGCCCGCGCCCTGGCGTTGCAAGGCAAGAATGACGCGGCGATGCGGCAATATGAGAATGTGGTGCCGCGCTATCCCGGCGAGGAGGCCCGTTGCCGCTTCGCGATGCTGCTGCAGCAATTGGGACAGGAACAACGGGCGCAGCAGCTGTTTCGTGAAATCCTGGATTCGGTGAAGGGCGCGCCGGGTTACTATCGCCGCCGCCAGGCCGAGTGGGTGCGCATCGCGCGCCAGCAGCTGAAATAGCCGCTTATTCCTTGCCGCTGACGCGGGCGACCAATTTCGCCAGAGCCGCTGACTGTTTGTGCCACTGCCGCACCGGCACGGCGGGATAGCCCGCCACCGTCTCGCCCGGCGCCACATCGCGCATCACGCCGCTCTTGCCGGCAATCTTGGCGCCGGTGCCGATGGTGAGATGATCGCTGATCGACGTCGCGCCGCCCACCATCACGAAATCGCCAAGGGTGGTGGACCCCGCGACCCCCGCCTGTCCGGCCAGGATGCAGCCTCTGCCGAGTTTCACATTGTGGCCAATCTGGACCAAATTATCGAGCGCGCTCATCGCCCCAATCACCGTGTCGCCCAGCGAGCCGCGATCGATGGCGCAATTGCCGCCGATCTCGACTTGGTCTTCGATGATGACGCGGCCGACCTGGAAGACCCGCATCGGACCTTTGGGGCCGGGCACGAAGCCGAAACCTTCGCCGCCGATCGAGACATTCTCCGCGATGCTGACATGGGCGCCGATCAGGGCGTGACTGATGCTGCTGTTGGCGCCAATCGCGGTGTCATCGCCGATGGTGACGCCGTCGCCGATCACGGCATTGGGGCTGATGCGGCAGCGGGCGCCGATTTGGACATTCTCGCCCACCACGGCACCGGCGCCGATTTCGGTGTCATCGCCGATGCGGGCGCTGGCGGCAACGAAGGCGCGCGAATGGATGAAGGCCTTGGGCAGCGCGCGCGGATAAAACAATTTTCCGATCCGCGCAAAAGCAAGGCGGGGATCGTCGATCAGCAGCAACGTGCTGCCATTGTGCGGATAGGCGCTGAGCTTGCGGCTAGTGACGACCACGCTGGCATGGCATTTGGCAAAGGCGGTGGCGTGCCTCGGATCGCTGAAAACGGCCAGTTCGCCGGCGGTCGCATCTTCCAATTCGGCGACATCGCGGATCATTTCGCCCGCGCGTTCGGGCTGGGCGAGTTCAGCGCCCACGGTTCCGGCGATATGGCCCAACGAAAACGGGCCATCCGCATGAAAAAAACGGCTATCCGGCATGCGCGCCCCTGGCACCGAAACCCGGCCGCTCCCGCATCCAAGTTTCTGCCCAGGACGCTAACACAGATTTAAGGTGGGCACAGTCAAATGATAAACATTAACCAGCCGGTCTCAGTGACAACAAGTTGCTTCACTCTCCCGCCATCGCCCCATCATATTCTTCCTGCGCCGCGACCCAGAGGCTTTCCGCCGCCGCCAATTTGCGCGCAGCCTCCGCGCGCTTCTTGGAAACGGCGCTTCCCTTGGCGGGATCGCGTGTAAAAAGCAGCGGGTCGGCCAGGGCACGATCCAGCTTAGCGAGTTCCGTCTGCAAGGTGGCGATCTGGGATTCCGCCGAATCGATTCGGTCCTTGAGCGGCTTCAGTTCCCGGCGCCGTTCGGCGGCACCGCGCCGGGCCAGTTCTTTTGTCGGCTTGGCCTCGGGTTCGGCGCGGCGGGTTGGCGCATTGTCACCCGACAACAGGAAACGGCGGTAATCGTCGAGATCACCTTCGAATGGCGTCACCTTGCCGTCGGCCACCAGCAGGAGCCGGTCGGCAGTGGCCTCGATCAGCCGCCGGTCATGGCTGACCAGCACCACCGCGCCGTCGAAATCGTTGAGCGCGGTGAGAAGTTCGTTGCGGGCATCGATATCGAGATGGTTGGTGGGCTCGTCCAGGATCAGAAGATTGGGCTTGTCCAATGTCGCCAACGCCAGCATCAGGCGTGCCCGCTCGCCGCCCGACAATTGGCCGACCTTGGTGAGCGCCTTGTCGGATGAGAAGCCGAAGCCGCCCAATTGTCCGCGCACCTGCTCGATGGTGAGTTTCGGGCTCAGCCGCGACAGGGTTTCGATCGGCGTGATGCTGGTGTCGAGTTCTTCCTGCTGATGCTGGGCGAAATAGCCCACCACCAGCTTGCGGGCGCGCACGAATTCGCCGTTCATCGCCTCCAGCTTGCCCGCCAGCAATTTCGCCAAGGTGGATTTGCCATTGCCGTTCTTGCCCAGAAGGGCGATGCGGTCCTCGGGATCGAAGCGGAAGGACAGGCCGGTAAGAATGGGCTTGCCCGGCTCGTAACCCACCGAAGCGCGGTCCATGGTGATCAGCGGCGGGCTGGCGCCGGTCGCCTCCGGAATCCGGATTGGCGCGACATGCTCGTCGACGGGAATATCCACCACCGCCATCTTGGCCAGCATCTTCATGCGGCTTTGCGCCTGGCGCGCCTTGGACGCCTTGGCCTTGAAGCGGTCGACAAAGGCCTGCATGTGGGCGCGGGCTGCTTCCTGTTTCTTGGCGAAGGCGACATCCAGGGCGCGTTTGGCGGCGCGGGTCTCCACGAAAGTGTCGTAATTGCCGGTATAGAGCGTGACCTTGCCACGCTCCATATGCAGGATGAATTCGGCGGCGGTATTCAGCAGGTCGCGGTCATGGCTGACAATGACCACGGTGCCGCGATATTTTTGAAGAAAATTCTCCAGCCACATCACGCCTTCCAGATCGAGATAGTTGGTGGGCTCGTCCAGCAGCAGAAGATCGGGGGCGGAGAACAGGATCGCCGCCAGCGCCACGCGCATGCGCCAGCCGCCGGAAAATTCCTTGCAGGGCCGCAGCTGGTCCTCGGCGGAGAAACCCAGGCCGGCCAGAATTTCCGCCGCGCGTGACGGCGCGGTATAGGCATCGATGGCGTCCAGCCGCGCGTAAATGTCGCCCAGCTTGTGGCCGTCGGTTTCATGCTCGGCGTCCGCCAGCAGGCGGGTGCGTTCGACATCGGCTTCCAGCACGGTGTCGATTAGGCTGACATCGGTGCCGGGTGCTTCCTGGGCTACCGCCCCGATACGCCAGGCATTGGGCCAGCTGATCTGGCCGTCATCCGGCTGAAGCTGGCCCAGGATCACCTTGAAGAGCGTCGATTTTCCCGCGCCATTGCGGCCGACCAGGCCGATGCGCCGGCCCGCGGGCAGGTTGGCGGTGGCGCCGGACAGGATTTCCCGCCCCGCGATCCGCACCACGATGTTGTCGATAGCCAGCATTTGGGCCGCGCGTATAGCACGGCTTGAAGATTCGCCAAGCTCCATGCATAAGGCGCCCGGTTTTAACGTTTCGGAGTTCCCATGGCTGTTGAGCGCACCCTTTCCATCATCAAGCCGGACGCAACACGCCGGAACCTGACGGGCAAGATCGTCGCCAAATTCGAGGACGCGGGGCTTCGCATCGTCGCCAGCCGCCGCATTCGCCTGTCCAAAGGCCAGGCCGAGGCCTTTTACGGCGTGCATCGCGAGCGGCCCTTCTTCAAGAGCCTGGTCGAGTTCATGACCTCCGGTCCGGTGGTGGTGCAGGTGCTGGAAGGCGAGAACGCCATCGCCAAGAACCGCGAAGTGATGGGCGCAACCAATCCCGCCAATGCCGCGCCCGGCACCATTCGCAAGGATTTCGCGGAAAGCATCGAAGCCAATTCGGTGCATGGTTCCGACGCCGCCGAAACCGCCGCCAACGAGATCCACTTCTTCTTCAGCGATCTCGATATCCATAGCTGAACGGTTTTCCGCGAATACGATATAAGGTTGCCGTTCCGGACCTGACGGGGGCCGTTTACTTATGCACGGCAAGACCATCGTCATCACGGGCGCGACCTCTGGCATCGGCGAAGTCGCGGCCATCCACTTGGCGCAGCAGGGCGCCCGCATCGTCTTCACCGCCCGCGACAAAGCGCGCGCCGATGTCACCATGGCGAAGCTGCGCGCGGCCAACGCCGCCGCCGCGCACGCCGTGCATATGGGCGATCTGTCGCTGCTGGCGGACATGAAACGGCTGGCAGGGGAGATCGGGCAGGAGCCACGGATCGATGTCCTGATCAACAATGCCGGCGCATTGTTCTACGCCCGCCGGGAAACCCGCGACGGACTGGAGCGGACCTTCGCCCTCAATCACATGTCCTATTTCGTCATCACCAACCTGCTTTTGCCAAAGCTGAAGAGAGATGCGCGCATCGTTTCGACCTCGTCCGGGGCGCACCGGCGGGCCAAGCTGGATTTCAGCGACCTGCAAAGCTGTCGCGGCTATTCGGGACTTCCCGTTTATTCCAAATCCAAGCTTTGCAACATTCTGTTCACCCGCGAGTTGGCGCGGCGCCTTGCCGGCACTGGTATCACCGCCAATTGCTTGCATCCCGGCTTTGTCGCGACGCGCTTTGGCGACCAATCGGGCGGCATCGGGTCGCTGCTGGTGCGGGCTGCCAAGCCAATTGCCGGAATATCTCCGGAAGAGGGGGCCAGGACCATTCTCTATCTGGCGTCGTCACCTGAGGTGGCGAATGTCAACGGCGAATATTTTTATGAATGCAAAGTTGCCGGGCCGACGGCCGAAGCGCGCAACGACGCCGATGCGAAGAAGCTTTGGGATGTATCGGCACAACTCGCAGGCCTGGGCTAGCCAAAAACTGCCAAGCCTTTTTCGAGCTTCACTTTGTCTTCCGCCAAAAGCCGAAGAGCGGCGGGATAGAGCCTGTGTTCCACCTCAAGCACCCGGGCCGACAAGATCTCCAGCGTGTCATCGGGATGTACCGGCACGCGGGCCTGCGCAATCACCGGGCCCGCATCCAGTTCCGGCACCACGAAATGCACCGAAGCGCCCGACTGCGATTCTTTCGCTGCGATCACCCGTTCGTGCACCCGCGCCCCCCGATAGGCGGGCAGCAGCGAGGGATGGATGTTGATCAGTTTGCCTTCCCAGGCGCGGGCAAAGCCGTCAGAGAGAATCCGCATGAATCCCGCCAGGCAGACGATCTGCACATCGCCAGCGCGCAGCGCCGTATCCAGTTCGGCATCGAATGCTTCGCGGCTTTTGCCTTTGTGCGGAATGATTTGTGTGGCGATGCCGGCATCGGCGGCGCGTTTTAGCCCGCCCGCATCGTCATTGTTGGAAATCACCAGCACGATTTTGTAAGGCGCATCCGCCTGGGCCGCGATCAGTTCCCCCAGATTGCTGCCCCGGCCGGAGATCAGAACGCCGACGCGCTTTTGGATCATTGAACGTCTTCCGATCCAGCGTTTTGGATCGTCCCACCTGGTATCACGACGGCGTTGGAGTAGAATTTACCACCGAGCATATTCCCGCCTCTAAGTCTGAAGCATACGTCCAGCGGTCTGGATGCGAGGTCGTAACGAAATGTTTTTGCTGTATCGCTTGCCGTCGGGAATGCTGCAAGACTGAAATATACCCGATATCGGTCCATGGCTGGTGGTTGAGCGTCACCAAAAGGATCTAGAATTCCTGACCTCGTATACACATAAGGGTCAAATTGTAATTGTCGGGCAGAGTCCAATTCACGATTGGCGCACATCGCAACATCCGCCCCAACATTATATTCTTCGGCCTTGGCAAATTTCCAAAGATCGACGTTTGTCGAAAATTCTATCGCGATTTGCGTAGAATGGCTGCTCCAAGATGGTCTGGGCCAATTGTCCGATGCAGTTTTGAGTTTTATGACCTTGGGCGCATCAACATCCACAATTTGTAGCTGGTGGTTTGTCATGAGGACACAGCCACTGACCGAACCGCACTCCATCAAGATAAGGAGGAGAAGCCGGCATGTGTAATTCAAAGCTTCAAGGTCCCGCGATAGACCACCTTGGCCTCGCCGTTGCCGACCACGACATGGCCCAGGCGCACCGCCTTGTCGCCCGACTGCTGGAATGCCTCGATCACATGGCCGGAGAATTTTTCCGACACCACGACCACCAGGCCGATGCCGCAATTGAAAGTCCTGAGCATTTCGGGCGCCGCGATGCCTGCCGACTTCGCCATCCAGGCAAAGACCGGCGGCGGCGTCCAGCAATCCAGATCAACTTCCGCGTCCAGTCCATCGGGCAGGGCACGGGGCAAATTCTCGGTGATGCCGCCGCCGGTGATATGGGCGAAACCTTTGACGCCGCCCACGCGCAAGGCTTCCAGCGCGCTCTTCACATAAAGCCGGGTGGGCGTCAGCAGCGCTTCACCAAGTTTCGCGTTGGGTGCGAAGGGCGCCGGGGCGTCCCAGGACAGACCGCTTTTCTCCACCACCTTGCGCACCAGCGAATAGCCGTTGGAATGCACACCCGACGAGGCCACGCCGATCAGCACATCGCCCGCCACCATGTCGGCGGTGCGCGGCAAGACATGGCCGCGTTCCACCGCGCCCACCGAAAACCCGGCCAGATCGAAATCGCCTTTGGCGTAAAGCCCGGGCATCTCCGCGGTCTCGCCGCCGATCAGGGCGCAGCCGGATTCCTTGCAGGCCCGCGCGATGCCTTCGACCACCCGCGCCGCCGCATCCACGTCGAGTTTCGCGCTGGCGTAATAATCCAGAAAGAAAAGCGGCTCGGCGCCTTGCACGACAATGTCGTTGACGCACATCGCCACTAGATCCTGGCCGATGCCGTCGAACAATCCGGTTTCGATGGCGATCTTGAGTTTGGTGCCGACGCCGTCGGTCGCCGCCACCAGCACCGGATCCTTGAAACCGGCCGCCTTGAGATCGAACAATCCGCCGAAGCCGCCCAGATCGGCGTCGGCGCCGGGCCGCCGCGTGGCGCGGGCGGCAGGTGCAATGCGGGCGACCAAGGCTTCGCCGGCATCGATATCGACGCCGGCATCTTTATAAGTGAGGTTCTCGGGCATGGTCCGGAAAGTCCGCGACGGAAGCAATGGTTCCGCTTCGTTTAATCAGGCGAAAGCAACCACGCAAGCCGCCTGAAAAGGCTTAGGAATCCGGCATGTCTTTGGAAGGCGCCATCGCGGTTCATCGATTCGGCCTAGGCAGCCGCCCCGGGGAGATCGAAGCGGCCAGTCAGGACCCCAGGGGTTGGCTGGTGGCTCAGATCGGGACGGGAGCGGAACAGCCGGTGCCGCCCGGCGGCGGCGTATATCCCGACTGCGGCACCCTGGTGCGCCAGGAGCAGGACATGATCGCCGCGCGCCGCGCCTTCAAGGCGGGCGATACCGAAGCCCAGAAAAAGCAGGCTGGCGGCCGCCTCAAGATATTCACCGACGAAATGGCGGGGCGTTTCAATCTTGGCTTCGTCACCGCGCGGCCATTCGCCGAACATCTGGTCTGGTTCTGGACCAACCATTTCACGGTCTCGACCACGGCAGGGCGCACCCTCAATTTCTGCGGTGCTTTTGAACGCGAGGCGATCCGGCCTTACATTGGCGACAGTTTCGAGACCATGCTGCTGGCGGTGGCGAGTCACCCCGCCATGCTGGTCTATCTCAACAATGTCGCTTCGATCGGGCCGCATTCGCGCGCCGGCGAACGATCCGGCAAGGGCCGCAACGAAAATCTCGGTCGCGAGTTGATGGAGCTTTATTCCCTGGGCGTGGATGGCGGTTACACCCAGGCGGACGTAATTGCGCTGGCCAATATTCTCACCGGATGGGGTCTTGATCCGCGCGCGCCGTCGGGATTCGGCTTTTTTCCCAATCGCCATGAACCCGGCGGGCAGACCCTGCGCGGCAAACGCTATGGCGACGATCTGCGGGGCGGCATCCAGGCGGTGCGCGACTTGGCCCATGATCCGCATACCGCCCGGCATATCGCGACCAAGTTCGCCACCACCTTCATCGCCGACCAACCTTCGCCGCAGTCGGTGGCGCGGCTGGAAGCGGTGTTCAACAAATCCGGCGGCAATCTGCACGCCCTGGCGGCGGCGGCGGTGGAAGATCCCGCCGCCTGGACCCCGGCGCCCGCCAAGATGCGCTCGCCGGTGGAATATGTGACGGCGGGCTATCGGCTGCTGGGCCTGCCGCGCGGCGACAATGCCGACCAGCAGATTCGCGCCGCCATGGGCAGCGCCCGCGCGATGGGCGAATTTCCCATGACGGCTTCCTCGCCCAATGGCTGGCCGCTGGTCTCCGACGCCTGGGTGGGACCGGATGCCGTACTGAATCGCATCGAATGGGCCAAACAGGTCGGCGCGCGCATGCCCGCCAATTTTAACGCCGCGGCACTGGCCGATGCCGGCATGGGGCCGCTACTGTCGCCGGCGACCCGCACGGCGATGGCACGGGCCGAAACCCAGGGCGACGCGCTGGCGCTGCTGATTTCCAGCCCCGAATTTCAGCGCAGGTGACATATGAATTTTGATCGCCGCACGCTTCTGAAATCTCTCACAGCGATAAGCGCCTTCACCATGGCAGGAGCGCGATTTGCCTTTGCCGCCACGCCGGGCGACCGCCGGCTGGTGGTGGTGATCCTGCGCGGCGCGCTGGACGGATTGGCCGCGGTGCCGCCGCATGGCGACAAGGACTATGCCGGCATACGCGGCGATTTGGCGCTGCAAACCAGTGGCACCGGTGCGCTGCATGATCTCGACGGATTTTTCGGTCTGCATCCCGCTTTCACGAATCTGAAGGGCCTGTACGACGCCAAACAGCTGATCGTCTTTCACAATATCTGTTCGCCTTATCGCGACCGCTCGCATTTCGACGGCCAGAATGTACTGGAAGCCGGCGGCACCTCGCCGCATCTGCTGCAAGATGGCTGGCTCAATCGCGCGTTGACGCCGATGGGACTGACCAGCGGCGAAGGCGCGCTCGCCATTGCCCAGACGCCGCCGCTGATGCTGTCGGGCAAAGTGCAGACCGCCAGCTGGATGCCGGCGGTGATGCCCACGCCCGACGAATTGTTCCTCAATCAGGTGCGTGCGCTTTATGCCAATGATCCGGCGTTGAAAGCATCCTTGTCCAGCGCATTGGCGCTGCAAGCTTCGGCGCAAGGCGCGATGGACGATCCGTCGTCCAAAAACATGCAGCCGGGAAAGGGTGGCGCCTATGGCGATCTCACGCCGCTATTCCAGGGTGCTGGAAAATTGTTGGCGGCGCCGGCTGGCCCCCGGGTCGCGACCTTGGAAGCATCGGGCTGGGACACCCATGTCGCCGAAGGGGCAGCCGACGGACAACTCGCCCGCCGCCTGGCCTCTTTGGATGCGGCGATCGACGCCATGCGTGTGGCGATGGGCCCCGACGTCTGGAACAAGACGGCCGTGGTGATGGCGACCGAGTTCGGCCGCACTGTTCATCCCAATGGCTCGGGCGGCACCGATCACGGCACGGGCGGCGCCGCCTTCCTGTTCGGCGGCGCGGTGGCCGGCGGCCGGGTCGAGGCGGAATGGGTCGGTCTCGGTTCCGGTGCTTTGAAGGATGGCCGCGACCAACCCGCGCGTACCGATCTGCGCGCCCTGTTCAAGGGCGTGCTGGCGGAGCAGATGGCTGTTCCCAGCGGTGCGCTGGAAACCACCGTGTTTCCGGACAGCGCCGCCGCGCCGGTGATCAAGGGTTTGATTGGAACGTGAAATTTGAAGTCGCGGGCGCTTTCTTAAGAGAGACCGTCTGCCTATAATCGCGCCGCCCCCACCGAGCGCCCCCATGTTGTCACGTTTGCAGAAATTCGTTCCCGCCCTGACGTTCGCCCTGGCGCTCGCACTGGCATTCGCCATCTCCGCGCGGGCAGAGGATCTTTATATCGTCTCTGGCGTGCATGTGGATGCCTCTGGGGCGTCCTCCGCCGAGGCGCTCAATGTCGCCATCGCCCAGGGGCGCCCGAAAGCGTGGACAATTCTTTATCATCGCCTGACGCGCCAGCAGGATTGGACGCGCCAGCCGGCGCTGGATGCACCGGGGTTGGTCCGCCTGTCGCGCGGCTATACGCCAACAAACGAGCGTCGCTCCACCACCCGCTATGTTGCCGACGTTACTTACATCTTCAATCCCGAAGCGGTGGCGCGTACTTTGCGCGACGCCAATATCGCATTCACTCAAGCGGTGGCGCGGCGCATCCTGCTGGTGCCGATGTCGCCGGGCTACAATACCGGCCCCTGGACCCAGGCATTTTCGGCGCCCACATCGCACGACCCGATCGTGCCTTTCTCGCTGCCCACAGCCGCGGATGCATCCGATCTTGGGCAACTCAATTTCGACACGGCGGGTTGGAACGATGTCGCGGCAGCGGCGGGCCGCATCAAGGCGAGTGAGGCGGCTCTGGTGCAGGCGGTTTATGCCAATGGCAAAGTGACGGTGAATATCCGCCGCCTGGGATCTGGCGCGCCGCCCGCCAAGACCAGCGTCGATGTGCCGTTGCTGCAAACCGTCAGCACCACGTATCCGGCGGCGGCACAGGCGGCCGTCGCGGCGATCGAGGATATGTGGAAGTCGCGCTCGGCGGTCAATTTCAACGCCCGCGCCACACTCACCGCCGACGTCAAAGTGAGTTCGCTGAACCAGTGGGGCGCGATCCAAACTGCTTTGTCCGGCATGGACAACATCACCAATGTCCAGGTGGTGGCGATGAATCTGGGGTATGCGCGCCTGTCGATCGCCTATCAAGGTTCCACGGAGCAGTTGCGTGACGCCATGAACGAGCAAGGCTTGGTGTTGAGTGGCCGCGGCGGTCAGTGGACGATCACGCCTGGCGCGCGGTTGAATTCCAGCGGCGGGCAGTGATGCTGCGTTATTTGCCCAATTCGCTGTCCGGCCTCCGCCTGCTGGCGGCGCCGCTGGCGGCCTGGGCGATCATGGCGGAGCATGACAGCGCGGCGCTGGTGATATTCATGGGCGCCGGTTTCAGCGATCTAGCCGACGGTTTTGTGGCGCGGGCTTTGGGCGTCACCTCGCGGTTCGGCGCCTGGCTCGATCCCATCGCCGACAAGCTTTTGATGCTTTTCTGTTTTCTGGCGTTGATGAAAGTGGGCGTGGTGCCGTTTTGGCTGGTCGTGCTGGTGATTATACGCGATGTGGTGATCGGCTGCGGCGCGCTTTTGACCAAGGCTCTCGGCCTGCCGATGACGATAGAGCCTTTGATGATTGGAAAGGCCACCACCGCTATTCTGATGGTTTATGTGGCCGCGCATCTCTTGCTCTTGGCCTTTGACTTTGATGCGCCAGATTTGGTCATGGCGGGGAGTTGGACCGTGGCGCTGTTCGTGGTCCTGTCCGGCGCGGTTTACATTCATCTCTTTCTTCGTGTGCTCCTGTTCGGGCGGCGCACCGCTTGATCCCGGTCCATTGATGCCATCGCAACTGGTCTTGCCGCTGGAACCGCGAAACGCCATGACCCGTACCGAATTCATCGTTGCGCCCAGCAATGCGCGGGCGCTGGCTTTTCTTGATGCCTGGCCAGGCTGGGTCGCCCCGGCGGCGGCGCTGTGGGGACCCAGTGCTTCGGGCAAGACCCATCTTGCGCGCATCTGGGCGGAACGGGTGGGCGCCGCATGGGTCGACGCGCGCTTTTTGCGCGAACCCATCGCCGGCGCCGCCGTGGTGGACAATTGCGACAGCACCGACGGTGATGCCCATGAAGCCAGCCTGTTCGCCATGCTGGAGCGCGGCGCGCCATTGCTTCTGACCGGCAGGGCGGCGCCCCAGACATGGCAAGTGTCGCTGCCCGACCTGGCATCCCGCTTTGGTGCCTTGGTCGCGTTTGAACTGGGCCAGCCTGGCGAGGGATTGCTGATGGCGTTGGCGGTGAAGCTTTTCGCAGACCGCCAGGTCACTGTGCCCGAAGCGGTGGTGACACGGCTGGTGCAGGGTCTGGAGCGGTCCCCCGCCGCGATTCGGGATTTTATCGCCCGGGCGGACCAGGAAGCCCTCAGCCGCCAAAAGCCGATAAATCTCCAATTAATACGGGAACTTATGGCGGAATAGGCAGATCTGTCATGACAGATTCACCTATTTCTCCTAAGGTCCTTCCATGTCCAATCCTTCGCAGAAAATCGAGGCCGCCAACGATGCGCCCGCGGATGCGGCAGTGGAGAATCCGCAGCCGACCGACGATGTGGTGGCGCTGTCGTATCAGGGCAGCAATGTCGATCTCGATCCGGCCTCGCCGCAGCGTTTCGTCAATCGGGAATTGTCCTGGCTCGCATTCAACCGCCGGGTGATCGAAGAAGCGCAGAACCGCCGCCATCCCTTGTTCGAGCGGCTCCGGTTTCTTTCCATCTCCGCCTCCAATCTCGACGAATTCTACATGGTGCGCGTTGCCGGCCTGATGGGCATGGTGCGGGCCGGGGTGACGACGCTTTCGGCCGACGGCCTGTCACCCGCCGAACAGCTCGCCAAGGTCGACGAAACCGCGCGCCAGTTGATCGGCGACCAGCAACGCATCTGGGCCACACTCGACAGCGAGCTGCGCGGCGAAGGCGTCTGCGTCGTTACCGGCGATGAGATCCGCGATCGCGACCGCGCCTTCCTGGACGCGCATTTTGCCGAACAGATCTTTCCGGTCCTGACGCCGCTCGCCATCGACCCGGCGCATCCCTTTCCCTTTATTCCCAATCTGGGCTTCACCATCGCTTTGTCGCTCACCAACCGCCGCGACAATCGGGATTTCACGGCCCTGATTCCGGTGCCGCCCCAGCTCAAGCGTTTCATTCGGCTGCCGGACACCGACCGCAAGGTGGCGCGCTTCATTCCGCTGGAACATGTGATCGCGCTGTATTTCGACAAACTGTTTCCGGGCCATGACATGTCCGGCTGGGGCATGTTCCGGATCCTGCGCGACAGCGATGTCGAGGTCGAGGAAGAGGCCGAAGATCTGGTGCTGTTGTTCGAGACGCTACTCAAGCGCCGCCGCCGCGGCAGCGTCATCCATATGAAATGTTCCAAGTCGATGCCGGTGCATCTACGCCAGTTCATCGCCACCCATTTGGATCTGGAAGAATCGGGGATTGTGATCATCGAGAATTTGATGGGCCTGTCCGACCTGTCAAAGCTCATCATCCCCGAGCGCGCCGATCTGCAGTTCAAGCCCTACAATGCCCGCTTTCCCGAGCGCATCCGCGATCATGGCGGCGACTGTTTCGCCGCCATCCGCGAAAAGGATCTCATCGTTCATCATCCATTCGAGAGTTTCGACACCGTGGTGCAGTTCCTGCGCCAGGCCGCCGCCGATCCCGAGGTGGTGGCAATCAAGCAGACGCTTTATCGCACCAGCCATGACAGCCCCATCGTCAGCGCCCTGATCGAGGCGGCGGAAGCGGGAAAATCCGTCACCGCCCTGGTCGAGCTCAAGGCGCGTTTCGACGAAGCCGCCAACATCAAATGGGCGCGCGACCTGGAACGGGCCGGCGTGCAGGTGGTCTATGGCTTCATCGCGCTCAAGACCCACGCCAAGATCAGCCTGGTGGTGCGCCGCGAGGGCGGCCAGCTCCACACTTATGTTCATTTCGGCACCGGCAATTACCATCCCCAGACGGCGCGGGTTTATACCGACCTGTCGCTGTTCAGCGCCGATCCGGCGCTGGGGCGCGATGCGGCGCAGGTGTTCAATTTCATCACCGGTTATGCCGAGCCCAATGCGTTGGAGAAGCTGGCGGTCTCGCCTTTCTCACTCCGGGGACGGCTGGTGGAGGGCATCCAGCAGGAGATCATGCATGCCCGCGCCGGCAAGCCCGCCGCGATCTGGATCAAGCTGAACTCGCTGGTCGATCCGGCCATGATCGATGGTCTTTACCGGGCCAGTCAGGCCGGGGTGAAAATCGAACTGGTGGTGCGCGGCATTTGCTGCCTCAGACCCGGTGTACCGGGCCTGTCGGAGAATATCAGGGTCCGCTCCATTGTCGGCCGTTTCCTGGAGCATGGCCGCATCGTGGCATTCGGCGCCGGTCATGGCCTGCCATCGCCCAAGGCCAAGGTTTATATGTCCTCGGCCGACTGGATGCCGCGCAATCTTGATCGCCGGGTGGAAACCCTGGTTCCGATCGAAAATCCCACCGTCCATCAACAGGTGCTGGACCAGATCATGGTGGCGTTGCTGAAAGACCAGGCACAAAGCTGGTATATGAAGGCGGACGGAACCTATACCCGCGATTCCCATTCCGAGGATGCCGATGCCTTCTCCGCGCATACGTATTTCATGACCAATCCATCGCTTTCTGGCCGCGGCAGTGCGCTCAAAATGCAGGGGCCCGGCGCCCGCAAGCGCCGGACCTGAATTCTTGTCCGCCGCAAGCGAAACCCGCGCCGCCTTGAGCCCGCGCTCCGCCGACGCGCGCGGTCCGGTCGCCATCGTCGATATCGGCTCCAATTCGGTGCGTCTGGTCGTCTATGAAGGCCAGGTCCGCAATGCCGCCACCTTGCAGAACGAAAAATCGATCTGCGGCATCGGCCGCGACATGGTCACGACAGGTCGTCTGCATGCCGAGGGCTGCGCCGCGGCGCTGGAAGCGCTGGCGCGATTCCGCATGATCTGCGACGGCCTCAAGGTCGATCTGCGTGAAGCGGTGGCGACGGCGGCGGCCCGCGATGCCAGCAACGGCGCCGAATTCATCACCCGTGCCGAGCGTGCCTGGGGTTCGCCGATCCGGGTGCTGGCGGGCGAGGACGAAGCGCGCATCGCCGCCGAGGGCGTGTTGGCGGGAATTCCGGATGCTTCGGGCCTGGCTGCCGATCTGGGCGGCGGCAGTCTGGACATGGTGACCGTGAAGGGCGGCCGGACCGGGGACGCTTCGACCTTGCCGTTCGGACCCTTGCGCTTGATGGATCAGTCCAGGAACGATCCCGACAGGGCGCGCGATATCGTCGACAAGGGGTTGAAGAATTTCTCGGGACTGTCGGCACAGTCTCTTTATGCCGTGGGCGGGATCTGGCGCAGCTTCGCGCGCGTGGACATGGAAGAGCATCACTATCCCCTCCATGTCCTGCAGCAATACACCATTCCGCGCGGCCGGGCGCTGCGCCTGTGCAAGGTGCTGGCGGGGCTGTCGCGGGAATCGGTGCGCAAGATCAAGGTGGTCTCCAAGCGCCGCGCGGAATCGCTGCCTTATGGCGCGGTGGTGCTGGAGCGGCTTCTGCTCGCGGGCGACATCAGGGATGTGGTGATCTCCGCCTATGGTCTGCGCGAAGGGCTTTTTTATGCGCTGCTGCCGTCCGAAGAGCGCGCCAGGGATCCGCTTCTGGAATTCGCCCGCGGCGCCAATGAGCGGCTGGCGCGCGTGCCGCAACATGCGCGCGAAATGTTCGACTGGACCCGGCCCTTGTTTGAAGACGAGAATCTGGAGCTGCGGCGCGTCCGCGAGGCATCGGCCAACTTCTCCGATATCGGCTGGCGGCGGCATCCCGACAATCGTGCCGGCGGTACCTTCAACCAGGTTCTGACCGCGCCATTCTCCGGCGCCGATCACCGCGCCCGCGCCCTGATCGCCACTTCGATCTTCCATCGCTATTCGGGAGACGAGGATTTCGCCCGCGACCTGGCGGTGGCGGGGCTGCTGGACAAGGATGATGAACGCCGCGCCCTGCGCCTGGGCCTGGCCTGGCGTTTTGCCTTTTCGCTGTCGGCCTCGGCGGCGGGGGAACTGGGCCATTACCGGCTGCGCCTGACACCCGCCAAGGTGGTGCTGGAAGTGCCGGCCAAGCGCGAGGCCATCGCCAGCGAACCGGTCCAGAAACGGCTGGGCGCCTTGGCGGAAGCCATGGATAAACGCGGGGAAATACTCGTCGGTTAACCCCGTGCATAACCTGGGAATTTGCCTTAATCTGGGGTTGGCCTTGCGTTGAAGCCCGGGAGCGGGCTTTAACTGAGGGCCTGCCGGCAAGGGCCGGTAAGTTCGCTTCACAAGGCGGGGATTAAGGAGAGACGTCATGGGTGGGTTCAGCATCTGGCACATCGTAATTCTGGGGCTCGTCGCCCTGGTGCTGTTCGGCGGCCGCGGCAAGGTCTCCGACCTGATGGGCGATTTCGGTCGCGGCATCAACAGCTTCAAGAAGGGCCTCAGCGATCCCGACAAGGAAGATCCGCGCGTCATCAACGCCGAGACGCGCGAGACCGCGGCGAACGTCAACAAGGACCCCGCTGCCCGCTAAGGGCTTGATAAGGGTCTTTGGATGTTCGATCTTTTTAGCTGGAGCCATATCCTCATTCTGCTCACCGTGGCTTTGGTCGTGGTGGGGCCGAAGGATTTGCCGCGCCTGATGAACATTGCCGGACGCTGGGCCGGCAAGGCGCGCAACATGGCCAACGAGTTCAAGAAAAGTTTCGACGACATGGCGCGCCAGAGCGAGCTGGACGAATTGCGCGCCGAGGTCGAGAAACTGCGCTCGATCGATCCGATTGCCGATCTTGGTACCGATCTGAACAAGGACATCGAACGCACCCTCAATCCGGTCGATGCCGAGACGGTGGCTGCCCGGGCGGAGACACAAGAAGCGTCCGCGCCCCGCAGCGGCGAATACCAGATTTCCGAGACCTCTGAGGTTCCCGAAACACCAGAGCCGCAGCCAGTTGCCGATTCGCCATCATCCGAATCGCATCCGCAGACGGCCACGCCGTGAACGCGCCGACGCAGGAAGATGAAGCGGCACTGGACGCCACGCGCGCGCCGCTGATGGAGCATCTGATCGAGCTGCGCAAGCGGCTGGTCTGGGCGATGCTGTCGTTCGGCGTCTGCTTCGTGATCTGCTTTGCTCTTTCCAGCCGGATCTTCCAGTTCCTTACCATTCCGCTGCATATGGCGCTCAAGGGCGCGGACAATGACCATCTGATCTACACCGCGCTCTATGAAGTATTCTTCACCCAGGTGAAGATCGCGATGTTCGGCGGCGTCTGCCTGGGCTTTCCCGCCATCGCGGCGCAGCTTTGGATCTTTGTCGCGCCGGGACTCTACAAACATGAGCGGCGCGCGTTTCTGCCCTTCCTGGCCTGGACACCGGTGCTGTTCATCATGGGCGGCGCCTTTGTCTATTATGTGATGCTGCCTTTCTCGATCAAATTTTTCAGCGGCTACCAGATACCGACAACCGCGGCCTCCATCGGTATCCAGCTCCAGGCCAAGGTCAGCGACTATCTCGATTTCGTGATGACCTTGATTTTCGCGTTCGGTCTCACCTTTCAGCTGCCGGTTCTGCTGTCGCTTCTGGGCAAGGTGGGCATCGTCACCGCCAAATCGCTGCGCGAGATGCGCCGGTATGCCTATGTCGGATTGTTCGGTGTGGCCGCCATCTTTACGCCGCCAGACGCCATCTCGATGCTCAGCCTCGCCTTTCCGCTGGTGGCGCTGTACGAAATTTCGATCTTCAGCGTCGTGATGATCGAGCGCGGCAAGGCGCGCGACGAAGCTGCCCGCAAGGGAACGGCCGTGGTGCCTTAAGCCGCGACGAGGTCGCGGGCTTCGATGCGGGCCGCTGGGAAAATCATGGTCACGGTGGTGCCGACATTCGGCACGCTGGACATGGTCAAGGTTCCCTCATGCAGCTCCAGCATCGCTTTGGCCAGGGGCAGGCCCAGCCCGGTGCCTTCATGCTTGCCGGTGAAGCGGTTTTCATTCTGGCCGAACGGCGTCAGCGCATTCGCCATTTCCTTCTCGCTCATTCCCACACCGGTATCGCGCACGGCGATTTCATAGCCGCCATCGCCGCGCAATTGCCCCGACAGATGCACCGTGCCGCCGGGCGGGGTGAATTTGATGGCATTGCCGACCAGATTGATGACGATCTGGCGGATCATGCGTTCCACCGCGCATAGCTGCAGGCCATCCTCGGCGATTTCGTTGTGAACGGTGACGCCATATTTCTCGCTCAGACCCTTGAGCATGGCGAGGCATGAATCCAGCATCGGCACCAGTTCGAACTTGGCGGCATTGTCCAAGCTCATCTTGCCGGCCTCGATCTTGGCGAGATCCAGAACGTCATTGATGATGGCCAGGAGGTGGCGTCCGCTGCTGTGGATGTCGCCTGCATAGGAAAGGTAGCGCGCATTGTGCACCGGACCCAGATGTTGATCCTTCATCACTTCCGAAAATCCCAGGATCGCGTTCAGCGGTGTGCGCAGCTCATGGCTCATATTTGCCAGGAAGGAGGATTTCGCGCGATTGGCCAGTTCCGCCTCGTCCACCGAAAAGGCGAGGCGGCGCGACATGGTGGCGAGCTGGCTGCGGCTTTTCTCCAATTGGGTGATGACACGGCGCGAATAGAGCAGCAGCGGCACCGCCACCACCAGGGTTTCGATCACGATGTTGAAGAAGGCCAGCGGCGTCAGCTTGGCGCCGTCGAAATAGAGAATGAGATGCGCAAGGCTGGCCATCACCACGGCCACCGCCGACAGCACAATGGTGCCGCCGACCGTGCTCATGGCGCCGATCCTGCGCTCGGACCGCATCCAAAGAATCTTCAGGCCGTGATATTTCAAGCCCCAACGCTCGTCCGGCCTTCCGGACGCGCCTCCCAGAAACTCCGTCAATATGGACATAAGGCGGTTTCGAGCGGGTTGCGGCGGTAACCGCAAAACGGGGCCGCGCGTTAGGGAATCGGTAACGAAACCCTCCGAAAGCCGCCAAATCGAGGGATTCCCGCCGGCCTTTGACCCAAGGGGATCGCCCATGGCATGAGCGTCGCCAAAGTCTCTAAAGGTTACCGCCATGCACGACATCCGGCTTATCCGGGAAACCCCCGACGTCTTCGCCGCCGGGCTCAGGCGGCGGGGCCTGGATGGCGAAGCCATCGCCGCGGATTTGCTGGCCCGGGACAAGGCGCTGCGCGAATTGCTCACCCGGCTGCAGACCCAGCAGGCCCGGCGCAACGAGGCCTCCAAGCTGATCGGCCAGGCCAAGCAGAAAAAAGACGAGGCCGAGTTACAGGCCCGAATGCAGGAAGTGGCTGGTCTAAAGGACGCCATTCAGCAGGGCGAGGCCGAACAGCGTGCGTTGGAATCGGCCTTGCGCGATGCTCTGGCGGTGATCCCCAATCTTCCCGCCGCGGATGTGCCGGACGGCGCCGACGAAAGCGCCAATGCGCCGGTCGCGGCACGGGCATTCGGCAAGCCGCCAGTGATCAATAATCCCAAACAGCATTTCGAGATCGGCGAAGCCCTGGGCCAGATGGATTTCGAGCGGGCTGCCAAGGTTTCCGGCGCCCGCTTTGTCTATCTCAAATCCGATCTGGCGCGGCTGGAACGGGCGATCGGCGGCTTCATGCTGGATACGCACACACAGACGTTTGGCTACACCGAAGTCAGTCCGCCCGTACTAGTGCGTGACAGTGCCATGTTCGGAACAGGTCAGCTTCCGAAATTTGGGGACGATCTTTTTATTGCCCTCAAGGGGCGTGAGGCTGTCTATATTGCCGGTAGTGCGTGGCCTGTCGCCGAAAAGAAAGCAAAGGAATTAGACATCGCATTGGAAGACGAAGAGAGGTTTAAGCCCATTTATAGTGCGGTTTATGAGGCTGAACCTAAATACGAACAATTCTGGCTTATCCCCACCGCCGAAGTGCCTTTGACCAATTATGTCGCCGACGAAATCGTCGCCGAGGCGGAACTGCCGCTGCGGATGACTGCCTTCACGCCCTGTTTCAGGGCCGAGGCAGGCGCGGCGGGGCGCGATACCCGTGGCATGATCCGCATGCATCAATTCTCCAAGGTGGAGCTGGTCTCCGTCACCACGCCGGAACAATCGCCATCCGAGCATGAGCGCATGACCGACGCGGCGCAGGAAATCCTCAAAAAGCTCGATCTGGCCCACCGCGTGGTGACCTTGTCCACCGGCGACATGGGCTTCAGCGCCCAGAAGACCTATGACATCGAAGTCTGGCTTCCGGGCCAGAATGCCTATCGGGAGATTTCCTCCTGCTCCAATTGCGGCCCGTTCCAGGCTCTGCGGATGAATGCGCGTTATCGCGGGGCGGACGGCAAGATGAAGGGGCCGGTGCATACCCTGAACGGCTCCGGCCTGGCGGTAGGCCGCACCCTGGTCGCCATTCTGGAAAATTATCAGCAGCCCGATGGCAGTGTCGCAATTCCATCGGTGTTGCAGGCGTATATGGGCGGCAAGACGAAAATCGCCAAAGCCTGATGCGCATCCTGGTCACCAACGATGACGGCATTCATGCGCCCGGTCTTGCGGTCGCGGAAAAGATCGCCCGTGCCTTGTCCGGCGATGTCTGGGTGGTTGCGCCCGAGGCCGAACAGTCCGGCGCCTCCCATTCGCTCACCCTCACCGCGCCGCTTCGCCTGCGCAAAATCGCCGAACGGCGTTATGCGGTCAGCGGTACGCCCACCGACTGCGTGATGATGGGATGCCTGCATCTGTTGAAGGATGCGCCGCCGGACTTGATCCTCTCCGGTGTCAATTGGGGTTCCAATCTCGCCGACGACGTCACCTATTCCGGCACCATCGCCGGCGCGATGGAAGGTTGCGCGCTGGGCATTGCATCGGTGGCGCTGTCGCAAGCAGGCGACGAGGAGACGCGGGACAATATCGACTGGTCACCCGGCGAAGCACATGGCCCGGAACTGATCCGGCAATTGCTGAAGGCTGGCTGGCCGGATGGCACCTTGATGAACATCAATTTCCCCTCCGGTCCGGCGTCGGAGGTAAAGGGCTGGGCCCTGGTGCCCCAGGGCCGCTATGATTTGCAATCAACCGAAATTGAAGAGCGCCGCGACGCCCGCAACCGGCCCTATTTCTGGATCGGGCTGCGCCGCCGCCGCGCCACCCCGCCGGACGACAGCGATCTGGGCGCGGTCTATGGCGGAAAGATCTCGGTAACCCCGTTGCATATGAATCTGACCGAGACTTCGTTACTGGAAAAACTCCGCCAAAAGATGGGCCGGACCTAAACAAGACGTTAAAGCGGAACCCGCGCCGCCGCCTCAAGGTTAAAGCCTTCTTCATCCTTACCGCCGATGATCCGTTTCGAGACATCATGCAGAAGGCATGAGAGATGGACGTTCCGCTGAAGAAGATCGCGCTGGCCGTGCTGTTGTGCACGCCCATGCTGGCGGCCTGCACCACCAGCCCGGAAACCACCTTCGAGTGGGGCGTCAATGACCGGCTATCCCATCATTATGCGCGCAACGATGTGGAACGCAGCGACCTGCCGCAGACTTATGTCTATCAGGGCAGCGAATATGCCGTGCCCGCGCCCAAGCCGCGTCCCAGCTATCAGCCAAAATCCTATTCGACGCCGGACTATCAGCGGACGCAGCGCGACACCGCCTCGGCGCTTCCCGCCAATGCGCCCGGTTTCGTCTGGCCGGTTTCCGGCAATGTGATCTCGAATTTCGGCACCGCCAGCAATGGCGAGCGCAATGACGGCATCAATATCGCGACCCCGTCGGGCACGCCCATTCATGCCGCTGCCAGCGGCACCGTCAGCTATTCCGGCAATGAACTGAAGGACTATGGCAATCTGGTGCTAATCAAGCATGACGGCGGCTATGTCACCGCCTATGCCCATGCCGATCGCTTGATCGTCAATCGCGGCGATGTCGTCAGCCGGGGGCAGGTGATCGGCTATTCCGGAAGCACCGGCGACGTGACGTCGCCGCAACTGCATTTCGAGATCCGCCACGACACGCAACCCATGAATCCCAAGCCTTTGTTGATGGCGCGTAATTCTTGATGGGCTTTTTGTCATCACCCGGCTTGTCCGGGTGATCCATATGGATTGCCCGCAGGCGCGGGCAATGACGAAAGTATGGGCTAAATCTTCTGGCCGAGTTCCCCCGCCAAATCCTGAATGAACTGCCACGCGACGCGGCCATGGAGCGCGGGTAGGAAAAGTGCGAAGCGGTTTTCCGTCCGGCCGCGCGACCAAGTTAGATGCTCTGGCCGAGCTCACCGGCGAGATCTTGAATAAACTGCCAGGCGACGCGGCCATGGAGCGCGGGTAGGAAAAGTGCGAAGCGGTTTTCCGTCCGGCCGCGCGACCAAGTTAGATGCTCTGGCCGAGCTCACCGGCGA
>CAIUCH010000016.1 GCA_903897605.1 uncultured Alphaproteobacteria bacterium
ACAGGTGTGGAAGTGACGGGGCGGCCGCCCGGTCCGATCAAGGCCATGACTGAGGTCCCGCTGGTTTCTTCCCGGAAGATGGGGTGCCGGGGCGCGAAAAGAAAGAGGCTAGCGTGCCACCCGCCGCTGCCACAGCCACAGCGCCGGGGTGACGCCAAGTTCCATCACGAGCGGCCAGGCCACCGACGGCGTCCAGACGCCCAGCCGGACGGCTGTGAAGAGCCGTGCCAAGCCGCCCAGCATCACAATGGCCGCCAGCAGCCCGAAGCGGCCGGATTTGGTTTCGATGGCGGGAATGGTGGACCAGAACGCCACGCCGATTCCCAGCAGCAACCCGCTGAGATAGGCGGCATGGCTGAGCGTTTGGGGGCTGCCGGCAAGCTCCAGCAGGGTGGGATCGAAGGCGCCGGCCGCGCCCGCCGTCACCGGCACCAGGCCGGCAATGGCGACGGCGACCTGAAGCGCCCGGCGTCGTTTGAAAAAATAGCCGATCAGGGCACCAGCTTCTTGATCCATTCCGGCAGCGCGAAGGCCGCCTGGTGGATGTCAGGGTTGTAATAGTCGCATTTCAGCTTGGCCTTCTTGTAGGCCTTGGCGGCACGCTTGATGCCAGACCTGCTGCCCAGCGCCTCGCCGCCCTTGCTGGCCCAGCTGAGCGCCATGAAGCCGCCGATATAGGTGGGAACCACCGTCAGATAGAGACCCGAGCGGGGAAAGAACGCTCTCAACTCGGTCAGCGCCTCGGTGATTTCCCAGGGCTGGTAGAACGGCACGCCGGTCTGGAAGGTGGCATAGCCGCCTTTCTTCAGCGCGCCTTTGACGCGGTCGTAAAAAGTTTCGCCGAACAGCGCCTTGCCCGGGCCGACCGGATCGGGGCGGTCGGCGATGATGAGATCGAAGCGGTTCTTGGATTCCTTGCGCCCCAGATATTCGAATGCATCCGCCACTTCCAGCTTCAGCCTTTTGTCCTTGAAGGCCTTCGCGTTGATCTCACCGAAATGCTGCTTGCAGAGTTCGATCACCCGTCCGTCGATATCCACCAGCACGACTTCCTTGACGGATTTGTGCTTGAGCGCCTCATCGGCAATGGAAAGATCGCCGCCGCCCACGATCATCACCCGCTCCACCTTGCCGTGCTCCAGCATCGGCAGATGGGTGAGCATGTCGGCATAGGCGCTCTCGTCCCGGCTGGTGATCTGGACGATGTCGTCCAGGGTCATCACCCGGCCGTTGGCGACGGTGTCGAAGATCCGGATGTTCTGGTAGCGGCTCTTCTCGTCCGCCAGCGTGTTTGTGACATCCATCGTCTGGGCGTAGCCCTTGTGAAGGCGCTCTTTAACACTTGAGAGCTTGGCCATAACCATTCCTTAAAACTTGTGGCAGCGGCGCGCCGTATAGGACGCGATTTGGCGCGTGTCTATCGCCGCCGGGCGGAGCGCGATGGCGGCGCTGGAGACACGCCTGTGCAAAAAATTGGCGCTGGGGGAAATTTTTTCTTGCATGGGGGGCCAGTAAGCCCTATCTCCCATTCGACCCCGCGAGAAGAAAAGCGGGACAAAGCGGCGACCGGGTGACCCCCGTGCGTCGCTTTCTTCTTTAAGGCGCGTCCGGAAGTCCGTAAGGCCAAGGCGCAGGTGTCAACTCCAAGACGGGTAGGTGCTTGAATGGCTCGACTTAATCTGGTGGCGGCGAACAAAGAAGCAAGGGCGCCTCGCGTCCGCGCGAGTGCGAGGCCCGTTCCGGTCATTGTTCCTCCTTCGAACGACGACCAAAAAGATCATTTCATTACCAAGAATGGCCTCTCCTATGCGGGCAGCCATCTCATCATCGACCTTTGGGAAGCCGAAGGCCTGAATGATCGCGACCGCATCGAAGCGGCGTTGATCGACGCGGTGAAGGAAGCCAAGGCGACGCTTCTGCACATCCATCTGCACACTTTCGAGGAAGGCGGCGGGATCTCCGGCGTGGCCGTGCTGGCCGAAAGCCACATCTCCGTCCACACCTGGCCGGAAAAGGGCTATGCCGCGTTCGACGTGTTCATGTGCGGCGATGCCGAACCCCGCAAGGCGCTTGAAGTCTTCAAGCGGGCCTTCAATCCCGGCCGCGTCGTGGTCGGCGAGCATAAGCGCGGCGTCGTCTAAGCATCTTGACGCGTTAACCTCGTGCCGAAGGCGCGGAATTAACCTCGTGCCAAAGGCGCGGAATTAACCAAGGGCGGAAACATCAGGTTTCCGCCCTTTTCGCATGCGCGTATCCTGTGTGTCCCGGAAGTGAACACGTCCCAGCAGGATCAGGATATATAAGCGTGCGGTACGACGCGGCGATTATCGGCGCAGGCGCGGACGGTCTGACGGCAGCGGCGACGCTTGCGCGCGCCGGCCTGAAGGTCATCGTGCTCGAGCGCGGCACGCGCGCCGGCGGACGGCTGACAACGCTGGAATTTCATCCCGGCCATTTCGCATCGCCCTATACCGATGCAGTGGCCGAGGTTCCCCTGGCGATCGCGCGCGCCTTTGATCTCAGACTGAGGCCCGCCCGTCCGCTGCCCGATCCGATTCGCACCACCCGCGACGCGGCGCTGTCGCGGGCCTTCGCCGAGGCCGCCCAGACGCCGGACGACAATGTGTTGGCGCGCTGGCTGGCGCCGCCTGCCGAATCCTGGCCCGGCGAGTCACTGGCTATCGCACCGCTCGCGGACTGGCCGGAATTCCGCGACGCCGCGATCGCCGGCCGGGCACTGGATCCGGAACTGGCCGGCAGCGCCCTGGCGCTGCTCTCTTTGCCGCTCAGTGAAGCGGTGTCGGGCGGCCTGGGCGCCCTGGGCGACGGCTTTGTCTGCGCCGCCGAGGCGGCTGGCGCCGAAGTGCGTCTGGGGCAGGAAGCGGTGGAAGTGGTGATCGCCGAATCCCGCGCCGCCGGTGTGGCCCTGGCCGATGGCAGCCGCATGATGGCCAAGGCCGTCATTTCGACCCTCGATCTGCGGCAAAGCCTGGTGACGCTCTTTCCCCGGGCGGTTCTGCCGGGGCGGATGCTGGAAGAGGTGCGCGGCTGGCGCATGGCGGGCGCTTCGGCACGCCTGCTTTTGGCGCTGCGCCGTCCACTCAGGCGCGAGACACCTTTGTTCCTTGCCGGCGACGCCAAGGCACGGGTTGCCTTCCGCCGCGGTGCCGTGCCGCTGACACCGCCCTTGATGCTGGACCCGGTTTCGCGCCGCGATCCCAGCCTGGCTCCGGAAGGCGCCGCCACCGCAACGGTCACGCTCGGCGCAATTCCCCACCGCCTGCTCGATGGGGGCTGGACGCAGCAGGCGCGCGCGACACTCGCCGCGCACGCACTGATTCGCATCGACAAGGCGATTCCCGGCACACTCGCCGCCGTGGCGGCCGTGAAGATCATCGCCCCGCCCGACATGGAGAGCGGCCTTGCGGCCACATCTGGAGATCTGGACGGCGGGACGCTGGCGCCCGATCAGATGCTGGCGCTCAGACCTGGTCCGCGCACGGCCCTTGCCGGTTTCTATCTCGGTGGCCGTTCGGCGCAGGCGGGCCCGCTGGGCACCGGTGCCGCCGGTTTCGCCGCGGCCGCGGCGCTGATGGCGGATGGCGCGCAATGAGCGAGCGCGCCGCGGTGATCGTGATTGGCGCCGGGATCGGCGGTCTCGTCACGGCCTGCTACCTGACGCGCGCGGGCCTGCACACATTGCTGCTGGAGGCGCGTCCGGGTCCGCGCGAACCGGCCGAAGCGCTGGTTGCGCTCGATCCTCGCATGGTGACGGAACTTCGGCTGCCGTCGCGGGGGCTTTGCTACGCCGCGCGCGATCTGCCGCTGGCGGTGGCGGGCGAGATGCCGCTGCTGCTGGGCCGCGATCCGTATGCGGCAAGTTGCGCGCTGGCCAAGTTCAGCGATGCCGATTCAGTGGCCTGGCCGCTTTATCACCGCGTCCTGATGGCCGAAGCGCGCCGGCTTCGGCGCTGGTGGTGGACCGCTCCGGATGACGGAGCGCCGGACACGGCCTGGGGCGCGGGGGCACGGCGCGAGTTTCAGCGCCTGTGTTTTTCGGGCGCGGACGCCTATCTGGCTACGCGTTTTGAGACTCCCGCCTTGCTGGCGGCGCTGCTGTGGGATGCCGGCGCGGGCGGTTTTGCCGTCTCCGAGCCTGGCTCGGCGCTGGCGTTGGTCTGGCGCGCGGCGCAAGAGATGGCGGGATTGCAAGGCGCCACGGCGGTCGCGGAACCGGGCACCCTGATTGCGTCGCTGACGCAGGCGCTGGGCATGGCGCAGCTTCGTGCCAACGCCCGGGTGAGGCGCATTCTTACCAAGGCTGGCGGAGTCACCGGTGTCGTCCTGACAGACGGGTCGGAAATCGAGGCCGATCACGTCGTCTCCACTTTGTCGCGGTCGCGCACCCTGACATTGGCCGGCCTTGTGCAACCTCGACCGACGGTTGGGGAAGCAAAAATCATTCTGAACCTGGCGCCCGGATTCGCGCCGCCGGATGCGCCACGCGCGCGTCACATCCTGGCCGCAAGGCCGGACGCCCACACCGACGCCCATGAAGCGGCGCGCGCGGGAACCATCGCGTCCGAACTGCCGATGGAATGGGTGATGTTGGCGCCGGGCCGGATGGTGGTGACGGCGAGGCCGGTGCCGGCGTCGCTCAGTTCCGACCAGCGCGCGCGATTGGCGGCCCAGGCCGTGTTCGCGCTTTCGCGCACCGTGCCGGGTGTGGCCGGCGCAATTACCGGGATCGAAATCCGCCTCCGGCCCCAGCGGGCAAGCCTTGCCAATCTGCTGGCGCCGCCGCCCACGCGCTTGGTGACGCCGATCAAGGGTCTTGTCCTGGCGGGCGAGGATGCCGAGCCGCTGCCCGCGATCTCCGGCCGGGCCGGCCGGCTGGCAGCGCGGATGATCCTGGCGCGTTGACAGATCGGCGTTGCGCCTTTCCCTTGCGACGGAACGCGGTGCCGTGCCGCGTTGAAGGGCTGACGGTCCGATATGCATGACCCCGACGCCGAGGATGTCGCCAAAGCCGGGCGGGGCGACCGTGGCGCGGCAGCCCGGCTGATCGCGCGCCATACGCCAAAACTCCTCACCGTGGCGCGCCGGATGCTGGGGCCTCGGACGGAAGCCGAAGACGCGGTTCAGGAGGTTTTCCTCAAATTGTGGACCCATGCCGCTCGCTGGCAGCCCGGCAAGGCCAAATTCGAAACCTGGCTTTACCGGGTGACATTGAACCAGTGCTACGACCGCCTCCGCCGGCGGCCAACCGCCCCCCTGGAGGAGGCGGCCGACATGGCCGACCTGGGTGCGCTGCCGGATGCGAAACTGGACGAAGGCGCGCTGGGCCGGGAGATCGCGCGCGCACTGGACACCCTGCCGGAACGGCAGAAGGCCGCCATTTTGCTTTGCCATTTCCAGGACTGCGGCAATATCGAAGCGGCGGAGATCATGGGGCTCTCCGTTGAAGCATTGGAATCGCTTCTGGCGCGGGGCCGGCGAGCCTTGCGCTCGCAGCTGGCGCATCTGAAGGATTTTTCGGGAGACGGATCATGACGGGCAATATTTCGGACCAGGAATTCGCCGACCGCGCGTTAAGGCGGTTGCCGCCGGCCACACCTTCGCCGGAACTGGAGGCGGCATTGCTGGCGGCCTATGACGGTTGGAGCGCGGAGCGCCCGCACGGCTTGTGGCCGGCCTGGAAAACCGGTCTCGGCCGGTTTTGCGAAATCATCTGGCCGGGCGCCCCGGTCTGGGCGCCGGCCTCGGCGCTGGCGGCGGCGCTGCTGCTGGGTGTGGGGTTGGGCACCGCCCTGCCTGAAATCGTGAGCGCCGAACCGTCCGGTTTCTCGCTGGAGCCACCGTCGAGCTTCAATCTGCTTTCGTCCGATCTGTCACAGGAGGATTTCTAGATGACCGATCCGGCGCCTCCATCGCCTCCCGTCTATAGCCGAACGCGCACCACGCTGCTGGTGATGTCGCTGTGCCTCAATGTCGGACTGATCGGGTTGATCCTGGTGGGGATCGGCCGCGCCGGTGGCGGCTTCATAGCCCAGCCTGGCATCATGGCGCCGGCCGAGATCGCGCGCGGTCTGCCGCCGGAGCAGCGTGAGAAAATTCTCGATATCGTGGCGGAGCACCGCGACGCCATGCGCGAAAAGCGTCAGGCGGCGCGGCGCGCCCGGCTGGAAGCGTTCCGGGTCTTTGCCGCACCGGATTTCATTGCCGGCGATTTTGCCCGCGCCCTGGATGCGGTGCGCACCGCCGACGCCGCGCTCGAGGAAGAAGCAGTGGCGATGCAGCGCGATGCGGTCAACATGTTGACGCCGGAGGAGCGCAAGCTGATCGCCGAACGGGTGCAGACACGCCGGCCATTGTTGCGGCGGCTGTTGCGGGCAAACACCCAGCCCGCACCCTGATCGTCAGCCCGTTATTTTCGGCAGGCGCAATTCCATCATACTGCCGCCGCCGGGGCCCGAGCAAAGCCGCATCGCGCCGCCCATCCGCCGGGCCAGCTCCATGGCGATGGCCAATCCCAGGCCCGCGCCCGTCACCTGGCCTGCACGATCGAAACGCTGGAAGGCACCGCCGGCGCGGCGCTGCTCGACAGGCGAAAAGCCCATGCCGCTGTCACGCACCAGCGCGACGCCGGCGCCTTCCTCGGCCCGCACATCCACCAGCACGGCGCCGCCTTCCTGGGTGTAGGCCAGGGCATTGGTGATGAGATTGGCCAGGACGCGTTTGACCGCCTGGGGATCGGCGCGCACTTCGACGGGAACGGCAAAGCCGGTGTCCAAGATGATGCGGCGGGAAAAGGCGCGGCCCTTATGTTCCTCCACGCAAGCATTCGCCAACGCCGCCAGATCGACGGTTTCGAGCCGGATGGGATGGCGTCCGGCCTCGATATTGGCGAACTCCAATATGTCGCCGATCCTGGCATGCAGGCCGCGTCCGGCTTCGGCGATGTCGCCGGCATATTCGGCATATTTGGGATGTCCGGTGGGCCCGAACAGGCCTTGGCCAATGATTTCCGCGAAACCGATCACCGCGTTCAGCGGCGTGCGCAATTCGTGGCTCATATGGGCGATGAATTCGGATTTGGAGCGCGCCGCCTCCACCGCGGCGCGTTCGGCATTGGCCAGACGCACCATCAGCCTGGCCTCGATGGGCCGCAATGTCTTCAGCGCGCGTATCGCGTGGGCAGCTTTTTCGTGCCGCTCGAAAGCGCCCACGAACAGGGCGGCCAACCAGCCGCCGGCGATAGCGGGTCCCAAAATCACGAAGAGATAAAGCGGCAATACCCCGCGCCAGCTGGTGAGCGCGTCATCATCGTCCACTTGCGTGGCCGCCTGCAGCGGCCAACCCGCGACCGGACTTCGCTGACTTGCGCTGGCCGGGCGCCAGCCGCCGCCACTGGCAATGGTATCGCCGCCAGAGAAGAGAGCGGCGCGATGCAGCACGGAGGCGGGCATCAATGCGGCAGGATCGAACAGCACGGCGATGGTCCTGTCGCCGTCGTGCACGGCCAGACCTGCTTCCGGGCCGAATGCGAAAAATGTTCTGACGCCTGTGAATGAGGGTTCCGGTGGCAGCGCCGTCTGGGCATTGAGGGCGGCCCGGATCGATCCGCCTCGGAACACCGCGATGTTGCGGATGGCGGGATCGGCGGCGCGTGGGCCGGGATTGCGGGCGAAGCCGAGGCCGGTGGCGGCCAGGCGATCAAGCGCCATGGCCGCGATCTCGGCCAGATCGGCGGCGCGGGCCTGCTCGAAATGCGCCGCCTGGTTCAAGGCATGGGCGCGGTCCATCCGCATCGACAGCGCCGCCGCCGCGGCAAAGCTGCCGCAGATCAGCGCGATGCAGATCGGCACCATCAGGCGCACATTGCGCAGGGTCCGGCGCGGCAGGCCCCAGCCTGCGAACTCCCATGGTCCCTGCAAGGCGCGCAGCTGCGCCATCATGCCCCCAACGCGAATCAGCGATTCGCTTCCAGGAGTATGCGAATCAGCGACTCGCTGTCCACCTGGGTTAACAAGAGCTTAATCAGGTCTGGCGAGCCGCACGCACAGATCGAGGGGGTCAGCCCAGAATCTTGCTGGCCACTTCGAACAGATTGGGCGAGAGATTTTTCTGCGCCAGGGTCGCTTCCAATTCGGCCCGCATCAGGGCCTGGCGACCGCTATCGTAGCGCCGCCAGGTCTCGAATGCGCCCGCCAGACGTGCCGCCACTTGCGGGTTCATCGGATCGAGCGCGCGGATGACTTCGCCCACCAGACGATAGCCCGCGCCGGATTTGTCATGAAAACGCAGATGATTGGCGCTGAAGGCGCCAATCAGGGCGCGCACCCGGTTGGGATTCTTCATGTCGAAGGCGGGATGCTTCATCAGCGCGCGCACCGCTGTCACGGTTTCGGGCAAGGGCGCGCCAGCCTGCAGGCTCATCCATTTGTCCAGCACCAGCGGATCATTGCGGAAACGGTCATGGAAATGGGTGAAGTCCCTGTCGCGCAGCGGACTTTCCATGCGGGTCAGCGCGGACATGCCCGCGATCATGTCGGTCATATTGTCGGCGGTACGGTAATGCGCGTCCGCCAGTCCGGCGGCCGCCTCATCGTCGGCGGCGGTAAGATAGCGCAGGCAGGCATTGCGCAGCGCGCGGCGGCCCGCCGACTTCGCGTCCGGGCTGAAATCGCCGCTCTCGCTGTCGCTCGAACCTCGCATATGCTCGTAGAGTTCCGCCAGCTGGGCCCCATGCGCGGCGGCGACCGCGCGAACCAGGGACAGGCGTGCCGCGTGGATGGCATCGGGATCGGCCGGACTGCGCAATGCGGCGATTTCGCTTTCGGTCGGCGGCAGCAGCATCTGGGCGGCGAAGGCGGGATCGTCCGCCGCCTTGGCCAATACGGGACCCAGTGCCCGGATGTAATCGCCGTTGGCTGTGCCGCCCAGCATGATCTCCGACGCCAGGATCTGGCCCGATTCCCAGCGATTGAAATCATCGCTGTCGCAGCCCATCAAAATGGCGCGGTCCTTGCTCCCATGCGACGTCTTGAAGAGGACGGGCGCGGAAAAGCCCCGGCCCAGCGACAGAAGCGGCTCCTGCGCGACATCGACAAAGACGAATTGGTGAAACGCCTCGCGCAGCTCCAATACGCGGGATTCCGGCCCGGTCTGGTTCTCGCCGTCCAGCGTCAGCGGCAGCGCCGCACCACCCTGGCCCACCAAGCCAACGCGAACGGGAATGTGCATCGGCTTCTTGTCCGGCTGACCTGGCGTCGGCCGCAGCGACTGCGACAAGGTCAATGCATAGGTCCGTGCCTGGGCGTCATAAACACCCTTTGCCGCGATCACCGGTGTGCCGGCCTGGCGGTACCAGAGGCGAAACTGAGTGAGGTCGCGGCCGCAGGCATCCTCGAAGCATTTCACCCAATCTTCCACCGTGGCGGCCTGACCATCATGCCGCGCGAAGTAAAGGTCGGTCGCCTTGCGGTAGCCTTCCGGCCCCACCAGGGTCTTTAGCATGCCGATGACTTCGGAGCCTTTTTCGTAGACCGTGGCGGTATAGAAATTGTTGATCTCGATATAGCTCTGCGGCTGCACCGGATGGGCGAGGGGCCCGGCGTCTTCCTGGAATTGCCGCCCGCGCAAGGCGCGGACTTCCTGGATGCGCTGCACGCCATGGCTGCGCATGTCGCCGGAAAAACTCTGGTCGCGGAAGACGGTCAAGCCTTCCTTTAGTGAAAGCTGGAACCAGTCGCGGCAGGTGATGCGGTCGCCGGTCCAATTGTGGAAATATTCATGTGCCACCACGCCTTCGATGCGGGCATAGTCATCATCGGTGGCGGTCTCGGGCGACGCCAGCAGCACCTTGTCGTTGAAGATGTTGAGGCCTTTGTTTTCCATCGCGCCCATGTTGAAGGCCGAAACCGCGACGATCATGAAGATGTCGAGATCATATTCGCGGCCATAGGCTTCTTCGTCCCACTGCATCGCCCGCTTGAGTGCGCCCATGGCATAAGTCGCGCGCGGCTCATTGCCATGCTCGACATAGATGGCGAGCGCGATCTCACGCCCCGACAGGCTGGTGAAGCGGTCATGGATGGAACCAAGATCACCCGCGACCAGGGCGAAGAGATAGGACGGCTTGGGGAAGGGATCATGCCATTGCGCGAAATGGCGGCCGCCATCCAGATCCGCCGCGGCAATCCGGTTGCCGTTGGAAAGCAGCACCGGATATTGCTCTTTTGCGGCCTCCAGCCGGACCGTGAAGATCGAGAGATTGTCCGGCCGGTCGAGGAACCAGGTGATGCGGCGAAAGCCTTCGGGCTCGCACTGGGTGCAGAATATGCCGCCGGACTGGTAAAGACCTTCCAACGCCGTGTTGGCGGCGGGGGCGAATGTGCAAACCGTTTCGAGAACAAATTGCCGCGGCACATTTGGAATGGTCAGCGTCTTGTCATCCAGGCGATAGTCCTGTTCCGTCAGCACGCGCCCGTCCAGGGCGATGGAAACTAGTTTCAGGTCCTCGCCGTGCAGCACCAGCGGGACATCGGAACTCTTGGCGGCGATGCGGAGTTTTGCAGTGACCCGTGTGGCCTGCGGATCAAGGGCGAAATCGAGATGAACGGTTTCGATGTGGAAATCGGGCGCCGTGTAGTCGGCAAGATGGATGGCGCGGGGTTCTTCGGTGCGCATTTCAGGTCCGGGTTGGATGGGCCGCCTGTATAGCCGCATCCCGTTCGCGCTTCACCTGAAATCAGTCGATTCGAAGAATTGTCATGTCCGCATCGTCGCTGACAATGGCATAGGATTTTTGGTACTGCGCCTGGTTGCCGTCGGTCTTGGTATCCCAGACGAACAGGTCTCCCTGGCGATGGTGCAGCAGGATATATCCCATTCCCGCCGCCCGCAGCTGGCGGCGCTGTGCGGCAAGATCCCGGACCTCCAGATGATCCGCCAAGCTGACGGTCGATAGCCGGGCGATGACGCCTTGCGCGATTGGCCGGCCATGGCAGGCTTGCTGCGCCATGTAGAAGTCCTTGTCCCGGTAACCGGACGGCAGATCGAGCACGCCGGCGCCGCGATCCGGATCTTTTGCTAGGGCCGCCAGCTCCGGCGCGCAGCCCATCGCAGTGGTTTCCAGATGGGCCGGAAAGAAATCGATCAGCATCAATGCCAGAGCAAGCGCCAATCCCGCGATGGTGGCGCCGGTGCGCTGATGTTTCAGCGCGCTTGCGATGGTGGCAGCCGCGCCGATGCCAAGGAACAGATAGACAAAGACCAGGGCGCGGGAGGGGGTGCGGACATTGGCGAAGAAGGGCAGCCTGGTCAGCACAACGTCCGGCATGGGGATGGATGTGATGTGACCGTGCCAGTGCAATGCATCCCCGCTGGCCAGCACGATGAAGAAGATCATGCCGCCCAGCGCGTACCACAAAATGCGACGCTCGCCGGCTTGCGCGCGCCAGAAGCCCCAACCCAGCAAGGCAAGATTGACCAACCCAAGATAGACCGTGTCTTCCCAGGGATTGCCGGTGAAGCTGTCGTAAAGCCCCGCGCTCAACCCGCTCAGCAAATGGGTAGGCGGAAATGCGGTGTAACCGAGCAGATCGGCGACGAAGATATTGCTGCCGATCTGATAGACCCTGTCGTGCAGGCCGCTCAGCATCATCGGCAGGATCAGGGGTGACAGCAAAAGGGCCGCACCGCCAAGACATAGCGCCGGCGCCGCCAATCGCCAGCCGCGCGGCCAGCTGTGCTCATGCAGGCGCAGGTACAGAAGATGGAAAGCGAGGAAATAGAAGCAATAGAAAAAATTATACCAGCAGGACAAGGCGCTCAAGGCATAAAAGGCGATCGCGCCAGCCAGCCAGCGCATACTGCTGCGTTCCATCGCCAGCAAATAGCACAGCGCGAAAAAGGGCAGGAACGCGATGCCCGCGACATGGGCGTGATGCATGGCCTGGGTGACGTGCCAGGGATTGAAAGCGAAAATGAAACCGCCGGCGACCGCGCCGAGCGTGCTGCCGCTCAAGTGCCGGCAAAGATAGAACGCCCCGACCGCCGCCAGCGGAAATGATGCCAGGGTGGTCAGGTTTTGTAGCAGGACAAGCGATTGCAGTGACGTCCCGAAGATTTTGCTCAGGCTCCACACCGCGAAAATCTGCGGATAGGCGAAAGAATGATAGAGAAGAGAGACACCTTCAGGCGCGCGGATCAGACGGGTGAAGAAGAAGCCGTCCGGATGCTTTTGCACCGCATACCAGCTGTTCCAGAAATCCTGCAGATTGTCTTCCGGCGGTCCGATCAGGGCCGACCTCAAATGCGGCAGAATCTGCCAGAAGAACAGCGCGGTCAGCGCCGTGAACGCGGCCAGAAGGACGAGGAATTCAGCGGAGCGCCGCGCGGTCATGGCGTCGGCATTATTCGCGCGTCAGCCCTGGCCCTTCACATGGGCAAGGATGTCCTGCGCAGTGTGGGCCAGTTCGACCAGCGTGTTGGGCATGTCCTCACCGGACTTGCGCGCCCATTCCACCAATCCATTTGCAAAAGCGGCTAGCTGCGGCGCACTGGCGATCAATCGCGCCTGGGTCTCGACGTGCAAGGGATTCAAGTCATATTCCGCACCGGGTACGCGCCAGCCGCCCCATTCCGCTTCGCCGGTCATCACCACCGGATAGGTTCCCGGCACCGGATGGCGGGCGCAATCTTCGGCGGGCTGCCATTTGTTGCGGGCACGGACCACACGCCAGCGCGGTCCATTGCTGAAACCGATATCGGGGAGGGGTTCTTCGCTCTGCAATTCCTCCGCCGCGAATTCGCGGCCCAGTCCGACATCGTAATGGACGCGGATCGGCTCATCGAGACCCTTGGCCCAATGCGGCACGACATGCTCGACTAGAGCCCAGGTGCCGACCGGCCTCACATAGACACGTTGATTCTTGTGGAATTGGGCTTTGGCCATGCGTCATGGTTCCTGCAGATGCGCGAAAGGTAGGGCAGCGCTGTTAAACGCCGGTTAAGGGCATGTCCGGCCTTTGAGAAAAGCCGCCTTTTTCAGGGCTTTATCATGGATTTTGGGCAGGGTAGAAATGGGCTGGATGGAAAGCCCCTGCGTCAAAATCTGCACCTATGAGCCCGGGGCCGGGGTGTGCCTGGGCTGTGGCCGCACCTTGGCGGAGATCGCGGGCTGGACCGCCATGAGCGATGCCGAACGGCGGCGGATCATGGACGAGCTGCCCCGGCGGCTGGCGAAACTCAAACCGGAGTGACGGCGGCGGCCCAGGTCAGCCAGTCCAACTGATCGCGCAACCGCACATTTTGCCCGATCACGATGATGCAGATGGCAGGGCTCGCTTCGGCAGCAGTGCCCAATTCCTTCAAACGGGTGACGATCACTTGCTGATCGTGGCGGGTGGCGTTGGCGACGATGGCGGCCGGTTCTTGCGGATCGCGACCTGCCGCGATCAAGGCCTCGGCAATCGCACCGGCCCGTTTTCGCGCCATGTAGAAAATGAGCGTGGAGGAAGCCTTGGCCAGCGCCTGCCAGTCATGCGGTGGCAATTGTCCGTCGGCGCCGTGACCGGTGAGGAAGGTGACGGACGCATTGGTATCGCGATGGGTCAGGGGGATGCCGGCATAGGCCAGGCCGCCGATGCCCGCCGTGATCCCGGGCACGATGCGAAAGGGAATGCCGGCCCGCGCCAGATCCTGCGCCTCTTCGCCGCCACGGCCGAAAACGAATGGGTCGCCGCCTTTCAGCCGCAGCACGCGATGGCCTTGCCGCGCCAGATCCGCCAGCAGATTGGAAATGTCTTCCTGTTTGCAGGACCTGACGCCGGCGCGCTTGCCGGCGAAAATCAGGCCGACGCCCGGCCGCGCCATCCTCAAAAGCGTTTCGTCGACCAGGGCGTCATAGAGAATGAAGTCGGCGGCGGCGATCGCATGAAGGGCCAGCATGGTGATCAGGCCGGGATCGCCGGGCCCCGCACCCACCAGCCAGACCCAGCCGGCGGTGAACTCGGGCAAGCGCAAGGCGGTAGCGATATCGGCAAAATTCCGGTCCATGTCCGATTATACAAAACCTGCTGGCGGAAACATGATGTTTCGCGAAACGTAGGGCCCACTTGCCAAGTTACCGGAAGGCGCGATTTACCACATTTAAAAAGGCCGCCATGCCGTCATTTAGGTGTGACACGTTCGAGATCAACCCGACAGCGTTTCGAGCGCCGGGACAGCAGCCTGGGTCCGTGCGAGCGGGGCAGATGGGGCGCATTAGACATAGCGAAAAACCGCCGCTAAAACCCAGCCGCAGCCGCTCACGGACCTTTCATGATCAAGCCCCGTTCGGACCTCAAGCCCAACACCGCCGATTACGAGAATCTGCCGCTGGTGACCGCCAACGGCTTTCGCGAATATGACGCGCGCTGGCTGTTCGGCAAGGAGATCAATCTTCTGGGCATCCAGGCGTTGGGCCTGGGCTTGGGCACCTATCTGCATCAGATCGGCGTCAAGCCGAAACTCGTCACCGGTCACGATTACCGTTCCTATTCGCTCTCGATCAAGCAGGCACTAACCATCGGCTTGCTGCGCGCCGGTTGCGAAGTGCATGACATCGGCCTGGCCTTGTCTCCCGTCGCCTATTACGCGCAGTTCGCGCTGGATTGCCCCGCCGTGGCGATGGTCACCGCCAGTCACAATGAGAATGGCTGGACCGGCGTGAAGATGGGCGCGCAGCGGCCGCTCACCTTCGGGCCCGACGAAATCAACGCCATCAAGAAGATCGTGCTGGAAGGATTGAGCCAGGAGCGTCCCGGCGGCAGCTATATCGCCGTGCCCGACATGCGCGAAGCCTACCTGCAGGCGGTCACCAAGGGTCACAAGTTGTCACGCCCGATCAAGGTGATCGCCGCTTGCGGCAACGGCACGGCGGGCGCTTTCGCGCCGGAGGCGCTGCGCCGCATCGGAGCCGAAGTGATCGGGATGGACACGGAGCTCGATTTCACTTTTCCGAAATACAATCCCAATCCCGAGGACCTGCATATGCTGCACGCCATGGGCGATGCGGTGAAGGCGCAGGGCGCCGATCTCTGCCTGGGCTTTGACGGTGACGGCGATCGTTGCGGCGTGGTCGACGATACCGGCCGCGAGATTTTCGCCGACAAGATTGGCGTGCTGCTGGCCCGCGATCTTTCGGCCCAGCATAAACACGCGCAATTCGTGGTGGATGTGAAATCCACTGGCCTTTATCTCACCGATCCGGTGCTGAAGGAGCGCGGCGTCAAGACCGATTACTGGAAGACCGGCCATTCCTATATCAAACGCCGCACCGCCGAGTTGAAGGCGCTGGCGGGGTTCGAGAAGTCGGGCCATTTCTTCTTCAATCCGCCGATCGGCCATGGCTATGACGATGGCATCGTCGCGGGCATCCAGGTGCTGGAAATGCTGGACCGCGCCGGCGGGAAAAAATTGTCGGCGCTGTATGACGGCCTGCCCAAGACTTTCGGCTCACCCACCATGGCGCCGGAATGTCCGGACGATAGGAAGTACGCGGTGGTCGATGCGCTGGTGAAGGATTTTTCCGATTTGGCCGCCAAGGGCGGACTGTTGCTGGGCCAGAAAATCGTTTCGGTCGTCACCGTTAATGGCGTGCGCGTCACCCTCCAGGATGGGACCTGGGGCTTGGTGCGCGCATCTTCCAACAAACCTTCGCTGGTGGTGGTGGTGGAAAGTCCGGTGTCGGAAGCCAATATGCGCGCCATTTTCGCCGATATCGATGGGCGCTTGTCGAAGTTTCCGGAAGTGGGCGAATACGACCAGAAGATCTGACACGACCGGCTGTTCAGCCCGCCCCTTTGCTTGCTAGGCTTGCCTCGGGAACAAGGCGGGGACGGACATGCGGCGGATTCTTCCGGTCATTCTGGTTTCACTGATGGCGGCGGGCGCCAGCGCCCAAACCAACGCGCCTTCCAATTATTCCGGGCCGCAGCCCGCACCAATGCCGCCCACTATCCCCGCGCCGCAGGATATTCCCTATCCGGGCGGCACCATCCAATTGTCGGTGGACGCCAGCCAGCCCGCGCAAGGCATCATGCGGGTGCATGAAGTCATTCCCGTCGCCAAGGCGGGACCGCTGACCCTGCTTTATCCCCGCTGGCTGCCGGGCAATCACGCCCCCAACGGGCCGATCAGCAAAATGGCGGGCCTCACCATCCATGCCGGCGGTGGGGTGGTGCCATGGCAACGCGACCCGATCGATGTCTATGCCTTTCATATCGATGTGCCCAACGGCGCGCGCGAAGTGACGGCGGATTTTCAATATCTTTCGCCGGTGGAGGATCGCGAAGGCCGCGTGGTTGCCACTGACGTGATCGTGAATCTGGAATGGAACGCGGTGGTGCTTTATCCCGCCGGCTATTTTTCCCGCCGCATTCCGGTGGCGGCTGACGTAAAACTGCCGCAGGGTTGGGGAATCGGCACGGCACTGGAGGGCGCGGGCGGTCATTTCAAGACCACAACGCTGAACACCTTGGTGGATTCGCCGCTGCTGGCGGGCAAATATTTCAAGCGGGTCGATCTGGATCCCGGCGCCAAGGTGCCGGTCTATGCGGATATCGTCGCTGACCGGCCGAACCAGCTGAAATTCACGCCCGAAGAATTGGCGCCGCACAAAGCGCTAGTGCAGCAAGCCTATAAACTCTATGGCTCGCACCATTACGATCACTATGATTTCCTGCTGGGGCTTTCCGCGCATATCGGCGGCGAAGGGCTGGAGCATCACCAGTCCAGCGAGGACGTCACCACCGAGAAGTATTTCACGCACTGGGACAAGAGCAGTCCCGGCCGCGATCTTCTGGCGCACGAATACACCCATTCCTGGAACGGCAAGTTCCGCCGTCCCGCCGATCTGTGGACGCCGAATTACAATGTGCCGATGCGTGGCAGCATGCTGTGGGTCTATGAAGGCCAGACCCAGTTCTGGGGCTTTGTGCTGGCGGCGCGTTCCGGACTTTGGAACAAGCAGCAGGCGCTGGATGCCTATGCCGATCTGGCGGCGCTTTATAGTACCCAGGCGGGCCGGCAATGGCGGCCGCTGGCGGACACCACGCTGGATCCCGTTGTCGCCAGCCGCCAACCCATCCCCTGGCGCAATTACCAGCGCAGCGAGGATTACTACAATGAAGGCCTGCTGCTGTGGCTGGATGCGGATACTCTGATCCGCCAGAAGACCAACGGCCAGAAGTCGTTGGACGATTTCGCCCGCGCCTTCTTTGGCATCAATGACGGCAGCTTCGTCACCGTCACCTACACCTTCGACGATGTGGTGAAGACGCTGAACAGCGTAATGCCCTATGACTGGGCAGGCTTCCTGCACGCGCATTTGAACCTTGCGCCAAAGCCGCCCCTGGACGGCATCACCCGCGGTGGCTACCGGCTGATCTATACCGACAAGCCGACGGATCGCGACCAGTTCGGCGATGGCCGCCGCAAGCAGGACAGTTTTGCCTATTCCATCGGCGTGGTTGTGAACAACAAGGGCCGCGTCACGGATGTGACCTGGCAAGGTCCGGCGTTCAAGGCGGGCCTCACGCTCGGCAGCGAAATCACCGCGGTCAATGGCGTGGAATTTGATGCCGACGAACTGAAGGATGCCATCAGCGACGCCAAGACCGACAAGGCGCCGATCCAGCTTCTGATCAAGAACAACGGCGCCTATCGCACCGTGTCGATTCCCTATCACGACGGATTGCGCTATCCGCATCTGGAACGATTGCCGAATACGCCAGCATTGCTGGATGCGCTGATAACAGCGAAAAAATAGTCAGGCGGCTTCGCGTTCGAGCGACAGAAAGGCCAGCGCGTCGCGCAGGACTTCGATGCCGGCGTCATGGCGCGGTGAATGCTCGCTCAAGTGACGGCGGAAACTCCGTGCGCCCGGACGGCCATTGAACAGGCCCAGCATATGGCGGGTCATGCTGCTCAGGCGCACACCGTCCTTCAGCTTGCGTTCCACATAGGAACACCATTGCGTCAGGGCATCGTCCAGATCGCGGGGCGCGTCACCGAAGAAGCGGGCATCGATCTGCGCCAGCAGCGCGGGATTCTGGTACGCCGCACGGCCCAGCATCACGCCATCCACATGGTCGAGATGGGCTTCCGCCTGGTCAAGAGTGAGGATGCCGCCATTGAGCATGATGCTCAACGCCGGATTCTCGCGCTTGACGCGATAGACCAAGTCATAATCCAGCGGCGGTACGTTGCGATTCTCCTTGGGCGACAAGCCGTCCAGCCAGGCCTTGCGTGCGTGCACGGCGAATTGGGTGGCGCCCGCCGCCGCACATGCGGCAACTATCGCACGCAGACTTTGCTCGGGATCCTGATCGTCCACGCCGATGCGGCATTTGACCGTCACCGGCACATGCACCGATCGGCGCATCGCCGCCACGCAGTCGGCGACCAGCGACGGCTCCCGCATCAGGCAGGCGCCGAAACGGCCGGACTGCACCCGGTCCGAAGGACAGCCCACATTCAGATTGACCTCGTCATAGCCGAAATCCCCCGCAATGCGCGCAGCGTCCGCCAAGGAACGCGGGTCCGAGCCGCCCAATTGCAGCGCCACCGGATGTTCCGACGCATCGAAACCCAACAGCCGCATCCGGTCACCGCGCAAAACCGCATCGGCGGTAACCATCTCGGTGTAAAGACGCGCGCGGCCGGTCAGAAGCCGGTGCAGGACACGGCAATGCGTATCGGTCCAATCCATCATTGGGGCGATAGCAATGACTTTTCCTGGATGGCTCAAGCGACTAACCTGCCGGCGAACGCGAAATTGCGCCTTCCCATACGATGAAACCGCAGTTCTGTCAGCAACCACAGCTACTTTCTGATGTGTTCTGGCTGAGTTAGGGTCTGTCCTTCAAAGGGCGCGGCCGGCGATATGCAGGGGGAAGAGACCATGGAGCAGGCTGGATCGCGCCTCTGGCGTTCGATCCTCGCCGCCGCCGCCGGCAATGTGCTGGAATGGTATGACTTCACGGTCTACGCCTATATGGCGCCCTACATCGCGGAGAAATTTTTTCCCGGCAGCGACCCCGTGGCGGGATTGCTGGCGGTCTTCGCCACCTTCGGCCTGGGCTTTGTCATTCGTCCCCTGGGCGGCATCCTGATTGGCCGCTGGGGCGACACCTGGGGCCGCAAATCGGCGCTGCTGTTCACCATCGTCCTGATGGCGGTGGGCACCGCGGGGATCGGGCTGGTTCCCGGTTACGACGCGATCGGCGGTCTGGCGCCCTGGCTGCTGGTGCTGTGCCGGCTGCTGCAAGGCTTCTCTGCTGGCGGCGAGTGGGGCAGTTCGACCGCCTTCATTTATGAATGGGCGCCCAAGGGGCGGCGTAGTTTTTTTTCCAGCTTGCAGCAATCCAGTGTCGCGGGCGGCATGTTGCTGGGCTCGGCGGTGGCGGCTCTGTCGGGCACCGTACTCAGCAAAATTCAGATGTCGGATTTCGGCTGGCGCATTCCTTTCCTGCTGGGCGCGCTGATCATCCCGATCGGTTTCTATATGTGGCGCCATGTCGAGGAGACGCCAGTCTTCATCGCCAAACAGGGTACGCCGGTGACATTGCGGGCGGGCGCAAGACTGGCTGTGCAGGCTGGTGGCGTCATCGTGATCTGGACCGTGGCCTATTATGCGGTGCTGACCTACATGCCGGTCTTTACCGCCCGCTTTTCCCATCTAGGTCCCGCCGCGGCATTATGGTCCAACGCCCTCAGCCTGCTTGTTCTGGCGCTGACCATTCCCCTGTTCGGCCTGATGGCGGACCGGATCGGGCGCAAACCTTTGCTGTTGGTCGGCGCTGGCGGCTTCGCATTATTGTCTTATCCATTGTTCCTGCTGATCGTGAACAGTCAGAGCGCGCTTCCCATCATTCTGGCCCAGATTGTTTTTGCGCTGATGACGGCGATCTATTCCGGCGGCGCGCCCGCGGCGGTGACCGAGATTTTTCCCTCCGCCTCCCGCGTGCTGTGGATGTCCACCGGTTATAGTCTGACCGTGGCGCTATTCGGCGGCTTCGGGCCCTATATTTCGACCTGGCTGGTTAAGACCACCGGTTCGCCCCTGTCGCCGGTGATTTACATCGTCGGCTGTGCCTGCCTGTCGCTGGCGGTGATCGTGCCTCTCAAGGAAACACGACATGACGGATAAGGAGCTTCAGCCCTGGCAGTGGCCGCAATCGCATTGGCGCCGGATTCTCAACCAGGCGCGGGCCGGCCGCGCGCTGAGACCCAATAGCTGGCCGGGTGGCGCGCGCTGCGCCTTTGCGCTGTCGTTCGATTCCGACCATGAGACCAATGAGTTGCGCGATGGCGGCAAATCCATCGGGCGGCTGTCCTGGGGCCAGTATGGTGCGCGGGTGGGCGTGCCGCGCATCGCGGCGCTGCTGGCGCGCCATGACGTTCGCGCGTCCTTCTATGTCCCCGCGGTGACGGCGTTGATCCATCCCGAGGAGCAACAGGCATTGGTCGCAGCCGGGCATGAGATCGGCATCCATGGTTGGATCCATGAACTCAATTCCGGGCTGTCCTATGAAGAGGAACTCGATCTGATGCTGCGGTCCTCGGACACCTTGACCAAGATCACCGGCACGCGGCCGGTGGGCCTGCGCACGCCGTCCTGGGATTTCAGCCCGTCAACCTTGCGCATCCAGAAGGAGATGGGCCTGCTGTACGACTCGTCCCTGATGGCGGACGAGGACTGCTATGAACTGATGCTCGATGGCGAGCCCAGCGGCGTGGTCGAGCTGCCGGTGGAATGGGTGCGTGACGATGCGGTTTATTTCATGATGAACCGTTTCCAGGCGCAGCGCCCCTACACCCCACCGACGGATGTATTCGACATTTTCCGCCGCGAGTTCGACGCGGCTTATGCCGAGGGCGGCATTTTCCAGCTCACCTGCCACCCCCACATCATCGGCTATCGTTCGCGCATCTGGATCCTGGACGAACTGCTTCGCCATGCGAAAGCGAAGAAGGACGTCTGGTTCGCCACCCATGCCGAAGTGGTGCGCTGGGCCAAGGCCAACGCCGCCTAGCGTTGCGGCGCAACCAGATTGAAGGCGGCGCCCTGCGGGTCCATCGCCTGCACCACCCATTGCCCGCCGGGCACTTGCATCGGGCCGTTGAGGACCTTGCCGCCGCTGGCCGTGATCCGGGCAGTGCCGGCATCGATGGCCGGGACATTGAAATAATAACCCCAGAAGGAAACCGGAAGCGTGGCGGGCTTGTTCATCATGCCGCCAATGGCGGGGCCGCCGGCGGCGAAGAGCTGATAAATGCCCATCGGTCCCATGTCATGCGGCTGGTCCTTGGTCCAGCCGAACAATTTTTCATAGAAGGCGAAGGCGGATTGCCAATCCGCCGCCATCAATTCGTTCCATCCCACGGTGCCGGGCGTGCCAATGGGCAGAGGCGCGGGCGGATCGGTCCGCAGACCCTTGGCAACATAGAAAGGTGCGCCCTGGGGATCGGCGACCATCGCGAAGCGGATAATGCCGGGCACCTCCTGCGCCCCCATATAAGCCTTGCCGCCTTCCTGCTTGAGGTGTGACAGAGTCTGATCGACGTCATCGACGGAGATATATCCCAGCCAGCCGGGACGGGCGCCATGGCCGGCCATGTCCGGTGTGATCTGCAGCATGCCGCATACACCCTGGCCCTTGGTGTTGAACAACGTATATTCCATTCCCGGCGCGCCACTATCCTCTGCCGTCCAGCCCACCACATCGCTGTAGAATTTTTGCGCCGCTTTGGTGTCGCTGGTCATCAACTCGTGCCAGAAAAATTGACTTGTCATGCTGTTCTCCCGATGCGAATTGCTGTGCGGATTATTCCGCCGCGTTTTCATACTCGTCATGACGGCGGACGAAGTTCATGATGCCGTCTTCGTTGCGGCCCAGCGGCGCGCGGTCCAGGATCATCAAGGTGCCGATGATTTCCTCGGGGCCGCGGGCATAACTGGAATAGGTGTGAAAGACTTCGCCTTTCTTGTTTTTGTAGAAGGCGCTGAGGCCCGGCAGTTCATCATTGGCGCGATCGGATGGCGTGCGCGCGAAATTATAATCGACCGCGCCTTGTGCCAGTTCGTCCTTGGTGAAGGAAACATGGAAGTCGTGATTGAAGCTGCCTTCGGCCGCCGATACCCAGGGGAATTTCCAGCCCATGCGGGTCTTGTAGGCCTGGATTTCCGGCAGCGAGGCACGCGACACCGCGGTCCAGGTCACGTCGTGATGATGGAGATGCGGCAGCGCGCCGTCGATATGATCGGAGAGGAAGGAGCATCCCGGACATCCGGCCTTCCAGCCGGGGCCCATCATGAAATGGTATAGGATGAGTTGGCTGCGGCCCTGGAACAGGTCGCCGAGACCCTTCTTGCCGGTTGGCGTGTCGAAAGTATACCCCTTCTCGACCTTGACCCAAGGCAGCGCCAGCCTGGCCGCGTTTACTGCGTCGCGCAGATGGGTTTGCTCTTTTTCCTTTTTCAGCAGCGCCTTGCGGGCGACCAGCCATTCTTCCTGGGATACGACGGGATGTTCCATGAGGGGTCCTCCTTGGCGTATTCAAGCGGACGGGACAGGTTGATGTCAACCTTTATGCTTTTATGACAGGACGGCGCGGTTCCCGGGGAAGCCGCGCCGCCAATAAGCCTGGTTCTGAAATCGTCAGTGCCGGATTGGATGGCACGCGGCCTATTCGTGATGCTGCAGGCCCCGGTTGACGATTTGAAAGAAGACCGGAACGAAGAAAATCGCCAGCACCGTCGCAGTCAGCATGCCGCCAATCACGCCAGTGCCGATGTCGTTCTGGCTGCCGGCGCCGGCTCCGGAGGCCACCGCCAACGGGAAAACGCCGGCGATGAAGGCGATCGAGGTCATCAGGATCGGACGCAGGCGCAGCCGCGCCGCTTCCAGCGCGGCGTCGCGCGCTTTCATGCCCCGCCGTTCGGCCTCGACCGCGAATTCCACGATCAGGATGGCGTTCTTGGCGGAAAGGCCGATGGTGGCGAGCAAGCCGACCTGGAAATAGATGTCGTTGAACAGACCGCGCAGGCTGGCCGCGGTCAAGGCGCCAATCACGCCCAGGGGGATGACCAGCATCACCGACAGTGGTATCGCCCAGCTTTCATACAGCGCCGCCAGGCAGAGATAGATGATCAGGATCGAAAGCCCATAGAGCGCCGGGGCCTGCGAGCCGGACAGCTGCTCCTGGAAGGAAAGGCCGGTGAGCTCGTAGCTGATGCCTTGCGGCAATTTCTTGAACAGCTTGTCCATTTCGGCAAGTGCGGTGCCGGAGCTCACGCCGGGCGCGCCCTGGCCCTGGATTTCGATGGAAGGAAATCCGTTGTAGCGGGTGAGGGTTGCCGGTCCCAAGGCCCAGTTGGCGCTGGCGAAGGAGGAGAAGGGCGCCATCGTGCCGGTGCTGGTGCGCACATACCAGCGGTTCAAATCTTCCGGCTTCATTCGATAGGGCGCGTCGCTTTGCATATAGACCCGCTTGACGCGGTCGTGATCGATGAAATTGTTGATGAAGGAGCCGCCCCAAGCCGACGACAATGTGGAGTCGATGTCGGAGGCTGCAACCCCCAGGGCATTGGCCTTTTCTTGATCGATATTGATGTGCAGTTGCTGAGTGTCATCCAGGCTTCCGGGGCGAACACCGGCCAGCATCGGATTCTGCATTGCCATTCCCAGCAGCATGTTACGAGCCTGGATCAGACCGGCATGACCGAGATTGGCATGGTCCTCCATCTCCAGGTCGAAGCCGGTGGCAAATCCGAGCTCAGGCACCGATGGGGGCGCCAGCGGGAATACCTGGGCATCGGGAATGCGGAAGAAACTCATATAGGCGCGCCGCACAATCGCCATGGCGCCGTTCTGCACGCCGGGCCGCACATCCCAATTGCGCAGGCGGGCGAAGGTGATGCCGGCATTCTGGCCCACGCCCAGGAAACTGAAACCGGCGACGGTGAAGACCATGTCGACGTTTTTCGCCTCGTCCTTCAAATAATGCTCGGAGACTTGGCGCGCCACGGCCAGGGTCTTGGGCTGGGTGGTTCCGGACGGCAGGTTGATCAGGTTGATGACAAAGCCCTGGTCCTCATCGGGAAGAAAGCCGGTCGGCAGGCGCAGATAAAGGCCCGCCATCACCAACACGATCGCGCCATAAGCCAGCATCACCAGGGTGGGGCGGTTCAATACACGGTCCAAATTGCGGTGATACGAGTCCCTGGTGGCCTCGAAGCTGGCATTGAACCAAGCGAAGAAGCGGCCCAGAAGACCGCCCGCATGCTGATGCTGGCCCCCTTCGATCGGCTTGAGCAGGGTGGCGCACAGCGCCGGCGTCAGGACCAGGGCGCACATGATGGACAGCAGCATGGCCGAGACGATGGTGACGGAGAATTGGCGATAGATCACGCCGGTCGAGCCGCCGAAGAAGGCCATCGGCAGGAACACCGCCGTCAACACCAGACCGATGCCGATCAGGGCGCCGGTGATTTCCTTCATCGAGCGCAGGGTCGCGTCGCGCGGCGGCAATCCTTCCTCGCGCATGATGCGCTCGACATTCTCCACCACCACGATGGCATCATCGACCAGAAGTCCGATCACCAGCACCAGCGCGAACAGGGTCAAGGTGTTGATCGAATATCCCACCGCCGCCAGCACGCCGAAGGTTCCCAGCAGCACCACCGGCACCGCAACCGCGGGCACCAGGGTGGTGCGCCAATTCTGCAGGAAGATATACATCACCAGGATCACCAGCAGGATCGCTTCCGCCAGAGTCTTGACCACGTCGCGGATCGAAAGCCGGATGAAATCGGTATTGTCGACCGGGAAGAGCAATTTCATCCCAGGCGGGAATGTCGGCTCCATTGCCAGGGCGCGCTGCTTCACCGCATCGACCAATTTCAAGGCATTGGCGCCGGGTGCCGGCATGATGGCGAATCCGGCGGCGGGATGGCCGTTCATCTCGCTGATGACGGCGTAGGTATCGCCGCCAAGCTCGACGCGGGCGACGTCCGACAGATGCACCACCGCGCCGTCGGGCGTGGTCTTGAGGATGATGTTGCGGAACTGGTCCGGCGTCTGAAGCTGCGACTGCGCGGTCACGGTAGCGTTGAGCGCTTGACCGGGGATTGTGGGCTGACCGCCGATCGAACCGGCGGAGACCTGGACATTCTGCGCCTGGACGGCACTGCGCACATCCGACGGCTCCAGCGAGAAATTGTGCAGCTTGTAGGGATCCAGCCAGATGCGCATCGCATACTGGGTGCCGAAATTCTGGATGTTGCCCACGCCGGTGACGCGGCTGAGCGAGTCCTGCATCTTGGAGGTCATGAAGTCCGAGACGTCCAAGGTGGTGTAGCGGCCGGTGGTGTCGTACATCGCGACGACCAGCAGGAAGTTGGTCTGCGCCTTGGATACCGTCACACCCAGCTGCTGCACCTGGCTGGGCAGCTGCGCCACGGCCTGCTGCACCTTGTTCTGAACCTGGACCTGGGCGATGTCGGGATTGGTCCCTGGCGCGAAAGTGGCGGTGATCCCCACCGAACCGTCGGAATTGGACGAGGACGAGAAATAGAGAAGATTGTCCAGGCCGGTGAGTTGCTGCTCGATCACCTGGGTGACCGAATTCTGCACGGTCGCGGCATCGGCGCCGGGATAGAAAGCGTTCACGGCGACGGCAGGCGGCGCGATGGTGGGATATTGCTCCACGGGCAAGGTGAAGGCCGCGATGCCGCCCGCCAGCATGATGACAACGGCAATGACCCAGGCGAAGACCGGCCGGTCGATGAAGAAGCGCGACAATAACATGGTCGCTCCTTATTTTGTGCCGGTCGGAGCGGGAGCCGTCTGGGCCGGCATCGGCGTTACCTTCGTGTCCGGTCGCAGATTCTGCAGGCCCTGCACGATCAGCTTGTCGCCGGGCTTGAGCCCATCCACCACCTGCCAATCGCCGCCCACGGCGCGCGCGGTCTTGATCAGCCTAAGGCTTGCCATGTTCTGATTGTCCACCACCAGCACGGTGGGCTCGCCCTTGGGATTGCGGCCGACCGCCAGTTGCGGCACCAGGATGCCGTGCGGATCGACGCCTTCATTGATGGTGGCGCGCACATACAGCCCCGGCAGCAGGATGCCCTGCGGATTGGGGAAGATTGCGCGCAATCGCACGGCGCCGGTGGTGGGATCCACCGTCACGTCGGTGAATTGCAGCTTACCTTTCAAGGGATAGATGCTGCCGTCGTCCAGGGTCAGGGTGACATCGGCCGTGAGCGGGCCGCCGCGATCGATCTGACCCATTTGCGCGGCGCGCTCCAGCGCCAGCAATTCGGACGAGGATTGATCGATATCGACATAGATGGGGTCGAGGGTCGAGATCGTGGCCAATGCGCTGGCCTGATTGGCGGTGACCAGCGCGCCCACCGTCACGGTCGAGGCGCCGATGCGCCCGCTGATTGGCGCGACGATATGGGTGTAGTTGAGGTTGATCCGCGCCCCTTCGGTATTGGCCAGCGCCAGTTTGTAGGCCGCCTGGGCGTCATCATTGTCCTGCAGGGAGATGGCGTTGGCGTTCAGAAGAGCGGCATAGCGGGTCGCCTTGACCTTGGCGCTGGCGAGTGTCGCGGCGGCACTGTCATAGGCGGCCTGATAGGGGGCCGGATCGATCTGATAAAGCGCCTGGCCGACCTTGACGCTACTGCCTTCGGTGAAGAGCCGGGCCTTGACGATGCCATTGATCTGCGGCCGGACGTCGGAGACGGCGGTAGGGTCGGTGCGGCCGGGGAGCTCGGAGGTGAGCTGGACCGGCTGTTCCTTGATGACCACGAAACCGGCCATCGGCGTCATCTGCTGCTGTTGCTGGGGTGGGCTGCAAGCCGCCAGAAACGCTGCGATCGCCACGATGATCGAAAAACTGCGCGACATGAATTCCCCTCAAAATGCCGGTCCCAACCGGCCCCCGATTTGGGCGCTCTCCTAGCAGAAGCCGCGCCGATCCCCAACCTGCCGCAAGGGCAAATAGGCCCCGGCGCTCGGTTTTTACAGATGATTTACATAGGTCGGGTGGCGAAGATTGTAAGGGGCCGCCGGCAGAAAGACCTCGTCTTTACAGATGCTTTACACAGTCAGCGCGTTTTGTGCGCAAAGCGGAGTGTTCAGCCAGAAATTTGTGACAGCTTTTTCGAGGGCACTTGCACTTTCGATCCGGCAAAGTGTTGCTTTCGCCTCACGCCGTGTTGCAACACTGCCGAGGGGAATATTTTCCACATACCAGCCCAGATGTTTGCGGAATACCTTGAGGCCCAGCGCATCGCCGTAGAATCTCACGGAAGCGGAGAGATGGTCGAGCAGGATCGCAAGGCGCGTCCGGGCATCCGGCTCCACCATCGCATCACCTGTGACCAGCGCGTCCCCCAGCGCGGAGGCGATCCAAGGCCGTCCATAGCTGCCGCGTCCGATCATGATGGCATCGGCACCGGATTGGGCCAGGGCGCTTCGCGCGGAAGCGAGGTCGGTGACGTCGCCATTGACGATCACCGGTATCCTCACCGCCCGTTTGACCTCGGCGATGGCGCACCAATCGGCACTGCCTCTGTAGAATTGCTGGCGGGTGCGGCCATGCACGGTGATCGCTTTTACCCCCAGCTGTTCGGCCCGCGCCGCAATTTCGGGCGCATTCTTCCAATGTTCGTCCCAGCCCAGCCGCATCTTCACGGTAACCGGTCGGGTGGTGCCGTTGACGGCCGCGCCGATCAGCCGTGACGCCAGATCCTCGTCCCGCATCAATGCCGAACCGGACAAGGCGCCGGTGACCTCCTTGGCGGGACAGCCCATGTTGAAATCGATGATGTCGGCGCCGGCCTGTTCCGCCAGCCGCGCGCCCTTGGAAATCCATTCGGCTTCGCGTCCCACCAGCTGGATCACCATCAGCGGCAGCGCATGCTCGTCCTCCTTGCCGCCGATGGCGGCGCGGCGCACGACATCGGGACGCCCCCGGGCAAAGCTGTCACAGGCCACCATCTCGGTAGCAACATAGGGTGCCCCCTGCCGCGAGGCCGCCTGGCGGAAAGGCAGATCCGACACCCCCGTCATGGGGGCGATCAGCACCCGGCCAGGAATGGTGATGTCGCCGATTTTCAGGCTGTCCATCCTCGGGCAATAGCCTTTTTCCTGGGTTTTTTCCAATAGTTAAGGCCTTGCACCTTAGAACGGGCCATGTCCTGGGTCCGGTTCAATCGTCTTTTCGCCCGCCTGACGCCGGTGCGCCCGGTGCGCCTTGGCACCGCACGGCCCATCGCCAGCATCACCTTCGACGATTTCCCCAAATCGGCCTGGACGCGGGGCGGTCCGATCCTGGCGCAGCATCGGGCGCGCGCCACTTATTATACGGCCGGCGGCTTCTGCGGCCGTACGGTGGACGGCACCGTCTATTATGATGCCCAGGATCTTCGGGCCATCGCGGCGGCCGGCCATGAGATTGCCTGTCACGGCTTTGCCCATCAGGCGACGCCGACCCAGTCCTTCCGGGAATTGACCGAGGATGCGGCGCGCAATGCCGAATTCCTGAAACCGTTCCTGAATGGCGGCGCGGCGGAAAGCTATGCTTTTCCCTATGGCGCGGTGTCGCCGCGCACCAAGAAATTCTATGCCAGGCGCTTCACCAATGCGCGCGGCGTGCATCCCGGGCTGAACAGCGGGCGCGTCGACCTGGCGCTTCTCAATGGCGTCTCGATGGAAAAACGCTGCTGGAGCCGCGAAGCCATCACCCGCGCCATCACCCGCGCCCGTCATGACCGGGCCTGGATGGTGTTCTATACCCATGACATTAGCGACGATCCCAGCCCCTATGGGTCCACCCCTGCCATGTTGTCGGAAATACTGGATCGTCTGGCCCAAGCGCATATCGAAATCCTGCCGATGCGCGAGGCGGTCAAAGCTGCTATCGGTTAGACCATGAGCCACCTGATCGCCACCTCCAACACGTCGCAGACCTGGACCTTTTTCGAGGGCGCCTGGCACGAAGGCAATGTCGCCATCATGGGCCCGCGCACCCAAGGCGCCTGGCTGGCCTCGGTCCTGTTTGACGGCGCCCGCGCCTTTGAGGGCGTGACGCCGGACCTTGACCGACATTGCGCCCGTCTCAACGAATCCGCACGGGTCTTCAAATTGAAGGCGGTGCTGAGCGACGAGGAATGGCTGGCGCTCGCCAAGGTGGGGGTGCGCAAATTCGACCCCAAGGCGGCACTTTATATCCGGCCGATGTATTGGGCGGATGCGGGGTTCGGCGGCGGGGTGAAATTCGATCCCGAAAGCACCCGCTGGTGCCTGTGCATCTATGAGACTCCGATGTTGGAGCCCAAAGGCTCGGCGATCACCTTGTCGACGCATCGCCGCCCCACGGCGGAGACCGCGCCGGTGGCGGCCAAGGCGGCCTGTCTTTATCCCAACAATGGCCATGCCTTGATGGAAGCGGAGGCCCGCGGCTTCGACAATTGCCTGCTGCGCGACATGCTGGGCAATATTGCCGAGCTGGCCAACGCCAATGTCTTCATGGTGAAGGACGGCGTGGTATTCACACCGGCGCCGAACGGCACATTCCTGTCGGGCATCACGCGGGCAAGGGTGATCGGGCTGTTGCGTGGTGACGGCGCGACCGTGGTCGAGAAGCCGCTATTGTACGAGGATTTCCTGGGCGCGGACGAGATTTTCTCCAGCGGCAATTTCAACAAGGTAGCGCCGATGACCCGGATCGAGGATCGCCAGATGCAGATCGGTCCGGTCTATCGCCGTGCCCGCAAGCTGTACTGGGATTTCGCGCACGCCCGTTAGTTACGGGCGCGCCTTGATCCTGGCCTCGGCCTGGGCCCGGATTGCGGCCAGGGTCGAAACCGGCGTGATGCCCTCGCCATCAAATTTGACATGAATGATGGAGGGAATGCCGGATTCTTGCGCGGCGCGGAAGGCTGCGGCGAAGTCGTCGGTTTTCTCCACGGTGGCGCCGAAGCCGCCGAAGCTGCGCGCATAAGCGGCAAAATCGGGATTGACCAATCCGGTGGCGATGACGCGGCCGGGATATTCGCGCTCCTGATGCATGCGAATGGTGCCGTACAGGTTGTTGTCGAACACCAGGACGATGATCGGCAATTTGTATTGAACGGCGGTGGCGAACTCCTGACCGTTCATCAGGAAATCGCCGTCGCCATTGATCGAGATCACCCTGCGCTCCGGATGCAAGATCTGCATCGCCACCGCGGCGGGAACGCCATAGCCCATCGAGGCGGAGATCGGCGCGATCTGGGTTCCGAAGCTGCGGAACCGGTAGAAGCGGTGGATCCAGGAGGCGTAATTGCCCGCGCCGTTGCACAGGATGGCGTCGGCCGGCAGATTCTCCCGCAGCCAGATCATGATGGCGCCGAGATTGACGGCGCCTGGCTGCGGCACGGGAGTTTGCGACCAGGCAATATAGTCGTCATGCGCGTCGCGGACCTGATCCGCCCAGGGGGCCGGTGCACGCGGGGAAAGCCTGTCCAGGGCTTCGGCGAAACGGCTGGGCGAGGCGTGGATCGCCAGATGCGGGCGATAGACGCGGCCCAATTCTTCCGCGCCGGGATAGACATGCACCAACCGGATCTGGGGATTGGGAATGTCGAACAAGGTGTAGCTCTGGCTGGTGGTTTCGTTGAGGCGCGCGCCTGCCGCGATCACAAGATCGCTGGCCTTGACCCGCGCCAGCAATTTCGGATTGGGCACAAGGCCCAGATCACCCGCGTAGTTGGGATGCAGCGGATCGAATAAGGGGCTGCGCCGATAGCTGGTCATCACCGGCATCTGGAAGCGTTCGGCAAAGCGCATTGCCGCGGCGCAGGCCGCCGGGTTCCAGCGGCCGCCGCCCAGCAGCAACAAAGGCCGCTGGGATTGCGCGATCAGATCTTCAAGCGCCGTGATGTCGGAGGCTGCCGGCGAAGTTTCCAGCGCCTCGATGAAAGCAGGATCGCCGGATGGCGCCGGTCCGGTCAGCATGTCGCGCGGCAACGCCAGCACCACCGGTCCAGGCCGTCCGGCCAGCGCGGTGGAAAAGGCGCGGCCGACATATTCGGCCATGCGCGCCGGCTCACCGATCTCGGCGGTCCATTTGGTCATGCTGCCGAACACGGCGCGATAGTCGAGCTCCTGGAATGCGTCGCGCTCTTTGTTTTTGCGCTCGACCTGGCCCACGAACAGGATCAACGGGGTGGAATCCTGTTGGGCGATATGGATGCCGGCCGAGGCGTTGGTGGCGCCGGGACCACGGGTGACGAAACAGATGCCGGGCCTTCCCGTGGCCTTGCCATGGGCTTCGGCCATCATCGCCGCGCCGCCTTCGTTACGGCAGATCGTCACCTGAATGCCGCTGTCATAAAGCGCGTCCAGTACGGCCAGATAGGATTCACCCGGCACACAAAAGACATGGCGGACGCGCTGGGCGATCAGATTCTCGACCAAGACCTGCGCGGCGGTAAGCGTGTTGGTTTGCTTGGGCTGAAGGGTCATTTGAAGAAAACTCTCTCGGTATAGGCAAGATCGTTGAGAGTGGGCGGGCGCGGTCCCTTGTAGAAGCGTGGTTCCATGCCCGGCACATAGCGCGAGACCGGACTGGCTGATTTGCCGTCCAGAATGAATCCGACGCAACCCCGTGTGAGGAAATACCGTCCCAGGGCGGCGCCGCAGCGTTCAAACGCGCAAGGGTCCCGGCAATAGATGAGCTCCAGCATCGGCAGCGGCGGGTGGGCAAGGCGGCGCGGCTTGAACACGAATGGCGACACGATGCCGTTATTCTCACACACGACACTGATGCAACCCAGCTTGCGATGATCTTCGAGCAGCGCACGCTCGGGCAGGTCGGCGGGAATTTTTTCACGGACCTTGCCGCCACCCAGACCGAGCGCCGTAAAGGCAGCGCTGCGTCCGAAATTATATTGGGTCCAGCCGGAAGCCCGCAGCATGGGCCAGGTGTGTTCGGCGGGCGAGATGTTCAGATAGGTGACATGCTTGAGCCTGGTCGCCATCACATTCAGCAAGGCGGCATGGGCGCGATAGGCTTCCTGCACATACCAGGACGAGACATTGGAAATGATATTCTCTCCGCGGCGCGAAGTTATGGTCAGCAGCGCGCCAACCAGGCCATCCTCGCCTTCCAGCCCGTACCCGAAGCGGGAACCGCCTTCGATTGAGGGCAGTGCCGCCATTCGCGCCAGGCCCAAATACCAGAAGTCGCGGGCATGATGGGGAAATGCCTGCATGAAGATATCGACGAGCGTGTCGAAATCGCCCTCCACGATCTGGCGGCAATGCACGCGATGGCCTGCTTGTGTTTCCGTCGACGCGAGCATAAAAGACCTTTCAATCAAGCCTTTATCGCTTATTTCGCATTAGCGGAGTGTTAAAGTTCCAGCACTAGTCTGGAGTGGCATTTCCAGGTTCCGCGATGACCATCCAGGCTACGATTTTCGAGCAATTCGCTAAGGTCGCGCGATTGGAAGATTTGCTGGGTGTAGATCCCATTACGACTATCGAAGACGCCAATTTTCCCGTCACCCTGGGCGAGTTTGTGAAATCCCATGACAACGCCTTTGCCTGATTTGCGCAGGCGCCTCAAGCCGGGCGGTGTCCTCAGCGCCGGGAACGCCGTTATCGGGTTTGACGCACTGATCGCCGGCAATCCGCTTTCGGTCGAACTGGCGACGCTGGACGGCGCCCATGTGCTGCTGCGAACCCGCAGCCAATTCTCTGCCGCGATGGCGCTGATCGCGTTGGACGGCATCGCGGCCCGGATCGTGATCGCACCGCCCGATCTGAAGGAGGAATTTCTCAAGGATGTGATCGGGCGCGCACAAATCGACACGTTGGTGACGGATGGCGACCCCCTCGAAGGATTGCGGACCGTGACGATCTTCGCCGCACCGAAGCCCGTGATGGAGATTCCCGCGACGCGCGCAAGCGAGTGGGTCATGTTCACATCCGGCACCACCGGTGCTCCCAAGATGGTGGGGCATACGCTGGAAGCGCTCACCGGCGCGATCAAGCCGACAAACGATGCCGTCGTTTGGGGTACCTTTTATGACATTCGGCGCTATGGCGGCTTGCAGATATTTCTGCGCGCGGCGTTGGGCGGCGCCTCGCTGATATTGTCCGACCCGGAGGAATCCGCCGCCGATTTTCTGGACCGGCTGGGCCGGGGCGGTGTCACGCATTTGACCGGTACGCCATCTCATTGGCGGCGCGCCCTGATGAGCCCGGCTATGCACCGGGTCGCGCCGCGCTATGTCAGGCTGTCGGGCGAAATCGCCGACCAGGCCGTGCTGGACAGCCTGAAGGCGAAATTCCCCGCCGCCGCGATCGGCCATGCCTATGCCTCGACCGAGGCGGGCGTAGGCTTTGAAGTGACCGATGGGTTGGAAGGCTTTCCGGCATCCTTTGTCGGGGGCCCGGGGCCGGTGGAGATGCGGGTGGTGGACGGCTGTCTGCAGATTCGCTCATCGCGTACGGCGACGCGCTTTGTCGGCAGTTCCGACAAGCTCGATGACAATGGCTTTGTGGATACGGGCGATATGGTCGAACTGCGGGACAATGGCGGCGATCCGGCAAAAGCGCGTTATTATTTCGCGGGACGGCGCGGCGGCATCATCAATGTCGGCGGCCTCAAGATTCATCCGGAGGAAGTCGAAGCGGTGATCAATCGCCATCCCGCCGTGCGGCTGTCGCGGGTTTCCGGCCGCCGCAGCCCGATTACCGGCGCCATCGTCGTCGCCGAAGTGGTGCTGGAGGATGGCGGGGACCATGATACGATCCGCACGGAGATCCTGCGCGATTGCCGCGCCGTCCTGAAGCCATTCCAGGTGCCTGCCATGTTGCGGATAGTCCCGAAGCTGGAATTGAGCGCGGGCGGAAAGTTGCTGCGCCATGCGTAACGTGCTGGTCACCGGCGGTTCGCGCGGCATCGGATTGGCGGTGGCAGAAAAACTTGTCGGTGATGGCTTTCGCGTTTTTGCCCTTGCGCGCAAGAATACCGACGCGTTGAGCGCGGCGATGGCGGCGTCACCCGCGCTGCATTTCGTTCCATTCGATTTGTCGAACCTGGAAGCCATACCGGATCTGGTGCGGGGCCTGAAGGCCGAACATGGTCCGCTTTATGGCCTGGTCAACAACGCGGCGCTGGGCAGCGAAGGCCTGCTCTCCAACATGCACAATTCCGATATCGAGGCGCTGGTGCGTCTCAACATCCTGTCCCCGATCCTGCTGACCAAATTTGCCGTGCGGGGGATGATGACGGCGGGCGGGGGCCGCATCGTCACCATGGCTTCGATCATCGGCTTCACCGGCTATAGCGGCCTCAGCGTCTATGGCGCGACCAAGGCTTCGATGCTGGGCTTTACCCGCAGCCTGGCGCGCGAAGTGGGCCGGCTGGGCATTACCGTGAACGCCGTCGCGCCTGGCTTCATCGCCACGGACATGACGGCCGGAATGACCGGGGAGCAGACGGCCAGGATCGCATCGCGCAGCGCGCTGAAGCGCCTGGCCGGCGCCGACGACGTCGCCAATGCGGTGAGTTATCTGATGAGCGATGGCGCCGGCAATGTCACAGGCACCACCATCACCGTGGATGCCGGCAATACCGCCTAGGGATTCGGCGCAGGGCACATGCGGCGCGGCCAGATTAAAGACGGACCAGACCTGCGCTGACCCGTTTGTAAAGCGCCGAATCAAGCGCCACATAGCCGTTGCCGAGATCGGCATAGAGGGGATCCGTGATTTTCGCCGGGTCAAATCCGTCTAAGGCAAGATCGCTCTTCTTCTGCTTGAAGGTTTCGGTAATGGCGAGGGATTTTACCAGGCGCAGGAAAATCGGTCTGGCATAGTCGGGAAGGCGTGACTTCAGGTGCGCTTTCAAACCGGCAAGATCGAATCTGGCATCGGTTTCCAGCGCCGCCATACCGGCCTTGCCGTCCGCGCCCGTGACCGCGACGCCATACACATTCGCGGCCAGAATTCCGGGATAAGCGGACAGCGCGGCAGCCACTTCGGTGGTGGCGACATTTTCGCCCTTCCAGCGAAACGTATCGCCGAGCCGGTCCACGAAATAGAAAAAACCTTGCGCATCCTGACGCATCAGGTCCCCGGTGCGCACAAAGGCATCACCGGCCTCAAAGACATTTCGCAGGATTTTTTTCGCCGTGGCGGTCTCATCGCTATAGCCCTCGAAACGCGCCGCACCGCCCGCGATCCGTCCGATCGCCTCACCCGCTTCGCCGGTTGAAACACGCTGGCAGAAGCCGCCGGCATCGCGCAATGGCTCGCCATGGCTGTCGCGACGGACCAATTCCACGCCGAAGCGGTGGCGGAGGAAGGCGGGAATGCGGCCGATCGCGCCCGGCTTTCCTTCCGCGTTATAGAGCGAGAAATTGCCTTCCGTGGCGGCATAGAATTCCAGAATCCTGGGGATCTGGAAGCGTTGCTGGAACGGTTCCCAGATTTCTCCGGATAGGCCGTTGCCGCAAGCCAGGCGCAATCCGTGTGAACGCGGCTGGGCTTCGGACTTCAAGAGATAGCGGCACAGCTCGCCGATATACTGAAAAATCGTTGCGCCGCTTTCGGCGACATCGTCCCAAAAGGCGCGGGCGGAGAATTTTTCGCGCAGAATGACCGCGCCGCCTTTCAGCAAGACCGCGCCCGAGGCGACCACGCCGCCCACCGAATGATACATCGGCAGGCAATTATAGAGTCGGTCGTCCGGCTGTGCGTTCAAAAGGCCCGCGAACCAGTGGGTCCACATCATCACGCGGTGATGGCTGACATAGGCCGCCTTGGGCAATCCCGTGGTGCCGGAGGTGTAAATCATTAGCGCGGCGTCGCTGAGCGTGACATCGGCTTCTTCCGCTGCCTCAAACGGTGCGTCCGGCTGATCCGCAATGGATTGCACGAAGGCGGGGTCGTAACACCAGATATGGGCGACGGCTGGAATATCCGCCAAGGATGGCGCCAGTTCCTCCGTCACGATGATGTGTTTGGGACCAGCGATAGTCAGGCAATGCGCCAGTGCCGGACCGCCCAGATTGGTATTGATCAGCGCCACGATGCCGCCGATGCGGGTGACGCCGAGCCAGATGGCGAGATATTCGGCGCGATTGGGCATCAGCAACGCCACCACGTCGCCCTTCTTGATGCCTTGGGCCAGCCCCCAGCGCGCATAGCGGCGCACGCGTGCGGCCAATTGCGCATGGCTGAAATTCTCCGGCGTGCTGAAGAGCGCCGGTGCGTCGCCGTAAACTTCCGCCAACATGTCGACCACACGCGGAAAGACCCGCTGCGGTTGCAGGTCGATCTTCGCGGTCATTTCGAGCGCGTTCAGCCACGCCCGGGAGGCGGAGCGATCATTCGCAGGCGGGGAAAGCGGAGTGGCGGTCATGCTGTTTCAAAACGAAACGAATACCCGGCAAAAATATCTTGTTCATCCTGCCATCGCGTTAACGGCGCTTTTGTGTCGCCAGCAAGGTTCGTTAATCACCTGGGCCTTAGACTTGGCCCATGCAATTGAGCTTGGTCCATGCGCGCAGAAACCATTGCGATTCATTCCGGCTTTGAGGCCGATCCAACGACCAAGGCGGTGGCGGTTCCGATCTATCAGACCGCCGCCTATGTCTTTGACAGCGCCGATCATGCCGCCCGTTTGTTCAACCTGGAGGAGAGCGGCTATCGCTATAGCCGGATCTCCAATCCCACCGTTGCCGTGCTGGAAAAGCGGGTGGCGGATCTGGAAGGCGGCGTAGCCGCGATCGCCGCCGCGTCAGGCCAGGCGGCGCTGAACTATGCGCTGGCCAATGTCGCCGATGGCGGCGGCAATATCGTTTCCACCCTCCAGCTCTATGGCACCACCCATACCTTGCTCGCACATCTGCTGCCGCGCTCCGGCATCACCGCGCGGTTCGCCGCCAGCGGGCAGGCGGCGGAGATGGCGAGCCTGGTGGATGAAAACACCCGCGCCCTGTTTTGCGAGTCGGTGGGCAATCCCGCCGGCAATATCTGCGATATCGAAGCGATCGCGAAAGTCGCGCATGACCATGGCGTACCGCTGATCGTGGACAACACCGTGGCGACGCCGATCCTGCTGCGCCCGATCTCCCATGGCGCCGACATTGTGGTGCATTCGCTGACCAAATTTCTGGGCGGCCATGGCTCGGCGATGGGCGGCATCGTGGTGGATGGCGGTACGTTCGATTGGACGGCCCACGCCGAACGATATCCGCAATTCACCACGCCGGACGAATCCTATCAGGGGCTTGTCTATACGAAGCATTTCGGCCGCGCCGCCTTTACGGGGCGGATCCGCTGCGTGCACCAGCGCGCCACCGGCGCGATCCTTTCTCCCATGAGCGCCTTCCTTCTCTTGCAGGGCATCGAGACCGTGGCACTGCGCGTCGAGCGCCATGTCGAGAATGCGCGGGCCGTCGCGGAGTTCCTGCAAGGTGATCCGCGCGTCGAATGGGTTCGCTATGCCGGTTTCGCCGACAGCCCCTATCACAAGCTGGCGGAAAAATATCTGGGCGGCCGGGTGCCGTCGCTGCTGACCTTCGGCGTCAAGGGTGGCTTCGAGGCGGGCAAGGAATTCCATGACGCCCTCAAGCTGATCAAGCGGCTGGTCAATATCGGCGATGCCAAGTCGTTGGCCTGCCATCCGGCGTCGACCACTCATCGCCAAATGCCGCCCGACGAGCAAAGGAAGGCGGGCATCACGCCGGAGACGATCCGGCTTTCCATCGGGATCGAGCACCGGGACGATATCATCGCCGATATTTCCCAGGCCCTGGCCATCGCCAAAGCCAAGCTTGAGCGCAAGGCCGGCTGATGGCTTCCGAAGACAGAAGCGTCGAGAATTTCGCCTTTGGCCAGCGCGGCACGCGCGCGACCTTGCATATCGGGCTGGTCAATAACATGCCGGATTCAGCACTCCGCGCCACCGAGCTGCAATTCGCGCGTCTGCTGAAAGAAGCCGCCAGCAATTTCGATGTGCGGCTGCATCTCTTCGCCATGCCGGAAATTGCGCGTGGCAGCACCGCGATGTCGCGGATGGAGGGCTTCTATGCCGATGTCGCCACCCTTCCGGGCGCGGGCATGGATGCGCTGATCATCACGGGAGCAGAACCCCACACCGACGTGCTCAGCGATGAACCCTATTGGCCGGCGCTGACCCGCCTGATGGATTGGGCGGAAGGCGGCACCGTTTCCACCCTGTTTTCCTGCCTGGCTGCTCATGCTGCGGTCCTGCATTTCGATGGCATCTCGCGCCGCCCGTTGCCGAGGAAACTCAGTGGCGTCTTTGCCAGTCTGCGCGCCACCGACGATCCGTTATTGGCGGGCGTGCCGGCGCGGGCCGCGACACCGCATTCGCGCAAGAATGGTTTGCTGGAAAGCGACCTGACGGCGCGGAACTATCGGGTGCTGACACGGCTGACCGACGGTTCGGTCGACCTGTTCGTGCGCGAAGGCCGCAGCCGCTTTGTCTTTCTGCAAGGCCATCCCGAATACGGGGCCGAGTCGCTCGGCCGCGAATATCTGCGCGATGTCGGCCGATTTCTGAAAGGCGAGGGCGCCCGTCCGGTCATTCCGGAAAACTACTTCGACCGGGTGACGGAAAACGCGCTCCAGGCCTTGGCCAGCCGCGAGGCGCGGATCGAGGACTATAACGAAGTGGTGATGGGCGCAGTTCCCCTGCAGTCTTGGCACAGCTACACGCTCAGGCTGTTCGCCAACTGGATTGCCGCCATCGCGGCCGAACAACCCCGCCGCCGGGCGACGCGGGCCGCTTCCGCCCACAAGTCGGCCTGACGGCGTTGCATCGGTTGTGCGCAGATCCCGCAGGTGCGGTATGCTGGCAACATTACATATTTGTCGCAAATTGTCACAGCAGGGGCCTTCACCCTGCCGCCCCCCTCGACTAAATAGAGTGCTTCGGCGGGGGCCGGAACGAATGATGACGATGCTATTGACTGGGGCAGGCTGGTTTTTTGCCGCGCTCGCGCTTTTCGGCGCGGGCTATGCCTTGGCGGCTGCCTTTCTGGCCGGCCGGTTCATGCAGGGCGAAGGCCCGGGGGGATCCGCTTGTCCGCCGGTAACCATCCTCAAGCCCCTGTATCTGGGCGAGCCGGGCCTGTCCGAGAATCTGGAGAGTTTCTTCGCGCAGGATTACCCCGGCGCCATCCAGATCGTGTTCGGCGTCCATGACGAAAGCGATCCCGCCATCGCGGTGGTCGAAGCGCTGCAACAGCGCTATCCGCATCTGGACAGCGTGATCGTCGCCGATGGCGCGCTGCATGGCTCCAACGCCAAGGTTTCCAATCTGATCAATATGCTGCCGGCGGCGCGGCACGACATATTGGTGCTGTCCGACAGTGACATCACCGTGTCGCGGCGCTGGCTGCGCCATGTCACGGACGCTTTGGCCGGTCCCGGCGTGGGCCTGGTGACCTGTCTTTACACTGGCGAAGTGGTGCAAAATCAAAGCCGCATCTGGTCAACCTTGTCGGCCATGGGCACGTCTTATGACTTTCTGCCCAATGTGGTTCTCGGCACCAGTCTCGGTCTGGCCGAGCCCTGCATGGGATCGACCATCGCGCTGACGCGGCCCATGCTGGACGAAATCGGCGGCTTCATGGCATTCGCGGACTATCTCGCCGATGATTATGAGATCGGCCGCGCCGTGCGCGCCCGGGGCCATGTCCTGGCGATGCCCGCGATGGGGGTTAGGCATACCGCGACCGAGGCCAGTGCCGGCGAATTGTTCCGTCACGAATTGCGCTGGACCCGCACCATCCGCACCGTCAATCCGCTGGGTCATCTGGGCAGTGTGGTCACGTTCGGGTTCCCGATTGCGCTGATTTCCGCCCTGTTGCTGGGTTTTTCCTGGCCGAGCCTTGTCGTCCTGGGACTGACTCTGGCGGCGCGGCTGTTCCTCAAGCGCCGTATTGATGGTATTTTCGGGACCTATGCGGGTCCGTTCTGGCTTTTGCCGGTGCGGGACCTTTTAAGTTTCGCAGTGTTCGTGGCGTCGCAATTCGGCGAGACCGTCCATTGGCGGGGAAGCCGCTTTGCGGTCGAACCCAGCGGCGCCCTGTCCCAATCCTGAAGGTATTGAAGTCCATGGCCATGAAATCGCTTTTTCTCCAGGCGCCGTCCTTCGACGGTTATGACGGCGGCGCCGGTGCGCGCTACCAGATGAAGCGGGAAGTGAAGTCTTTCTGGTTTCCCACCTGGCTGGCCCAGGCCGCGGCGATGGTGCCGGGTTCGCGCCTGATCGACGCCCCGCCGCACCGCCTGTCCTTCAAGGACATCGAGGAAGACGTGAAGGCGCATGAGTTGATCGTCATTCATACCTCCACCCCCAGCTTCAAGTCCGACGTGCGCACGGCGGACATGGTCCGGGCCCTCAATCCGACCGCCAAGATCGGCTTCATCGGCGCCAAGGTCGCTGTCGAACCGGAGGAAAGCCTGAATGGGGCACCATCGATCGATTTCGTCTGCCGCAACGAATACGAATTCACCATCCAGGAATTGGCGAACGGCGCCGACTGGGCGAGCATCAAGGGCCTCAGCTATCGCGATGCCGACGGCAAGATCGTCCACAATCCGGAACGCGAAATCCTGATGGACATGGACCAGTTGCCGTCGGTGCTGCCGATGTACAAGCAGCTCAAGGTCGAGAATTATTTCGGCGGCTATCTGATGCACCCCTATATGTCCTGGTACACGGGCCGGGGCTGCAAATCGCGTTGCACCTTCTGCCTTTGGCCTCAGACCATCGGTGGCCACAAATACCGCTACAAGTCGATCGCCAAGGTGGTCGAAGAAGTGGAATATGTGCAAAAGAAATTCCCCCAGATCCGGGAAATCTTCTTCGACGATGATACCTTGACCGACGATCATGCCCGCGTCGAGGAACTGGCGCGCGCGCTTGGCCCCTTGGGCATCACTTGGTCCTGCAACGCCAAAGCAAACGTACCGCGCAAGACCCTGGAAGTGATGAAGGCCAACGGTCTGCGCCTGCTTCTGGTCGGTTATGAATCCGGCAATCAGAAGATCCTGCACAACATCAAGAAGGGTCTTCTGGTCGAAGTCGCCAAGCGCTTCTCCAAGGATTGCCACGAATTGGGCATCATCGTGCACGGGACTTTTATCCTGGGCCTGCCGGGCGAGACCCGCGAGACCATCCAGGAAACCCTGGCTTTCGCCAAGGAAGTCAATCCGCGCACCTTGCAGGTGTCGCTGGCCGCGCCCTATCCGGGCACCTTTCTCTACAAACAGGCCAAGGAGAATGGCTGGTTCGCGTCGGATGTGGATCTCTTGACCGATGATGGCACCCAGATCGCGCCGCTCAATTATCCGCATCTGGGCCATACCGAGATTTTCGAGTCGGTGGAGACCTTCTACAAGAAGTTCTATTTCCGTCCCTCCAAGATCGCGGAAATCCTGGGCGAGATGCTGACGTCGCGCGACATGCTGGTGCGGCGCTTGCGCGAAGGCGTGGAATTCTTCCAGTTCCTTCGGAACCGCGAAGACATGATCGTCTCCTGACCGCATGACCCGCAAAAGTGGGCACCGGTTTTGCGACAAGGTCGTGCGGCAATAATGCGAAAGCTGATCCTGACGGCGGACGATTTCGGCGCCGCGGTCGAAGTCAATGAGGCGGTCGAGCGCGCCCATCGCCAGGGCGTGCTCACCGCCGCCAGCCTGATGGTATCGGGCGTGGCGGTCCGTGACGCCGTGGCGCGGGCCCGGGCCATGCCATCCTTGCGCGTCGGACTGCATCTGGTGCTGGTGGACGGAAAGCCGATCCTGCCGGCCAGCGCGGTTCCCGATCTGGTGGATAGGCAGGGAAATTTCCGCACCGATATGGCGCGTGCCGGCGCCGCTATGTTCTTCCTGCCCAGGGTGCGCGCCCAGCTCGCGGCTGAGATTGAGGCGCAGTTCGAGGCGTTCGCTGCCACCGGCCTGAAACTGGATCACGTCAACGCCCACAAGCATTTTCACCTGCATCCCACCATCGCGGCCCTGATGGTAAAGACGGGACGGGCGCATCGCGTCCGGGGTGCGCGGGTTCCGCTGGAGCCGCAGGCGATCTTGCAGCGAATTGAACGGCACCGCGCGCCGGCGGTTGTGGGGCTCACCACGCCCTTCGCCCGCGCCTTGCGGGCCCGGTTCCGCCGCGCCGGCATCGCCGCGCCCGACCAGGTTTTCGGTCTGGCCTGGTCCGGCGCCATGACGCCGCCACGGCTAAAGGGTCTGATCGAACATCTGCCGGAAGGGCTTTCGGAGATTTATCTCCATCCCGCCACCGGCGCCTATCCCGGCGCCGCTCCCGGTTACGCCTATGCCGAGGAACTGAAAGCCCTCACGGATCCGGCCATGCCCGCGCTGATTGCCGCGGGCGATATTCGCCTTGGCGGCTTTTGCGACTTTCCGGTACAATAGCAAAGGACAAGACCCAGTTGGGTACTAGGAAATTCAATCACTTAAGGCAGGTTTCGGATGAGCAGCCCGGCTTTCGCCATTCCGCCTGATCTTTCCCGCGATACCGGCATGTGGCCGGGCGATGGACCGATCCGTTACGGCACCGACGAACATAAGCGCCTGTTCTGCAAGACGCTGCTGGACACGTTCGATCCCTATCGCCCCGCCGTGCTGGACTGGCCCAAACTGGGCGAAGAGGCCGAGAAGCGGATCACCGCGCTGCCGATCTGGGACATTGCGGTGCAGACCGAGAATCGGGCCGGCCTGAATGTCTGCACCTATGCCGAGGGCGTACCGGACCCCTTGCTGCGCAAGGCGATCGAATTGAACGGCTTCGAGGAGCGCCGCCATCGCCATGTGCTGGCCAATCTGGTGGAAGCCTATGGCATCAAGCTGGCGCCGGAACCAGTTTATGAAAAACCCAAGAATCCGGAATGGGCCTTCATGGTCACCGGTTACAGCGAATGCATCGATTCCTTCTTTGCCTTCGGGTTGTTCGCGGCCGCCAAGGACACCGGATATTTTCCGCCCGAACTGGTCGATACGTTCGAGCCGGTGGTGAAGGAAGAGGGACGCCATATCCTGTTCTTCGTGAATTGGATGGCCTGGCATCGCCGCAACATGCCGTGGTGGCGCCGGCCCTATTTCGAACTGAAGGTCGTGGCGGTGTGGCTGTTCCTGATCTGGGAACGGCTGGGCATCGCGTCCGACGTCTCGAACGGACAGCAGGACAATAATTTCACCGTCACCGGCGCTGGCCAGCTGGGCGCCGACATCAATGTCGGCGAATTGATCGCCATTTGCGTTTCCGAGAATGACCGGCGGTTGGGTATCTACGACCAGCGCCTCAAGCGTCCACGTTTTGTGCCATTCATGGCGCGACTAGCGCTGAAATTCATCGGACCGAAGAAACAGAAAGTTGCCGCATGAAAATCGGATCGCTCGAGCATCGCGACACTTTCTGCCGCCATTTCATGCAGACCTATACGGACTATGATCCGGATACCTTGCCTTGGCCGGACCTGGACGAGGCGGCGCTGACGCGCCTCAAATCCGTGCCCTTCTGGGAAGAGGTCTTCTATACCGAGCGCCGTGCGGGTGCGATCGTCGCCGCCTTCACCGAGACCGTGACCGATCCGGTCATGAAAGAAGCCATCGCGCTGCAGGGCAAGGAAGAGGCCCGTCACGCCAAGCTGATCCGGGTGATGATCGAGAAATACGGCATCGATGCCGCCGAGCGTCCGCTGGAAGATGTCAGCGACAATGTCGAAACCCGCTTCAAGGATTTCGGTTTCGGCGAATGCATGGATTCCTTTCTGGGTTTCGGCGTCTTCAAGATCGCCATGCAGTCCGAATTTCTGCCCAAGGAAATGTTCCAGATCTTCGAGACCCTGATGTATGAGGAGACGCGCCATATCGTGTTCTTCGTCAACTGGATGGCCTATGCCCAGGCGCAAAAAGGGTGGCTGGCATCGGCCATCCTGCCGCTGACGTCGTTCCGCTACTACATGCGCGCGTTGGGCCGCATGATCGGCACCGCCAAGCGCGGCAAGGATCTCAATGACGGCAAGGAATTCACTGCCACCCAGGCATCGGTCTTCCTGGACGGCTTTACCTTCCGGCGCTTCCTGGAAGACTGTTATTCCGAGAATCGCCGCCGCATGGGCGCCTTCGACGCGGAATTGCTGCGTCCCAGCTTTCTGCCGCAACTTGCCGAAACGGCGCTGGGCGCGATGCGTCTCTGGAGCTTTCGCGCCAAGCCGCTGCCGGCCTGATTTTTCGTTGGGAAGATGGTCATGAAATGGGGCGTCGCCATCGCGCTGCTCGCGGGTCTGGTCGCGGCGGTCTATCTGATCTGGGCGATCGGTTTCGGTGCGGTGATGGCTGCGATCGAGCGCGCCGGCGTCGGTGGCCTCGCCATTCTTTGCCTTTATGCCCTTGTCGTGTTCGTCGTTCTGGCGGCTGCCTGGATGTGCCTTCTGCCGCGATCCGAACACCACGACGCCAAGGATTTCTACCTTGCCCGGCTGGTGCGCGATTCCATCGCCGAGATTTCACCCTTCTCGCCGGTCGGCGGCATGGTCGCGGCGGCGCGGTTGATGATCCTGCATGGCATGAATGCGGGTTATGCGGCGGCGTCGGTTGCCGCCGACGCCACCACCGAAGCCATGGCGCAGGTGGCGTTCCTGGCGTTCGGCATTGCGCTCGGCGTGGCGCATTTTCGGCACCTGGCCAGCGCCGGACCGCTAACCGAGGCGATGGTCGCGACCTTGCTGCTGGCAGTGCCGGGGATCGCCGCGCTCATCCTGCTGCAGAAGAAAGGCGCCAATTTTGCGGAGCGGATCGCGGGGCGGTTTTTCCCACAGGTCAGGAGCGGAACCACTTTTCGCGACGCCATCTATGAACTTTACGATTCGCCCAAGCGGCTTGCCAGTTCCGCGGCGCTGCATCTGCTCGCCTGGATCGGATCCGGCGGTGGCACCTTCATAGCGTTTCGGCTGATTGGCGGCCAAGTCAGCCTGACCGACGCGCTAGCGCTGGAAGCCCTGTTATGCACCTTGCGTTCCATCGCCGCATTCGTTCCCGCCGCGTTGGGCGTGCAGGAGGCGGGCTATGCCATGTTGGCGCCGCTGTTCGGACTGCCCGCCGAGATGGGACTGGCGGTGTCGCTGCTCAAACGGGCGCGCGAGATCGTGATCGGGATACCATCCTTGATCTATTGGCAAAGCGTCGAGGGGCGAGCCGCGTTGCGTATGGCGCAGGAACCGGTCCCTTGGACCGGCGAAAGCGGCGAACTTGGCCGGGCGGCCGGCGCGGACCTTCATCATGAGTGATACGGTTCTGGTGACAGGCGCATCCGGCTTTGTCGGCGCCGCCGTCGCCCGCGCGGCCTTGACGCGGGGCTTTCGGGTCAAGGTGTTGATGCGGGCCACTGCGTCGCACGCCAATATCGAAGGATTGGATGTGGAAGCGGTGACCGGCGATATGCGCGATGCCGGATCCATGACGGCGGCGATGCAGGGCGCGCGTTATCTCTTCCATGTCGCGGCGGATTACCGGCTCTGGGCGCGCGATGCCTCCGAGATTGCCCGCAACAATCTGGAAGGCGCCAAAGCGACGATGGCTGCCGCGCTTCGCGCCGGGGTCGAACGCGTGATCTATACCTCCTCGGTTGCGGCCCTGAAGCCCGGCACTGGGGAGGCGGTCGATGAATCCTCCCGTCACACGCCGCAAAGCGTGATCGGCGCCTATAAGCTGAGCAAACTTCTGGCGGAACGCGAAGTCGAACGCATGATCGCGGATGAGAAGCTGCCCGCGGTGATCGTGGCGCCGTCCACGCCGATCGGTCCGCGTGACATCAAGCCGACGCCCACCGGACGAATCATCGTCGAAGCGGCGGCAGGGCGGATGCCGGCCTATGTCGATACCGGACTTAACCTGGTGCATGTCGATGACGTGGCCGAAGGCCATTTCCTGGCGCTGGAACGGGGCAGGATCGGTGAAAATTATATCCTGGGCGGCACCGACGTGACCCTGGCGCAGATGCTGGCGGATATCGCGGCATTGGCGGGACGCCGGGCGCCGCGTGTGAAACTGCCACGCGGGCCATTGTTTCCGCTGGCTTTTGGTGCCGAAGCCGTTGCGCGGTTCACCGGGAAGGAGCCGTTCCTTACCGCCGACGCGCTGCGCATGTCGCGCTATCGGATGTATTTCTCTTCCGCCAAGGCCGCGCGGGAACTGGGTTATGCGGCACGGCCCTACCGGGACGGCTTGAAGGATGCCCATGCCTGGTTCGCGGCCAACGGGTATCTTTCATGATCGCCGGCATCGTGTTTGGATTCCTGCCCCTTGCCATCTGGCTTTATCTGCTGCTGGCGCGGCGTGGTTTTTGGCTTCTGCGCGAACGGGACACCTTGCCGGTGCGCCAGCCGCCGATCTGGCCATCGGTCGTCGCGGTGGTGCCGGCCCGCAACGAAGCCGATGTGATCCAGCAAAGCATCGGCAGTCTTCTGGCGCAGGACTATCCAGGAGATTTCCGGATCATTCTGGTGGACGACCAGTCGGAAGACGGCACCGGCGCGTTGGCGCGGGCATTGAACAATGATCGCCTTGTCATATTGGCTGGCGAAGCGCGGCCCGCGGGTTGGACGGGAAAACTCTGGGCGATGCGGCAAGGCACCGATCACGCCGCCTTGTCCGCGCCGGAATTTCTTTGGTTCACCGATGCGGACATCGCCCACGCCCCCGACAATCTGCGCAACCTGGTTGCGCGCGCGCAGGAGGGACGTAAAGTTCTGGTTTCGTTGATGGCGCGGCTGTCCTGCCGCACGACCGCAGAGCATTTTCTCATTCCGGCCTTCGTATTCTTTTTCGATATGGTGTTTCCCTTCGGTGCATCCAACGATCCAAAAAGTCAGGTTGCGGCGGCGGCCGGCGGCTGCATGCTGGCACGGCGCGAAACGCTGGAAGCCTCAGGTGGCATCGATGCCATCCGGCACAACATCATCGACGATTGTGCCCTGGCCCGCGCGATGAAGAAGCAGGGCCCGATCTGGCTGGGCCTTACCGATCGCGCCGTCAGCCTGCGGCCCTATGAGCACGTGGCCGATATTCGCAAAATGGTCTCGCGTTCGGCCTATGCCCAGCTGGATTATTCGCCGCTCCTGCTGTTGGGCACGCTTCTGGGCCTTTTCATTGTCTATATTGCGCCCGTCCTGGGGGCATTGTTCGCCATGTATTATGTGCAGCTTGCGGCCTATCTCGCTTGGGCGATCATGGCCGCGATGTTCCAGCCGATCTTGCGCTTCTACCGGTTGTCGCCCTTGTGGGGTATCGCGCTGCCGTTGATTGGCGCCTTTTATGCCGCCTTCACGCTCGATTCGGCGATCCAGCACTGGTCGGGAAAAGGCGGCATGTGGAAAGGCCGCGCCCAGGCAGGGGAACGGGCATGAGCGACGCGGCGGTACTTCAGTCCGGCAAGGGTCATCATGACGAGAATTTTCCCGTCGCGTCATTTCTGATCGCGCCGCGCCACCGCCCGCCCATTCTGGCCTTTTATCGTTTTGTGCGCTTCGCGGATGATATCGCCGATCACGCCACGGCATTGCCTGCGGACAAGATGCGACTTCTGGAAGATATGCGTGCAACGCTCATGGGAGAGAGCGATGCTTCTCCCGAAGGCTTGGTGCTGCGCCACGCTCTGACGGAATATGGGCTCACCGCCCAACATGCGCTGGATCTGCTGGAAGCCTTTCGCCGCGACGTTACCAAGCTGCGTTACCGGGACTGGGACGATCTGATCGATTATTGCCGTTTCTCGGCCATGCCGGTCGGCCGTTTCGTTCTGGATGTGCATGGCGAAAGCCCAGACGCATGGCCGGCCAATGATGCCCTGTGCGCCGCGCTCCAGATCATCAATCATCTGCAGGATTGCGCCAAGGATTTCCGCGAGCTGAACCGGGTCTATATCCCGCAGGATGCATTGGCCGCAAAAGGCCTGACCGCAGCAGCTTTATCCGAGCCCCAGGCCGGCCCCGCACTGCGGCAGGTCATAGCCGGGTTGGCACAGCGCAACGCCCTGCTGCTGGCGCAATCGCGCCCCTTTGCCGGGCAGATTCGCGATTCCAGGCTTGCCTTGGAAGTCGATCTCATTCAAACCCTCGCCGAAGATCTGAATACCCTGTTGACCCGGCGCGATCCCTTGTCCGAAAAGGTGCATCATTCCAAAACGGATATTGCGGCGCTGTTCGTCAAGAGGCTGCCGGGCTTCGCACTGTCCCGCATGATGCGCCGTCGATGAGCATGAGCGAAACCTTGCCCGCCTCCCAGGCCGCCGCCGTCAAGAAGAAAGCTTCAGGCAGCTCCTTCTATCTTGCGATGCGGCTGATGCCCCGCCGCGAGCGCGATGCCATGTTTGCGATCTATGCCTTTTGCCGCCGGGTCGACGACATTGCCGATGACGGGTTTGGCACAAGGCCCGAACGCCACGAAAAGCTGGAAGCCTGGCGTTACGATCTGGATGCGCTTTATGGCGGCCAGACGCCGGCGCGGGTGGCGTTCCTGGCGCCGGCAGTGGCGCGGTTCGGTCTGCGCAAGGAAGATTTCCTCACCATCCTGGACGGGATGGAAATGGATGTGGCCGAAGATATTGTCGCTCCTGACCTTGCCACCCTCGATCTTTACTGCGAGCGGGTGGCGAGCGCGGTGGGGCGGCTGTCCATAAAAGTATTCGGGATGGACGAGGTGCCGGGCTTCGATCTGGCGCATGATCTGGGCCGCGCCCTGCAGCTCACCAACATCCTGCGCGACATCGACGAGGACGCCGATATCGGCCGACTTTATCTGCCGCGCGAATATCTGTTCGCGGCGGGATTCAAATCGCTCGACCCCAAGATGGTGGTGTCCGATCCGCGCATTGACGGGGTCTGCCGCGCCGTTGCCGCAATGGCGCATAGTCACTACGACAAGGCGGCGGCCATCCTGGTCAAAAAACCCAAGGGCCGGATCGCCACGCCCCGCCTGATGGGCGCGGTCTATGGCGAGATCCTGAAAGTCACCGAGGCTGCCGGCTTCGCGCCGCCGCGTCATCGCGTATCGCTGTCACGGGGCAAGCTGCTGTCCTTGTTGCTGCGCGCCGGCCTCGGATAACGCCATGGCGCCGAACGGAGAAACGGCAGACCAAAAAGCCAGGCCTCGCGCCTTTGTGATCGGCGCGGGGATTTCCGGCCTTGCCGCCGCCACCCAACTGGCCGCGCGCGGAATGGCGGTGACCTTGTATGAGGCCGCCGGACAGGCAGGCGGACGTTGCCGCTCCTATTACGATCCGGTGCTGGATCAGACGATCGACAATGGCAATCATCTGGTTTTGTCGGGTAACGGTGCGATCATTCGCTATCTGGAGCGCATCGGTGCGCGCGGCGCCTTGGCCGGACCGCGCCGGGCGGTGTTTTTCTTTGCCGATCTGAAGGATGACACGCGCTGGACCTTGAGATTGAACGCTGGCCCCTTGCCCTTGTGGATCACTTCGCGCGCGCGCCGCGTCCCCGGCACCAGGCCCGCCGATTATCTGCCTTATGGCAAGCTGATGTTCGCCAGCCGGCGCGCCACGGTTGCGCAAACCGTGCCCACCAAGGGGGCGCTGTGGGACCGGCTGATGCGGCCCTTTCTGCTGGCGGCCCTGAACACCCAGCCGGAGGTTGGCTCGGCCCAACTTGCCGGCCAGATCATGCGCGAGACTTTGGCGCGGGGTGGACGGGCCTGTCGCCCCCGCATCGCCACGCCCACTTTGGCCGCCGCCTTTATCGATCCGGCATTGGCCTTTCTGGAAAAGAAGGGCGCCAAGATCGAGATGGGCAAGCGGCTGCGCAATCTGGTGCTGAACAACCGGTCTGTCCTGGCGCTGGAATTTTCCGATGCCACGGTGCCGCTCAATGCCGGCGATACCGTCGTGCTGGCGGTGCCGCCCTGGGTGGCAAAGGAGATGCTTCCCGATCTGGCCGTTCCCACCGAATTTTGCGCCATCGTCAATGGCCATTTCCACATGCCCGCGCCAAAGGGCACACCACCCATCATGGGCGTGATCGGCGGCACGGTGGAGTGGATATTCTCCTTCGCGGATCGCATCTCGGTCACCGTTTCCGGCGCCGACGAGCTGGTGGACCGCGACCGCGAAGAGTTGGCGCGTATCCTGTGGGCCGATGTCTGCAAGGCGCTGAAGATCACCGCCGAATTGCCGAAATGGCAGATCGTCAAGGAAAAGCGCGCGACTTTCGCCGCCACGCCGGAGCAGGACATCAAGCGTCCGCCCACCAAGACCCCATGGCGCAATCTGATGCTGGCGGGCGACTGGACCGACACCGGGCTTCCCGCGACCCTGGAAGGCGCGGTGCGCTCGGGCGAGGCGGCGGCCGCTTTGGCGTTGCGGCGTGGCACTTTATAGTTGCGGGCGATGAACCAGCTCGCGCCCGCCGACCTTGCCGACGTGGAAGGCGTCATTCGTGCCGCCACCGCCGCAATTTTGGACCAGCAGCGGCCGGTTGGGCATTGGGTTTATGAGCTGGAAGCCGACGCCACCATCCCGGCGGAATATGTCCTGCTTGTCCATTACCTGGCGGAGACCCCCAATCTGGAACTGGAGCGCAAGATCGGCGTCTATCTGCGCCGCATCCAAGGCGCCCATGGGGGCTGGCCGCTCTACCATGAAGGCGCATTCGATATTTCCGCGACGGTGAAGGCCTATTTCGCGCTCAAGATGATCGGCGACGAAATCGAGGCGCCGCACATGGCGCGGGCGCGCGCGGCGATCCATGCGCGGGGCGGCGCCATCAAGGCCAATGTTTTCACCCGCATTCTGCTGGCGCTGTATGGCGAGACCGCCTGGGCGAATATCCCAACCGTGCCGGTGGAATTGATCCTGCTGCCCCGCTGGTTCCCCATCCATCTGTCCAAGATGAGCTATTGGGCGCGCACCGTGATCGTGCCGTTGCTGGTGCTGGCGGCGAAGCGTCCCATGGCGCGCAATCCGCGAGGTGTGCATATCCCCGAACTGTTCGTGCCCGGCGTGCCCGCGGCCAGCCCGCGCGCGCCGCATCAAAGCGCGGGCTGGTCGGCATTCTTCGCGGCATTGGACTGGATCTTGAAACGGTTCGAACCCTTCTGGCCGAAGGGATTGCGGGCGCGTGCGATCGAGAAATGCCGCGCCTGGACCACCGAGCGCCTGAATGGCGAAGACGGACTGGGCGCGATCTATCCCGCCATGGCCAACAGCGTGATGATGTACGACACGCTGGGTCATGCGCCATCGCATCCCGACCGCGCCATCGCGCGAAGGTCCGTCGAGAAGCTGCTGGTGATCAAAGACCATGAAGCCTATTGCCAGCCCTGTGTCTCGCCGGTCTGGGATACCGCCCTGGTGGCGCATGCCCTGATGGAAACAAAAGACGCGCGCGCCGAAGCAGCCGCCGTACGCGGATTGGAATGGCTGGCGCCGCTGCAGGTGCTGGATGTCAAAGGCGATTGGGCGGACGAAAAGCCGGATGTGCGGCCGGGAGGCTGGGCCTTCCAGTATCGCAATGATTACTATCCCGACCTCGACGATACGGCGGTGGTGGTGATGGCGATGGATCGTGCCGCCAAGGCAGGGATCGCCCCCGACTATAAAGAGGCCATTGCGCGAGGGGCGGAATGGGTTGACGGGCTGCAGTGCCGGGGTGGCGGCTGGGGTGCCTTCGACGCCGACAATTCCTATTATTACCTCAACAATATTCCCTTCGCCGATCACGGCGCGCTGCTGGATCCGCCCACCGAGGATGTTTCAGGCCGTTGCGTGGGCATGATCGCGCAGCTTGGCGGCGACGAGGTGCGGCTGGATGCGGGTATCGCCTATCTGCGCAAAACCCAGAGGGCGGACGGCTCCTGGTTCGGCCGCTGGGGGGTGAATTACATTTATGGCACCTGGTCGGCGCTGGCGGGATTGAACGCGGCGGGTCTTGGGGCGCAGGACCGCACCATGCGCCGTGCCGCCGGCTGGCTGGCGGCGATTCAGAACATCGATGGCGGCTGGGGTGAGAGTTGCGACAGCTACAAGCTGGATTACAAGGGCTATGAACCCGCGCCCTCAACCGCGTCCCAAACCGCCTGGGCGCTGCTGGGCTTGATGGCGGCGGGCGAGGTGGATCATCCGGCGGTGGCGCGGGGCGTCGCTTATCTGAAGCGCACCCAGGATGCGGACGGATTATGGAGTCAGCTGCATTATACTGGCGGCGGCTTCCCGCGCGTCTTCTATCTCAATTATCACGGCTATCCGAAATTCTTCCCGCTCTGGGCGCTGGCGCGGTATCGCAATCTCAAGACGGGCAATTCGCGTCTCGTGGAGTATGGGCTTTGAGGGCAGCAAACAGGTGACCATTCTCGCCGTCACGGGTCTGAAACGCGAAGCCGAGATCGCGGGCGGCCTTGGCGTGGTGGCGGTGACGGGCGGCGGGGATGCCAAATCGCTGGCCGCCAAGCTCGATGCCCTGCATGGCGACATCCAAGGCGTGATCTCGATCGGATTGGGTGGCGGCTTATCGCCCCTGCTCAAGGTCGGCGAAGTGGTGATCGCCGATCAGATATTGTCGGGTCCGGAGCACTGGCGCTGCGACGAGCGCTGGCGGGTGGCGCTGGCCGCGAAGCTGCCTCAGGCCCATCAAGGACCGATCGCGGCCAGCGATGTGATTCTGGAGGACGCGGAAGCCAAGGCGGCGCTTTATGCAAAGACGGGCGCGCTGGCGGTGGACATGGAAAGCGCCGTTGCCGCACGCTTCGCGGTCCTGCGGCATTTGCCTTTCGCGGCGCTGCGGGTGATTTCCGATGATGCCCGCCATGTGCTGCCGCACGCGGCGCTGGTGGCGATGAAGCCGGATGGCGGCATCGCCCTTGGCCGTGTGTTGGGCTCGCTATTGCGCCATCCGTTGCAAGTGCCGGCGCTGATCAGCACCGCACGCACCTCGAACAAGGCGTTTAAGGAATTACTCCGCTGCCGCGGCCTCTGTGGTGTCGGACTTGCCGGACTTGATCTGTGATATCTTGTGCTCGACATGGCGGGAGAAGACGAATTCCGCCGGGCGCTGATGCGACAGATCGATATCGGGCGCCATTGCGCCCTTGGTTTTGATGCCCCGCATCAGGATCGGCAGCATCTTGAGCGGATGCTTGATCGCATCGGTGGCGGCAGTGCCTTCGAAGCCGCAATGAACCATGCAGTTGGCGCATTTTTCGTATTTGCCGACGCCATATTTGTCCCAGTCGGTGCCTTCCATCAGTTCCTTGAAGGTCTTCACATAGCCTTCACCCAACAGGTAGCAAGGCTTCTGCCAGCCAAAGACCGTGAGCAGCGGCATCGACCAGGGCGTGCATTCATAGGTCTGATTGCCGGCCAGGAAATCCATGAACAAGGAGGAATTGGTGAAATCCCAATTCCTGCCGCCATTGCCGCGCGCCAGGATATCGCGGAACATGGTCTTGGTGCGCTCGCGATTGAGGAAATGCTGCTGGTCGGGCGCGCGCTCATAGGCATAGCCCGGTGAAACGGTGATGCCGTCCAGGCCCATCTCCATCATCTCGTCGAAGAATTTGGCGGTGCGTTCCGGATCGGTGCCGTCGAACAAGGTGCAGTTGATCTGGGTGCGAAAGCCCTTGGCCTTGGCCAGCTTGATGGCGGCGATGGCCTTTTCATAGGTGCCGTCGAGGCAAACCGACTTGTCGTGCATCCCCTTGTCGCCGTCCAGATGGATCGACCAGGTGAAGTTGGGATCTGGCTTGTACTGGCCGATCTTCTTGGCCAGCAGCAGCGCGTTGGTGCACAGGATCACGAACTTGTCGCGTTCCAGGAAACCCTGGACGATCTTGGGCATGTCGCGATGAAGCAGGGGCTCGCCGCCGGCAATCGAAACAGCGGGGGCGCCGCATTCGTCGATCGCGTCCATGCATTGCTGGTACGACAGGCGCTGGTTCAGGATCTCATCGGGATAATCGATCTTGCCGCAGCCGGCACAGGCCAGGTTGCAGCGAAACAGCGGCTCCAGCATCAGCACCAGCGGGTATTTGCCGCCGGACAGATGCTTCTTCACCACATAGGCACCGATCTTGGCGGCCTGTCTCAGCGGAAGTCCCATGTCATGCCCTCAATTCGGCCGGCAGGCGGAACTCGATATGTTCCTTCTTGCCGTCCATCTGTTCGACTTCGACCATCTCGATTTCGGATAGCGCCTCGATCACATGACGCACCAATTCTTCCGGCGCCGAGGCGCCCGCGGTCAATCCGACCACACCCTTGCCGCGCACCCATTCCGGTTTCAGTTCGCTGCCGTCGGCGATGAGGTAGCTCGGAATGCCTTCCTCGATGCCGATCTCGCGCAAGCGATTGGAGTTGGAGCTGTTGGTCGCGCCCACCACTAGGATCACGTCGGCGACCTTGGCCAGTTCGCGCACCGAGGTCTGGCGGTTCTGGGTGGCGTAGCAGATGTCGCTGGTTTCCGGGCCGACAATATCCTGGAAGCGCTTCTTCAGCGCCACGATGATGCCCTTGGTATCGTCGATCGAAAGCGTGGTCTGGGTGATATAGGCGACCGGCTGATCGATCGGCAGCGGCAAAGTCTCGACATCGGCTTCCGACTGCACCAGATGCACCGGCGCGCCGACCTGGCCCATGGTGCCTTCCACTTCCGGATGCCCGGCATGCCCGATCAGGATGAGGGCGCGGCCATGCGAGACATAGCGCTTGCCTTGGTTGTGCACTTTGGAAACCAGCGGACAGGTTGCGTCCAGCACGGGCAAGCCGCGCGCCGCGGCGGTGCGCACCACCGATTGCGGCACGCCATGGGCGCTGAATACCGTCACCGCGCCTTCGGGCACTTCATCGAGTTCCTCGACAAAACGTGCACCCTTGTTCTTCAAGGCATCGACCACATGCTTGTTGTGAACGATTTCATGGCGCACATAGACGGGCTCGCCATATTTATCGAGCGCCTTCTCGACGATGTCGATGGCGCGCACCACGCCGGCGCAAAAGCCGCGTGGCTGGGCTAGAATGACTCGCATAATCGTTCCTTCGCGCCGCCGCCCACCGGGGCGGACCAACGGGTGGGTCTTCATCGCAACGCAGCAAAGCCATTTTCCGCATCGGCGACCCTGAAATCAACCCCTTCGGCCGCAAGGTCGGAACTCTCATTTTCGTTGCCTTTGCGGCCCTTGGCGCACCAGATTGTCGCATACCGGGCCCCAAGGCTGGATTTGGGGGGCCAACCCGGCCATAGGGCGTCGCATGGGACATCTGGATACGACCAAGGATTTGAACAAGGCCGCCCTGGCCGGCTTGCCCCGCGCCATCGCGGCCAGTGCCGCGGCTGTCGATTCGGTGCTGGAAACGGTGCTGCCCCGGCCACACGGACCCCAGGGGCGGGTCCAGGAAGCGATGCGCTATGCCACCTTCGCCGGCGGCAAGCGGCTGAGGCCTTTTCTGGTGCTTCATTCCGCCCGGCTGTTCGGGGTGAACGATGCCCATAGTCTGCGGGTGGGGTCGGCCATCGAGGTGCTGCACACCTATTCGCTGGTGCATGACGATTTGCCCTGCATGGACGATGACGATCTGCGTCGCGGCCGGCCCACCACCCATATCGCCTTCGACGAGATGACGGCAGTGCTGGCGGGCGATGCGCTTCTCACCATCGCGTTCGAGATTCTCGCCGACGCCAAAACCCATCCCGACCCGGATGTGCGGGTGGCGCTGGTGGCGCGCCTGGCGCAAGCGGCGGGACATGACGGCATGATCGGCGGCCAAGTCATCGACATGTTGGCGGAGCAAAGTTTCGGCCTTGATGACGTCATCAATCTGCAACGCTTGAAGACCGGGCAATTGTTCGAATTCTCCTGCGAGGCGGGACCCATTCTTGGACAGGCTTCGGCGGAGGATCGCGCCAGGCTGCGCGCCTATGCCCGGGAAATGGGCGTGGTGTTTCAGATCACCGACGATCTGCTGGATGTCACCTCGACCGCCGAGAAGACGGGCAAGGCGGTGGGCAAGGATGCCGGAATGGGCAAGGCCACCCTGGTCACCTTGTTGGGCGTTGCGGGCGCCCGCGCCGAAGCGGAAAAGCGCGCCAGGGCCGCGATCGAAGCGCTTGGACCCCATGCCGTGCGGTCGCCGGAATTATCCGGATTGCCTCTGTTCCTGCTGGATCGGGAGTCCTGAAACGGGGCGCAGGCCTGACTTTTACCAAAATTCTGCCAGGATGACGCTGCATGTTGGGCGGGTTATGCGTTTCAAGGGCTGACGCGATTTTGACAAGGGATTTGATGATGGGCCACATGGTGCAGGCGCTTTCGCTGGCTTTCCTGGTCTTGGCCGCCTCGCTGCCCGCGCGGGCCCAGGGCGCCGATCCGGCCAGCGTCACGGTTCAAGGATTTTATGATGCGCTGGTTGCCGGCATGAAAGCCGGTGGCACGACAAAGAGCCGTTACGACAAGCTGAAGCCGGCAATCGAGCAGGCCTTCGATCTTCCCGGCATGACGGCGCTGTCGGTGGGGCCGACCTGGTCGTCGATCGCGCCGGCCGACCAAAAGGCGCTGACCGATGCGTTCGAGCGCATGACCATCGCCAATTACGCGCGCAACTTCGACAGTTTCAGCGGCGAGAAATTCATCGTCGATCCGGCGGCGGCAGAGCGCGGATCCGACAAGTTCGTCAAGAGCACGCTAAAGCCGGCAAGCGGCGACGCCATCCCGTTCAATTATCGGCTGCATGAAGCGGATGGCGGCTGGAAGATCGTCGACATCTTTCTGAACGGCAATATCAGCCAGTTGGCCCAGAAGCGTTCGGACTTCGGTTCGACGCTCCAGTCCAGCGGCCCCCAGGGCCTGGCGAAGAAGATCAATGCCTTGGCGGATCAAACTTTAAGTTGACCCCCATCTGTCTGCCACGCGGGCAGTGAGGACGAGTAGCAAAAGCTCCAGTGGAGCTTTTGTCGTCCGAACGCTAGCAGCCGTTCGGTACGCTGACGCTACCAAACTCCCCCGTCAGGCCTGCGGCCACGGGGGAAGAAAGTCACAACCAAGACAACTTAGAATATGTTGAAGCCTGCTGAGGCCCACCTCCCCCGTGCGTGCGAAGCACGCTGATGGGGGAGGTGGCCGTAGCAACCTCTCGAGGTTGCGTAGGCCGGAGGGGGCAATCGAATTAAATAAGCTTTTCGTGAGCCCGGTCTTCTCTGGCCGGCGGTGGCCCCAACAATGCGGGGCTCACGAAAAGCGTAGAAACCAAAGTCCAGAACAGCGAGATCATCAAAAGCTCGCCCATGCTGGCGGTGCCGGGATGGCGCGACAGCCATAGCGTTCCGAAACCTGATGCGGTCGTGGCGGCGCTGAAGATCACCGCCCGGGTCAGGCTGGACTGCAGGAGGTTCTTCGCGCCGGCCCGCCAGGCCACCACGAAATAGATGTTGAAGGCGACGCCGATGCCCAGCAGCAGCGGCAAGGCAATGATATTGGCGAAGTTGAGCTGCAGACCGAGCACCACGCAACTTCCCATCGTCAAGAGGCCCGCAAGAATGAGGGGGGCCAATGTCATCACCACATCGGCAGTGCGGCGCAGGACCGCCGCCAGAAGCGCGACAATGGCGATGAAGGAAAGAATTCCGGCTTCGACAAAGGCGCGGACAATGGTGCGGCCGGATTCCCGGATGGAGATGGGCGCCCCTGTCGCATCCGGCGCCACCGTCAGAACCGTATCGGTGAATTCCGACAATTTTCCGGGATCGTTGCTGGTGTCCTTGGGAAAGACCTGGATGCGGGCGGTGCCGTCCGCTGCGATCCATTCCGCCCGCATCGCGGCAGGCATGGCGGCCAGCGTGACATGTCCCGGGGTGAGCGCATCGGACAATTGCCGAAGCATGGTTTTGAGGGGCGGCACCAAGGCTTCGGCGGCGCGGGCACGATTTTCCACGGCGCCGCTGGCCAGCGCGTCCAGCGCGCCGGCAAGAGCGCGGGCGTGAGATGCGGGCTCATCGGTCTGGCTCTTGGCGGCATCCCGCAATTTGGCGGCAGTGTTTTTGAAGCTCGTCACGATCTCGGCATCGCGGGGCGTGGGCTTCACATCGAATGGATTGAGGGTGGAATCGAGTACGCCATTGGCATCGGCGATCAGCGCCAACTTCTTGTCCTGATCTTCCGGCACGAAACTGGACAGGGTCAGTGTCTGGGCGATGCCGGGGAGTTTGGACAAGCGGGCTTCCAGCGCGGTGGCGCTGGCGAGCGATGGCGCGGTGACATTGATGGTGTTGGGCGAGGTCTGGGGATTGCCCATCAGATCGAACAGAGTGGAGACCGATTCCACTTTGGGGCTGCGCAAATCCAGCGGGTTGGAATCGAAGCGCAGAAAGAATGTGAGGACCAGGCAAATCAGACCGGCCCCCACCGCGATCCGCAGCACCGTTCGGCGGTGCGCGGCCAGGGTATCATCAACCACCGAGAGAGACGCGAACCCTACCTCTTCGGCTTCGGTTTCGGGCCGCAACAGCATCAGCAGTGCGGGGAGCAGGGTGATAGACGTGGCGAATGCCACGATCATGCCCATGCCGGCGACCAAACCCAGTTCGGCAACCCCGATATAGTTGGTGGGAAGGAACGAGAAAAAGCCGACGGCGGTCGCGGCGGCCGCCAACGCAAGCGGCAGGCCGACACTGCGTCCGGTATGGCTGAGCGCCTTGGAAAGCTGCGGATATTGAAACCGCTCGGCGCGATAGCGCACCGAGAACTGAATGCCGAAATCCACGCCAAGGCCCACGAACAGCGCGATGAAGGCGATGGAGATGATATTGAACACGCCGATAAAGATCAGCCCCAGGCCCATGGTCATTGCCAAGCCGACCACCAGGGTGACCAGGATGGCAAAAATAATCTTGAAGGAGCGCAATGCCAGCCAAAGCGTCGCCAGCACACCAGCCATCATGGCGCCGGCCATCAGCCAGGCGCGATCGGTCAGGGTGGCGAATTCCTCATCCGACAGCGGCACATCGCCGGTCAGGCGCACCCGCACGCCCCGCTCTGGCGTCAGTCCCAGATCCTGGGCAGCGGCGCGGATCGCGCTGCTGGCGCGGGCGCCGGGTTCCAGGGCATCGAAGTCCAGACGCGGCTTGATGACAATGAAGCGACGAAGCTCTTCGGGCCGGGGCGGGCTGCCGGTGACCAGGGCACGCCAGGAAAGGTAATCGGTCCTGCCTTGCGCGGCAGCGGCAAAAGTCTGTCCCAACCGAGTCATCGGCACATCGATGTCCGCCAGCTTCGCCTGCCCCTGGGAGACCCCCAACAGCACGGTCGAAAGACTGTCCATAATGCCCCGAAGCGAAGGATCGGCGGCCAAGGCGCCCAGGAAAGGCTGTGCCTTGAACAGTTGCTGGGTGGTGGTTTCCACCTCTTTGAGCGGCAGAAACAGCATGCCGTTGTGATCGAAGAAGGCGCCGCCATCGGGGCGGCGGACATCGGGAAACAGCTTTTTGTCCTTGGCCAGGCGGGCGGTGAGCGACGCGGCGCCGGCTTCGGCCAGTTCGGGCGTCTTGCCGTCGATCACCACCAGGATGAGATTGGATTGCTGGGGAAATAGTCGGTCAAACTGGATCTCGCGCTTGCGCCAACCGACATCGGCGGAAATCAGCTTTTCGCTGTCCGTATTCATGGCGAAATGCGCGCTGGTGAACAGGCTTGCGGCCACCGTCAAGGCAATCGCGGCCAGGGTCACCAGCGCGGGCCAGCGGCAGCAGAAAGCGACGATGCGCTCGATCACGGGAATGGAAGGGGCGGTAGGCATATCCGCCCGATGCTTAGCCGGTTCCGGGGCTTTCTAAAAGTCGGGAAGTTCGGCGGTCTGGATCGCCTTGTCCTCGACCTGGCGCTCCCGCCGCTGGCGGTAATAGGCCCGCATGATGGCGTAATAATCCACCGAAGCACGCTCGATGTCCCGGTAGGTCACGATATTGGCGGAGCGGTTGTCGACCGAGCCCAAGCTCGATTTGACCAGTCCGACATAGGTGCTTCCGGAATAATGGACAAAATGGAGCGGCGAAAAATAGCCGTCGATATAGCCGCCGGTGAAGTCGCGCACCGAGCTGGGACCCCGGAAGGGCAGCACCAGATAGGGGCCTTGACCGATGCCATAAACCCCGAGCGTTTCACCAAAATCGCGGCTGCGCTCCGGCAGTCCCCAATCGGTGGCAACATCGAAGATGCCGGCCACGCCGATGGTGGTGTTGACGAGGAAGCGTGCGCCCGCCTCGCCGGCATACTCAAAATCGGCTTCCAGAATGTCGTTGGCGACGTTGACCGGGCCGCCCAGATTGGTCAGCACATTATGAACATTGCCGCGAATGCCATTGGGTACGGCGGACGCATAGAAGGTCGCGGCCGGCAAGGCCGCGTGGCGGTCGAGCCTCTGGTTGAAGTCGAAAAAGAACCGGTTCATCGGCTCCAACGGATCGTCCGCAGTCTGCGCTTCCTTATTGTCGTCGGATGCACAGCCCGCCACCGCCAGGCCCAGCGTCAGCACCAAGAGTAAACTCTTTGCGTCCATTGCCCCACAACTTGCGCCGGTCTTTGACCGCTTGAACACAAGCCCCCACGCTTTACCGGGGGAACTATAGGCATGGCTGCGGCAACCTGTCTCCGCCAAAAATCGTTCCAGTTAACCTATCGGCGCGATTTTCCGCCTCGAAACCGGGAACTTGGCGGGGCCCGTGCCTTCGCTTAAGACTTAAGGCAGAAAGCCGCTATGCGCGGCCGCACCAAAGAGGGCGACATGGCCGCGACCGATCCAGAACTATTGCGGCTGCGAGACAGTATCGACAATATCGACGCCGCGCTGGTCCATCTGCTGGCGGAACGCTTCAAATGCACGCAAGCCGTGGGCGAATATAAAGCCGAGCACGGGTTGCCCCCCGCCGATCCCGCCCGCGAACAGGTCCAGATTGCGCGCCTCAGATCATTGGCCCAGGCCGCCAAGCTGGATCCGGACTTCGCGGAGCAGTTTCTGGGCTTTATCGTCAAGGAAGTGATCCGCCATCACGAAGCGATCCAGGCCTCCAAATAGACCGCGAGGAACCGATGGACCTGTCTTTTTCGCCCCAGGAAGAAGCATTCCGCCAAGAGGTTCTGGGTTTCATCGCCGAAGCGAAGCCCAAACTGCCCCAAAAATTGGGCGCCCCGGAACAGGCGCGCCTCTCCAAGGACGATTATCTGATCTGGCACCGTCTGCTTTTCAAAAAGGGATGGGTCGCGCCGGCTTGGCCGAAGGCATTCGGCGGCGCCGACTGGAGCGTGACCCAGCGCTACATTTTTTCCACCGAAATCGCCAAGGCAGGCATGCCCACCACTTTGCCTTTCGGCTTGGGCATGGTCGGGCCGGTGATCATCGCCTTTGGCAACGATGCCCAGAAGAAGAAATTCCTGCCCCGCATTCTTTCCGGCGATGATTGGTGGTGCCAGGGTTATTCCGAACCGGGAGCGGGATCGGATCTCGCCAGCCTGCGTTGCCGGGCGGTGCGGGACGGCGATCATTATGTCGTCACCGGGCAGAAGACCTGGACGACCCTGGCGCAATATGCCGACTGGATCTTCTGTTTGGTGCGGACCGATCCCGCCGCCAAGCCGCAGGAAGGAATTTCCTTCCTTTTGATCGACATGAAGTCGCCGGGTATCACCGTCAAGCCGATCGTCATCCTGGATGGCGCGCCGGAAGTGAATGAAGTCTTTTTCGACAGTGTGAAGGTGCCGGCCGAAAACCTGGTAGGCGATGAGAATAAAGGCTGGACCTATGCCAAATTCCTGCTCGCGCATGAACGCTCCGCGCTCGCCAGCGCCTCGCGCTCGCGCGCAGCGTTGGCGCGATTGAAGGCCATCGCCAAGGCGGAGCAATTGGATGGTGCGCCCCTGATCCGCGATCCGGATTTTGCCCACAAGCTGGCGGCGCTGGAAGCCGACCTGATGGCGCTGGAATTTACCGAACTGCGCATCCTCAGCCAGGAAGCGAAGGGTGAAAAAGTCGGCTCCGAAAGCTCGATCCTGAAGGTGGCGGGCAGCGAGATCCAGCAGCGCGTCGCCGATCTGGCGATGGAAGCGGTGGGCTATTACGCGCTGCCCAATGATATGAGCTTGGGCGACAATGAAGCGGTGGGACCGGATTACGCCCGCGGCCTCGCTGGCCGCTATTTCAATCTGCGCAAGGCTTCGATCTATGGCGGCTCGAACGAGATCCAGCGCAACATCATCGCCAAGGCCGTGCTGGGGCTCTGATGGATTTTTCCTTCTCCGAAGAACAGAATCTGCTGCGCAATTCCCTGTCGCGTTACCTGGCGGACCATTATTCTTATGAGGATTGGCGCAAATTCACCGCTTCACCCGAAGGCCGCGATCCCCGGCATTGGCGGCAATTCGCCGAGTTGGGCCTGTTGGCGGCGCCCCTGCCGGAGGAGCATGGCGGCCTGGGTGGCGGCGCAATCGAAAGCATGGTGGTGATGGAGGAGTTCGGCCGCGCCCTGGTGGTCGAACCTTTCGTACCCACGGTGGTGATCGGCGGCGGCCTTCTGATGAATGCCGGTGGCGCGTTGGCGGAAGAAATTCTGCCCAAGATCGCTGGCGGCGAAACCATCCTGGCGTTCGCTTTTGCCGAGGCACAGGGCCGCTATAATCTCGCCGATCTGGCCACGACCGCCAAGAAACAGGGCGGCGCCCATATTCTCAATGGCCAGAAGAGCGTGGTGCTGGGTGCGCCCTGGGCCGATACGCTGATCGTGACCGCGCGCACGGGCGGGGCGCGGCGCGAGCCGGGCGGTGTGAGCGTGTTTCTGGTGGAAAAGGGCGCCAAAGGCGTCTCGACACGGGATTATGCCGCGATGAGCGGACTTCGCGCCAGCGATGTCGGCTTCGAAAATACGCCGGCGCGCCTGATCGGAGAGGAGGGCGCGGCGCTGGAGCCACTGGAAAAGGTGATGGACCATGCCATCGCCGCCCATCTTGCCGAAGCCAACGGCGCCATTGCCAGATTGATGGCCGCGACCACCGAATATGCCAAGACGCGAAAGCAATTCGGCCAACCGATCGGGAAATTCCAGGTGCTGCAGCACCGCATGGTGGACATGTATATCGCGCAACAGCAGGCGCTTTCGGCCGGCCTGATGGCGAATTTGAAGCTGGGCGATACCGATGGTTCCCGCGCCGTGTCGGCGGCCAAGGCGGCGGCGGGAAAATATGCCCGCGCGGTGGCCGAGAGCGCGGTGCAGATCCATGGCGGCATCGGCATGACCGGCGAATTGGATGTCGGTCATTACTTCAAGCGGCTGGTGCTGCTGGAAACACTGTACGGCTCGCCTGACCATCATCTCCGCCGCATGGCCAGGCTGGACCAATAAAAAAGGCGCCGATGAGGGCGCCTTTTCTATTTTGAAAACTCGACCGAGCTTGTTTCTAAAAAACCAAAGCCTTCGCCATCCGAACCATCGGCAATTTCGTGAGTTGTTCGACAACTGCATCCGGCACCTTGCCATCCACTTCGATCAGGGCAATGGCGTCCTGCCCAGGGGCGCTGCGTCCCAAGGTGAAGTTGGCGATATTGACCTTGGCGTCGCCCAGCAGGGTGCCGAACTTGCCGATGAAGCCAGGCTTGTCCTCGTTCACCACGTATAGCATGTGCGGCGCGAACTCGGCGTCGAGGTTGATGTCCTTGATCTGAATCAGGCGTGGGCGGCCATCGGAGAACACGGTGCCGGCGATGCGGCGGGTCGAGCCGTTGCCCAAGGTCACGGTGATCTTCATATAGCCTTCATAGACGCCTTCCTGACCGCGGCGCACTTCGCTCACCTTGATGCCGCGTTCCTTAGCGATTGAGGGGGCATTGACCATGTTCACGCCCGACAGGATCGGGTTCAGCAATCCGGCCAGCGCCGCCTGGGACAAAGCGCGGGTGTTGAGCAGGCTGGCGGTGCCTTCATAAACGATTTCGACCGCTGTCAAGCTGGTGTCGGTGAGCTGGCCCGCGAAGGCGCCCAACTTAGAGGCCAGCGAAATCCAAGGACCGACCTTTTGCGCTTCGCTAGCCGAGATGGACGGCATGTTGAGGGCATTGGTGATGGCCCCGGTGAGCAGATAGTCGGAAATCTGTTCCGCCACTTGGAGGGCGACATTTTCCTGCGCCTCGGTGGTGGAGGCGCCCAGATGCGGCGTCGCCACGATTTTTTCGTTGCCGAACAGGATATTTTCCTTGGCCGGTTCGACTTCGAACACGTCCAGCGCGGCTCCGGCGACATGGCCGGAATCGATCGCCGCCTTCAGCGCTTTCTCGTCGATCAAGCCGCCGCGGGCGCAATTGATGATGCGCACGCCCTTCTTGGTCTTGGCCAGCGCCTCGGCGGAGAGAATATTCTTGGTCTCCGGCGTCATCGGCACATGCAGGGTGATGAAATCGGCACGGGCGAGAAGATCGTTCAGCTCGACTTTCTCGATCCCCAGATCCTGGGCGCGTTCGGGCGACAGGAAGGGATCATAGGCGACGACCCGCATCCGGAGGCCCTTGGCGCGGTCCGCGACAATGCTGCCGATGTTGCCGGCGCCGATCAGGCCCAGCACCTTGCCGGTGATTTCCACGCCCATGAAGCGGTTCTTTTCCCACTTGCCGGCCTGGGTGGAGGCGTTGGCGGCGGGCAGTTCGCGGGCCAGGGCCAGCATCAGTGAGATCGCATGCTCGGCGGTGGTAATGGAATTGCCGAACGGCGTATTCATCACAATCACCCCGGCGGCGGTGGCGGCGGGAATATCGACATTGTCGACGCCGATGCCGGCACGAGCCACGACTTTCAGTTTCTTGGCGGCCTTGATGACATCGGCCGTGATCTTGGTGGCCGAGCGGATGGCGATGCCGTCATATTGATCGACCACCGCCAGCAATTCTTCCTTGGTCATGCCGGGCTTGTTGTCGATATCGACGCCGCGTTTCTTGAAGATGGCGACGGCGGCGGGGGACAGTTTGTCGGCGATAAGAACTTTGGTCATGGAAGTCTCCATGTTGGAATTTTCAGGATGGGAAAATCCCGGCGCCCCGAGATGGGATCGGGCGCGTCGGGACGAGATCAGACGGACGCGGTCTCTTTGACCTTGGACCAGGCCCAGTCGAGCCAAGGGGTCAGGGCTTCCAGGTCGGCTTTCTCGACTGTGGCGCCGCACCAGATGCGCAGGCCCGGAGGCGCGGCGCGATAACCGGCGATGTCGAGCGCGACACCTTCTTTCTCCAGAAGGCTGGCGATCTTTTTGGCGGCATCGGCCTTGGCGTCGTCGCTCAGGCCCTGGAACCAGGGATCGGTGATCTTGATGCAGACCGACGTGTTGGAACGGCTGACCGTGTCCTTTGCCAGGAACCCCGCCCAGCCGGATTTTTTGGTCCAAGCCTCCAGCACCGCCAGATTGGCATTGGAACGTGCGATCAGGCCTTCCAATCCGCCGACGCTTTGCGCCCAGGTGAGGGCGTCGAGATAATCTTCCACCGCCACCATGGACGGTGTGTTGATGGTCTCGCCTTCGAAAATGCCCTCGACGATCTTGCCGCCCTTGGTCATGCGGAAGATTTTCGGCATCGGCCAGTGCGGCGTATAGGCCTCCAGGCGCGCCACGGCGTTGGGTGACAGGATCAGCATGCCATGCGCCGCTTCACCGCCCAGCACTTTCTGCCAGGAGAAGGTGGTGACATCGAGCTTGTCCCAGGGCAGGTCCATCGCAAATGCCGCAGAGGTGGCGTCGCAGAGGGTGATGCCGTCACGGTCGGCCGGAATCCAATCGCCATTGGGAACCTTCACGCCAGAAGTCGTACCGTTCCAGAGAAACACGGTGTCGCGATTCTTCGCGGCTTTGAGTTCCGGCAACTCGCCATAGCCGGCCTTGTGCACCGTGGCCTTGAGCTTGAGCTGCTTGACGGTGTCGGTGACCCAGTCTTCGCCAAAGCTTTCCCAGGCAAAGATATCGATCTCCAGCGGTCCGAGCAGGGACCACATCGCCATTTCCATGGCGCCGGTATCCGAAGCCGGGACGATGCCGATGCGATAATCGGCGGGAATGCCCAGGATCTCGCGGGTGCGCTCGATCGCGTCCTTGAGCTTGGCTTTGCCGGGTTTGGAGCGGTGGGAGCGTCCCACCAGCGCGCTGCTCAGGGCTTCAGGGGTCCAGCCGGGTCGTTTGGCGCAAGGTCCGGACGAAAAAAAAGGCCGCGCGGGACGCACAGCCGGTTGCTTCACTTCAGTCATCAAATTCATTCCTTCCAGAATGATAGCACCTCGTTGGGGAGGTGTGGCCCGCCGCCGATATAGGGAGGTGGCACAGTTCCGTCAACCCATTATGTGAAGGAACAGGCGGCAAATCCGCGCGCACTACGAAAGATACGGATTACAAGGATTTATCCATGGCCCGCGCGGCGGAGCCTCATCTGGATATTCCCAGCGACAAGCTGGTTTTCATCATTCTCAAGGCCCGCGAATATGACGGATCGATCGAAGCGGCAGTAACAGATCAGACTTCGATCTCGCCGGTCAGATATAGCGCACAGGGCCCCTCCAGGATCACGCGCGCGCCATCATCCGTGCACAGAAGATCGCCGCCGCGGGCTGAGGCTTGTCTGGCCTTCAGCTGCTTGCGGCCCAGCCGCTTTGCCCAAAACGGGGTGAGGGCGGTATGCGCCGAACCGGTAACCGGATCTTCCAGTATGCCCAGATGCGGCGCGAAGAAGCGCGAGACGAAATCATAGGGCTTGCCGTCGCCCGGCGCTGTCGCGATCAGCGACCCGGCTTTGACTTGCAGCAACACGGATTCCAGATCGCCATTGGGCTTGAGGGCCTTGATCTCGGCGGGCGAGGCCCACACCGCGATCAATGCGCCGGAACCCGCGCCGCCTTTGCTGGAGTAATGCAATTCCTGCGGCCCTTTTGTACCCAGGGCCGCTGCCAATTTTTCGGCAAAGCCCGGTGGCGGGACGAGCGATTCCGACGAGGCCGACGGCATCGACATGCGATTGCCGCCATTGCTGCCGCGTGTAACTTTCAATTCGCCGGATCGGGTCTGGAAACGCACGTCCTGCAGGGTGGAATCGAGGAAGCGGAAGATCATGTCCGCGCTGGCCAGGGTTGCGTGGCCGCACAGATTCACTTCCGCAGAGGGGGTGAACCAGCGCAAATCGTAGGCGCCGGGCGCGGTCTTCACGAAGAATGCCGTATCGGCGAGATTGTTTTCCGATGCGATGGACTGCATCAGGCCATCGTCGAGCCAGGCATCCAGGGACACCACGGCGGCGGGATTTCCCGCCAGCGCCTTGTCTGTGAACGCATCCACCTGCCAAAACTTCAGCTTCATTGCCGCCTCCTGTTCAAGGAGAGCCTAGCGGCCAGGCGGCATCGCGGAAGCCGCGCGCTCGCATAATGGCTATGCGGGAATACTTGCTACGCGGGCGCGGCTATCTGGCGGGGCTGCATCGCGGCTTGAAGTTTTTCGAATGCACGCACTTCGATCTGGCGCACACGCTCACGAGAGACGCCATATTTCTGCGACAGTTCTTCCAAGGTTGCGGGCTCGTCCTTCAGCCGACGTTCCTGGATGATGTCGCGCTCGCGCTCACTCAGCGTGTCCAAGGCACTCGACAATGCGTCGTGACGGTCGCCGCGTTCCTCGCGTTCGGCCAGGCGGGTTTCCTGGTCCATGGTGTCGTCGGCCAGCCAGTCCTGCCATTCGCTTTCCGATTCCGAGCGCAGCGGCGCGTTGAGCGAGGCATCCGGACCCGACAGACGCCGGTTCATTTCGGTCACTTCGCGTTCGGTGACACCCAGCTGATCGGCAAGCTTGACGGTATGGTCGGGCGTCAAGTCGCCTTCCTCGATCGCGCCGATATTGGACTTGGCTTTGCGCAGATTGAAGAACAGCTTTTTCTGGGCCGCGGTGGTGCCCATCTTCACCATGCTCCAACTGCGCAGCACATATTCCTGGATGGCGGCGCGGATCCACCACATCGCATAAGTTGCGAGGCGGAAGCCCTTGTCGGGATCGAAGCGCTTGACCGCCTGCATCAGGCCGACATTGCCTTCGGAGACGATTTCCGACACCGGCAGGCCATAGCCGCGATAGCCCATGGCGATCTTGGCGACCAGGCGCAGATGGCTGGTGACCAGCTGGCGCGCGGCCTCGGGGTCGCCATGCTCCTTCAGGCGCTTGGCGAACATGAATTCATCTTCAGGCGTGAGCAGGGGAAATTTGCGGATCTCGCTCAAATAACGCGAGAGACCCGCATCGTTGGAAAGTGCCGGAAGGCCGCGACCGCTCATGCTATCCCCTCAATTCCGAGTGTCTGGGATTGTAGCGCCCTTGGCAGGCCTGCAGTACCCGGAACACACCCCCGGATTGAGGAAATGGGTGCTGTTCAGGCATCTTTCAAGCCGCGCAGGGCTTCGACCAACCCGGCGAAATCGGCAGGCCAGGGGGACTCAAAACGCATAGTCTTGTGCAGGGTTGGATGTTGGAACCCCAGCACAAAGGCGTGCAGCGCCTGGCGGGGAAAGTTGGCAGCGGCCGCAAAGGCCACCTCTTCCTCTGTGGTTTTGGGGCGCGGGGCCTGGCGGGCGCGGCCATAGGTCGGATCGCCGATCAGCGGGTGCCCCAGATGGGTGAGGTGGACTCGGATCTGATGGGTACGGCCGGTCTCCAGGCGGCACTCGATCAATGACGCCAGCGGCCTGGCATCGGGCCCGAATTTTTCCAGCAGGCGATAGCGGGTCCGCGCCAGCTTGCCGCCGCCCCTCAGCACTGCCATCCGCTTGCGGTCAAACGGGCTGCGGCCGATTTGGCCTTCGATCACGCCATCCGCCGCGCGCGGCGCCCCCCAGACCACGGCGTGATAGGCACGCTCGATGGTGTGGTTGGCGAATTGCTTGGCCAGGCTGGTCATCGCCCGCTCGGTCTTGGCGGCGACCAGAAGACCCGATGTGTCCTTGTCTAGGCGATGGACGATGCCCGGCCGGGCCTCGCCGCCGATCCCGATCAGGCTGGTTCCGCAATGGGCGATCAGGGCATTGACCAGGGTGCCATCGGGATTGCCGGCGGCGGGATGCACCACCAACCCGGCAGGCTTTTCGATGACGATGAGATCCTTGTCCTCGTACACCACTTCCAGGGGGATGTCCTGGCCGCGCGGGCGCGCTTCCACCGCTGCGGGCACAGCGACGTCGAATATCTCGCCCCCTTTGACCCGATGGTTGGCGTCTTTTATCGTCGCGCCATCGCGGGTGACATGGCCTTCACCCAGCAATTGCTGGATGCGGGCCCTGGACAGATCGCCAAGCGTACCGGCCAGGACGCGGTCAAGACGATGCCCCGCCTGGGCTGCGTCCACCGTCACCTGATAGTGTGACCCGTCGCGAGAGGATTTTATGTCCGACATCCAGCCCGATCCGCAAAACAGCCCCGCGCTGAAGGCCGCGAAGATCGCCGTTATTATTCTTTCGAGCCTGATTATCCTAGCCCTGATCGCGCTGGTGGTCGGCGCGGTGATGAAATTGTCCGGCAGCGGCAAGAAATCGACGGCCCAACTTGCCTCCGATTTCACCTTGGCGCCCGGCTCGCGCATCATCAGCATGGACAGCCAGCCTGGCCGCCTGATCCTGCGCATCCGCACCAGCACGGGCGAGGAGATCGATATCCTGGATACCCAGAACGGTCATCTGGTGGGTCAGGTCAAGGCGACTGCCGAGAAATGAAACTGGCGCTGGCGCATGAATTCCAGACCGCGATCCGGGACCAGGCGCGCGCGGCTTATCCCGCGGAATGTTGCGGGCTGATCGAAGGCAACCGCGATGGGGAGCTGGTGCACGGTCTGGCGCTTCATCCCGCGCGCAACATCGCCGCACGGCGCGATCGGTTTGAAATCGACCCGCAAGATCACTTCGCCGCCTTGAAAGCGGCGCGGGCGACTGGCCGCGCCATTATCGGCTGTTATCATTCCCATCCGGGCGGGGCACCAATACCGTCACAGACGGATCTTGCCGGCGCGGGAGAAGAGAATTTTCTCTGGCTGATCGCGGCGCTGGGGCAGGCGGACGGACCCGTCACGCTCGCCGCCTTCGTCTATTGCGCCGCGTGCTTCTTGCCCGTGGCTTTCACCGACCCGGTGGGCGCCGACTTGGTGACGTTGTCGGCATAGTCGCGCAACTGGCCGTCACGGAACAACCCGTCACCAGCATTGGCGCTTGCCAGGATTTTGCCGTTCTGGTCGGCGCCATCTCTTTGGAACCTTTGGGTTTCCTGACAAATCCAACGACCCAGCGGCGGCTCCGTTCCGGTCCCGATTGTCCGGATCACTCTTTTTGGCGGGGGAACTTGCCGCGCCGAACGGGCCTCGCGTATAAGCCGCGGACCGCAGGCTCCCATCGTCTAGCGGTTAGGACGCGGCCCTCTCAAGGCTGAAACAGGGGTTCGATTCCCCTTGGGAGCGCCAACAAAATCAATGATTTAACAGGAATATTGGAAGCCGGTTCCCCTACGTACGGCAAATATACGGCATAGCTGTGTTTGGGTTGGCCAATCGTCATACGGTTCAAGAGCCGTACCGAGGGCTCGAATCCCCCTGGCTCCGCCATTACTACCCGCGGCAACTCTCTCCGCGGCGCTTTTGGTGGATCAAATACGCCAATGTCCGCGCGGATTTTCCACCAAAGCTGTTGACCGAGTGACCCGCGCTGGAGGGCAATTTTGTCTCTCTTGGGCTCTCATTCTCCAAAGCTGTGGATTCAGGCAAAACAGTACGGATTTTTAAATGGCTGATTTGCTAGCCTTCTTTGACGCGAGAAATCCGCACATTTCGTATCCCTATTGGGGCGCGAGAGAGATTTGGCCGTAAGCCGTCATTGTCCGATAACTATCCATTATCGGACACTGGAGCCACCAAGACCGTCGGAACTTCGGCGATTGATCCCCTCGTTGCCCAATATTGCCAGGCCTCCCGGGCCGCCAATACCCGCCGAGCCTATGCGTCGGACCTCCGCGCTTTCGAAACATGGGGTGGGAAGGTTCCAAGCGCCAGCGACGAGATCGCCAAATACGTTGCTTGTTCAGCCGGTTCGTTGCGACCGGGGACGCTGCACCGCCGGCTTGCAGCGTTAGCCAGTGCCCACCAAGACGCCGGCTTTCTTGACCCTACAAAAGGCCGATTAGTCCGCCAGGTCATGCAGGGCATCGAACGCAGCCATGGAAGCCATCCCAGTCAGGTAGCACCCCTTCTCTTGGATGATCTCACCCGCATTGTAGGCGTCATGGTAAATTCGCGCGCTTACTTGCGGGACCGCGCTCTTCTTCTGATTGGGTTCTTCGGTGCGCTGAGGCGGTCGGAAATCGTTGCCCTCGATTACGAGGATGTTCACTTCAGCGAGAACGGCTTAGACCTAATCATCCGAAAATCAAAAACCGATCAGCTGCAAGTCGACCGAACCGTCAAACTCCGACGCGTGAATTCGGCGTTGGATCCTTGGGAAGCGCTGCGCGAGTGGTTGGTTGGTGCCAATATAGTTGAGGGGGCATTGTTTCGTCGTGGGGGGGGGTCTCTCCGCACGGCTGAGCAACCGAACAGTAGCTCGCATCGTGAAGAAATGGGTCTCTGCCATTGGCTTTTCGCCGCACAAATATAGCGGTCACAGCCTGCGAGCGGGCTTTGCTACGAGCGCGGCCCTGGCGGGCTTAGATGCCACGTTCATTGCCCGCCAAACTGGCCACAAATCTCAACAGACGGTAGCAGCATACGTTCGTCTGGTTGACGATATTCTGGTACTTCCTGAAATACCGAACTACCCGAGGAGTGCTCTTGGCGCCCCTAACCATCAATGGTTGGTGGGCAATTCCCGCTCTGGCATAGCGTCCAGCAACAGCGCTTGATAAATAATTGCATGTGATTCGGCAGGCGGCAGGCGGCAGGCGGCGGTGTCCGCCGTCAGGGCCTGTGGCCCAGATTTGAGGTTGTGACTTAAGGAGGGTTTTGGTCTCGTCGTAGTGACGAAGGAACGAAGATGAGACCAAAACCCTTGAGCGCCAAGAAGCCTGCAGAGCAGGTGGTGAAGGACAT
>CAIUCH010000017.1 GCA_903897605.1 uncultured Alphaproteobacteria bacterium
CCCGCCCTGCGAAAGCACAATCTCCGCCTCCCGCAGCTTGCCAATAACTTCCTCAGGCTGATGCCTGCGTCCCATTCCAAATCTCCCTCCAAGGTTCCAATATGATAGTCCCTGGACCACTTGGAAGGGGGCAGATCAAGCGACAGTTCGCGCCGGCCAAATTGGACGAGCGGAATTCACGCCGCGCGAATGCCGCTTCAACCCTTGCCAGATGGGGCGCAACTTTCGTGCGCGGCATGGACAGGGGGTGTTCGCATTCCTATGTTCGGCCTTCCCACACTAAGGAGTCTTTATGTCCGCGCCCCGTCCCGCCCTGCTTTGCATCCTCGATGGCTGGGGCTGGCGCACGGACAAACGGGACAATGCCATCGCGGCGGCACGGACGCCCAATTATGCAAGCCTGTTGAATGACTGTCCGCATGCGCTGTTGCAAACTTCGGGACGCGCCGTGGGATTGCCGCAAGGCCAGATGGGCAATTCCGAAGTCGGTCACATGAATATCGGCTCCGGCCGGATCGTGGCGCAGGATCTGCCGCGCATCGATGCGGCGATCGAGGATGGTTCTTTGGGGGCGCGGCCGGCGCTGCGCGTGTTGATTGAAAAAGTGCGGACCGCAAAAGGCGCGGTACATCTGATGGGCCTATTGTCGCCGGGCGGCGTGCATTCGCACCAGGACCATATGGCGGCGCTGGTCCAAATCCTGTCGCAAGCCGGCGTGCCGGTATTCGTGCATGCCTTTCTGGACGGCCGCGATACGCCGCCCAAAAGCGCGCGCGGCTTCATCGAGAAATTCCTTGACGACATCGAAGGCGCCGCCGGCGTGCGGATGGCAACCCTGTCGGGCCGCTATTACGCCATGGACCGTGATAAGCGCTGGGACCGGGTGCAAAAATCCTATGACGCAATGGTGGATGCAAATGCGCCACGCCACACGGATATTTTTGCGGCGCTGGATGCCTCCTATGCCGAGAATGTCACCGACGAATTCGTGATCCCGGTGGTGCTGGGCGATTATGCGGGCATGGGCGATGGCGATGCGATCCTGTTCGCCAATTTCCGCGCCGATCGCGCGCGAGAGATCTGTCTTTCATTGCTCGATGCCGGTTTTGAGGGCTTTGCGCGCGATCGCGTGGTGATGTTCAGCGCCGCTGTTGGCATGACCGAATATTCCGAGGAATTGGCCGCAATGATGACGGCGGTGTTCCCGCCCGAGGATGTGCGCGAGACCCTGGGCGAAGTGATGGCCGAGCATGGATTGAAACAGCTTCGCATTGCCGAGACGGAAAAATACGCCCATGTCACATTCTTCCTGAATGGCGGGCGCGAGGAACCGTTCCCGGGCGAGGACCGCATCCTGGTTCCAAGCCCCAAAGTCTCCACCTACGATCACAAGCCGGAAATGAGCGCCTATCAGGTGACGGACAGGCTGGTGGAAGCCATCGAAAGCGGCAAATACGACCTGATCGTCGCCAACTATGCCAATCCCGACATGGTCGGTCACACCGGCATCATGCAGGCGGCGGTGAAGGCGGTGGACACGATCGACCAATGCCTGGGCCGCCTTCGGACCGCGATCGAGAAATCCCAAGGCGTCATGCTGCTGACCGCCGATCACGGCAATATCGAAATGATGAAAGATCCGGTAACCGGTGAGCCGCACACCGCTCATACACTTTTTGATGTTCCAATCATCGCGTTCAATGCGCCGAAGGGAATGCAATTGGAAAATGGCCGTCTTGCCGATGTCGCGCCCACCATGCTGGCACTGATGGGCCTGGCGCAGCCCGGCCCCATGACCGGCCATTCTCTGTTGAGGAAAGGCTAGGATTGCGCGGCAAGCTTCTTCTGCTGCTGACGATCGCGGCTTTGGCGCCGCCGGCGCTGGCTGCCGATCCGCCTTATATGAAGGTGACGGTGCCGGTCGGCCCGACGCCCCGTCCGGTGCTGAAGGATGACGTCAAGCCCGCGCCCGATATTCCGCTCGATCTTTCCAAGGCTTTGCCCAGCAAGGCACTCAGTCAGCTTCCCTCCAGCGCCCAGCAGCTTGGTACGCTCAACGCCGAAATCGCCCATGACAAACCGGCGGTCGACAGCGCCAAGCAGAAAAGCGACCAGCTTTCCGCCGAAGCCAAAAGCCTGCGCCAGAAACTGATTGCGACCGCCGCCAGGATCGAAAGCCTGGAGCAGGAAACCGTCACTCTGGGCGACGAAATCGAAAAGTTGCAAAAGCAGGACGCGGAGCTGACCGCCGGATTCCAGCGCGACCGGATTTCGGTGACCAAGCTTTTGGCGATTCTGGAACGGTTGCAGCATGACATGCCGCCCGCGCTGGCGGTCCGGCCGGACGACGCGCTGGCGGCCGCGCGCGGCTCCATGCTGGTGGGCGCCAGTTTGCCGCCGGTCTATGCCGAAGCCACCCGGCTGGCCCATCGCATCGATGCGCTGAAGGCGACCCGCATCGCTCTGATCAGGCGCCGTACCGAAGCATCCACCACCGCCACCCAACTGACTTCGGCGCGGGCCGATCTGGAAACCCTCACCACCCAGAAGGAAGCCGAGGCGCAAGAGGCTGGCGGTGAATATGGCACGCTCAAATCCAAGCTGGCCGATATCGCCGCCAAGGCAGCGGATTTCCAGGCGCTGGTCGCTCGGGTGGCGGCGCTCAAGCATGCCGGGGGCAATGACGATGGCATCACCATCGTCACCGCCGCCAATTCCGGTTCCCTGGGACCTCTGTCCAAAGGTTCACTATTGACGCCCGTGGTCGGAACCATCGCCGCGCCCAGCGCCGAAACCGAGGAAAACAAAAGAAATCCTGGCCTTACCTATATTACCCGCGACAGCGCCCAGGTGATTGCGCCGTCCGATGGCCGGGTCCTGTTCGCCGGCCCTTACCATAAATCTGGACAGGTCTTGATCCTGGAGATAACGACTGGATACGATCTGGTGTTGGCTGGACTCGGGCGTGTGACCGTAAAAGCGAATGACGAGGTGCTGGCGGGCGAACCGGTCGGCAGCATGCCCGTGGAAAGCGGATCACCAGCCGAACGGCTCTATTTCGAGTTGCGGCAAAACGGTCATGGGCTGGATCCAAGACCGTGGCTTGGCCCGGAAATGCGGAAGGCAAAGGGAACATGAAAAAAATTGCTTTGGTTGCCCTGGGCGGCGTCGCTGGCTTCGGCCTGGCGCTGGGATTGCTGCCGCAGGCGCTGGGCGCCAGTGACACGGGCGCCTATCGCCAGCTCGACCTGTTCTCAGACGCCTTCGAACGCGTGCGCGCCAATTATGTGCGACCGGTGCAGGATGGCGAACTGGTCAATGCCGCGATCCAGGGCATGGTCACCAGCCTGGATCCGCATTCCAGCTATATGGACTCCAAGTCCTATAACGACATGCAGATCACCACCAAGGGGCAGTTTGGCGGCGTCGGCATCGAAGTGACGCAGGAAGACGGCCTCATCAAGGTGATCTCACCGATCGACGGCACACCCGCCGCCAAGGCCGGCATCAAGCCGGGCGACCGCATCGCCGGCATCGACGGCACCTCCATCGCCGGTCTGGCGCTTAATGACGCCATCGACAAGATGCGCGGCCCCGAAGGCTCGAAAGTCACGCTCACCATTCTACGCGAAGGCGAGAAGAAGCCTTTCGACGTGACTTTGCAGCGTGCCGTGGTGCAGGTGGACGCCGATACTTGGCGGCGCGAGGGCGACCTTGGTTATATCCGTCTGCCGGGCTTCAACGAGCAGACCGCCTCCGGACTTGAAAAGGCCGTGCGCGAGCTCAAGAAGCAGCCCGGGCCCGCGATCAAGGGTTACGTCATCGACTTGCGCAACAATCCGGGCGGGCTGCTGGATCAGGCAATCCAGGTCTCCGACGATCTTCTGACCGGCGGCGAAATCGTCTCCACCCGCGGCCGCCATCCCGAAGACACCCAGCGCTATGATGCCAAGGGCGGCGACATCGCGGACGGCAAGCCGATCGTGGTTTTGATCAATGCCGGCACTGCCTCGGCGTCCGAAATCGTTGCCGGCGCGCTTCAAGATCACAAGCGCGCCACCATGGTAGGCATGACCAGCTTCGGCAAAGGCTCGGTGCAAACCATTATTCCGCTGGGCGAAGGTGGCGGCGCGCTGCGTCTCACCACGGCGCGCTATTACACCCCGTCGGGCCATTCCATTCAGGCGCAGGGCATCATTCCTGATATCGCGGTGGCGCAGGGCGACGAAGCCAATGTTCCCAAGATCGCGCGGCCTTCGGAAGCCGACCTGCCGGGTCATCTGATCGGCGAGCCGGTGCCCAAGAAGGTGGTTGCCCCGGTGATTCAGCCCGTGCCTGGCAAGAAATATGACGACTTCCAGCTTTCCTATGCCGAAGATCTCCTGCATGGGAAAATGACGGTCGCCACCGCCGGAAAACCGGTAAAGGCGGATTAGTTTTTTTGCCCCCATCTGTGCGGCACGCGGGCAGCGAGGCCGAGCGACAAAACCTCCAGTGGAGGTTTTGTCGGCCGAGCGCTACCGCACGTTCGGTACGCTGGCGCTACCAAACTCCCCCGCCAAAGGCTTCGCCTTGCGGGGGAAGAATGCCGGGACCAAGACGCCCCAGCATTTGTTGAAGCCTGGTCGAGGCCCTTCGCCACCGCGCATGCGAAGCATGCTGGCGGGGGAGATGCCCGTAGCAACCTCTCGAGGTTTCGTAGGGCAGAGGGGGCTTCGTTGGGCCGGCATTAACCCCCTCATAACCATATCCGGCGCTAAATCCAGGCATTATGACGGCCTTGACCGCCCCTCCCATTTCCCGCGCCATGCGCGCTCTGGCGCTTGCCAGTGCGAGCGTATTTTGTCTGCTGGCTGCCGCCGCGCTCGGCATTACCGTATTGGGCAAAGTCCATCGCCCGGGAATTATGATGGACCTGCCGGTGCCATCCTTACCCAAACATATCTCCGCGCCGCTGGCCGCCGCCGAGCCAGCCACGCCGCCGGTGATGATCGACAAGGTCATTCTTGCGGGACGTGCGCTTGTCGCCGACCCCGCCTTGATCGAGAACAGCCCGCAAGGTCCCTTGCCCCGTATTGCCGATGATGGCCGCACGCCGATGGCGGCTTATGCGGCGCCCGCGCTCAGCGGAAAATTTCGCATCGCCATCGTGGTCTCGGGCCTGGGCATCAGCGCCAAGGCAACGGCTGCCGCATTGGCCGGTCTGCCGGCCGGCGTGACGCTTGGCTTCGCCCCTTATGCAATGGACGTGCAGCGTTGGGTGTCGGAGGGGCGGCAATTGGGGCACGAAGCGCTCTTGGAACTGCCGATGGAGCCATTCGATTTCCCCGACAGCGATCCGGGGCCTCATACGCTGCGGTCCGGCGTGGATCGGGACAGCAACGGTCAAAGGCTGGAATGGGTGCTGTCGCGCTTCACCGGTTATGCCGGCGTCACCAATCTTCTGGGGCAACGGTTTTTGGCGGACGCCGACGCCTTGTCGCCCGCCATGACCCAATTGTCCCGCCGGGGGGTTTATTTCTATGACAATGGCGCGGTGGCGCAGTCCGTCGCGGCCGATGTCGCGAGCCGTTCCGGCACGGCCTTTGCCAAAGCCTCCGGGACCTTGGACGGCATTCAGACCGCATTGGAAATCGACAAGCAGCTCTCCAATCTGGAAGCGCAGGCGCGCGATCACGGCAGCGCCATCGGTTCGGGTTTTCTCTATCCCATCACCATCGAGCGCATCGCCGCCTGGTCGAAGACCCTCGAAAAACGGGGGTTTGTTCTCGTCCCTGTCTCCGCCATAGTAAGCCAGCCCCCAAAATAAGGGCGCGGATCTTTTGTCCGCCGGGTTCGTCGCGCGTGCTCACATGCTATACGCACGCTCCGCGCGACGCTCCTGCCCGACGAACAAAATCTCGCGCGCCCGAACAAAGGACGCTTCGTGTCTTTTTCTTCTCTCCCCTATCGGCCCGCGGTTGGCGTGATGTTGTTGAACCGCCAGGGCCTGATCTTTGTCGGCAAGCGCATCGACCAGACGGTCGAGGGCTGGCAAATGCCCCAGGGCGGCATCGACGAGGGCGAAGAGCCGCGCCAGGCTGTGTTGCGCGAACTCAAGGAAGAAGCCGGTACCGACAAGGCTGATATCATTGCCGAGATGGACGACTGGATCACCTACGATCTGCCGGCGCATCTGGTCGGCATCGCCTTTCACGGCAAGTATCGGGGTCAGCGGCAGAAATGGTTTGCCCTCCGATTCACCGGCGCCGACAGCGATATCGATCTGGACGCGCATGAGCCGGAATTCTCAACCTGGAAATGGCTGTCGATCGAGGATCTTCCGCATGTGATCGTGCCGTTCAAGCGCGATTCCTATGCCAGGATCGTCACCGCCTTCCGCCATCTCGCAAGGCCGAATCCATGATGAAGAAGCCGCCCGTAATCATGATTCATGGCGGCTTTTGCGGACCCTGGGCGTGGGACAATTTTGCCGCCCGCTTTCGCGCGGCGGGATATGAGGTGACGACCCCGGCCTTGCGCCATCATGACGGCGGCAAGCCGGCTCAGGCGCTCGCGACCACCAGTCTGATCGACTATGCCGCCGATCTGGAAAGCCTGATCGCTGCGATGAAGACGCCACCGATCCTGATCGGTCATTCGATGGGCGGGTTGCTGGCGCAGATGCTGGCGGCGCGGCAGGGCATCGCGGGCGCGATTCTGCTGGCGCCTTCGGCACCCTGGGGCGTGCCGCCTTCCACCTTGTTCGAAATCGGCACCGCGCAAACCATGATGTTACAGGTGGGATTCTGGACCGCGATTCTTGAACCAAATTTCGACATCGCGTCCGCGCATTCGCTCGATCGCTTTCCCAAGGAGCAGCGCAAGCGGATTTTCGAACGCTTCCTTCCCGAATCCGGACGCGCCACTTTCGAAGTGCTGCATTGGGGTCTCGATATGCGTCGTTCCAGCGAAGTGAATGCACGCAAAGTCCAATGCCCGATGCTGCTTCTGACCGGCAGCGCCGACCGCATCAGCCCGCCCGGCACGGTTGAACGCATAGCGGCGCTCTATAACGGCCGCGCCCGGTGCGAAATCGTGCCCGGCATGAGCCATTGGCTGATCAGCGAACCCGGCTGGGAAACCGTCTGCGACCGCTCGCTGGCCTGGTTGGACGCTCTCTAGAGAATCTCTGCCGAACCTTGGCCGGGACCGTTCTCCCCCGCGCATGCGAAGCATGCTGGTGGGGGAGATACCCGTAGCAACCTCTCGAGGTTGCGTAGGGAGAGGGGGTTAGTTGATCGCCACCACTTCGTGGCGCTTGCTGAAATCCTTCATGAAGGATTGCAGGGTATCCACCGAGGCGATCTTGGCGGCGGCGTCGCGGAAGGCCAGGCCGTGCATGTCGATCGGCTGCGATAACACGGCAAAGGCACCTCCATCGGCGGTATTCTGCAGCTTGGGCGCAAAATGCTGACGCATCCGGTCGAGGCTGGTTTCATCACTGGCCAGGGAATAGGACACCGCCATCCGCAACACCTGGCTGCGTTCGCCATCGGATAGCGGCACGGCATCGCTCCAGCGCGCGCCCAGCAATTCCTCGGCCTTCTGGCCGGACATCGCCCAATTACCCGATTCCCAATAAATATCGGCGCGCAGGCGGCTTGTGTCGGGTTGATCGTCCACTGCGATCAAGTCCAGCGCATTGTCCCATTGCTTCAGTTCGGCAAAAGCGCGGGCTTCCAGAATCAGCCGGGAATGACTGTCTTCGTTCGGCAGTCCGCTGATCTGAGAGCTATGCAAAACATCCACCGCCGATTGCGGCTTGTGGTCCAGCAGGTAGATGGCGGCCAGCTTGGTGGAGACTTGCGCCTTCGCCACTCCGTCAAGCCGCTTGTCCACCTGATAGGCCAGAAGATTGGCGGCCGGCCCCAGCAGATCCACCGCCACCAGCCGGTCCACCATGTGGCGGATCATTTCATCGCCAGCGGCGCCGATCGGCGTCAAATCGATATTGTCGTAGAACATCGCCAGGCTTTCGACCGGCGGCAGCTTGTCGGCGCCGCCCTTTATGTAAAGGTTGGCGAAGGCTGCGCGCATGTCATCCTGCGCGGCGCGGGCCCGGCTGTCGCCGGCGAAGTTCTGGGTGGCGATGCGCAAGCTCTTCAGGCCAGAGCGCCATTGATGCTGATCGAAATAGAGCGACGCCAGCCTGCGCAGGGTTTTCATTTCCAGCCCGTCGCCGCGCCAGCGGTATCTCAGACGCTCCAGCACCGCGATGGCCTGCTTGGGCGCGATGGCGTTCGCGGCCAGCGCCGCATTGGTGTGAAAAAAGATCGCCTGGGCCGCGAGATGTTCGTCGCCACCATTTTCCACCGCCGCGAATTGCGCCGCGGCGGCGGAATAGCGATTCTCGGCCGCCGTGATACGGGCCCGGATGAGCTTTGCTTCCAGGGCATCGCGATTGCCAAGGTCCTTGGGCACCCGGTTCATCGCGACATCGGCCAGCTCCAGCCGCCCCATTCCCAGCACGGCCTCGACATCGGCGAGGCGAACGCGGGCCTGCCAGTCGGGCTGATAGTGCTTCAAGACCGGCAGGGCCTGCCCCAGATAATTGTGCGCCGTGGTCCAGTTCTCCAGCGCCGCCTCGGTCAGGCCGCGCCACAGGGCGGCGTGGCGATCGGCGTCGAAGGACGGGCCTGCCAGGTCGTTATGGGCATCGCGATAGCGGCCCATCATGTAATCGGCGGCGGCGCGCATGGTGGCGAGTTGGACATCGCCGCGAAGAGCGGGATCGGCCGTCTGGATCAGATTGATCAAGCCCAGGGCTTCGGTGGCGAAACGATTGGCGAGATAGAATCGCGCCAGCACCAGGCGCGCCTTATTGGCGCGGCCGGCAGGCAGGCGCGCCACCGATTGGGTGAGGCGGCGCTCGGTGGCCAGGAACGATCCGCCGGTCAAGCTATTCCAATTCGCGAAGTCCAGAAAGCTGGGGCCGTTTTTTTCCGCCGCCATGGCCGCGGGCGTTTCCTCCACCGGCATGGTGAGCGGCGTGAGCGAGAGGCCGCCAGGCCGGGTGATGGTGACGCGGCCCAGCAAAACCGCGACCGAAAGATCGTCGGCATAAGGGGTGACCACCAGACCGCTGGCGGAAGGCAGTGCCGCGAATTCGGCATAGTCGCGTTCGGCGGGAATGGCGTGGCCGCTGCTGCCGGGAATGACCGTCAAGATATCGCCCGTGACGGGATCGGTCAGCGACAAAGTCTGGTCGGCGCCGGGCAAAAGCGTGGTGAGCGAGGTACGCTTCGGGTCTTCCTGGTTGCGTGCAAAGGCGATGGGAGTGGGGGCGGTGCCCCCGCTTCCGATCGTGACGCTCAAATCCTGGCCGTTGCTGTCCACGGAAATCTGGGCGGGTTGTTTCAGGCCGACGCGCAAGGTCGAAATGCCGGACGCGAATGAAGCATCGACTTGGGCCGCGAAATCCCCCAGCTGCGCTTTCAACGCATTGGCGTCAAAGCTCGGCGCGTTCTCCAGCACCACCCAGGCGGTGAGGCCACGGACAAAGACGGCGTTGGCATGCGTGCCCGCGCCCTTGAAAGTCACGATGGCGCCATTCTTGGTCAGATGGCCGTCGGCGAACTGCGCGTTGGCCGCTGGCGCGATTGCCGCGGGCTGGATCGGCACGGCGGCGGTTTTGGCATCGGCAGGTTTGACGTCAGCCTTCGCCTCGGGCTTCGCCGGAGCCGGTGTTGGCGCCGCGGGTTTGTCCTTGGAGGCAAGCTGGTTCGCCGTGTCGGTAATGGCTTTCTCTTGACTGGCCGAGAGGCCGCTTTTCATCGCGGTGACTTGCGGCTTCGGAATTCCGGCCGGAGCATAGGCGTCCGCGTCGGTCTTGGGCGCAAGCACATCCAGCACGATCTTTGTGCCGTCCTTGAAATCGTGGAAACCGGAATCGCTGTCGGTCTCGAACTCGATCACGGTGGCATTGCCATCGATGTGCCAGGTGGCGTTCTTCACCCAGGGCGGCGCGAACCGGGCGATCGCCGAAAGGTCGGGTTTTGCCAATGCCTGAAAGCGCAGCGTGATTTTTCCGGCGCCCGGAAATGCCGAATAGGGAACGGTTTTCGGCCAGTCGAACACCAGCCTTGTGTAGTTGGAATAGACACCGGTGCGCAGCTTGATCTCGGGCAGGCTCGCCACATCCACCGGCTTGGCCTCCGGTTTGGGTGCTCCGGTCAGATCGGGCATCACGCCGGCAAAATTTTGCGGCGCCAGGTCGATCGCTGTCTGATTGTTCAGGGCGCTTTGATGCAGACGGACCGGTTGGGTCAATGCGAAGTGCAAGGTCTTGCCATCGGCGTCGGTGCGCCCGCTGGCGATGGCGCCGCCGGAGAGGGCGACAATCGCTTGCGGCGCCAAACTCACCTTGCGGTCGAAGGCCAGCGTGAGGATGCCGCCCTGGGTGGTCGCGGTGACATGGGCGGCGGGCGCGAAACTGAAATTGAGACGGACGAAACCACTCTGGGGCACGGCCGCCACCGTGTCGGTGGCGTGCGCGGGCAGGCTGGGCAAAAGCGCCAGTCCGGCCAGGCCAAGAATGCGGGTACGGATCGCCAAGCCTTTGAGCCCCTTAGACAGTCTGATTATGGGGTTCCCGGTATTAACCTTTGGTAAACCGTGATTGAGCCCGACCAGGGCTCAATCACGATGAAGTTCGGTGTCCTTAGCCGCCCTTCGGTGCTGGAGCAGGCGTGGCCGGTTTGGCCGCTGCCGGTTGCACAGCCGCTGGTGCCGACGCCGCCGCGGTTGTGGCCGCTGGGGCCACCGGGATGGGGACTGCGGCCTGGCCGGGAGCGGCCGGCATCGCAGCGGCGGTTTCGCCACTGGTGACGGGCAAGGTCAGCTTGTTGGCCAGCTTGACGGTGAGCTTTTGGGCCTGTTCCGGACTCATCGCCGCCAGCACCGGCGCCAACACGTCGGACTTCATCTCCGCCGCCACCGGCACCAGCACCTGCTCACTCAAGCTGTCGAAGATGCGGGCCGCGTCCTTGGGCTTCATCGCCGAATAGGTTTTCACCAGCGACGCCATTTGCTTTTCTTGCCCCGTGTCGCGCTGGCCCAGAAGAGTGGCGATCTGGGTTTGCAGGCTTTTCAGCTGCGCCACCTTGGCGTCGACGCGGGCTTCGGTCGCCGCCAGAATATTGGCCTGAATCTGAATCTGCGCTTCGCGGGCATCGAGTTCGCTGCGGCGCTTGGACAGGCTGGTCAGGATATCGGCTTCCGACGCGCTGGCGACTTGGGTGTCGGCATCGGCGAAATCCTTGTTGGCCGGCGCGGGCGGCGGCGCCAGCGCATCCGCCATGGCGGGCCGGTTGATCTCGGCATAGGCGTCGTGAACAAGGCCCGAGGTATTCAGCGCCAGCAGGCCCATGCCAACCACCACCACACTGGGCAGAAGCCGCAGCAAGCGGCGATTCTTTTTCGGCAACGATATCATTGCGCGGATCTCATATTGTCGAGGCGGTTCATGATGCTGTTGGACGGCAAGGGAATGTCGGCCATCGGCACCGAGCGGGGCACGTTGGAAACGCCGCGTTCGATGCGGTCGGCAATACGTTCCGCCGAACCGGCCAGCACCGACAGCTCGTCGATGTGCAGGCGGGCACGCTTCAAACGCTCGTCCAGGGTGCCGGCGGCTTCACCGGCGGCGGATTTCAGGGCGCGCAAGCTGGCGCCCGCGCCGGCAATCGCCATGTTGAGTTCGCCAACCGTACGGCTGAGACCGTCCTGGCCCCTGCGAACCGCCGCCAGCCGGCGTTCCAGCAGGATGCAATAGCAAAGCGTGACGGCCAGCAAAATTTCCAGCGCGACTTCAACGTAAAAGGTCATTGTCATGGCTATGTCTCCGGCTAAAGCGCTTTGGAGGCGTCAGTTCGTTCGACGGCCGCGTCCACGCGCACCGCGACGGAAGATCCGACGCGGCCCATGCGGCCCGTCAGCAGCGGCACGCCGCGACAGCGCAGTTCGATCTTGGAATCCGGACCGGCGCCCAGCATGATGGTCTGGCCCACTTCCAGATTCATGATCCGATTCAGCGGCATCACCTGTTCGTCCAGGATGGCGTCGATGTCCACTTTGGTGGACCACAATTCGGTGGCCAGATGGCTTTCCCAGATCGAGTCGCGGCCGAATTTTTCGCCCATGAATTGCTGCAAAAGCAGCTTGCGAATGGGCTCCAAGGTGGCATAGGGCAAGAGCAATTCAGTGCGCCCGCCGCGGTCTTCCATGTCGATGCGCAGCTTGACCAGGATCGCGGCATTGGCGGGACGGGCGATCGCGGCGAAGCGCGGATTGGTTTCCAGGCGGTCGAGGGTGAAATTGACCGGCGCCAGCGGTTCGAAGGCGGCGCACATGTCCTGCAGGATGACTTCCACCATGCGCTGCACCAAAGTACGTTCGATGGTGGTGTAGGGCCGGCCTTCGATGCGCATGGCCGAGGAACCGCGGCGGCCGCCCAAAAGCACATCGACGATGGAATAGATCAGGTTGGAATCGACGGTGAAGAGACCGTAATTGTCCAATTCCTCGGCATGGAACACCGACAGGATCGCGGGTAGGGGAATGGAGTTGAGATAATCGCCGAACCGGATCGAAGTGATCGAATCCAGGCTGACTTCGACATTGTCGGACGTGAAGTTGCGCAGCGAGGTCGTCATCAGCCGCACCAGGCGGTCGAAGACGATTTCCAGCATTGGCAAGCGTTCATAGGAGACCAGCGCCGAATTGATGATGGCGCGGACACCGGATTTGTCCTGCATCTGGTCGGAATTGACGTCGAAGCCCAGAAGCGAGTCGATTTCCTCCTGATTGAGAACGCGCTCGGCGCCGGGTCCGCCTTCCATTTGGAATTCCTCGACGGGGATTTCCGTCGCGGCTTCCGGCGCGGGAGTTTCGTCAGCCATGAATTAACCTGTCTAAAAATATTTGTTATCGCTCGCCCATACGCGGTTGCTATGGGCTCACCGACGCTCTTACTGCACGATCATCTGTTTCAGGAGAACGTCGCGTACCTTGTAGGGCGCGGCGGCGGCATTGACCCGGCGCAGCAGCTCTTCCTTGAGCCTCAGCACGCCTTCCGAGCCCTTGAGATCGTCGATCCGCAATTCGCGCAGATAGGACTGGAACTGGTCCACCAGGCGCGGCATCAGCGCCGTCATGCCGGTTTTTTCCAGGTCGTTGTCCATTTCCAGCGACAGGGACAGTTTCAGATAGGCGGGCGTGCCGTCATTGCTCTGAATGTTGACCAGAATGTCGGGAACGTCGCTGAAAGCCACCTGGGGCGGGGTCAAGGGCGGCGCATCCGCCATCTTGGTCTTGTCCACGGCATGTGGTTTCAGCAGAAAGAAATAGGCGCCAGCGCCGCCGCCGCCCAACACAACAAGAAGCGCGGGCACCGCGATCATCAGGATTTTCTTGGAAAGGAATTTCTTGAAGCCTTTCTTGGGCGCTGCCTCGCCTTCACCTTGGGCTTCGGCGTTTTCGCCATCGCCTTCGGAGTCGGCGCCTTTATTTTTCTTGGCCATGCCTCAAGTCCCGCTCTCTTCGCCGGGCACGGTAAGCAAACGTGGTTAAGGAGCGGTTGAAATTGCCCAGGCCGGCGGCTTCGGCCCGGCAAGTTTTTCCGCACGTCCTCGGGGCGATGCATAAAACTCAATAAAACCGGCGTTTTTCCTTGGCACGGCGGCTGCACACTCTAGCGTTGCGGACCAGAAGGGATCTGCAGAGCCATGGATAATTCACTTCTCGTTAGTCTTTCGCAGCAACTCGCGGCCTATCGCTCGATGGACGTGATCGCGAACAATGTCGCCAACGCCTCGACCCCCGGCTTCAAGCGGGAGACCGCCAAGTTCGAGGAATTCGTCACGCATGTGCAGCCGTCCGAGACCCAAACGGGTCCGCAAACGCTCAGCTTCGTGAAGGATGCCGGTGTGGTGCGCGATCTCAGCCAAGGTGAAATGACCATCACCGGCGCGCCGCTCGACTTCGCCATCAATGGCAAGGGTTTTTTCGCGGTGCAGACGCCGGCCGGCATGCGCTACACCCGCGACGGCCATTTCAGCCTCGACCAGAACGGCCAGCTCGTCACCTCTGACGGCTATGCCGTGCAGGGCGATGGCGGCGCCATCACCATCACCCCCGATGACGGCAATATCAGCGTCGGCCCGGATGGCACGGTCAGCAGCATTCTCAACGGCGCTTCCAATCAGATCGGCAAGCTCCAGGTGATGGATTTCGCCAATGAGCGCGCCATGAACAAGGAAGGCGTCAATCTCTACAGCACCACCCAGGCGGCGACGCCCTCCACCGATGCCACCATCGCCCAGCGCATGCTGGAAGGCTCCAACGTCAAGCCGGTGATCGAAATCAGCCATATGGTCGAAGTGATGCGCGCCTATCAGGCGATCGCGTCGCTTTCGAATTCCCAGGAACAACTTATCCGCCAGGCGATCGACAAGCTTGGCAGCACGCCGAATTAGGAGAACTGATCTATGCGCGCTCTTTCCATCGCGTCGACGGGCATGGCCGCCCAGCAGACCAATGTCGAAACCATCGCCAACAATCTGGCGAACATGAACACCACCGGCTTCAAACAGCAGCGGGCGGAGTTCCAGGATCTGCTGTACCAGAACATCCAGACCCCCGGCGCCCAGACATCGGACCAGGGCACTTATGCCCCCAACGGCATCCAGATCGGCGCCGGCGTTCGCACCGCCGCGATCTATCGCATCACCACCCAGGGCGATCTTCAGTCCACCGGCAATCCTTATGACGTTGCGGTACAGGGCGCGGGCTATTTCCGCATCCAGCAGGCGGACGGCACCGACGCTTATACCCGTTCGGGCAATTTCTCGTTGTCGCCCCAGGGCCAGCTCATCACCCAGGACGGCCTGGTGGTTCAGCCCGGCATCGCCATTCCGCAGAACACGCTGAGCGTGGCGATCAATGCCCAGGGTCAGGTCAACGCCATGGTGGCGGGCAATTCCACGCCCCAAACCGTCGGCCAGCTGGAACTGACCCGCTTTCCCAACGAAGCCGGCCTCAACGCCGTCGGCGGCAATCTCTATCTGGAAACCCCGGCGTCCGGTTCGCCCCAGGCCGGCGTGCCGGGCTCAACCGGCTACGGCACGGTGCAGCAGGGCTATCTGGAAACCTCGAACGTCAATTCGGTGGACGAGATCACCGCCCTGATCACGGCCCAGCGCGCCTATGAAATGAATTCCAAGGTGATCACCGCGGCCGATCACATGCTGCAGCAGACCGCTCAGCTGGCAGGTCAATGATGAACCGCAAGCTCGCATTCTCTCTGTTGTTCGTCGCGGCTCAAACCGTGACCGTTCCCGCCGCCGCCGATACCGGCGTTCGCATCGTGGTACCGGCGCACGATATCGCGCGCGGCGAAACCATCACCGACAGCGATCTCACTTATGCCACCGTGCCGGGCACCGCCCTGATGGCCGGCACCGTCACCAATCTGGCGGCAGTCAAGAACATGGAAGCGCGCCGGATGCTGCATGCCGGTGAGGCCCTGCGCGCCGATGATGTGCGTCATCCCATCGTGGTGACCAGGGGCCAGACCGTCACCATGTTGTTCCACGCCCCGGGCGTCGAGTTGACGGCGATGGGTCGCTCCATGGGCGAAGGTGGCGTCGGCGACACCGTCACTGTCCAGAACCCTTCTTCATTCCGCATGATCGTCGGCGTGGTCAGCGCGCCTGGCACTGTTGTCGCCACCGGCCCGGCCTCGCCTTCTCCATCCCAGCGCACTGCCCGCAACTAGGATCTAAGCCATGCATCGCCTGACAAAATTTTCGGCCATCACTGTCCTGGGTGCCGCACTGTGCGGTTGCTCGGCGCTGGACCGTATCGAGAATATCGGCGAGACGCCCAAGCTGGCAGCGGTAGGCAACCCCGCCGACAGTCAGATCGTGGCCGCCATTCCGGCCTTGCCGCCGATCAGCCATGAAGGCAATTCACTGTGGCAGCCCGGCGCGAAAAGCTTTTTCCACGATCCGCGCGCCAATCATGTCGGCGATGTCATCACCGTCAATGTCTCGGTCGCGGATGCGGCCAAATTGCAGAACAGCACCACGCGTTCGCGCACAAATTCCGACAATGCCAACATGACCAATTTCTTCGGCCTGGAGAATGTGCTGCCCAAGGGAATCGACCCCACCAGCCTGGTGAAGATGGGATCGGATTCGTCCAATGTCGGATCGGGAGGCGTGAACCGGCAGGAAAGCATCAACATGACTTTGGCCGCGCTGGTCGCCCAGGTCTTGCCCAATGGCAATCTGGTGATCGATGGCCATCAGCAGGTTCGCGTCAACAACGAACTGCGCGACATGCGCGTCTCCGGCATCGTCCGCCGCGAGGACATCACCCAGGACAACACCGTCAATCTCACGCAGATCGCGGAAGCTCGCATTTCCTACGGCGGTCAGGGCTTGATCAATGATGTGCAGCAGCCGCGCTACGGCAGCCAGCTACTCGATGTAATTATGCCTTGGTAATCACCCCCATCTGTCTCTTTCGCGCAAGCGCTCAGAGACATCTTCCCCCGCCAATGGCTTTGCCATGCGGGGAAAGAAAATCGGTGATTTCGTTTTAATCGTCCCGGTAGACTTTTTCGCGGCGCTCGTGGCGTTCCTGGGCTTCGATGGACAAGGTGGCGATGGGCCGCGCATCCAGGCGCTTGAGGGATATGGGTTCGCCGGTCTCTTCGCAGAAACCGTACGAGCCGTCTTCGATCCGGCGCAGCGCCGCGTCGATCTTGGCGATCAGCTTGCGCTGGCGGTCGCGGGTGCGCAGTTCCAGCTGCCGCTCGGCCTCGGTGGAGGCCCGGTCGGCGAGGTCGGCATGGGGAATGGTCTCGGCCTGGAGATTCTGGATGGTCTCGCGACTCTCCTTGAGGATCTCCTCTTTCCAGCTGTTCAGCTTGCGGCGGAAATACTCCCGCTGCTTCTCATTCATGAAGGGTTCATTTTCCTGCGGCCGGTAGTCGGCCGGGATCTGGATTCCCATGCGCACTCCCTAAACCAAAGACGCGGCTTTCGCGTCTTGTGGGCCGGGGTTATAGCCGCCGGTCCCAGGGCCAGCAATCGTTATCGCGAGTGGCCCGGAGTGATGCACATCTAAAGCAAATGTTTCAATATTCTGTATATTTTCAATGGCTTATATGAAGGCGCGGTTTTGGGCGGCCGGGCCTTCAAACCTCCCGGCAACGGCCCCAGGTCCTATCGCGGTATCAGGACCGTCAGTGAGTCGGGGCCGAAGCGGTTGGCGCCGACCGTCCCGCGCGAGCAAAACCAGACCAGCAACAGGATCGGCCCGGCCAGCGGAACCAGCCCGATCCAGTACCACCAGCCGGAGCGGTCGGTGTCATGCAGCCGGCGAACCAGGACCGAAAGCGTTGGCAGGAAATTGCCGATTGCAAATAGCGAAAAAGCCGCTTGCCCGATGCCAAACGGCCAAAGCACCAGGCAGACCAGGATGCCCAAGCACTGATAGAGGGCGAAGAACCAATATTCGGAGCGCGAAGCTCTTTCGGAAAATGTCGCATAATTGGAATAACAAGACCGGATGGCTTGACCGAATGTCACGCCGCCGGTTCCTTGAACGCCGTATTGTGCTTGGGGAACCATTCATAGCCCTTGAGCATGTAATTCCAATACAGCATTGGCAGGAAGCTGGTCTTGATCCACCAGCTCAGCCAGCGCTGCTTGCCGGGATCCAGCACCGGCAAGGTCGGCGTGACTTTGCCGCCATAGATGAATTCAGCGATTATGGCTTTGCCATGGGCGGTGGTCAGCGGACACGAAGCGTAACCGTCATAACCGCTCTCGACCGCATCGCCGCGCATCAGCCTCAAAATATTCCGCACCACCACGGGCGACTGCTTGCGCACGGCGGCGGCGGTTTTGGAATTGGGCGTGCTGGCGACATCGCCCAGCGAGAATATGTTGGCGTAGCGCACATGCTGCATGGAATTCTGATTGACCTCGACCCAGCCGGCGGCATTGGCGAGTGGACTTGATTTGATCTCTTCCGGCGGCGATTGCGGCGGGGAAACATGCAGCATGTCATAGGGCACACTGATGCGCTGGCCCTGTTTGTCGCCGCCGGCAATCTCGAAGATCGCGGCCTTGGCCTTGGCATCGATCGCCACAAGATTGTGCTGATAGAATATCCGCACGCCGCGATCCTCGGCGATCTTGGCCAGATGGCGCGCGAAAAAGGGCACGCCAAAGATCACCGGCGCATGGACATAGTAGGCGACATCGACCTTGTCGCGGATGCCGCGCCGCCGCAGATTGTCGATGGTCAGATAAACGATCTTCTGCGGCGCGCCGGGGCATTTGAACGGCAGCGGCGGCTGGGTGAATACGGTCTTGTCACCAGGCTTGAGCGCCTTGATGCAGTCCCATGTGTAGGTGACGTGCTCGGACGAATAGTTGCTGCACACGCCGTCATGGCCAAGCGCTTCGGCCAGGCCATCAACTTTCGCCCAGTCCAGTTTCAGGCCGGTGCAGACCACAAGATAATCGTAGGTGAGCTTGTCGCCGGTTGAGAGTTCGACCGTATTGTTGCTCGGGTCGAATTTGCTCGCCTTTGCCTTGATGCGCGCAACGCCCGGCGGCACCAGGCTGTCGGTGGACCGGTGTGTCCGCGCCAAATCATAGACGCCGGCGCCGACCAAGGTGAAGGCGGGTTGATAATAATGCGTGTCGTTGGGCTCGATGATCGCGATGTCGGCGGTTCCGCGCCGCTTCAAGCTTGCCGCGACGGTGATCCCCGCCGCGCCCCCGCCCACGATCAAGATTTTGTGATGTGCCGCCCCTGCCATGATTGCGCCCCTGTTTTGAAAACCGGACTGAACTCATCGGCTAACCGGGCGTGACACTAGTGAAGTTACCGGCGAAGGGAAGGTGGGTCACGCTTCTGGGGATTTTGGCGGGGATTTTTCGGCTCCTGGCCTGAAGCATGTCACCAGTTCTAGTCTTCGCGCCGGCTGCTCACAAGAGTTTGATAATGCTCATTATTTTGGCGAGACGTCATTTGGGAAATCGATATCTTGTCCGCCCCCGACAGTTTTGGGTGTCGGCGCACGGCAGGCGAGATCAAAAGCCCGTCCCTAAAGTTTGTTGATTGGCAGCTTCAGATAGACTTGGCCGTTGTCATCCTTGGGCGGCATATGGCCGGCTCGGATATTCACCTGCACCGCGGGCAGGATGAGAGCCGGCATCGCTAGGGTCTTGTCGCGCGCTTCGCGGGCCGCCACGAATTGCGCTTCACCGACGCCGTCATGGACATGAATGTTCTTGGCGCACTGATCGGCGACGGTCGTGCGCCAGGCGTAACTTCTCCGGCCTGGCGCCTTATAGTCGTGGCACATCCATAATGTGGTTTGGGGCGGCAGGGACAGGATGCGTTTGATGGAGCGGTACAGCGTAGGGGCGTCCCCACCCGGAAAGTCTGTCCGAGCGGTGCCGTAATCGGGCATGAACAAGGTATCGCCGACAAAGACATTGTCAGCGACCTTGTAGCTCACACAAGCGGGAGTATGACCGGGGGTGTGCAGCACTTCGACCGTCAAGCCGCCGACCGCAAGGACGTCGCCGTCTTTCAGCAAATGGTCAAATGGCGCGCCGTCTCCAGCGACATCCCTGGCGTTGAATATGGGTGCGAACACTTTTTGCACTTGGGCAATATGTTCCCCGATGGCGATTTTCGCGCCGGTGACATCCTTGAGATAGGCCGCCGCCGATAGATGGTCCGCATGGGCATGGGTTTCCAGAATCCATTCCACCCGCAGGCGCCGAGCTGCGGCAGCATCAAGCACGGCATCGGCCGATCGGGTCGAGGTCCGGGCGGATTTGGGATCATAGTCCAGCACCGGATCGATAATGACCGCCTGATGGCTTTGCGGGTCGCTCACCAGATACGTCACGGTGAATGTCTGCTCGTCGAAAAAGACTTGTATGTCGGGGGCCATGCGCTTTCTCCAGCGTCCAGTTGACATTATATTAGAAGATTCTAAATTAGCAATACTGGAAGGAATTATATGGACGCCGCCACTCCCAAGAACCTCAAGGCGATGCGCAAGCATGCCGGCAACGCCGCCGCCCTAATGCGGGCGCTTTCCCATGAGGCGCGGCTGAGAGTGTTGTGCGATCTGGTGGGCGGTGAACGCACGGCTGGTGACTTGGTGCAACGCTCGGGCTTGAGCCAGTCGGCATTGTCCCAACATTTGTCCAAGCTGCGCGAGGAGGGGTTGGTGGCGACCCGCCGCGAGGCCCAATCCATCTACTATCGCATTGCCGATTCCGGCGCGGCCCGCGTTCTGGCCGTCTTGTATGAGATTTATTGCAAAAGATAGCTTTTCTGGCCTTCCATTATCGGAGTTTCTCCGAAACCCGCTGTAGCGGAGACAGGATTTGAACCTGTGACCTTCAGGTTATGAGCCTGACGAGGTGAGACGGCCCGGCCAGGGCCGCCGAACGGGCTGCTCCGCAACCCAAGGGTCCCTCGGAGCTGGGCGCGCCTCAGGAATTCTTTGAAAGCCGCTGCCACGGAGGCATTAAAAAAGCCGGCTTGTTCGGTGTTGCCGAGACGCGATAAGGCCCCACGCTGTCGCTGGGGCAATAAAAAAGGCCCGGCCGTTGGGCCTGACCTTTTTTATTGGTTGCGGGGACAGGATTTGAACCTGTGACCTTCAGGTTATGAGCCTGACGAGCTACCGGGCTGCTCCACCCCGCGTCACGAGGTGGGGGGATATAGGCCAGCGGCAGTCCTCTGTCCACCCCCGGTTTGCCCGGCCTTTTTCCGGTTTTCCGGCGGATTTGCGCACGGTTTGGGCCACTTTAACCACCCCTCCCCTATAAGGTTCACGGCCTGCCGCGCCTTGCGCCAATGCAGCATCAGTTGGTGTCGAAATGAGAAGCCTAATCGTAGCCTTGCTGACCCTCGTTCCAGCCGCCGCTTTCGCGGATGGCGCGCGCACCGTCATCCAGCAGGGCCGCACCTTTCGTCCGGGCGAAATCACCATCAACCGCGGCGAAGCGGTGACCTTCACCAACAATGACGATTTCATCCACCAAATCTACGTCAACGGCGAAGGCTTCACGTTCGATACGGACGAGCGTGCGCCGGGGCAGAACGTTACCGAAAACTTTACCCAGCCCGGCACCTTCGAGGTTCGCTGCCACATCCACCCCAAGATGAAGCTGGTGGTGCACGTTAAATAGCGGAAATTGCTCACTTTCCGCGACAATTTGCGATGGCCAACCGGCGTATCCTTAAGCGGCCATCAACACTCCCCGGTTCAGAATTGAAGGCGAAGAACGCGCGCGGCGCGAACCGGGTCCGCAATGTCGTTGGCGAAATATTCCATCGGCGCCAAGATCTTTGGCGCCTTCATCGCAATGGGCGCATTGATCGCACTCTTGGGCGCGGCGGGCTATGGGGCGCTCACTTTCGCTGGCCAAATGACGATCACGACCTTCGATGGCCCCCTGATGGCCATCAACTATGCGCGCGCGGCCCAATCCGACTTCATTTCGCTGCAAATGGCGGAGCTGCGCTATGAGCGCGCCGATGCCAAGGGGCGCGAGGCAATCGCCGCGGAGATCACCGATCTTGCCTCCACCTTCGCCGACGATCTGGGTGTGGCGGAGCAAAGATCGCTGGCGGAAGACGAAAAACACCTGATCCGCCAGATCCGCCCGTTGGTGGCCCGTTGGCGCGCCATGCGTGCCGACAGCAATGTTGCCGCGCTGGAAAAGATCGACCAGGAAGTCGATGACAAATTCGATCTCCTGATCGAACTCAACACCGATCACAGCTTTATCGGCCGCCGGCAGGCGGTCACCAATGTCAATGATTACAAATATATCAGCGCCGGCGCCACGATCCTTGCGTTGTTGCTTGCCGGCGGCATTGCCTTGTTTCTCAAGAGCCGGATCGTGCGACCGCTATCCGCTGCCGCCATGGTGGCCGATCGCATCGCCCGCGGCGAATTGCAGACGCCGATCCCGCCCGGCGGCGCGGACGAAACTGGCGCCTTGCTGCGATCCATGACGGTGATGCAGGACAATATCCGCGAAATGATGGCGCGTGAAACCAGGCTGCGCCGCTCGGCGGAGAGCCGGTTGTCGGACGCGCTGGAGACTTCGCGCGAAGGTGTCATTCTGGTCGCGTCGGATGGCGCGATCGCGCTGACCAACTGGCAGGTGCGCGAATTCTTTCCGGCCATCGCCGGCAAACTGGTCAGCGGCACGGATTTCTCCGAAGCCTTGACCTTGATCCAGCGCCAACTCAACCCACGCGAGGAATTTGCGCTCGGCGCGTTTGGCCATACCGAACTGGAACTGGCGAATGGCCGCTGGGTGCGCATGACGGCCAATGCCACTTCGGAGGGAGGCTCGATCATCTTCTTCTCCGACTTCACCGCCGTCAAAGAACGTGAAGAGAATTTGCGCAAAGCCAAGCAGGAAGCCGAGGCCGCCAATGCCGCCAAGACGCGCTTCCTGGCCAATATGAGCCATGAATTGCGCACACCGCTCAACGCGATCATCGGCTTCTCGGAAATCATCAATGGCCAGATGTTCGGTGATTTGGGCAATGCCCGTTATCTCGATTATTCCGGCGACATATTACGTTCCGGCCGCCATCTGCTCGAGGTCATCAATTCCGTGCTCGATCTTTCCAAGAGCGAGGCTGGAAAGATGATCCTGGATATCCAAGACGTCGATATGCGCGAGATATTGAAGGATTGCGCGACGATGATGACCGAACAGGCGGCGGAAGCCGGCCTGGAGTTCGCGGTGCGCGGCATCGAAACCGGTCTGCCGCTTCAGGGCGATTGCGCCAAGCTGCGCCAGATCTTCCTTAATCTTCTCTCCAACGCGATCAAGTTCACCCCGCGCGGCGGCTATATCTGGGTCGAGGCGAAATATGCCGCATCGGGGATTGCCGTGACGGTGGGCGACAGCGGCATCGGCATGTCGCCGGACGATGTCGCGGTGGCGCTGACGCCGTTCGGCCAGGTCGATAACCGGCTGGAGCGGCGCTATGAGGGCACTGGGCTGGGTCTGCCCTTGACCAAGGCCTTTGTCGAATTGCATGGCGGACATCTGACCTTCGACAGCGCGCGCGGCGCCGGCACGCGCGTGACCGTCAGTCTTCCGCTCGCCTTCGCGGTTGGTTTGGCCCAGGCCGGCTAGGCGCCAGGTCCAGCCCCCGTCTGCCGCTGTTGCTCGAAGCGCTTTGCGACATGCTCCCGCGCGGTCTGGATCGCCCGCACGAAATTCACCGGATCGGCGATCTCGGGCGTGGTGACGGCGTCGACGCCGGTGCCTTCGATGCGAAGGGTGCCATATCCGAAAATGCGGCCCATCAGCGACTGATTGAGTTTGACGCCTTCGATATTGGGCAGGGCAATCTCGTTGGTGCGCATCGATAGCGCGCCATATTTCTCCACAAAACGATGACTGGTGACGCCAACCTCGGTGGTCCATTTGCGGACCATCATCCGCAGAAATGCAATGGTACCTAGAAGCAGCCACAGGACCAGCAGGGCGATGGTCCAGGTCAAGGGATTGCCAGTGTCCAGGAAATTGGCTTGCGGGCTCGCCCAACTCAACAGCGTCACCGTGAGGGCGGCGGGAATCAGAAGCTGGCACCAGGCCCACAGACTATAGAGCCAGTGGAACTGGGCGCGCGCGATGACGGTTTCGCCATCGCCTAGCGATTTGTCGATATAGGACATGCAATCTCCCACCCATGTGGAGCGGGATTTCTACGCGATTCTGACCCATCCGGCTAGCACCCGTGCGCGGAGGCGCACAATGAAACAAACCCGCGCGGATGCGCACAATGGATCAAGGATAAGAGCGCTTACTAGCGTTCGTGGTCCGGGAGAAGCACTTCGCGCACGCCCTTATGATTGGGCGCGGAGATGACACCGTCCTGTTCCATTCGTTCGATCAGGCTGGCAGCGCGGTTATAGCCGATCTGCAGCCGGCGCTGGATGTAGGAGGTCGATGCTTTCTTGTCGCGCGCCACCACCGCCAACGCCTTGTCATAAAGATCGTCGCCCGTTTCTCCGTTCCCAGCCATCAAGCCGGCATAGGGATCGTCGCCGTCCTCGTCGGATTCTTCCGTCACCGCATCGAGATATTCCGGCGAGCCCTGCGCCTTGAGAAAGCGCACCACATCCTCGACTTCATGATCGGAAACGAAGGGCCCGTGAACGCGCTGGATGCGTCCGCCCGCCGCCATGTAAAGCATGTCGCCCTGGCCCAGCAATTGTTCGGCACCCTGCTCGCCCAGGATGGTGCGGCTGTCGATTTTCGAAGTGACCTGGAAGGAAATGCGGGTGGGGAAGTTCGCCTTGATGGTGCCGGTGATCACATCCACCGACGGGCGCTGGGTCGCGGCGATCAGATGAATGCCTGCCGCACGCGCCATCTGGGCCAGGCGCTGTACCGCGCCCTCGATTTCTTTGCCTGAGACCATCATCAGGTCGGCGACTTCGTCCACCACCACGACGATGAATGGCATGTGTTCGAGCTCGAGCATCTCGTCTTCATAGATCGGCTTGCCGGTCTCACGGTCGAAACCGGTCTGCACCGTGCGCTTCAGGGTCTCGCCTTTTTCCTTGGCCTTGCGGATCCGGTCGTTGAAGGCCTCGACGCCACGCACGCCCAGTTTGGACATTTTACGGTAGCGCTCTTCCATTTCGCGCACCGCCCATTTCAGGGCCACCACCGCCTTGCGCGGATCGGTGACGACGGGCGCCAGCAGATGCGGGATGCCGTCATAGACCGAAAGCTCCAACATCTTGGGATCGATCATGATCAGGCGGCATTGGTCCGGCGCCATGCGATAGAGCAGCGACAGGATCATGGTGTTGAGCCCCACCGACTTGCCCGAGCCGGTGGTGCCCGCCACCAGTAGATGAGGCATCTTGGCGAGATCGACCATCACCGGTTCGCCGCCGATGGTCTTGCCCAGCGCCAGGGTGAGCGGGGCGCGGACTTTCTCGTAATCGCTGGAGGCGAACATCTCGCGCAGATACACGGTCTCACGGATGTGATTGGGAAGTTCAATGCCGATCACATTGCGGCCCGAGATCACCGCCACGCGGGCCGATACCGCCGACATGGAACGCGCCACATCATCGGCCAGCGAAATCACCCGTGAGGATTTGACACCAGCCGCCGGTTCGAATTCATAAAGCGTCACCACAGGGCCTGGCCGCACCGCGGTGATGCGGCCCTTGATGCCGAAATCCACCAGCACCGCTTCCAGCATGCGGGCATTTTCTTCCAGCGCATCGTCCGAGAGACCGTGATTGTCGGCTACCGGCGCGGGCTCCGCCAGAAGGCCCAACGCCGGCAATTGATATTCGCCGCTGGCCAAATTAAGTGCGGGCTGCTTGGAGCGCTTGGCGTTGACGATTGCTTGCGGCCGCCGCGCTTCCTCGCGCTTGACGCGATTCTCGCGCCGCTCGGCCAGACGGGTCGCGGCCAGGGGTTCCGGCCGCACGTCCAGATGATAGCCGTCCGCGTCATCGGCATCATGATCCGGATCGCTGTCATAGCTGTCGTGATAATAGTCGTCGTCATGATGCGCTTCGGTGCGATTGAATTTCGGCACACGGATTTTGCGACCCAACCACCACAGCGCTGCCGGAATATTCACGCTGGCGCGCGCCAACGGCATGAACCGAAGGCCGGTGGCGAGGAACGCCAGTGGCAGGCCTGCCAAGAACAAGAACAAAGGCAGCGCGATTCCGATCCAGGAATGGCCATAGACCTGGCCGGCATGTGCCGAAAGACCGCTGGCGGCGATGCCGATCATCCCGCCCAGGCCGGCGGGCAGGCTGGACGGCGCCGGGAAGATGCCAAGCCCCGCCGCAATCGTCAGCGTGCCCAGCGGCCATGCCACCAGCCGCCACATCGCGTGACGCAAGGTTTTGCCGGCAAGCGCGCGCAATCCCCAGAAAGCGGGCGGCGCCAGAAACGCCACTGCCGCGAAACCGAATGTCTGCAACAACAGATCCGCCGCCACCGCACCTAGGGGGCCGAGCCAATTGGAAACCGCGCGGCCATTGGAGCTGTTAAGGCTGGCATCGTCGGCATGATGGGACAGCAGCGCCAGCATCGCGGCGCAGGCGGCGGCGAACAAAACCAGTCCCGCGCCGCGCAGCATCGCCATACGGGCGAGCCGGGCCAATGCAGCCCGCGCATCCGCCAGGGCATCGCTCATGGCGCCGCCCTTGGCGCGGGGATGGTAGACGCCGCCGATCATCTGACTCATTTCTTTGACCCCCATCTGTCTGCTACGGCCGCAAGCGGCCTAGCAGACATCTTCCCCCGTCATGGGCTTCGCCCAACGGGGGAAGAAAGTCTTGACCAAGACGATCTGCCCGAAGGCGTCACGGCGTTAGAAAATCATTCACCCTTTCGAGTGCGGTCATAATGGTTGATAAATCGCTAACAAGCGCGATCCGGACATAGGAAAAGCCAGGGTTTGACTGGGTTTTCCCAGAGTTAATTTCTCGGCCCATATAAGCGCCGGGGAGCACCTTGACCCCCTGCTCCCGCCATAGCCGCAGGGCTGTTTCCTCGCCATTGCCGTTGTTCAGCCAGAGGAAGAAGCCACCCGCCGGTTTGCGGAAGGCGGCCCGATTTCCCAACATGCGCTCCGCCACCGCCATTTTTTCGGCATAGGCGGCGCGGTTGGCGGCCACGTGATGTTCGTCGCGCCACGCCGCCGCCGAGGCGGCCAGAATGGGCCCCGGCATTTGCGGACCCGCCACATTGCGAAAGGCGCGAAAGCGGGCGATCAGCCCATCGTCACCGGCGACCATGCCGGAGCGCAATCCCGGCAGGCCTGAGCGTTTGGAAAGAGAATGAAAGGTGAGGAGCCGGCTGAAATCGCCCGCCTGTTTCCATCGCACCGGCAAGGCGCAGACCGGCGGCTGCTCGAAATAAATATCGGCATAGCATTCGTCGGCCAGCACGATGAAATCGTGACGCTCGGCCAGAGCGAATAATTGGCGCCAATAGTCTTCACTTGCCGTGGCGCCTTCGGGATTGGAAGGCGAACAGATATAGACGGCGGCCAACCGTTCCAGAACCGATTCGGGCAGGCCGGCATAATCCGGCAGAAAACCGCTGGCCTCGGTGGCGGGCACGTAAAGCGGTTCGCTGCCAGCGCCGAGCGCGGCGGCGGCATAAACCTGGTAGAATGGATTGGGCATGCCCACGATCGGCTTGCCGCCGGCCTTGATGCGCGGCAAGAGCGGAAACAGCACAGTGAAAAGGCCTTCGCGGGTGCCGTTCAGCGGCAGGACATTCTTGTCGGCATGGAAGGCGCCGTTCAGATCGAAACGCCGGTTGAGCCACCCGGCCGCCGCGTCACGCCAATCTTGCGTGCCGGTAATGGCGGGATAATTTCCGAAACTCGCCGCTGCCTTCACCAATGCTTCCGTGACGAAGGTCGGCACCGTGCCGCTGGGGTCGCCGATGGAAAGATTGATCGGCGGCTTGCCGGGTTTCATGTCGCCCAGCAAATCGGCCAGCCGTGCGAACGGTCCCGGCGGCAATTGAGACATCAGCGTTTCGGTCACGGGCATCCGGCGTAAAGCGACGCCCGCTTTCTAAGCGTTGCTTTCGTCCGCGCCAAGCCCTTCAGCCGTGCACGGTCTCGCCATGCAGATTGAAGTCCAGACCCTCGATCTCGACATCGCGCGAGACCCGCAGGCCGACGGTCAGGTCCAGCACTTTCAGGATCAGGAAGGTGACGATGGCGCAATACACAAAGGTCGCCGCGACGTCGTAGAATTGCAGCAGCATCTGATGGAAATTGCCGTCATGCAGCCAGCCCTTGGCGCCGGGATTGATGGCATTGGAAGCAAATACGCCGGTCAGGATCGCACCCAGGGCACCGCCCACGCCGTGCACGCCCCAGGCGTCCAGCGCGTCGTCATAGCCGATCAAGCGTTTCACCCATACCGCTGAGATGTAGCAAACCGAACCGGCGGCCAACCCGATCAACAGCGCGCCGGCGGGATCGACGTAACCCGAAGCCGGCGTGATTGCCACCAGTCCCGCCACCGCGCCGGAAACCATGCCCAGCACCGAAGGTTTTTTGGCAATGATCCATTCGGCGGCGGTCCAGGCGATAGCGGCGGCTGCCGTGGCGATCTGTGTCGCGGCGGCGGCCATGCCCGCCATGGCGCCGGCCGTGACCGCCGAGCCCGCATTGAAACCGAACCAGCCCACCCAGAGAAGCGATGCGCCGATCACCGACAGCACCAGATTGTGCGGCGCCATGCTTTCGCTGCCCAGGCCGATGCGCTTGCCCAGCATCAGGCAGGTGACCAACGCGGCGGTGCCGGCATTCAGGTGCACCACCGTGCCACCGGCAAAATCCAGCGCACCCATCGCGCCCAGCCAGCCGCCACCCCAAACCCAATGCGCGATGGGGCAATAGACCAAGAGCAACCAGAGCGACATGAACCACATGAAGGCCGAGAATTTCATCCGGTCCGCCAGCGAGCCCGCGATCAGCGCCGGGGTGATGATCGCGAAGGTCATCTGGAAAAACATATAGACGGATTCCGGAATGGTCGCGGCCAGCGGATTGACCGCATTGACGCCCATCTTGCCCAGCAGGAACTGATCGAAGCCGCCGATGAACTGATTGGCGGCGCTGTTGGTGTTGGTGGTGAAGGCCAGCGAATAGCCAATCAGCATCCACAGCACGGTGACGATGCAGGTGGCGCCGAAACTCTGCGCCAGGGTGGCCAGCACATTCTTCTTGCGCACCATGCCGCCATAGAACAGCGCCAGCCCGGGAACGGTCATCATCAGCACCAGCGCCGAGGAGGTCAGCATCCAGGCGGTGTCGCCGGAATCGAATTTGGGCGTGGCGGCCGAGGCGATAGTGGGGATCAGGGCCAGACCGATTGCCGTGCCCATCATCTTGAAGAATTTCATTTGCCCCACGCTGCTGCTCACCCGAAGCCGAACAGCCGGGCCTTAATGACATATCAAGAAGCGTGCCGGTTGTGTGGCGGAAGCTAAGCGTTTGAATTTGCAGAGATTTTATTATTTTCATGGGCAAAATAGGCAAGCCGGCCCCGGCGCAACGCATAAGAGTTAGGCAAATCTTCGCAGCTGCACAAAATTTGCGCTTTGCGAGACCTTTCCTTTTGCCGCCGGTTGCGGCTTAAGCCTAGACCATGAAGCAGGTGGATGTGGTCATCAGCGGCGGCGGCATGGTCGGTCTCGCCCTGGCGCTGGCGCTGGGGCAGGGCGGTCTCAAGGTTCTTGTGGTGGATGTCCTAGCCCCCGCGACGACCGTGGCGCCGTCCTTCGACGGACGCGTTTCGGCATTGGCCTATGCCGCCGTGCGCATGATGCGGGCGCTGAAGGTGTGGCCCCATCTGGAACCGCAGGCCCAACCCATCCGCGAGATCTTGGTCAGCGATGGCGCGATCGGGCGCACCGCCTCGCCATTCTCGCTGCATTTCGATTCAGAGGAAGTCGGCGTCGACAGCCTTGGCCATATCGCGGAGAACCGGCACACCCGCGCCGCGCTTCATGCCGCCGTTGCGGCCGATACGAACATCAGCTTGATCGCACCTGCCTCGGTTAGCGCGCTGGCGGCAGAACCGGCGCGTGTCACGGTGCGGCTTTCCGACGGCAGTGAATTCAAGGCCGCGCTGGTGATCGCCGCCGAAGGCCGCGAATCTCAATTGCGGACGCAAATGGGAATCGGCGTGATCGGCTGGTCCTATCCCCAAACCGGCATCGTCGCCACGGTGCATCATGCCCGACCGCACAAGGGTGTGGCCTACGAACATTTCCTGCCTTCCGGCCCCTTCGCCATTCTGCCGATGACAGGCGATCGTTCCTCGCTGGTATGGACGGAAACCAAGGGCAAGGCGCCGGCGATGCTGGCGCTGGATGACGCGGATTTCGACGCCGAAGTGGCGGCCCGTTTTGGCGCGCATCTGGGTGACACCAAAGTGGTGGGATCGCGCTGGTCCTATCCCCTGAAATTCCATCTCGCCCGCGATTATGTGCGGCCGCGTTTCGCGCTGGCGGGCGATTGCGCCCATGGCATCCATCCCATCGCCGGGCAGGGATTGAATCTGGGCCTGAAAGATGCCGCCGCCTTGGCGGAGACCATTCTGGACGCGGCACGCCTGGGCCGCGACATCGGCGCCGTCGATGTGCTGAAACGCTATGAGCGCTGGCGGCGTTTCGATTCCTTCACCTTGGCTGCATCGACGGACGCGCTCAATCGCCTTTTCTCCAATGATATCGCGCCGCTGCGGCACTTGCGCGATTTGGGCTTGGGGATGGTCGATGCCTTTGGGCCGGCTCGCCGATTCTTCATGCGCCATGCGGGCGGCGATATCGGCAAGTTGCCCCGCCTGATGAAGGGCGAAGCGGCCTAGTTGCGTCTGCGCCAGCGCTGCGAGGCGCGCTCGCGCGCCGACAGGGGCTCCCGGGTTTCGCGTCCCGCCAGGGCTTGCGGCAATTCGGCATAAAAGCGCCGCGCGATGGCGCCGATGCGGTTCGCCCGCGCCTCTTCCGCTTCGTCGCGGGTAGGAAATATCTGTGTCTCGAACAGATATTGCACGCTGCCGCCCACCGTTACCTCGGTCACGGATTCGACCTGTTCCTCGGCCGCCGAAAGCGCGTGGCGGATGTGAGCGTTGGGGTCGGCCTTGTCCATTTCCTGTTGTTTGATGCGCGCCACATTCTGCGCGTCAAAACGCTTCAGCGCCGGCAAGCCGAAGCGGTACAGCAGAATGCAGACCAACACGAAGCCGCAGGCCCAGAAGACATTTTCAAGCATGAGGTTTTTTTCTACCCCCCACTGTCTCTTTCGCGCAAGCGCTCAGAGACATCTCCCCCCGCCAGGGCTTCGCCCGCGGGTGGAGAAATTCCGTGACCTAGACGTAAATAGTCGTCGCTTTGCATCTCGGCAAGGCGCGAGGCGGTGCGGCGGAAGGCATCGGCGCCATCCCCCATGGGATAAAGCCGGTCGGGGTCCGCTTCGGCGGAGCAGATGAGTTTTACCCCCTGGTCGTAAAGCGTATCGATCAGAAGCACCAAGCGCCGCGCCGCGTCGCGTCGTTCGGGATCGAGAACGGGAATATGATCGATCAGTATGGTGTGGAACTGTCGGGCGATCTCCAGATAATCCGCCGCCGCCAGGGGTTTTTCGCACAGGTCGGCGAAGGAAAAGCGCGCCACGCCACGTGCCGCTTGCGGCACCAGCAAGATACGTCCGAATACCGTCAGGCGCGCGGGTTTGCCATGATCGCAATCGGTCAGCCGCCGCCAGGCCGCGTTCATCGCCGCATCCGTCTGCGGCGCCAGCGGCGTCAGATACACCGGATGGCCGGAAAACCGGTGCAGCCGGAAATCGGTGGGCCCGTCCAGTTCCAGCACATCCAGGCGCTCTTCGATCAAGGCAATGAAAGGCAGAAACAGTTGGCGGTTGAGCCCGCCCTCATAGAGCCGTGCCGGCGCCACATTGCTGGTCGCCACGATCACGGTGCCCGCCGCCAGCAAATATTCGAACAGCCGCCCCAGGATCATCGCATCGGCGACATCGGTAACCTGGAATTCGTCGAAGCAGAGAAGCCTGGCGCTTTGCGCCAGCGCCCGCGCCACGACGGAAATGGGGTCTGCGACATCGGCGGTGGCGCGTTCGACGTGCAGCCTGGCATGAACATCGGTCATGAAGGCGTTGAAATGTACTCGCTGCTTGGGCGCGATCGCGGCTTCCAGGAAGAACATATCCATCAGCATGGATTTGCCCCGGCCAACATCGCCCCAGAGATAGAGGCCGCGCGGCGGTTCTTTTTTGGTGAAGAGGGAGAAACTGCGGGGGCGATACTTGGCCAGAAGGCGAGCCAACCCATTGAGCTTTTCCGCCGCCGCTTGCTGCGCGGCATCAGACCTAAGCGCGCCATCGGCAAGCGCATGACGATAGCGCGTCATCAGCACGGCCACGGCTCCCCAGGCGTGGTGCGAGATCTCACGCGCCTTCCACCACCAGGATTTCGCCCACACTCGCCTTGCGGCGAAATTCCGCTGCGGCCTGATATTCCGGCGAGCGGTAGCAGGCGAGCGCGATATCAAGGCTTTCGAATTCGATCACCACATTGCGGCCACGGCCGGGACCCTCAACCGCCTCGGACCGTCCGCCGCGCACCAGGAATTTGGCGTCATATTTCCGATAGGCCGGTGTCGCGGCGGCAACATAGGATTTGTAGGTTTCCGCGTCCGCGACATCGATGCGCGCGATCCAATAGCCCTTCGGCATCAAGCGGCCTTGATCAGTTTGCGGTTGATCAGACATTCGGCGATCTGAACGGCATTCAGCGCCGCGCCTTTGCGCAAATTGTCCGAGACGATCCAGAGTGACAGGCCATTTTCCACGGTGGGATCCTTGCGGATGCGGCTGACATAGGTGGCATCCTCGCCGGCACATTCGAGGGGTGTCGCATAGCCGCCATCTTCGCGCTTGTCGACCACCAGAACACCCGGCGCCTCGCGCAATATCGCGCGCGCCCTTTCAGCGGTGATGGGCTTCTCGAACTCCAAGGTTACGGACTCGCTATGGCTGACAAAAACCGGAACACGCACGCAGGTGGCGGTGACCTGGATGTTGGGATCCAGAATCTTCTGGGTCTCCACCATCATCTTCCATTCTTCCTTGGTATAGCCGGAATCGAGGAAGACATCGATTTGCGGAATGACGTTGAAGGCGATCTGTTTGGGAAATTTCTCGATTTCGACGGCGTCGGCGACGAATACGGCGCGGGTTTGGCGGAAAAGCTCATCCATCGCGTCCTTGCCGGCGCCGGAGACCGATTGGTAGGTGGAGACCACCACCCGTTTGATCGTGGCGTAATCGTGCAACGGCTTCAGCGCCACCACCAGCTGGATGGTCGAGCAATTGGGATTGGCGACGATACCCTTCTTGATGTTGTGAAGCGCGTCGGCATTCACTTCCGGCACCACCAGCGGCACTTGGCGGTCCATCCGCCAGGCGCTGGAATTGTCGATCACGATGGCGCCCTGGGCCGCGATTTTGGGCGACCATTCCTTGGATGTCGCGCCGCCTGCCGACATCAGGCAGATGTCGGTGCCTTTGAAGTCGAAATAATCCAAGGCCTTGATCTTCAGTGTGTGATCGCCGAACGAAACTTCGGTGCCGATCGAGCGGGTGGAAGCCAGCGCCACCACTTCGCTGATGGGAAATTCGCGCTCCGCCAGCACCGCCAGCATCTCACGCCCGACATTGCCGGTGGCGCCCACCACCGCGACTTTATAAGCCATGCCCAACCCTCTCCTCGGCAGCGGAACTGCCGCGCGCGGGGCACAGATACTAAAAAGGGGCCGTGCATGAAAGGGCGGTGAGAAAAGAGCCTTTTTGGGGGGGTATCGCCCTACTCGCCGGGATGCCATTTGAGACGGAGCATGGCGCCATCTGCGCCCACGCCGCCGCTCACCGAAGGCAGGAAGCTCGAGGAGTCCGGGTGGGTGGAAAAGACGTCCATGCGTCCGTCCTTGATCCCCAAATTCCGGGCGGCCTCATCGGCGTAATTCATCGCATAGGGCGCAGGATGATCATCGTAAACGATCTTGGGCGCGCAGGGATATTGCAGGGCGCTTGAGAGATGATCCTGGTTTGGGACAGACCTGGCGAGGGCCGGAGTTCCACAGCTCACCCCCAATAGCCCGATCAAAAGAAGGATATTTGTTCTCATATCGCCGGATTCCGGCAAGGTTACGGAAAGGAAACGCGATGCAGCGCTTGTCGTTGCACGGCATTTTTGTGTTCGAGTAAGGATCTTCTGGAAAGATCGGTACACAGACCATAGGATCCGGTCCGGCTTCGGGCGGGCGCCAAGGCGAGAAAGCAAGCGATGAAAAAAACCTTCCGGGCCGGCGCCTGTGCCACCCTTTTGTGTTTCACCGGCGCTACCCTGGCTGAAGCCAGGGGTTTGGCCTGCGCCACCGAGTCCGAGATTTCCGCGATCCAGATCTCCGCCGTGCAGCAGGAGTTTACGGATGCGGCGCTTGCCTGCGGTTCGCATGAAACCGAGCTGTTCAACCGTTTTCAAACCCTATTCAACAGGGAATTGCGCCGCTCCGATGCGCGGATGCTGTCCATGTTCAAGCGGCTTTATGGCACCTCCAAGGGCAATGCCGCATATGATTCCTACAAGACGCGCGCCATCGCGCATGCCGAGCAGCGCCGCACCGTGCCAGGCGCGGCGGCGGATTTCTGCAAGGCCGCCGACATCGTGTTCGCGGCGGCCCTGGCGCCCGACAAGCCGGTGCTGGAGGACTTTGTCGCCGGCGTGCCGGTCCGGGAGAACAATCCGATCAACGCGTGCGAAGTGAAGGTATCGTTGACCTTGCAGGGTGTCGCCGCCGGTTCTGCCATTGAGCCAAAGGCGCGGCCTGCGTTGCCGGGCGATCCGCCCAATCCGAATTTGTTTCCGTAGTTTTTTTTTGCCCCCATCTGTGCGGCACGCGGGCAAGCCCGCTACCGCACGTTCGGTACGCTGTCGCTACCGAACTCCCCCGCCAAAGGCTTCGCCTTGCGGGGGAAGAAAGTCTGAGTGTTCGTTTGTTTGATCTAGTGTGATCGCATAAGAAAAAGGGCCGGTCTTTCGACCGGCCCTTTTTGCTTCAGATGGAGGCTTTATCAGCCGCCGAGGTCGATGACCGCGCGGCGGTTCTTCGGCTCACGAACGCTCGGGCCGGTTGGCACCATCGGATCGTGGAAGGACTTGCCTTCAATCGCGATGGCGTCGGCGCCCAAGCCTTGACGGACCATTTCTTCCTTGACCGTCGTGGCGCGGCGCACCGAAAGCACCTGATTGTACTTGTCCGTGCCCATCGTGTCGGTGTGGCCAGTGACCATGATCCGCACCGAGCCAAGCGTCTTGGCGGCGGCGACGGCCTGGGTCACGGTCGACTGAGCTTCCGCCGTCAGATCCGACTTATCGAAGTCGAAGAAGACGATATAGGTCTTCGCCGGCGGCGGGGGAGGCGGCGGCGGGGGAGGCGGCGGCGGGGGAGGCGGCGGCGGAGGCGGCGGTGGCGGAGGCGGAGGCGGAGGCGGAGGAGGCGGCGGGGGAGGCGGCGGTGTCATGAACCACCGGAAGCCGACCATCACTGCATTTTCCGTCAAGCTGCCGACATGGATCGGCGTGAGCGCGGTAAAGGACGAAGCATAGGTCGCGTCGTTCTGATTGCCGCGATAGCGGTAATCGACGAACAGATCGACATCGGGCGACAGCGAATAGGCGATACCCGCGATGCCCTGATATTCGAGTGAGAGGTGCGAGCCCTTGGCATAATCCAAGCCCGGCGTCGTCCAATGGATGCGGGCTTCGCCGCCGCCGATACCGCCGCCCAATGACAGTTTCCACTGGTCGCCCAGCGGAATGTCATAAACGAAGTTGAACATGTCGCTGGTAACGCTGGAGGAACCGGCGAAACCGGCGGTGCTGGCATCATGCGAGGTGTAGCCCAGCTCGTTTTCAATGCGGAATCCCGACGCCCAGGAATAACCAAAGGCGCCGACAACGATACCGCTGTCGCTGTTGTTCATCTTGACGACGTTGGTCGGGAAGGGGGCCGAACGCGCATTGACCGAGGGCATTTCGTCATAGCCGCCACCCAGACCCAGGTACCAACCTTCGGTGGCGGCATGCGCCGGAGCGCTCAAAGCCATCGCCGCGACGCCGGCCAAGGCCAACATGCGAATTCTCATTATTTCTACCCTCACTTAAAGAAAACCGACGGGCAGGAATCCCCCACGCCGAATGCGCTTAAACCCTATGTTCGGCTTATAACGGCGATCACGCTAAAAGTCTCCACCGCTAATGTTATTTAGGCGCGGATTGCCGCCTTGTTTTCAAGGTTTTACCGGAGACATGTGGTCGCTCTGCCACAGAATCTGGGGGAACGCATCCCAAGGTACATTTCGGCTTTGGACAATTCACAGTTTGGAAGTTGTAAAAATAAAGGCGTAGCGCCCGGTCAGCAAGGTCAGGCTGCCCCTGTTGCAAGTAACCCCTTCAAGTTCTGCAAGAAATTCGACGCGCGGCGATACGTGGAATAACCGTAGCCAGGTTCGCATGACCCGTTTCGCCAAGCCACCAAACCCGCTTAGGTCGCCAAAATCCACCACATGCAGGCGGCCCGCCGCAGACAGGGCGGCAAAGCCCGCCGCCAGTGCCGCGCGCCAATCCGGAATCATCGAAAGACTGTAGGAAAAAAGCACATTTTCGAAGGTTTCGACGCCAAATTGCGCTGGCGAGAGATGCTCTGCCAAGCCCTGCGCCAAGGTGATGCGGTGCTCCAGGCCGGCTCGCCGTACCGCCGCGCGGGCGGTTTCCAGCATCGCGGCCGAGGCGTCGAGGCCATAGAGCCGGGTCTGCGGGTAAACCCGCGCGATGGCGATCAGATTGCGGGCCGTGCCGCAGCCGACCTCCAACAGGTTGGCGCTGGGACCAAGCGCCAGGTTGCGGATCAGTCTATCGCGTCCAAAAAGATAATATTTTCTAGTGAAGTCATAGACATGGCGCTGGCGCTGATAGATCCGGTCCATCAACCCGGCATGGGTTTCAGCAAAGAGGGCGGCGCGCATAGATGTGAAACCCTCCATAGATCGAAGAACGGTCCTGCGCGTGCAGCACCCGGCTCTGCCATTCGTAATAAAGCCAGGGGGCGAGCAGTTCGGGTGCGAGCTTTTGGGAAAGAGGGCTCGCTTCTCCCGCCGTGCGGAAAATCACCCGGGCATCGCTCGAATGCGCTGTGCGATCGATCTCGCTCCATAAGGCACCCAGCTGGGCCGGGCTCATCCAATCTTGCGCGTCCAAAAGCACGAAGCGGTCCAACGACTGGGGCGGCTGGGCCTTGAGGAAATCCAGCAGCGAGGCGTGATGCACCGACACGGTGGAGACCCGCGCTTTCAATGCCGCATAATTTTCCGCCTTCAGATAATCGGGCACCGCTTCGCGGCTTTCCAGATCGTAACCGCGGCCAAAAGCCTGCCAGGCGAAATAATTGTCGCGAATGGGAAAGTCGCAGGCCAAGCGCTCCACCCGCTCGCGCAATATGCTGACGGGATCGCCGTTGCCGGACGATACCAGCGCGTCATATTGCGCCGGCGGAATTCCAAGCGCGTAAAGTGACAAGGGCGACTTGGTGATCAGCCGTACCGGCACGCTATCGAACAGGGGCGCCACCACCTGGTCGAACAGCTCGCGCTGTTCGCGCGGTGTCTTGGCACCCAAAAGATCTTCCAGATTCTTCCCGTGCAGCCGGGCTACGCCATGCAGCAGGCCGATGAAACGGCCCAGAAGTCCATGGCGATAGAGATTGCGCGCGAACATTTCGATGCGCCGGCGTGGCCGCGGTGCGCCGTATGTGGCTTGCCAATAGGCCCGGGTTTGCGGATCCAGCCGGTCACGAATATGGGTATCGAAAGCGGCGAGGTTGGCGGGATCGGATGCTTCGCCGAAGAAGCGGAAAAAACTCTCGTGATCGGGAAACTGCTCCAGCGCCGCGAGCTTCAGCTTTGTCAGCGCGACATGATGGGGATTGAGATCCAGCGCCATGATTTTCGCCGGCGCGGCGGTGAGATAGTTCAGGACGTTGCAGCCGCCGGAAGCAATGGTGACAATCCTGTGATGGGGCTGAAGCTCCAGCGCATCCAAATCGACGCTGGGATCTTCCCAAATCTGGTTATAGACAAAGCCCTGAAACATCAGGGTAAAGAGCCGCTCCAGCATGCCGCGCGAGGTGGCGGGGGCGGCTTGGTGGGCAGCCCGTTCCAGAAGGAGGTTGGCCATGTCGTGCCTTTCCGTGATCGCGGGCCTTCGGTGCCCGATCTGGTCGCGCCAGCTCTCGCTGACACTTTATTTGGGTCGCTCCGGCTATTGCCGACGCTTTATGCTAATCGCTCCGGCTATTGCCGACGCTCCTGTGAATCACTTAGGTGAAGGGCATAGGGCAATTGCATGACGGATTGGCGAAGGCGCCAAAGCGTGATTGGTTTGGACCATGAACGAAGCTGGCAAAACGGCATTGACCGAAGTGATAGGTCTTCTCGATCTCGAACAGATCGAGGAAAATATCTTTCGTGGTGTCAGTCCCAAGGCGCGCACGCAGCGCGTGTTTGGCGGCCAGGTGCTGGGGCAGGCGCTGGCGGCGGCAATCCGCACGGTCGAGCCGTCGCGGCTCTGTCATTCGCTTCACGCGTATTTCTTGCGGCCCGGCGATCCCAGGATTCCCATTCTGTATGAAGTAGATCGCGCCCGCGATGGCAAGAGCTTCACCGCCCGCCGGGTGGTGGCGATCCAGCATGGCGCGCAGATCTTCAATCTCGCGGCGTCATTTCAAACCGTCGAGTCGGGATTTGATCACCAATTCGAAATGCCGAAAGTCCCGCCACCCGAAGCGCTGGAAGATGCCGCCAGCGCTTTGATGCGGCGAACCGAGCAATTTCCCGAACATTTTCGCGAATGGATCGCGCGGGCGCGCCCGTTTGAAACGCGGCCGGTCATTCTCGATGGTCCCGCCGACCGGCCGCCGCGCCCGCCCTTCAACAATGTCTGGTTCCGCGCCGCCGGACCGGTGCCGGACGATATCCGTCAGCGCCAGATTCTGCTTGCCTATGTTTCCGACATGACCTTGCTGGATACCTCGCTGTTGCCCCACGGCAAGAGCTTCTTTTCGGCGGTGCAGATGGCAAGCATCGATCATGCGATGTGGTTTCATCGCGATGCCGGGCTGGACGACTGGCTGCTTTATTCCCAGGACAGCCCTTCGGCCAGCGGAGCGCGCGGTTTTAATCGGGGCTTGATCTTTACCCGCGACGGCATGCTGGTCGCGTCGGTGGCGCAAGAAGGACTGATCCGGCCGCGACAGGGCCAGTAACCGGCATCAGCAGCCGGTCACGACTCCGGTAAGTGGAATTTGCGGCACGCGCCGCGGCTTGGAATAGAATTCACTCTTCCAATTCGCCGTGCTGAGAAGGTAGTGGAACGGCGAGCTGTAGCTGTAGGTGATGCTGGCCCAGATGACACTGCCGCCGCCGCCCGCCGTAATCAGGCCCGCGGGCATCGGGCTGGGCGGTGCCGTGGCCTTGGTGCCGCCTTGTGTGCAACTCCAGGCGACTTTGGGATTTTGACCCGCGCCGCCATCGATCAGGCTGGTGATGGTGATCTGTGCCTGAGGGCGCGGATTGCCGACGGTCGCCTTGCAATAGGGATAAAGGATCTCGCTGAGCGCGCTGTACACATTGGTCATGTCGCCATTGGCGACCGTGCTTTCCTGTGCGATCAGGTCAGCCGCGGTCGAAGCCATGTTGGTGACGTCGGCGCGCTGCACCAGGGCTTGTGACAATTCCACCAGGCCCAGCAGCATCGAGATCATGATCGGCAGAATGAAAGCGAACTCGACCGCCGCCAGACCCTGCTGATTCTTCCACAGACGGAATTTTGTTTTCATGGAAAGCCTCGTCAACAACCTGCGACGCCGTTGTTGAATGGTTCATTGCGGAATGCGGAGGTGCCGGCGAGAGTGTGAACACTGCCGCCGGCAGTGTCCGCGAAGGTCCAGGTGCCGCCCATCAATCCGTTCAGACCCGGAAGCCAGATCGGAAAGGGATAGGTTGCGCGCACCAGCACCACATCGCAGGCATTGCCAGAGTTATAAGTGCCGCCCGCGCCCATGGCGCCGAAATTGCCGCCGCCGTTGAATCCCGCCGCGAAGGGCGTGACCGTTACCTGCAGCTTGCTGCAATCCATCAAGGGCGTGACACCGCAGCAGACTTGACCGTTGAACCAGAGTTGCTGGCTGTTGGCGGCGTTGCCGTAATTGCCTGGCGTGGCGCCACCGACGCATTGTGCGGCGGCGGCGGTGTTGATGCTCTGGGCCTGGCCGGTGCGGATCAAGCGCGCCGCCTGGGTGACGGCATTTTGCAGCGCGAATTGCCCGAAGATCATGATGCCCAGCTGCAAGATGCCGAGCATGAGGGTAAAGAAGATCGGCGCCACAAAGGCGAATTCCATCGCCGCGGACCCGTCGGTTCCACGGGTGCGAAGGCGCTGAAGGAAATTGCAAGATCGCTGTGTCTGACGCATGGCGGCGTTAAGCCTCCTGTAACACGCGCTTTTACCGCGAAGTCCGCGCTGTCCGCCGTCAGGGCCTGTGGCCCAGATTTGAGGTTGTGACTTAAGGAGGGTTTTGGTCTCGTCGTAGTGACGAAGGAACGAAGATGAGACCAAAACCCTTGAGCGCCAAGAAGCCTGCAGAGCAGGTGGTGAAGGACA
>CAIUCH010000018.1 GCA_903897605.1 uncultured Alphaproteobacteria bacterium
CGACAATCGCCTCACCTTCGAGGACCTGATCGCCGATTCGCCGGAAATGAAACAAGTGTTCCGCCTGGGCGCCCGTGCGGCACAGTCCGACATTCCGATCCTGATCGAAGGCGAAAGCGGCGCCGGCAAGGAATTGATCGCCCGCGCCATTCAGGGCACTTCCGCCCGCGCCGGCCGGCCATTCGTCACCGTCAATTGCGGCGCGATTCCGGAAAATCTCATCGAATCGATCCTGTTCGGCCATGAGAAGGGCTCCTTCACCGGCGCCTCCGACAAGCATCTGGGCAAATTCCAGGAAGCCGATGGCGGCACCCTGTTCCTGGACGAGATCGGTGAATTGCGCCTGGACATGCAAGTGAAATTGCTGCGCGCCTTGCAGGAAGGCGAAGTCGATCCGGTCGGCTCCAAGCGGCCGGTGAAAGTGGATGTGCGCATCATCTCCGCCACCAATCGCGACCTGGGCCAGATGGCGCGCGAAAACAGCTTCCGCGAAGACCTGTATTACCGCCTCAACGTCTTTCCCATTCTGGTGCCCAGCCTGCGTGATCGCGCCGGCGATATCGCGCCGCTGGCCCGCCATTTCATCGCCCGCTTCGCGGCGGAGGAAAACAAGCCGGTGACGGGACTGACGCCCCAGGCAGCGCAATTGGTCGAGCATTTTCCCTGGCCGGGAAATGTGCGCCAGCTGGAGAACACCATCTTCCGCGCCGTGGTGCTGTGCGACGGCACGGTGTTGGACGTTTGCGATTTCCCGCAGATCGCCGCGGCGATGGGCGTGGAAGCGGCTTCGCGCTCGGGCGCGCCGATGCCGGCGGCCGTTTCCGGCGCATCGGCACCGGCGATCCCGGCAGGCTCGCCCTATGCACTGATGGTCACGGACGCATCCGGCCATATCCGCAAATTCGAGGATCTGGAATCGGAAATCATCCGCATGGCGATCAGCCGCTACGAAGGCCATATGTCGGAAGTGGCGCGGCGGCTGCACATCGGCCGCTCGACGCTGTATCGCAAGCTCAAGGAATTCGGACTCGAACCGAGCGACGAAACCGCCGAGGAGTCTGTGTCTTCCGGTCACTCTGTCCGCAAGACCGGTTGATCGATCGGGAGCCTGGGTTCAGCGCATGCCCAGTGCATTGAGGTAAAGGTCGAGGATCGCTTCCTGTTCCTGGAAATCGGCCTTGTCCAGTTTCCGCATCCGCACCACCTGGCGCATGATCTTGGTGTCGAAGCCGGTGCCCTTGGCCTCGGAATAGACTTCGCGGATGTCGGCGGTGAGCGCATTGCGCTCCTCCTCCAGTCTTTCGATACGATCGACGAAAGACTTCAGATGTTCTTTGGCGAAGCCGGATTTTGCCATGACGGAACCTTCAGGAATTTTGCCCAAGGAAAATACCAAGGAGATTTTGAAAGGCGCGGACCCTAACCGTGACCCAGGCGCGACGCAACGCGGAGGAAAATCCTAGCTGTGGGCTTTCTGGGACCGCTCGAATGCGGCCAATTGCTCCGGCGTGGCGTCTTTCTGATATTTCTTTTTCCACTCGGCGGGCGCCATGCCATAGACCAAGCCACGGGCTTCGTCTTTTTCCATTGCGATGCCCTTTTGCGCCGCCGCGTCGCGATACCAGTCGCCCAGGCAATTGCGGCAGAAACCGCTCATTGTCATTAAGTCGATATTCTGGACATCGGTCCGGTCGCGGAAATGCTGAACCAGCCGGCGGAAGACGGCGGCTTCCAGTTCGGTGCGCGTATGATCGTCCATTTATCTCTCCATCTCCGCCAGCGCCGCATCGAGCAAGGGCTTCAGCCGCGCCGCGAATTTCTCCGCCATCACCGGAGCGGTCAGAAAATCCTGCCGGATCTCGATCAGCACATTGGCATGCCCGGTCCGGGTGCCATGGGTGTCCAAGGTATCGCCTTCCAGCGCGCCGGCGTAGGGCTCATTGTCGCCCACGGTGAACCCGCCCGCCGCCAGCTGCTTCATCAGCGGCCGCGCCAACCGATCGTCGCGGCCATACAGCACCCCCATCTGCCAGGGCCGCTTCACGCCTTTCCAGGCCGGCGTAAAGCTGTGCATCGAGACCAAGATCGCGCCGGACCCAATGCGTGCGATTTGCTCACGGATGGCGGCATGATAGGGCGCATGAAAACGCACCAGCCGCCGCGCCATTTCCGCCGCATCGGCGCCGCGATTGCCGGGAATGATGCTGCCATCCGACAATTTCATCACCAAGGTGGGATCGTCGACGCCGCGATTGAGATCGATCAAGAGCCGCGACACACCCCCCAGCAACGCCGCCGCGCCATAAGCGCCGGCCAGCGCCTCAGTCACCCAGGCGGCGCCGATGTCATAGGCGATATGGGTCTCGAACAGCGGCTGGGGCAGACCCAGGCTGTCATAATCGGGCGGCACCGTGTTCGACGCATGGTCGCACAGAAACAGCAGAGAGCTTGTTCCGCCATGTGCGGGCGGAATCAGCGTAAAGGGCGCATCCATCGTGTCGGGCTTGTAAAAGCCGAACCTCGCCACGGCAAGCACCCTTGACGCGGACCGTTCCACCAAACCAAATGAGACACAATGCGTCGCGCGCCACTCCTGGCTCTTTTGACGGCGCTGGCCGCGGTTCAGGCCGCGCCGCCGGCCTCGGCCGCTTTCAATATTTGCAACAAAAGCGGCCTTGCGGCGCGGGTGGCGCTGGGCCGCTTTGACGGCACCCATTGGTCCAGCCAGGGCTGGTGGACGGTGACGCCCAAGACCTGCGCCCGCCTTCTCACCGGACCATTGCAGGCCCGTTATTATTATCTCTATGCCACGGATGGCGCCGGCGGCAGCTGGGAAGGCAAGACCCATTTCTGCACCGCGCCGGGCGCCACCTTCCTGGTCCCCGGGCGCAATGACTGCGCCGCCCGCGGCTTCGACCGGCGCGGCTTTTTTGAAGTCGATACCGGCAAGTCACCGGAATGGACCCAGACTCTTTCCAACTGACCTGACGTTTGAAAAGGCCCGCATGAGACGCCAGCGCAAGACCAAGATCGTGGCCACGCTTGGTCCGGCCTCCAACACGCCCCAGATGATGGCGGCGCTTTTCGATGCCGGCGCCGATGTCTTCCGCATCAATATGAGCCACACCCCGCACGACCTGTTGAAGCGCATGCATGGCGACCTGCGGGCGCTGGGACAGGCGAAAGGCCGTCCGATCGGCATTTTGGTGGATCTTCAGGGCCCCAAGATCCGGCTGGGCACCTTGAAGGGGGGACCGCGGCAGCTGAAGGAAGGCGAGAAGATCAGGCTGGTCTTGGGCGAGACCAGCGACAATCCCGACGAGGTGCCGATCCCCCATCCGGAAATCTTCCAGGCGATCAAGCAGAAGCACGCGCTTCTCATCGATGACGGCAAAGTGAGACTGCAACTGCTCAAGAAAGCCGACACCTATGCCGATGCCGTGGTGGTGGTGGGCGGTGAGATCAAGGACCGCAAGGGCGTCAACATGCCAGATACCTTGCTGCCCATGTCGGCGATCACGCCCAAGGACCGCAGCGATCTGGATGCCGCCATGGCATTGGGCGTGGACTGGGTCGCACTCTCTTTTGTGCAGCGTCCCGAAGATATCGCGGAAGTGAAAAAGATCGTGGCGGGCCGTGCCGGCGTCCTCGCCAAGATCGAGAAGCCCAAGGCGATGGCAAGCCTCGATCAGATTCTGGAGCTGTGCGACGCGCTGATGGTGGCGCGCGGTGATCTGGGCGTGGAAATGCCGCTGGAAGCCGTGCCCGGGCTGCAAAAGCAGATCACCCGGGCCGCGCGCAAGGCCGGCAAGCCGGTGGTGGTGGCAACCCAGATGCTGGAATCGATGATCCAGTCTCCCACGCCCACCCGCGCCGAAGTCTCCGACGTCGCCACCGCCGTTTATGATGGTGCCGACGCGGTGATGCTGTCGGCGGAATCCGCCGCCGGCGCCCATCCGGTGGAAGCGGTGACGATGATGGATCACATCGCCTGCAAGGTGGAATCCGACGCGATTTATCAAAGCATGATCGATTCCCAGCGCAATCCGCCGGAAGCCACCACAGCGGACGCGATCATGGCGGCGGTGCATGAAGTCACCCAGACCATCAACGCCAAGGCCATCATCTGCTGGACCCAATCAGGCTCGACGGCGCTGAGGGCAGCACGCGAACGCAGCCAGGCGCCGATCATCGCGCTGACACCCAGCCTCGACACGGCGCGGCGATTGTCACTGGTGTGGGGATTGCACTGTCTGACCGCGGATGAAGTTTCCACCCTGGATGCGATGGTGGATCAGGCCATCGCCTTTGCGGAACGCGAAGGCTTCGCCAAGGCCGGCGAACGCGTGGTGATCACCGGCGGCGTGCCGCTGGGCGTCACTGGCACCACCAACATGCTGCGCGTCGCGATGTTAGGCACAAAATAATTTCTTGAAGCTTGGCGCCGCGCGCGCGAAGCGCGCTGGCGGGGGAGGTGGTCGTAGCTGGCTCTCGGGCCAGCGTAGACCGGAGGGGGCAACTAAATCCCCTGCCCCTCGACTTCTTTCGTCAAGGCCTTCGCGCGCTCGATAGCGATTTTCATTTGCGGGTCCAACGCCAGCACGCGGCGATACAATTTCAGCGCGCCGGGTTTGTCGCCATAATCCTCCAGCATCTCGCCCAATTCGGTCATCGCCGTGAAATGCTTGGGATTGAGGTCGACCGCGCGCTGCAGCGAAATCATCGCACCGGCATCATCGCCCGAGGCCCGTTGCATATGCGCCCGTGTCCGCCAACCTTCGGCGAAACGCGGCGCCACATGGGTGACCGCCTCGATCAGGGCGCGGGCGGTGGCATTATCGGCTTGACCCAACGCCGTCCCCGCCCGCGTCATCAGAAGATCGACGCTGGCGCTGCCGGAAGCGTGGAAGAGCTGGCCCAACTTGTCTTCGATCGGTTTGGCGATCTCGGGCGACTCCGCCTTTTTCAACTCGGCGAGCAGCTTGTCTTCTTCGCTGGGAGCGGCCGCGGAGGCAAAGGCCGGCAACAGCGCCAAGATCGCGATCAGGGCAAGTTTTCGCATGGCGAAAAGTTTAGTCCGCCAAGCCTTCCTCTGTCACGATTGGGCTTTATTTTTGTCGCGCGGCCTTACGGAGTTGGCAGCGCCAGCGTACCAACGCTGCACACTTTTCCGGGCCGCGCTTTTAGCCTTGGCGGGCCTTGAAACGCGGGTTCTTCTTGTTGATGACATAAACCCGGCCTTTGCGGCGGATGACGCGGCAGTCCTTGTCACGCTTCTTGAGCGACCGGAGGGAATTGCGAACCTTCATGACACTGCCTTTTGACGTCGATCAGGCAGCGTGGGCCGCCCGCAAAGAGGCGCGGAAGCTATGCGGGCGGGGAAAAGCTGTCAACCGCACAAAAACCCAGGATTTCCGCCAAAAATCCCCAGAATCAGTGCTAAAAGAGGCTATGCGCCGCGTTACCCGCCTTTTTGCCGCCGTCAGCCTGCTGGCCCTGGCCGCCTGTGCCGGAAGACGCCCACCGGTTCCTGCCCCGGCGCCGGCTCCCCCGCCCTTGGCCCAGGCCTCCGCGCCGCTACCGCCCCTGCCCGCGATTGGCGGCGATGAAAAATTCCAGGCCTTCATCCGCGATTTCGAGGCCACCGCGATTGCCCGGGGGGTGACGGCGGAAACCTATAACCGGGCGGTGGCCGGCATCGCCCCCATCACCGCTATCGACACCATCATCGCCGAGCAGCCGGAATTCGTGCGCCCGGTCTGGAGCTATCTTGATGGCGCGGTTTCGGCCCGGCGCGTCGCCAACGCGAAATTTCTCCTCAACCAAAACGCGGAGATGCTGGCGGCGATCGAAGGCCGCTTCGGCGTGCCGAAGGAAATTCTTGTCGCGATCTGGGGAATGGAAACCGATTATGGCCGTGACGAAGGCGGCTATAATATTTTCGCTTCGCTTGCCACCCAGGCCTATGATGGACCGCGCCAAGGATTCGCGCGCCGCGAAATGATCGCCGCCCTGCTCCTGTTGCAGCAGAATGATTATGTGCCGGCGGAAATGGTGTCGTCCTGGGCGGGTGCCTTCGGCCAAACGCAATTCATGCCATCCACTTTCTTCAAATACGCCACCGATGGCGATGGCGATGGCAAGATCGATCTCTGGCATTCCGCCGCCGACGCGCTGGCCTCCACCGCGGTCCTGTTCCAGCGCGAAGGCTGGCAGGCGGACAAGCCTTGGGGCTATGAAGTCGTGCTGCCAAAGGGCTTTGCGTATCAGGATGCCGATCTGGGCACACTCAAACCCATATCGGAATGGGCAGCGCGCGGCGTGAAACTGGTGGCAGGTGGAGCGTTGCCCGATGGCGACGACATGGCGGCGCTCTATCTTCCGGCTGGCGCCAATGGTCCCGCAATGCTGACCCTGAGCAATTTCCGCCAGATCCTGAAATACAACAACGCCGCCAGCTATGCCTTGGCGGTGAGCTTGCTCGCCGATCGGATGATGGACCGGCCCGGCATTCGGGCGTCCTGGCCGCGCAATGAAAAACCTTTGTCGCGTGTCGACCGCCTGCGTTTCCAGACCGATCTGGCGGCGCTGGGCTATGATGCGGGCGATCTCGACGGCCTTCTGGGCCGCAAGACCCGCATCGCACTGCGCCAGTATCAGGCGGCACACGGACTGGTCGCCGACGCCTATCCGACGGTGACGATGCTGGCGCTGCTCGACAATGACGCCAGCAAGGCCGCGGCCAAAACGGAATAATTCAGTGTTTCAAACCCGGGCAATCCACCCGCCCGGGCGTGTCACTGGCACCGGGCGTAAAAAAGCATTGGCCTTTCTGCCGACCGCTGGAGTCATAGAGATCGATGTTCCAGCTTGAATCCTGGCGCGTCATCAACATAAAGCCGAAGCCACCCACCGACAGCCCGTCCTTGACCCCGACGCCGGAATGGCCCTGGAAGATCGCGCCTTTGAGATTGACCGGCGTGACATCGAGATTGTCGCCGCCATTGCCGGCCACGATCTGCGGCGGCACCTTGCCGTCATAGTTGATCGCCTCGAAGGTATGGATGTGCCCAGACAACATCAGTGCCACATTGGGCGGCATCAAGGTCTTGCCCGCCGCCGCGATGATGGTGGCATTGCCGCCAATGGGAATATTGAGCGGACCTGAGATTGCCGCCCAGATCGGGCGATGCGCCGCGAACCACACTGGCGCCGGCGCGCTGGCCAAATCTTGCAGCTCGGCGGCGTAAACCGGCACCAGCTTGTCATCGACATCGGTATCGGGCGCATTGGCATCGTCCACCGCCGCCAGGGTCGGTCCGCCCAGGGAAACCATGAACGGCGCCAGATGCGGATTGCACGGCGCGGCAGGATCGAAGGCATCGGGGCCTAGCAGCCGCAGGAAGCCGAGACCGGCGCGGGCGCAATCTTCGTGATTGCCGCGCAAGATCACCCAAGGCGCGGCGGCGAGAAGCGGCGCCGCGGGTGTGAAGAAATCCGCCTGCCAGCTTGGCCAATTGTCGCCCGAGGGCGAACCGGCACAACCCGCATTTCCCGGCGGGCATGGTTCTTCGCGATAAAGATAGTCAACGACATGAAGGACCAGATCGGGTTTGAGCTGGGCCGCCGCCGCCGCGACCGACGGAAAAGGCCAGGCCACCGGATCGTTGCAGACTTGGAGCGCACTGCCTTTGATGCGGCAACCGGTGTCGCCCAGCACAAGAATGCGATTGGGCGAGGCGACCGGCAGCGGCAAAGTCTGTTCGCCAATCGAGGCGGTGCTGGCATCGGCCGGTATCGGCGCTTCGCAGGCGAGCGGAAAGGCGCCATTGGCCGGCGCGCGCACCGTCATGGCAAAATCGCCTTTGTCGCTTTTCAACGCGGGACAAGCATCGTCGCTGGTAATGACGCGGGCCTCGAAACCGCCCGACGCCACCGCCTGCACCCAGGCCTGGGTTTGCGCCTGTGCCGGTAAAGCCATCAGGACCAAAATTGTTATAAGTGTGAAATTTCTCATGCCTGCCGCCTTTATCGCATGTGCACAATGACTTGGCGGCATGACATTTAACATTCCTTACATCGTATAAAGATAGCGTAAATTAAAAACCTTTGCGACAAGTGCTGGCGAAGGGAAATTCCTGTGCCACGCGTTCTGACCGAAACTGACATTGCCGACTTTCGCGAGCGGCTGTGCGCGCTTGCGACGCGCATCTTTGTCGAGCGCGGCCCCGACAATTTCAACATGCGCCTGCTGGCCGCCGAGCTGGGCGTCAGCGCCATGACGCCCTATCGCTATTTCAAGGACAAGGACGAAATCCTGTCCGCCATCCGCGCACGCGCCTTCAACCGCTTCGCCGATCAACTGGAACGCGCCATGGCGATCCCCGGCACGCCACCGGAAAAAAGCAGCGCCGTCGGCCAGGCCTATGTCCGCTTCGCTTTGCAGGAGCAGACCTGCTTTCGGCTGATGTTCGATTTCGACGAGATCAAGGGCAGGCCGGTGCCCGAACTCGCCTTGGCCGAAGCGCGGGCAAAGGCCACCATGACCGATCATGTCCGCATGATGGTGGAGCAAGGCTATTTCATCGGCGATCCGCAGCTGATCGGCCACATCCTTTGGTCAACCCTGCATGGCGTGGTGGTGCTGCATCTGGCCGGAAAATTGAACGGCGATATCGATCTCTTCACCTTGCTGGACGAGATGCGCCGCATCCTGGGCAACGCCTACCGCGTTAAAACGCCCGCCTGAAGGTAATGCGCCAGGTCCGCCCCACCCCAGGCAGCGCCGCCAGATTGGCATAGATATCCGCGTCAGGCGTGAAATAACGCGCGTCGGCCAGATTGTTCACATTCACATCCGCTTCCCACGCGCCCATTCGCAAAAAAGCTGATGCGTTCAAGGTGACATAGGCGGGAAAGGCAATCGGCTGCGGCACCGTCTGGGCGGTTTGCGAAACATAGGTGCCGCCGAATGTGGCGCCCCAATTCTGTTCGTCGCTGGTGTAAGTGAGATAGGGGCTGATCACCGCATGCGGGATTAAACTGTATTCATAGTTTCCCGTTTTGCCGGGCAGACTTGAAAAGTCGAACGTCACATAACTGCCGCCGAAGCCGCTGGCGGGCACCACGCCGGCATCGCGGGTGGGGATATAGGCAAAGCTGTGATCGGGGCCCTTCACGATGGTGTGCTGCAGGTTGCCCGCCAAAGTGGCGCTGATATTTTCGTCCAGGACATAACGAATTTCGGCTTCGCCGCCTTGCGAGCGCGTTCCCATCACCGTGGTCACGCCGCGGCCCTGCTGCAACTGGGTGCGTTCCTGCCGGTACCAGGCCAGCGAGCCCACCAGATGCTGATCGAGAAAAGCGAACTTCACGCCCGCCTCATTGAGAAAGGAGGCGGAAAGCCAATCGTCATTCACCAGCAGCGATGTCACCACCTGGCTGGCCTGGCCGATCTCGATGGCCGACGATTTGGCGTTGGTAAGATACGGAACAAGGCCCCAGTCGGTTTTGTAGCTGAGGCTGGCGGAATAGGTGAGCGAACCTTTGCCGCCTTGGCCGCTTGGCGGTTCGAACGCCAGCACGCCCTGGTCCACCGAACGGACATTGTAGGCGTCGTAGCGGCCACCCAGAATGAGATCCAGCCGCTTGTCCCAGGCAATGTCCGAGGTCGCAAAGAGACCGGCATCGGCGGTGTTGCTGCGCACGTCATTTTCCCAGCCTAGCCCCACCGTGCCCGACGAATCGCTGTTGAAGGGCGAATCGATGATGTCATTGGGCATCGCGCCGGCGCTGATATCGCGCCGGTCCAGTGCGATGACACCGCTGTTGAAGCTCTCTTTGCCGATGGCGTGAACATAGCGATACGACGCGCCGACGATGTTCTGCGTCGTGATCGGTCCCAGATCGCGGCCGAAATCAAAGCGCGCCCGGCCCTCGCCGATCAGGGTGCGATAGGAACCGGGGAAGCCATAGGAGACGAAGCGGTCGTTCGACAGCGTATCGACAAAGCCTTGCAGACGGACACGGTCGCCGCCGTCGAAAGCGCGCACCAGTTCGGCAAAGCCGGTATGGGTTACGGTGTTGGAGAAATCGACGCCCGGCGCCAGATAGACCGTGCGCGGGCTCAGATGGCTGGTACCGATGCCGGTGTCGAGCGTATGCGTGGCATCGCTGCAGGCGCCGCAGCCGGGCACCGCGAAATAAAATGGCTTGAAATTGGGATCGAAGAAATAGGGATTGCCGCCCAGCTCATTCAAGGTCAGCCGCCCATTGCCGTCGGCGTCCTTCAGCGACGTATTGCGGCCGGTGACATAGGTGCCGTTGTCGATCAAGGATTGCGTCAGACGATTCCAACCCGGCGTCTGCACATCGCCATTGGAATGGTCGTAGAGGTAATCCGATGACAGCGACCAGGGGCCGGCGGCGAAATTGCCGGACAATTCCAAAAGCTGGTGGCTGGGATGGATGCCACGATAAAAGCTGAAGGAATCGTCGATCTCGCCATAGGCATGCACACCGCCCTGGACCGCGCCCAGATCCAGCGGCATGCCGATCTGGCCCGTAAGGTTGCGCTTGGAATAGCTGCCATAGGTCGCGGTGATTTCGCCGGAGACGATGCTGTCTTCCGCCGTGCTCTTGGGAACAAAGTTGACCAGCCCGCCCACCTTGCCCGCGCCATAGATGGCCGACGGTGGACCGCGCAAAATTTCGATCTCGGCGGCATCACCCAGCGGCGTGGAATAAGTGCCGCGATTGTCGGCACGCTTGAAGCCGCGGAAATAGGATTCCGCCAAAGTGCCGCGCAGATTGACCGCGCCTTCCACGCCATAAAAACTCGCCGTATAGGCCGACGGCGTGATCGCGGTCAGCGTATCGACACCGGTGATGCCATAGCGGTCGATGGTGGTATCGCTCACCACCGTCACGGCGCGCGGCGTTTCGATCAGCGGCTTGTCGAGGCCGAGCGCGGTGTCGTCGGGCTGGGTTTCGATCAGATGCGCCCGGTCGCCCGTGACGGTGACGGTTTCGATGGACGGTTCGGCCTGTGCGGAGAAGGGCGCCAGAAGCAACGCGGCGATGAGCGGGCGGAAAGGTAGCGGCATGCGGTGAAGATCGCTGTGAGATGTCAAATTTCATGTAACATTTTACACAGAAATGCCAAGCGCGACGTCCGGCCGCATCACAAGTCATTGTTTTGACTAAGATATATTCCAGGCCGCGACGATGCCGGCACTGTCCGCCAGGATGGCGCAGTTCAATTCCAAGGCTTTCAGCGCGCCCTGGTGCAGCCCGGGCGCATAGGCCGCCACCGCGTCCGATGCGATGAAGACATGATAATCGCGTTCGAATGCATCGCGCGCGGTGGAGTCGACACAGCATTCCGTGGTGAGGCCTGCGATCACCAACGTGTCGCGCCGGATCGCGCGCAGATGCCCATCCAGTTCGGTTCCCGCGAAAGCGTCATAGCGGGTTTTCGAAAACACCGCCTCACCCGCCAGCGGCTGCGGACCCACGAAATCGGCGCCACGGGTGCCTTCGCGGCACAGCGGCGGATTATTCTGCTGTCCTCGCCGGATATTCCATTCGCGAAGCGCCGGCGTTTCGTCACCGGAACGGGTGAGCAGCCGTGCGAACAGGCAGGGCACATTCGCGGTCCGCGCCGCATTGGCCAGCGCCGTCACATTGCGGATCGCAGCCTGCGCCATGCCGATATCAACGCCCGACCGGGCCATCGCGCCATCCGGCGAAGCAAAATCCACCTGACAGTCCACCAGCAGAAGCGCCGTGCGCGCGGGTTTGATCCAATCCTTCAGCACGTGGAATCCGCCTTGAGCAGGGGCAGGATCTCGCGCCCCATCACTTTCAGGCCTTCATCATAGTCCGCGAAAACCAGCATCAAGCCGTCCAGCGCACAATCCTTCAGAAAACCCGCAATCTTCTGGGCACAGGTTCCGGGCGCCCCGATCACGGTGTGGGTCATGAAGGCGCCCTTGGCGCGGGCCACCATGGCGTTGTCGGTGCCGGCAAAGCTCGCACCATAACTTTCCAGCATGCCCAGCACGGCGCCCTCGTCCAGCCCATCGCGATAGGACTGCGCCGTCGCCTCCGCCGCTTTATCGCTCGCCCCATAGATCACGGTGCACATGGCGTATGTCTTGATAGTTTTGTTCAACTTGGCGGCCAGATCCTTGGCCCGCAGCGACGCCGCCCGCGTCTCCGCTTCGTCACGCCCGCCAATGAAACAGATGTCGGCTTCGCGGACGGAGAAATCGAACCCCCGCGCCGACATGCCGGCACAGATCAAATCCGGACGGCGCAGCGGCTTGGGCTCCGACACGCAATCCTTGATGGTGAAATAGCGGCCGGCGAAATCGACCCGCTTCTGTGTCCATAGCCGTTTGACGATGCCGGTCCATTCTTCCGTCAGGTCATAACGCGCATCGTGATCGAGGCTCTCGTCCCAGGCATTCATTTGCTCGAACTCGCCGCGATAGGCGCCCGCCACGATATTGAGTCCTGCTCGGCCGCCCGAAATATGATCCAAAGTGGTGATCATCTTTGCCGCCACCACCGGATTGTGCAGGATCGCATGCAAGGTCGCCCACACTTTCACCCGTTTGGTCAGCGCCGCGATCCCCGCCATCATGGTCACCGATTCCAGCGATGTGCCCCAGTGATCGGTTACGCCGCCAAAGCCGCGCCATTTGCCCATCGACATGACAAAGTCCAGGCCTTCGGCTTCGGCGATCAGGGCGGCGTCGCGATTCTGCGCCCAGCCGCCATCCAGCAACGGTGTGTTGCGCGACACCACCCAACCACCGCTGGCTACGGGAAGGAAAACGCCAAAATCCGCCGTCATGCCGCACTCCAATTTGGGCGGCGCATGACAGCAACGGCGATCAGGACCAGCAAAACCAGGCCTTCCAGGATGGTGAAAGCCGGCACAAAGCTGCCGGTATAGTCGGCGACAAAACCGGCAAAGGCCGGGCCGCCCGCGCCGATGGTCGAAATCAGATTGATCGCGGCAAACAATTCGAGGTTGGGCGCCCGGCCGAAATAATCCAGCAGCAGAATGGTCGAGGCAAAGAATGTCAGGCCATATCCCACGCCCACGCCCACCGCAAAAACCAGCATCAATGGCAGGTCATGCGCCGCACTGAGCGCCAGGAGCCCGACGATCAGCATCGCTAGCGACAGCAACAACAGGGTTTTCGCGCTGATCCAGCGAACGATCACGCCACCCAGCATCCGCGCCCCGGCATTGACCAGGGCTTCGGCGCTCATCATTCCGCCGGCGACCGTGGCTGGAATTCCGCGCGTCATCAGATGCGCCACCGACACCGCGTTCACCGTGATGCCGACAAACAGAAAGATGCTGTAGGCCGCAGCCAGGATGGCGAATTGGCGTGTCCGCAGGGCCGCCTTCACCGACCATTCGTCGCGCCTCATGCTGGCGCCGCCGCCATCGCCGCCGTCGCGCAGATTTGTTTTTGTGTCCACCAGAACCGCGCTCAACAGTCCCGCCGCGGTCACGATCAGCAGCGACACCAGCCAATAGGCGCGCCAATTCTGGGTCACTCCGGCAACCCACAGATACAGCACCGGTCCCGCAACTCCGCCCAGGCCGCCGATGGTGAAATAGAGACCAAATGCGAAAGACGGATTGGCAAACAGGCGCGCCAGCAGATAGGTGCCGGGCACGGTTGCCAGCAGCGTGAATCCCAAACCCATCAACAAACAGCCCAGGAAATAAAGCGCCAACCCATGGGTCAGCGCCAGCGCGGCAAAAGCGGCCGCCATCACCAGGCTTCCCGCCACCAGGGTGACGCGAACGCCAAAGCGGCGGATCAGGCTGGCCGGGATGGTGGCGGTGATGCCGGCAGCGACGCCCAGCAATGAAAAGCCGCTGCCCGCCCCGCCCCAGCTCCAATGCATTTCGCCGATCATCGCAGGCAACACCACACCGAGCGAACTGAAGCTGGTGGCGGTGATCAGGAAGAATACCACGCTCATCGCCGCCAGGGTGATCCAGGCGCGCACGATCATGCGGATGTCCAGGCACGTTTGACGTCGGCGGGAAAATCACCCAACGCCTGGCGCATCGCGTCCTGCGCCCGGCTGACATCGTGCGCCGCGATGGCGTCAGCCAAAATGCGATGATGCGCCAATGCAAGCCGGCTATCCTCCAGCGATGGCTCGCGCATGGTCACCAGCCAGAAGCGCGCGGTCTGGTGATGCAGGGTCATTACCATCTTGGCCAGGACGCGATTGTGGCTGGCACTGGCGACCGCGAGATGAAAAGCCTCGTCCATCATCGCCAGGGCGCGGGCGTCATGTTCGGCGATCGCGGCCTCACCAGCATCCAGGGCGGCGCGGATTGCCGCGATCTGCGCATCGTTGGCGAAACGGGCAGCCAAACCGGCGCATTCGACCTCGACCAGGGTACGGGCCGCGAAGGCTTCGCGCGCTTCCATCAGATCCAGCGGTGCCACCATGGTGCCGACGCGGGCACGCCGCAGCACCAGGCCTTCCAGCGCCAGGCGCGCCAGGGCATCGCGAATGCCAGCCAGGCCACCGCCATAGCGTTTGGCCAAATTCTGTTCATCCAGCCTTTCGCTGGGCGCCAGCCGGCCGATAATGATGTCCACTAAAAGTTGGCCGTACAGACGCGACTTCAGCAGCCGCGGCGACCATTCGTCCAGCCGGGCGTCGTTGGTGCGCGATGAGATTGTCTTGGCCACCATAATTGGCGCGCACAATGGTGAGAGGCGTGCGATCTGGCAAGCGCGGCCCCGGGGCCGCCGGTTCGCCTGGAAAATCCGCCTCAGGCCAGGAAAACCAGCTAAACTTGGAATCCGTGGACTTCGAAAGGCACGCTCATGCAACCATCAAGCGATTTCGTGCTCGTCGTGACCCATTTCCAGCTGGCCGTCATCATCGGATTTGTGGCGCTGTACGCCGTCGCGGCGGCCCTGGTGCTGAGGCGGATCGGATTTTCGATGTGGTGGGCGCTGCTCTGCTTTGTGCCCATCGCCGCGCTGGCCGGGCTTTGGGCACTCGCCTTGTCTGGCTGGACCTCCCCGCGGACGGACGCGGGCTGATTCAAAACTCGGGAACCGCGTCAGACGCGAAAGCGCGAATAGAGTTCGGCGATGGTAGCGACGGCATCGTCAGCCTCCTTGCGATCCGCCAGTTCCTTGGAATTTCCATAGCCCCGCATATCGCCGCCATTGAGGTCCTGCACCACGATGCCGTCACGCCGCGACAGGATGCTGATATTCTTGTAGTTGAAACCGTAATTCACTTCCGGTTGTGGGATCAGCCAGGCGATCTGGCCGCGCACCGGCGTGATCGAATTGTCGTTCCACCATTCCCGCGCCGCGTAACCCGGGCAGTTGATCACCACTTTTTCCTTGAGCTGGGTGAGATCGTTCGGCGCGTGGAATTCCTTGCGCACGAATTTGCCGCCGGCGGTGAAGAAATCCGTCATCAAGGTGTGGGCATAATCGGCGATATTGAACTGCATCGATTGCGAGCGGCGAACATATTTGACCGGAAAGTGCGTGGCGCCTGCCGGCAAATCCTGTCCCCGGGGCGTCAGATCGCTGATGCGGTCGCTATAGGTACCGAACCCCAGCGTATCGAGTTTTTCCGCCTGCTCGCGACCTTCCTCGAACGGCTCGTCGGACAGAGCATAGCGATCGGTGAATTCCACTGGCGTGCCGGGCAGACCCAGATATTGGCGATAGGTCTTGAAGGAAAAGCGCGCCATCTGTTCCCACAATTCGCCGAAGGCGGGGCCCGCGGCATCCTTCAGCGCGATGCGCGAATCCGGCGTCCAGCTTCCAGTGGCGCGGGCCGAACGGGTCTGGGGAAGAAGATCGCGCGCATAGATGGTGACCTGCGCGCCCGTGCGCTGCGCCATGATGGCGGAGGTCAGGCCGATGGCGCCGCAGCCGATCACGGCAATCTGGGACGGGCTGTTCACCAGCGCTTTCTGCATTGCCATGCTGGCCGAACCCCAGGACAGCGACCAACCGCTGCCGCCATGGCCGTAATTGTGCACCACCAGCGTGTCGCCGATCTGTTCGGCTTCGATGCGGGGTCCCTGGGCGCGGAAGGGGCGCAGACAGACGGTGATGTCGAACAACCGGTCCGGATGGGCGCGCACCGGCGCCAGCACGGGGGGAATGTCCTGCGCGGAAAGCCCGGTGAAGCGCGTCGTGTTCGCACGCGGCTGGGTGGCGCAACCGGCAAGGCCAAGACCGCCCAATGCCAGCGAGGTTTGCAGCAGCCGGCGCCGGTTCAGATCCCGTGTTGACATCAATGGCTCCCCTAAATCCCGCGAATGGCGGAAGGGTTACACAGCGTCCGGACCCGTGCAAGCACGTGTCCTATTCGCGGGCACGGCCGATCAGGCTGCTGGTGCTGCGATCCGGCATCAGTTCGGCCAGCACCACTTCGCCGCCATACGACAAGACAAAGTCGGCGCCCACGATTTCTTCGCGCTTGTAGTCGGCGCCTTTGATCAGAACATCGGGCCGAAGCTTCCGGATCAAGGTTTGCGGCGTGTCCTCGCCGAAGATCACCACCAGATCCACCATCGCCAGCGACGCCAAGACGATGGCGCGGGCCATTTCATCCTGCACTGGCCGGCCCGGCCCCTTCAGCCGCCGGACCGAAGCATCGGAATTCAGGCCCACCACCAGCCGGTCGCATTTGGCGCGCGCCTGGGTGAGAAGCGAGACATGGCCGGGATGAACCAGATCGAAACAGCCATTGGTGAAACCGATCTTGCGGCCCTTGACGCGCCAAAGCGTCTGCCACTCCAGCGCACGTTCGGGCGAGACGACCTTCTTCTCCACCGATTCCAGGTGCTGAGTGTGAAGCTCGGCGGCGATTTCATCGGCGGTCACTGCCGCGGTTCCCACCATGGTGACAGCCACGCCAGCAGCGATATTGGCAAGCCGCGCCGCCGTTTCCAGATCGCTGCCCACGGCAAGCCCCAGCGCCAATGCCGCCACCACCGTATCGCCGGCACCGGAGACATCGAACACTTCGCGCGCGCGCGCGGCGACATGGAGGATGCCCTGGCCGCGCCGCGCCAGGCAAAGCCCAGCCGCGCCACGGGTGATCAGCGCCGCGCCCAGCTGCGGCAGATCGCTCAGCAGGCGTCCACCCACTGCCGCCACGCCTGCGTCGCTGTCCGCCTCCAACCCGGTGGCAGTGGCGGCTTCGCCGCTATTGGGCGTCATGACCGTGGCGCCGTCATAATGGGCCAGGCGAGGCCCTTTGGGATCGACGATCACGGGCTTGCCTTGGGCGCGGCCCAGCGCAATCAACGCCTTGACCAGGACCGGCGTCAAAAATCCCTTGGCGTAATCGGAGATCACCAGCACATCATGATCGGCTATCAGACCGCGAATTGCCTCAAAGGTCTTGCCGTTGTCGGCATCCGGCCAGGGCGATTCCGTATCAGCCCGCATCATCTGCTGCTGGTCGGCGACATAGCGGATTTTTTCCGTGGTCCGGCCTTCATCGGATGTCATCAAGGCCGCCGCGATACGCGGCTCGCCGGACAGCAGTTCCGCGATGCGATCGCCCGCCGGATCCCGGCCCCTGCCCCCGACCAGGGTGGCCCGGCCGCCCAGGGAGGCAATATTGCGGGCGACGTTGCCCGCGCCGCCCAGGCTCGCCACTTCGCGTTGGACCGCCAGCACCGGCACCGGGGCTTCCGGCGAGATGCGGGAAACCCGCGCATAGACAAAGCGGTCGAGCATGACGTCGCCCACCACCAGCACCCGCGCATCCTTGAAGCTGGCTACGACATCCAGCAATCTCGTCATGAACCCATAGCCTTGTCGGTATCCGCCCCGGGCCTGACATTTTCAAATCCCCCGGGCGAATACAATCCTCTGATCCCGGATGGAGCTTATGAGCCATTTTAAAGCCGTCTTTTCACGGCAAAAACCGGCCGGGCGCGGCGCAGAGCGGAGAGCTGGAATGAAGGTCGCGGCGACGATGGTTGTTCTGACCCTCCTGTCCGCTTCATCGGCCAAGGCGGGGACACCCATGACCGGCGTGGAACTGCTCAAAATCTGCGAAGGCAGCCCGTCCCAGAAGGCGGCCTGCGAGACCTATCTGCGCGGCGTCTCGGACACGCTGGATTTCGTCGGCGGCGCGGTGCCTTCATCCGGCATCATGGAAAAATGCGTTCCCGAAGGCGTGACGGCGGCAAAGCTGCGCTTGGTCATGACCAAGATGCTGCACCGGAAGGAAATTCACAAAAACGCGCCGGCGGCATCGCTGGCGATGACGGCATTCAGCGCCGCCTGGCGCTGCAATCCGGATGGAAAATACCGCGACGCTGAAGAGGCCTTGGGACGGGCAATTCGCTGATTGCCGTTTCGGCAAACGCAACGCCGGACGTCTGCTTCGACATCCGCACGCAACACACAATCAACCTGCCGGTTCAGCTCTTGAGCAAAAATCCGAGCAGCGCGATGACCGCAAAAACGCCGACCCAGAAGAAGCAGAACTGGCCTACTCCTCCCCTCATGGGCGCATTTTCGCTGAGATCGTGATGGTTATGATCCAAGACTGCCATTGGCGACTCCCGACCCTTCCGTCACAAATGTTAGACCATGATGTCATAAGGGAAAAACAAAAACGCGATGACGCGCTGCAGCAATCGACCCCGCATCGCGGTGAAATGGCAACAAGCGTTAACGCCATGGATTGAAATGCCCCGTTTGGAGGCAAGCGGGCGTCAAATGTCGGTCAACCGCGCGGCGGCCTCGGCTTGCCCGGACCCTCAGATGGCATTGCGGATTGGGGAGATCCCCGTTGCGGACTTCAGCAGTAGTCGTACCGGTCGCCCGCAAACACACTCTGCGCCAGCGCATCCGCTCTTCGGCCTGGTGAAAGGTCTCGCAGGACATTCTGGACAATGGCGCGCAAGCCCGTGTCCAGATTGCCCGTCGGTTCATCGGCGAAGATGATCATAGTTTCATTCGCCAATGCCCGCGCAATCGCGACGGATACTGTGAACTCAATCAAGCCGCGCCGCCTGGAAGCGTCCCGGAAGGTTGATCGAAATCAAAAAATGTTGTTGGCCTGATGCTAAAGTAACTTCGTCAATAGGGAGTTTGCGATGCGCGCTGGCTTGGCTGCACTCGTTCTTCTGGGATGTTTTCTTCCCGCAACCCTTGTCGAAGCCCAAGACGTTGAGATTGGGCGGCAGACTGCCGCGAAATGGTGCAGCGGATGCCACCAGATAGACCCGCAGTCGCCGGTATCCAATGACACCGTGCCCTCCTTTGCGTCCATCGCACGGATGAGCTCGACAACGGAAATGTCCCTGGCGGCATTCCTGAGTACTTCCCACAACCGCATGCCCGATTTCAGCCTGACCCGCACCGAGATACGGGACGTCTCTGCCTATATCTTGAGCCTGAAACAGCCCGCGCCGCGCAATCGCACCGATTGAGCTTCACCGGCGGGCCGCGCGGGCCTCGGTAAGCTTGGTGCCAAACGCGCAACGGCCGAGTCGGGGCCCCGTGGCGGCGGGCTTTCGCTGTGTGGCGGACACGGCGGAAAGCTGATTGAATTGAAATTCCAGGCGGCCTCGTCAAACCAAGGGGAATAAAGGATGCGACTTGCCGCGATTGGCTTTGCCGCAATTGGATTTGCGAGCATGGCCCATGCCCAGGAATTTTCCGCACGGCCCGATCTGACGCTGCCCCAGGCCTATACGCTGCACCGTGCCTCCAGCGCCGACCCCAGTGGCGCCAATGCCGATTCCCTGAAGGTGGCGCCGGGGGCCACCGTCACGGTGCTGGACGTGGATGGTCCGGGCGCCGTTTCCCATATCTGGTTCACCTTCGGCGACCGCGAGGCGTATCATCTCAAGCGCATCGTGCTTCGGATGTATTGGGATGGCGAAGCAAGCCCCAGTGTCGAAGCGCCGGTCGGCGATTTCTTCGGACTGGGCCTGGGCGAATATATCAACTGGCAATCCGAAGTGCTGTCGGTGGGAAGCGTGCGCAGCATGAACAGCTTCTTCCAAATGCCGTATGCGAAACATGCCCGCATCACGCTCACCAATGAAGGCAAAGAGCCGATGGGCGATCTCTATTACAATATCGATTATCGCCGCTCTTCCCGGCCGCTGCCCAAGAATATCTTTTATTTCCACGCGCAGTACCGGCAGGCCCAACCCAATCGCGGCTGGACCAACAATTGGCTGCGCGACGGCGATCCGCTGGTGAACAACAAGATCAATCTGACCGGCGACGACAATTATGTCTGGGCCGATATCAAGGGCCGTGGTCAATTTGTCGGCGTCACCATGTCGGTGCTGCAGAACCAGGATGCGTGGTGGGGCGAAGGCGACGACATGTTCTTCATCAATGGAGAGAAAATGCCGTCCATCAACGGCACCGGCGCGGAAGATTATTTCCTCGGCGCGCATGATTTTGGCGGCGTGCCTTTCTCCTACGGGCTATATGGCGCGCCTGTGGTGGGCGAAGAAAAGGCGGGCGGCCGTTCCAGCGTCTATCGCTTTCATCTCGAGGCGCCAGTGCCGTTCGAAAAATCCTTCAAGGCCACGATCGAGCATGGCAGCGCCAATCACCGCTCGGACAATTATTATTCCGTGGCCTATTGGTATCAGGCCGAGCCGCACGCGCCGTTCCCGCCTTTGCCGCCAGCAGAGGAAAGATTGCCCAAGATCGAACCGGTGGGCGGGCCGGGCAATGCCGGCACCGGACAGTGATGTCATTTGGAGAATGGTGGTGGAGGCAGTCAGACCTTAATTTTTCTCCGCAATGGCCGACTACAAAGCGACTTTATTAGAGTAATTCTAAACAATCTTATGACTATGTGCCTATGATTGCGAAGCGACTGGTAGGCAGGACAACAAAAGCTGCAAATCGACCTGTGTTCTGGCGAACCAACGCTTTGCAATATTCTGTGGCTTACGCTTGCGCGTATCCCAGGATCGCCTTTGTCTCGAGGAACTCGGCGAAGGCAAAGTCACCCCATTCGCGGCCATTGCCTGACTTCTTGTAGCCGCCAAACGGTGCCATGAGATCCCCCCCGGCGCCATTGATGCTGACCTGACCCGCGCGTAGTTTCGAGGCAATTTCCCGCACGATTGATTTGTCAGCGCCGCTGACATAGGCGGCGAGGCCGTATTCTGTGTCGTTGGCAATCTCTACTGCATGTTTCACCGTGTCGTAACCGAGAATGGCCACGACCGGTCCAAAGATTTCTTCTCTGGCGATGATCATGTCATTGGTGACGTTGGCGAACACGGTGGGCTTTACATAATAACCGATGTCTAAGCCTTCCGGACGGCCGAGGCCGCCCGTAACCAATGTGGCACCTTCTTCCAGACCCTTCTTGATTAAGGCCTGGATCTTGTTCCACTGCGTCTCGGAGACGACCGGGCCCATTTCGGCGTTGCCGTTGGGATCTCCCACAGTGATGCTTTCCGCGACGTCTTTGGCAATCGCAATGGCTTCACCCATCTTCCTGGCAGGTACCAGCATCCGGGTCGGAGCGTTACAGGATTGGCCGGAATTGGTCATTACGGAGCGAACTCCACGGCCGACGGCGGCTTTCATGTCGGCGTCTTCGAGAATAATGTTTGGGCTCTTGCCGCCCAACTCCTGCGCCACTCGCTTCACGGTCGGTGCGGCGTTCTTGGCCACCTCAATGCCAGCGCGTGTGGAGCCTGTGAACGAGACCATGTCAATTTCCGGATGCGTACTGATCGCCGCGCCGACGGTGGGGCCATCACCATTGACTAGGTTGAACACCCCAGCTGGCACCCCAGCGGCGTGCATCACCTCGGCAAACAGATAGCCAGAAAATGGTGCGATTTCCGAGGGCTTCAGCACCATCGTGCAACCGGTTGCGATTGCGGGAGCAACCTTGCAGACGATCTGGTTGATGGGCCAGTTCCAGGGTGTAATAAAGCCGCACACACCGATGGGCTCCTTGACGATGCGCGTCGGGCCACGATCTTCTTCAAATTTGTAGTCCTTGAGCACGGTAATGGCAGTTGAAAGGTGGCCAATGCCGATTGCTGCCTGGGCGTTCTGCGCCAACGAGGCTGGCGCGCCCATTTCTTCGGTAATCGCCGCAGCGATGTCGCCGAAGCGCTTTTGGTATTCGGCTAGGATGCGTCTCAGTATCTCAAGGCGTTCCTCTCTAGTCGTTTGCGACCAGCTAGCAAAAGCCTTGCGCGCCGTCCTCGCAGCTCTATCAACATCCGCGACCGATCCCATTGAAATTCTACCGGCGACGCCCTCGGTGGCTGGATTGATCACGTCGAGAGTGTTCCGGGTTACGGGATCGACCCACTCGCCATTGATATAAAACTTCAGGTATTCACGCATGTGGCTACTCCCTGGGATTGAGCCCAGTTCCACATTAAGGAGTTTTTGTCCTAACTACACCACCCAGCAGATTGGCCCCCTATTGGAATACGTCAACGTAAACAGGCCACATAGCCGCCGCCACCAAACAACATGGCGAGAAGACGATCCGCGACATGATCGAAGCGCCCGCGCCGAACGTGCCCCGCTGTTGTCACGTCTCAGTATGTGCAGTTCGGCGCGGGCCTAGGCATTTCCAGGCCCCAGTTTCTTGCGTACCATTTGCTTCGCTCTATCGAGCCAAATAGGAGACAAAACATGCGACAATTCCTGCTCGCTTCTGCAGTCGTCTTGGCTTTGCTACCGTCAATGGTGGTTGCGCAAACTGAGCCGACTGCGGTCCCCTATCGCGTGCTTAGGGTCGTAAAGGTTGGCGGCGCAGGGGGCTTTGATTATGTGTACGCTGACTCAAACAATCGGCGTCTCTATATTGCTCGTAGCGGTGCGAGCCCCAGGATTTCGGTGTTCAATCTGGACACGCTGGCACCCGTCGCTGAATTAGCAGGGTTCAGCGCCCACGGGGCAGTAGTCGACCCGAAGTCCAATCACGGCTTCGCGACCAGCAAGCCCGTGGTTATGTGGAATGCCAAGACGCTTGCTACCATCAAGACGATCAATGTGGATGGCGACCCCGACGGGATCATGTTCGATCCTTTCAATCAGAGGGTTTATGTTCTCAGCCATAGCGCCCCTAACATGACGGCAATCAACGCCTCAGACGGCTCAGTTGCTGGCACAATCGATTTGGATGCTGCGCCCGAACAAACCGTCTCGGATGGCAAAGGCCATCTCTACGTGGATTTGGAGAACAAAGACCAAATTGCTGTGGTCGATGCAAAGACCCTGTCCGTGACCGCTCGCTACGATCTCGGCGGAAAAGGCGGAACGCCTGCTGGCCTTGCATTTGATCCCAAAAACCGAATTCTGTTCGTCGCGTGCCGTAATCCAGCAACAATGGTGATGTTGAACGCCGATACCGGACAGATCCTCGATACACTTCCGATTGGCGTTGCTGTGGATGGCGCGGCTTTTAACCCGCGGACAAAGGAAACCTTTAGTTCGCAAGCCGATGGCACGCTTACGGTCATCAAGGAAAACAGTCCCTCTACTTTTACTGTGGAACAAACCGTTCAGACACAGTCCAGCGCCAAGACGCTGACACTCGACAGTAAGACAGGGCACATACTGCTGATCGCGGCGGAATTCGAGCCGGCGCCTGCCGGCGCTGCGCCCCTTTCCAACGGGCGCGTGGCGCGTGGGCCCATGGTACCGGACTCATTCGCTATATTAGAGGTGGGCCGGTAGGGCGTTTCCGCCAGTTGTTCTGGGTGCTTCGAGGTCACGAATTTGAATCACGCAGCCGCCACCATTCCCAAATCCCGTCGTCACCAGAAGCTGGTGCCCGGCGCCCCCTTGAAAGGACCGGCGACATCGGAAGAGATCCACCCGCCATAAAAATTCCCGGGTTGCGGCGTCACGCGCTCGTCATCGACGAAGCAGCCGTCGAAAGGCCACGCGTAAAAGGCCACGTGATCGCGCAACGATCGGAAGGCCGAGCTCGGA
>CAIUCH010000019.1 GCA_903897605.1 uncultured Alphaproteobacteria bacterium
ACGCTGTTCACCAAACACAACATCATCACCGCCCATTCGCCGATGCCGGGCCAATATGACGGGCTGCGCGTCACGCCGCACATCTACAGCACCCTGCGCGATGTCGACACCTTTGCCGACACGGTGGAGAAGGAACTGGTATCCGCCTAACGGTGTGAGGTCTGTCAGGCCCGCCATCGATTCTGCCGGCGCTGCGGATTGCCTTCTTTGCGAAGAGGCAGCCCGCAGCGCTTCTGGCGGAAATGATGTGTTGAAGCTATCATTGAAGATCAGTCCATTACGGAGCCGGGGGCGCCATGAAGAAATTCGTCATAGGAATTCTTGTTGCCGCGTCCCTGGTTTCGCGTGCCGCCGCCCAGGAGCAGGGTGCCGATGCAGCCTCGGGAAAAGCACTCTGGGACGGCTCGAATACGCAATGCAGAAGCTGCCACGGCAGCGCCGGCGAGGGTGCGTTTGGTCCTGCGCTGGCGGGGCGAGGTCTGTCCTCGGCGGAATTCCGCCAGGCGGCGCGAAAGCCGTGGGGCATCATGCCCGCTTTCACGCAAGACCAGGTCAGCGACGCAGATCTGGCCAATTTTGCGACCTATTTCGCGGGCCTGCCGAAAGCAGCGGACGCTGGTCCTTGGCGCGTTCCGGCGCCCGAAGATGGGCGGCTGGGGCAGAAGATTGCGATTTCCCTGGGATGCGCCCAATGCCATGGCGCCACCTTTGACGTTGCGCGCGGAATTCTTGGCGGCACCGCGGTCGGCTTCGGGCAATTCAAGGATCTCGTCTACAATCACACGGTCGCAATGCCCAAGCTGGGGATCGCGGAAGGGAACACGCCGGGCCAGCGGCTGCATATGGGAAATTACAATCCCCTGCGGATCTCGGAACAGCAACTGAAAGCGATCTATGACTGGACCAAGAATGATCTGGGATTCCGCCCCTTCCTGGAAGCGCGCCTGACCGCTGATAAAAGTGATGTCGCGGGCGCGACTTACGTTCTGAAAGTTGAAAATTCCGGATTCAAGAAAAAAGGCCCCGCCGCCCAGGACGTGACAATTCACATTGCTCTGCCCGCCGGCGCGACCGTCATGCATGCAACGGGGGATGGCTACAAGGGCGTGCATCCCGATGCGGTAGCAAAGGCTGATGTCGCCGAATGGAAGCTGGCCAAGATCGCCCCGACCGATGAGCAGACATTTGCCGTCACACTGTCATCGCCGGTCGACAAGGCGGGCCTGAAAGGTTCATTGAGTTGGGCCAAGCCCGCGCCAAAGACCGGCGCTAAGCTGGACACGATGAATTTCGCCTTGCGTTCGCCCGGATGATCGCGCTCGCGAAGTCTTGACGGCCTGTCTGCTTGTCAAACGGTGCCGGACGAGCCTTGCGATCAATTCGAGCGTCAGGATCCCTTTACGGGCCTGACGCGATGGGCGGCATGTTTCGCGCGCGTCCGGGCCTCGTCGGTATTGGCGCCCCGCGCCAAAGCCACGCCCATGCGCCGCTTGACATAGGACTCAGGCTTGCCGAACAGGCGCAGCTCGACTTCGGGATCATGCAAGGCCTCACCGATGCCTTCGAATGCGATGGCCTTGGCGTCCATGCCGCCATAGATCACCGCCGATGCTCCGGGCGCCTTTAATTCCGTCGAAACTGGTAAGCCGAGAATGGCGCGGGCGTGCAACGCGAACTCGCTCTGATACTGGCTGACCAGGGTGACGAGGCCGGTATCGTGCGGCCGCGGCGAAACTTCGGAAAACCAGACATCGTCGCCGGTCACGAAAAGCTCGACCCCGAAGATGCCATGGCCGCCAAGCGCGGCGGTGACCTTGCCGGCCATGTCGCGGGCTTTTTCGCGGGCCGTCACGCTCATCGCCTGGGGTTGCCAGGATTCGACATAGTCTCCGTCGACTTGGACATGTCCGATGGGCTCACAGAAATGCGTGCCATCGGCCGCACGCACGGTCAGCTGCGTGATTTCGAAATCGAAATCGATCTCGCCTTCAATGATGACACGTGCCTCTTTCACGCGTCCAGCCGTGAGGGCCTTGTCCCACGCCTTGGCAATGTCGTTCGCCGATTTCAATTTCGACTGGCCCTTGCCGGACGATGACATCACCGGTTTGACGAAGCAGGGAAACCCAATCTGTGCCGCCGCCGCCTGCAATTCTTCCAAGGACGAGCAGAAGGCGTAAGGCGATGTCGGCAGCTTCAACTCTTCGGCGGCGAGACGGCGGATGCGCTCGCGGTTCATGGTGATGTGTGCGGCGCGCGCGGTCGGAATGACGATGGCCAGCTTGTCCGCCTCGATCCGCAGCAATTCCTCGGTGGCAATGGCCTCGATCTCCGGCACGACCAGATGGGGGCGTTCCTTCTCCACCAAAGCGCGCAGGGCCTTGGCGTCCGTCATGTTGATCACATGCGCGCGATGGGCCACTTGCTGCGCCGGTGCGTCGGCGTAGCGATCGACCGCGATCGTTTCCACGCCCAGGCGCTGCAGCTCGATGACAACTTCCTTGCCAAGTTCTCCCGAGCCGAGGAGCATGACCTTGAAAGCGGATGACGAAAGCGGGGTTCCGATTCGCATGCCGGAAGTCTAGCGAATTCTCCTGTTTTAAGAGCGCCGGGAAGAGACCTGCACACAGGGATTCCATCTTCGGCGGCGGCCAAGTTGACGCGAAAAACTAATTAACATATTAAGTAATTCCGGGTCGCGCGGTTGTCGGGCGACGGACTTTCGATACAATTTTTCTAATCTCACGGAGATTCGGATGACCGAGATGACTGGCGGTGAAGCGCTGGTGGCCGGTCTCAAGGACCATCAGGTCGACACGGTTTTCGGGCTTCCGGGGGCCCAGACCTATGGCCTGTTCGATGCGCTCCAGCGGGAGCAGAAAGCCGTCAAGGTCATCGGTGCGCGGCATGAACAGACCTGCGCCTATATGGCGTTCGGCTATGCCCGTTCGACCGGGCGGGCCTCTGCGTTCACGGTCGTTCCTGGTCCCGGCATGCTGAATGCGAGCGCTGGTCTTCTGACGGCTTTCGGCTGCAATGAGCCCGTCCTCATGCTCACGGGTCAGGTGCCAAACGCATTTTTGGGCAAGGGGCGAGGGCATCTGCACGAGATGCCGGACCAGCTGGCAACGATGCGCGGATTTGTGAAATGGGCCGATCGCGTGAATTCGCCAATGGAGGCGCGGTCGGGCGTTGCACGGGCTTTTCAGCAGATGCTTTCCGGGCGCCGGGGGCCGGCGGCGCTGGAGATGCCCTGGGATATATTTACGCAAAAGGGCGAAGCCGGCGAAGGCGGACGATTGCCCATCCTGGTGCCGCCGTCCATCGACGCCGATCGTATCGATGACGCCGCCAAGCTCATTCGCGCCTGCCGTAACCCGATGATTTTCGTGGGATCGGGCGCCTTCGGCGCCGAGCAGGCAATCTTGGCCCTGGCCGAGGAAATCGACGCGCCCGTGATCGGCTTTCGCAGCGGCCGCGGCATCGTCAGCAACGATCACGAATTGGGCCTGACGCTCGCGGCGGCCTACAATTTGTGGCCCCAGACCGACTTGATGATCGGGATCGGCACCCGGCTGGAAGCGCCGTCCTGGCGGTGGCCGTGGCAGCCCCCCGGACTCAAGACCATCCGGATCGACATCGATCCCTTGGAAATGAAACGGCTTGTGCCCGATGTGGCGATCATCGGCGACGCCAGCCCGGCAACCGCATCGCTGGTCGAAGCTGTTCGCCGCGGCGCCTTTCGCCGGGTGAAAGGGCGGCGTCAGATCATCCGCGATGCCTCGGATCTAGCGGAAATTCAGACCCAGGCAATCCAGCCGCAGATGGCCTATCTCAAGGTCTTGCGTCAGGTGCTGCCACGCGACGGTTTTGTCACTGACGAGCTATCCCAGGTTGGATTTGCCTCCTGGTACGGGTTTCCCGTGTACGAGCCCCGAACCTATGTGACCTCGGGCTATATGGGCACGTTGGGTTCCGGTTTTCCCACCGCGCTTGGCGTCAAGGTTGCGCATCCTGACAAAGCGGTGGTGGCGATTACGGGAGATGGCGGGTTCATGTTTGCCGCGCCGGAGCTTGCCACCGCCGTTCAATATGGCATCGACCTTGTGGTGTTGATTTTCAACAACAATGCCTATGGCAATGTCCGCCGCGACCAGCTTGAACAGTTTGACGGCCGCACCATTGTCGCGGATCTCAGCAATCCCAATTTCGTCAAATTGGCGCAATCCTTTGGTCTGCGCGGCGCCAGCGTCGATACGCCCGGGGATTTCAAGCGTGAATTGGAACGCGCGCTTGGCGAAGGCGGGCCGCAAGTCATCGAGATCCGCGTCGAAACCGGCAGCGAAACCAGTCCCTGGCGATTCATTCATCCGCCAAAGCCCGATACCGCGCTCTGAATAACAGCCTCGACATTCGCCGGTTGCATGGAAGGCACGAATTCTTCAGGTTCACGGGATCGGGGCGGAAAATGACAGAGGAAGAACAGGCGCTTTCCAGACCGGCCATCGATATCGGGCATCTCATGGATCAAGCCCCATGGTCGCTGCTCGCCAAAGCCTATGTCTTCCTGGCCGCGCTGGCGGTCCTCCTGGATGGGTTCGACAACCAGGTGCTTGGGTTCGCATTGCCGGCCATCATCCGGGAATGGGGCGTGGCGCGAAGCCTTTTTTCACCCGTGGTGGCGATCGGTCTTGTCGGCATGGCATTTGGCGCCGGTCTTGGCGGCATTGTCGGCGATCGCATCGGCCGCAAATCGGCTCTGATCGGCAGCGTGATATTGTTCGGGCTGGCGACGGGTGCCGTCGCCTGGGTGCACCAGATACCGCCCCTGTTGATCTTGAGGATTATCGGAGGCATCGGTATTGGCGGCGTATTCCCCAATGCGGGAGCATTGGCGGCTGAGTTTTCGCCGCAAGCACGCCGGCCCATGGCGGTTGCGTTGACCATCGTCTGTGTTCCGCTCGGCGGCATGGTCGGTGGGCTGATCGCCTCGGTGATGCTCCCGGCGTTCGGCTGGCGCGCCTTGTTCGTTCTGGGTGGTGCCGCTCCGCTGGCAATGGCCGCGTTGCTATTCGGCATCTTGCCAGAGTCACCGCGATTCCTGGCGCGCCGGCCCGAGCGCAAGCAAGAGCTGATCGCTTTGCTCAAACGCTTTGGCCATGTCTTTCCCGCCGGGATCAGGTTTGTCGATATTTCCGAAGTCAGCGATTCCGTCAAGCCGGGCTTGTCCACCCTATTCACACCCATTTATCGGCATGACACGTTCATACTCTGGGGCGCGTTTTTCTTTAATTTGTTTGCGGTCTACAGCGTCTTCAATTGGGCGCCGGCGCTTCTCACCAGCATGGGTCTCGATCTGGCCAATGCGAGCCGGGCTGTGGCTGCCTATAATTTCGGTGGCGTGATCGGCGCGGTCATCTGTGCCTGGCTGATCGGCCGGCTCGGGTCGCGGATATCCATGGTTTCCATGGCGATCCTGGCGGCCGCAAGCGCCGTGGTGCTTTCATTGTTGTCACAGAGTCATCCCGACATCAGATACCTCACGATCTGGATGGCTCTGCATGGCCTGTTCACTAATGGCGTAAACACCACGCTCTATTCATTGTCGGCCCATATTTACAAAGCCGATGTAAGATCGACGGGCTCCGGCGCGGCATTGGCCGTGGGCCGGATCGGCGCGATCATCGGGTCTTTCGGGGGCGCTGCCCTGGTCGATGCCGGGTCACATAGCTATTTCATAGCGCTCGCAGTCGCATTGATCGGCACCGCATTCTGCCTGTCGCTGATCCGGCGTCATATCCAGCGCCTGTGAGGGGCGGTCCGTCCCGCCCATCAGTCCGATGTCGGCGGTGGCGTAGCGAACTGGCCGCCGATCATGATTCGACCATGGCTCGGATGGTCTACCGATTCGTGGGCTGCGCCATGTGCTGGAATTGATTTGCATCGGCATTTGCGCGTTAATGCGTGTCATTGCCTCTGCAAATTCCAATTTATCCAAGGCGGACCGGAATCTCATGGCGACAACGGACTACGCTCAATATCTCGCGCTGGACCGAATTCTGAATGCGCAGAATGTCAAATCTGATGTGCATGACGAATTGTTGTTCATCATTATTCACCAGACCAAGGAGCTTTGGCTCAAGCAGATCATCGCCGAACTGCTATTCGCCAAACAGATGGTTCAGTCCGACATGCCCAATGGGGCTTACAAGAATCTGGCGCGGGTATCGCGCATCCAAACCGTCATGAGCGCCTCCTGGGATGTCCTGTCCACGATGACGCCCGCCGATTACAGCGGATTCCGCGATGGGTTGGGCACCAGCTCGGGCTTCCAGTCCGCCCAGTTCCGCCGGATGGAATTCCTTCTCGGTCTTAAGGAAAATTCTCATCTGTCGAACCATTCGGCGGAAGACAGCGCGATACTCAAGGAAGCGCTGGAGGGGCCCAGTCTTTGGGATGACGCGAACGCGGCGCTGGTCCGGGCGGGGCTGCTGGCGGAGGGTGAGATGGCGGTTCAGCAAAGAACCGAAGTCCATATCCCGGATATCGCGGTGGAGGAGGCTTGGCTCAAAGTTTATCGCGACACCGAAAAATGGTGGGACCTTTACCAGCTTGCGGAGAAGCTGGTGGACATTGACGATTCACTGGCGAGCTGGCGTCACAAGCATGCCCTTACCGTCGAGCGAATTATCGGCGCCAAACGGGGAACAGGCGGCTCCGCCGGCGTCTCGTACCTGCTGGGGACGGTCCGCAAAAGATGCTTTCCCGAACTTTGGTCTCTTCGGACCAAGATGTGACGGAGTGATGTTTCTGCCTGCCGACGCCATCGACACAATTGGATAACCCCGATGTCAGGTTTCAATCCCACGGACCTTTCTTTCGACAGCAAAGGCGCGATGACGCGGCTCAGACATTGGGTGGAATGCGAAAGCCCCAGTTATGACGCCGGTGCCGTCAACCGCATGGCCACGATAGCGGCACGGGAGTTGGCGCTTCTGGGCGCGCAGGTCGAGCGCATCGGCGGCACCCAAGGATTTGGCGATTGCGTCCGCGCCCGCTTTGAAGGGCCGGGCGGACCGGATGGCGGTATTCTGTTGATCGGCCATCTCGATACCGTCCATCCGCTCGGCACCTTGAAGGAACTGCCTTTCCGGGAAAAAGATGGCCTTTGCTATGGGCCGGGAATCCTGGACATGAAGGGCGGTATCGTGATCGCGCTGGAAGCGATCGCGGCGTTGCGCCGCAACGGTGTTGCGCCAAATCTTCCCATCACTTTTCTGCTCAATTCCGACGAGGAAGTCGGCAGTCCCAGCAGCCGCGAAGTGGTGGAAGCGGAAGCCATGCGCCATCGTTATGTTCTTATTCCCGAACCCGCTCGCCGCAGCGGCGGCGTGGTGGTGGCCCGGCATGCGATCTCGCGTTTCAAGCTGGTGGCGCGCGGCAAGCCAAGCCATGCGGGGCTGCGCTTGAATGAAGGCCGCTCGGCCATTCAGGAAATGGCCCACCAAATCATTGCCATCGATCGTCTCAACGAACCCGACTGCACATTCTCGACCGGCGTGGTTCGCGGCGGCACCTGGGTGAATTGCGTGGCGCGGGAATGCGAAGCCGAACTTCTTTCGATGTCCACCAGCGAGGCGGCTATGGCGCGCGGGAAAAAAGCGCTCCAGGAGTTGCGGCCGATAGCGCCCGGCACGGAAGTCGAAATCGTGCCGGGAGCGGTGCGCCCCTTCTGGCATACCGGCGCAGGCGACACCGCGCTTCATCAGATCGCCAGCCGCATCGCGGCGCAGTTGGGCTTCGATCTGCCGGGCGAAGTTTCCGGCGGCGGATCGGACGGCAATTTCACAGGTGCGCTGGGCATCGCCACGCTTGATGGACTGGGCCCGCGCGGAGACATGCCGCATACCTTGGAAGAGCATATTGTGGTGGACAGCCTGGCCGAGCGGGGCCGGTTGCTGGCCGGGTTGTTCGCCAATCTCGGTGCTTGAACCGGCGGTGCGCGGCCTGGCGCGCTAGACCGCGCCGTCGACCGGAATGGTCGCGCCGTTGATATAAGCCGCTGCCTGCGAAAGCAGGAATGAAACCACCGCGGCGACTTCGTCCGCGGTGCCGGAACGCGCCGCCGGGATTGCCGCCAGCATGCGTGCGCGGTCCGCCTTCGGCAGGGCATCGAAACGATCACGGATTCGCGTTCCGGGTTCGCCCAGAATCAGTCCAGGCGCGATTGCGTTCACGGTGATGCCGTCCGCCGCGCAATCCTTGGCGAGTTGCGCCGTCAACCCCAGCAACGCCGCCTTGGCCGCCGCATAGGGCAGTCGGGCGGCCACTGTCGTGGGCGGACCCTTCTCACCCCCGGCCAGCACGGAAGAGAATGTCACCACCCGGCCGAATCGCGCCTGCCGCATCGCCGGGACCAGGGCCCGGCAGAGCATGAAGGCGCTGGTGACGTTGAGCGCCATGACTTGGTCCCACGTCGAAAGTTCGGTGGTTTCTATGCCAGCTGCCCGCACCGCGCCGGCGCCGCCCGCAATATGCACCAGCGCGTCGGCGTGGCCGAACAGCGAAACCGCGCGCGCAGCGATGACCTCAATCTGAGCCGGATCGGTGACATCGGCTTTCAGGAAGGTGACATTGGCATGCCGCGATGGCGGAGGATTGATATCCACCGACAGCACCGCGCATCCGGCGGCGACAAGGCGGCGTACGGTGGCGACGCCGATCATGCCGCTTGCGCCCGTGACCACGGCCGTGCGGCATTCCCGCGCGCCGCTCGCATTCCCAATGGGGCGTTTTCCGGTTCTGGGCTTGATGGCGTTTTTGATCATGACCTTTGGGATGGGTGCGGCAGACATGCTTCTTATATGATCACATGGTCCGCCGTAATTCCGGCTTGAAATGAAAGCTTATCGCCTTCCGCCGAACGATGGGGGTTGTTTACCAACCGCTTGAAATTACGCTATAAACTTGCAGGCGCGGGTTCCGCAAAGTCTGCCTGGTCTTGTTCTGGAGAGCGTGAAGCCATTGACCGGCCCCCACTGAGTGGTCCAGTTGCGATGTTAGTTCAGTGGCGGCGTTTGCGCCACCTTGTTGCTGACCGGCGGATCGGGCGGCCAGCAGATTGCTTCTGGCGCTGGTGGCCGATATCCCAGCGATGAGTGTGG
>CAIUCH010000020.1 GCA_903897605.1 uncultured Alphaproteobacteria bacterium
ACGCTGTTCACCAAACACAACATCATCACCGCCCATTCGCCGATGCCGGGCCAATATGACGGGCTGCGCGTCACGCCGCACATCTACAGCACCCTGCGCGATGTCGACACCTTTGCCGACACGGTGGAGAAGGAACTGGTAAGCGCATAGCCGGCTTTGCGGCGGTCGCCGCATTGTCAGGTCTTATCGTTGCCCTGCGCTGTGTGGGCCATGCCATGACATGGCCCACACGGGCGCGGCGGCGGTACGAGGCTCGGAGCCTTCCTTGGCAGCCCCGGTCAGGGAGGCTCGCCTCACATCCGCACTCGGACTTTTTATTGTGCGTCGCAGCACGGCGTGCTGATATTTGTGGCAAATTTTTTACACGGTACGTGAGGTTCTCCAGCAGCCACGCGTCTCCCCCTTAGGGCCCCGACAACAGGTGGCCCGTTTCAGGGGGACTGCCGATGACCAAGACCGCTCTGCTCGCCGCTTCGTCCGTGCTGGCGATTGCCGCCATCTCGCCCGCGCTGGCCCAGGACGCCGCCGCAACCTCTTCCACGACCTCCGCCAATAGCGTCGAACAGGTGATCGTCAGCGCCTCGCGCATCTCGATCGCGGGCTATCAGCAGCCCACCCCGGTTACCGTGGTCGGCGCCGAGCAGCTGGCGCGCGATGCCCAGACCGATATCGGCGACGTGATCCGCCAATTGCCGGCTTTCGGCACCTCCTCGGGCCCCAACAATTCCAGTTCCGCCAACTTCATCGTTTCCTCCACGCCGGGTATCGACGTGGTCAATCTGCGTCAGTTGGGCGTGCTGCGCACCCTGGTGCTGTTCGACGGCCAGCGCGTGGTGGCATCCAGCGTTTCGGGCGGCGTCGATCTTTCCACCATGCCGTCCAGCCTGGTGCAGCGCGTCGATGTCGTGACCGGCGGCGCTTCGGCGGCCTGGGGTTCCGACGCGGTGGCCGGCGTGGTCAACGTCATCCTGAACAAGAATTTCGACGGCCTGGCCGCCAACCTGGAAGGCAGCGATTCCTGGAAAGACGACCATCGCCAGGTCAAGGCGGAACTCTCCTACGGCACGGATTTCGACGGCGATCGCGGCCATATCATTGCCAGCGTCTCCTATCTCACCAGCCCCGACACCTTCTTCATCAACCAGCGCTCCTGGTTCAAGGACACCAGGCTGGTGAACAATCCGGCCTATACGCCGACCAACGGCCTGCCCAAGCTCATCCATGCCAACAATGTCGGCCAATCGCAGGCGACCCAGGGCGGCCTGATCACGGGTTGCGCCAACACGGTTGCCGGCGTGGTCGGTACTTCGGTGAGTTGCGGGTTGCGCGGAACCCAGTTTGTCGGCACCGGCGCCACGCCCGCGCCGTTCAATTTCGGCAATGTCTCGGGCGCCTTCTCCAATGGCGGCAGCGGCGAGACCGCGCAGGCGGATCTGGATCACCTCACCATCCCGCTGCACACCTTCAATTTCTTCGAGCATGCCCGCTACAAGGTCACCGATAACATTTCGGCGTCGATGGAGCTGAACTACGGCAAGTCCTTCTCCGAGAACAACAGCTATGTCTACAACCGTTACAGCAACCTGCCGATTCAGTCCGACAACGCCTTCCTGCCGCAGGCGATCAAGGATCAGATGGCGGTGCTGGGCTTCAACACCATCTATCTCGGCACCAACAACATGAACAACATGGGCACCACCGGAGCCCATTTCACCGACAATAGCCTGGCGAACGAAACCCAGTCGCTGGGCATCCCGGTCTCGACCAACCGGCGCCAGCTGTTCCGCGGCGTGTTCAGCCTGGATGGCAGCTTCGGCGACAACTGGTCATGGAACGCCTATGCCCAGCATGGCGAAGCCCGCGTGCGCACGGTTGTGATCAACAATGTCGTCAAGGCCAATTACAACAATGCCGCCGATGCCGTGCGGGTGACCGCCGCCAATGTCGGCGCCTCCGGCCTTCCGATCGGTTCCATCGCCTGCCGCTCGACCTTGACCAATCCCGTCAATGGCTGCCAGCCCCTGGATGTCTTCGGCATCAACAACGCTTCCGCGGCCGCGATCAACTACACCAACGGTCAGGCTCGCAATGGCGGCAACTGGGCTCAATCGGTCCTGAACGAAGATGTGATCTCCGGCTCGATGCAGGGTCTGCTCCCAGCCGACTGGTCTCTGCCGGCGGGCCCCATCGCGGTGTCATTTGGCGGCGAATACCGCAAGGAAGGCGCCCGCGTCACCGCCGACCCAACCGCTCTGGCGGTGGGCTGGAATGTGGGCAATTTCTCCGCCTTCTCCGGCCAGTACAATGTCCAGGAAGGCTTTCTGGAAGTGAATGCGCCGCTGCTGAAGAATAGCTTCGTCCAGTCGCTGGACTTCAACACCGCGGGCCGCATCACCAGCTATTCCACCAGCGGCTTGGTGGAAACCTGGAAGCTGGGCCTGACCAGCCAGATCAATGACGACATCCGTCTGCGCAGCACCTGGTCCTTCGACATCCGGGCCCCCGATCTGCAGGAATTGTTCGCCACCGGCTTCTCGGTCGCGGCCACCTTCGCCGACTTCAGGAACAACAACGTCGCCGTCAATGGCTACACCTTGCAGGGCGGCAATCCCGCGTTGAAGCCGGAACAATCGACGACAATTTCCGGCGGCGTGGTGCTGACCCCACATTGGGTCGATGGCCTCAGCCTGTCGGCGGACTATTATTCGATCAATATCAACAAGGCGATCGCCACGGTCAGCACCAGCGTCATCCTGGCGCAATGCGCCGCCGGGGTGCAGACCTATTGCAGCCAGATCACTTTCGGCGGTCCGGCGCCGGGCGGCGGCAATGGCGTGGCGTCGATTTCGCAAATCGCAACCGTCCCGATCAATGCTAACAACCAAAGCGTTTCGGGCATCGATTTCCAGGGTGACTATCAGACCGAGTTCCTGACCGGCGCGCTGGATTTGCACCTGGTCGGCAATTACATGGACCAGCAGACCCAAACGGCACAGGGCATCACCACCGACTATGCCGGCGCCATCGGTTCGGACTCCTCGCCGCGCGGTATTCCGAAATTCCGCACCACGGTTTCGGCCACTTATATCCAGGGGCCGTGGCAAGGCACGGTCCAGGGCCGCTTGATCGGCGCCGCCAAGCTCAACAATGCTTGGGGTCCGCTCAATGTCGACAACAACGACATCGGCTCGATCGGTTATCTGGACCTGCGCGCCTCTTACAAATGGAACAGCAATATCCAGCTCTATGGCGCGATCGATAACGTCATCAACACCCCGCCGCCCATCGTCGCGGCGACCACCAACGCGCTCAATTTCTACGACCAGTCCATCCGCGACGATATCTATGACGCAATTGGTCGCAGCTTCCGCATCGGCATCCGCGTAAAGTACTGATTCGGCTGTTCCCCGGCCTGAATCATCCCTGGCGCCTCTCCTGAAAATAGGGGAGGCGCCGTTTCTTTTTTCCGGCTAAGATACGGAAAAATAAAGTCAAAGGGAGAATCGGGTGATGGAAGCGACACGCAGGGATGCGATGGGATTGATGGGCGGCGCGGCCGCGGCGGCAGCCATGGGCGGCCCCGCAATGGCGCAAGGCGCGCGCAATCTGGGCAGCAAGACCAAGACCCTGTTTTGGGTGGCGAGCTGCACACCCTGCGACAAGAATCTCAAATTCGATCCTGCCGCCTTCAAGGATGTGCTGGCCTGGTTCAAGCATAATGGCGCCGACGGCGTCGTCGTGCTGGGCACCACTGGCGAATATCCGTCCTTCGGCATGGCCGAACGCAAGCAGGTGATGGAAGTCGCCGGCAAGAACAAGGACGGCATGAACATCATCTGCAGCTCGGGCACGTCCAATTTCACCGAGACGATCGAGCTTTCCAAGCATGCCGCCGATCACGGCGCCGAAGGTCTGCTGGTGATCCCGCCCTATTATTACAAGAAACCCGCGCTGGCCGGTCTGGTGAAATACTATTCCCTGCTGTTCGACGCGGTGCCGCAAAGCCTGGCGGTCAATCTTTATCACATTCCGTCCAACAGCGCGGTGCCGATCTCCACCGATCTGCTGAAGGCGCTCAAGCATTATCCCAATCTGGCGGGGATCAAGGATTCCGAAGAGGACATGCCGGAATACAAGGAATTCGTGGCGAATTTTCCCGACCTCAATATGCGCACCGGCACCGATACCAAGCTGGAATATGCCTTGTCCAAGGGCATGGGCGCGATCCTGGCGGAAGGCAATCTCTTCTGCCGCCAGATCGCCGACACTTTCGCGGCGTTCCGCGCCGGCAAGGACAGTCACGCGCCGTTCATGAAATTCCAGGCGCAGCAGACCTTGCTGCGCAAACTGGGTGGCGAGATCGATTCCTACGGCCCGATGAAATATGCGCTCAGCCAGCAGATGGGGGTGCCGCAATTCTACCAGCGTCCGCCCAATCTGGATGCGACCGAGGCGCAGAAGGCGGCGATCCGCAAGGGTCTTGCCCAGATCAAGGAAATGGGCTGATCGAAAGAACATGGCGGCTGCGCAAGGGCCGCCATTTCTCACTGTGTGATTTTCGTAAGGGGAAAAATATGAAAAACAAATTGTTGGCGGGCGTGGCGTTGATGTTGCTGGCGGGCCCGGCGCTGGCGCAGATCGGACAGAATGTCGATTGGCCGCTTTATCTGGGCGATGCCACGGGCAGCAAATTCAAGCCGCTGGACCAGATCAACGCCTCGAATTTCTCCAAGCTGGAAATCGCCTGGCGGTTCAAGACCGACTACATGGGCAACCGGCCGGAATACAAGCTGGAAGGCACGCCCCTGGAAGTGAACGGCGTGGTCTATGCCAGCGCCGGTTCGCGCCGCGCGATTGTGGCGCTGGACGCGGTGACGGGCGAGCTGCTCTGGGTTCACGGCGAAAAGGAAGGCGCCCGCGGCGCCGCCGCGCCGCGGCAATTGTCGGGCAGGGGCCCCGCCTATTGGAGCGACGGCAAGGATGCGCGCATTCTCTACACCACGCCCGGTTATCAACTGATCGCGCTGGACGCCAAGACCGGTCAGCGGGTGGCGAGCTTTGGCACCAATGGCGCGGTGGATCTGAAGGCCGATGACGATCAGAAGATCGAGCCGGATCTGACCACCGGCGAAATCGGCTGGCAGTCGGCGCCCACCGTGGCGGGCGACATTGTGCTGGTAGGCTCCGCCTTCCGCGAAGGCTTCACCCCCACCAGCTTCAAGAACAACAAGGGTTCGGCGCGCGGTTTCGATGTGCGCACTGGCAAGAAGCTGTGGGAATTTCACACCATTCCGCAAAAGGGCGAACCCGGCGCGGAAACCTGGCTCAACGATTCCAACAAGGTGGTCGGCAATACCGGCGTGTGGACCGAGATCACGGCCGATCCCGCTGCGGGCCTGGCCTATCTGCCGGTGGAACAGCCGACCGCCGATTTCTATGGTGGCTATCGTCCCGGCGCCGGGCTTTACGGCAACAGCCTGGTGGCGGTGGATCTGAAGACCGGCAAGGTCAAATGGTACTTTCAGCTCATCCATCACGAAGTGTGGGACTATGACATGTCCTCGGCGCCGCTCTTGATGGACATCACCGTCAATGGCAAGCCGGTCAAGGCCGTCGCCGCGCCGACGAAGATGGGTTTTCTCTATGTCTTCGATCGCCTTACCGGCAAGCCGGTCTGGCCGATGCCGGAACGCAAGGTGCCAAAGGGCGATGCGCCGGGCGAATGGTATTCGCCGACCCAGCCCATTCCCACCCGTCCCGCCGCCTATGCGCGGACCGGGGTTTCGGAAAACGACCTGATCGATTTCACCCCGGCGCTGCATCAAAGGGCGCTGGATATCGTGAAGAACTACAAGATGGGTCCGATCTATACGCCGCCGGTTCTCAGCCAGCGGCCGGGCCCGCTTGCCACCCTCAGCCTGGGGCCCGCCAATGGCGGCACCAACTGGCCGGGCGGCTCCTTCAATCCGGAAAATCACACCGCCTATATCTATGCCTGCAATTCCTGTCTGCAGCCGATGGGTCTGGTGCCGCCGCCGCCGGGTCTTTCCGACATGCGCTATGTCGAAGGCGAGGCGGGGCAGAAGGTCGAGATGATCAATGCCGCCGGTGCCGGCGCCGGTGCCGATGCCGCGCCGGTTCCCAAGGCCGCGCCGACGCCGCCGCCCGCCAACGACTCCGACGATTTCGGCCTCACCGTGAATGGATTGCCGCTGATCAAGCCGCCTTATGCGACCATCAGTGCGATCAATCTCGACCGGGGCGATATCGTCTGGCAAGTGCCGGCGGGTGAATCGCCAAACTTCATCCGCAACAATCCGGCGCTGAAAGGTCTCAATATCCCGCGCACCGGACAGACCAGCTACAATATCGGCACCCTGGTGACGAAAAACCTGGTGATCGCGGGCGATGCCCAGGTCACCACCACACCGGATCATCCGCGCGGCGCCATGCTGCGCGCCTATGATCAAGCGACCGGCAAGGATGTCGGCGATGTGCTGATGCCGTCGGGACAGTCCGGCTCGCCAATGACCTATATGGTCAATGGCAAGCAGTACATCATCGTCGCGGTGTCTGGTGGCAATTATTCGGGCGAGTATATCTGCTACACGCTGCCGGATAATGGGTAAGGAGCGGCGCGGCGAAGCCGCGTGAGCAGGTCCTGATGGAGCTGCGAAAGCGACGAACGCCGCGAGCCAAAGCGAGCGGC
>CAIUCH010000021.1 GCA_903897605.1 uncultured Alphaproteobacteria bacterium
CTTCGTCCCGCGCAGCGGCGGCATCGTGCCATGGGCAAGCGCGCCAGCCGTTGAGGGCGCGCGCTCACCCACCCCAAACATGGCGTTAGAGACCGCCGTGCACTAACATTGAAACCGGATCACCCCAAAGGGGCAGGCCAACGCCGGTAAAGTCCCACATGGTGAAGCGGTCCTTGCCCGGCGCCAGGCGCGTGCCGCGCCCGCGCATCTGCTGATAGAGGATCGAGCTGTGGGTGAAGCGCGCCATCACCAGGTTGCGCACGTCCGGGCAGTCGAAGCCGGTATCCAGCATATTCACGCTGACCAGGATTTGCGGGAATTCCTCCTTCTTGAAGCGCTTGATCTTGGCCGGGCCGTCCACACTGTCGTCCGGTCCCATGCCGGAGACGACGAAATCGGCGTAGCGCGTCGTGGGGCTCGGCTTCTTGTCGGCGAACACGTCGTCGAACATGCGCGCCAACGTTTCGGCGTGGCGTTTGGTGACGGCGAAAACGATGGTCTTGCCGGGGTCGGGCGCACGGCGAATGCCGTTCGGGCCGGTGTAGCCGTTCTCCAGAACCTCGCGGAATTCACGCACCATGGCGCGGTTGCGCTCCGGGATGGTGAACTTCCGCTCCAAGGCCGATGGATCGACGATGATCGGATCACGGTCGGCGAACAGCCGCTCCAACTCCGCGCGGGTCGGCGCATCGAGGGCGGCCCAATCGATGTCGCTGCGCGCGACCGAGAAGCCATCCGTCGCCGCCGTGCGCGCGGTCATGGCGCGATAAATCTCGTAGGGCACAAGATGCCCGTCCGCGATCGCTTCGGACATGCTGTAGCTATAGGTCGGGCGGCTGACCTCGAAGAAACGCAGCGTGTCGCGGATCGCGGCGCGGTCTTCGTCGTCCACATCCGGCGCATCCTGCATGACACAAGGCGTAGCCGTCAGACCAACCTTGATGCCGTCAAAGTGGTCGAGCGCCCGACGCCATTGGCCGTAAATGCTGCGGTGGCATTCGTCGATGACGATCAGGTCGAAATAGCCGGACGAGTATTTCTCATATTCGTTCACCAGTGTTTGCAGGGTGACGATGGTAACGCGCTTTTCGTCCTGGAAGCGGCGGCCGGTTCGCGGGACGCGGTAGCAAGGCAGATGCGGCAAATGCTCCGCGAAAGCGTCCTCAGCCTGTATCGCGAGGGTATTTCGATCGACCACGAACAGCGCACGCGTCGCCCAGTTTGCTTCGAACAAGCGCTTCAGCAAGGCCGCCGCCGTGCGTGTCTTGCCGGTGCCGGTCGCCATTTCGACGAGCATCTTGCGCCTTCCGTTGACGATCTCCCGGCATACCGCCTCGATGCACGCGCTCTGGTGCATACGGCCACCGCCGCCGGCAATGCGGCTGTCGATCGGGATGTCGAGCGGGTTGCGGCGGATGTCGCGAGCGGCTTTCCGACGAGCGAGATCATCCTGGCTGAAAACGGTCTCGACCCTGCGGAAATGCGCGTCCTGGCCCTTGTCGCAGAACCAGATTTCTTCGCCGTTCGACAGGAAGATGAACGGCACGTCGAGCAGATCGGCATAACGTCGGCCTTGCGCCTCGCCCGCACTTAGACTGACGCTCGTGCTCTTGGCTTCGAGCACGGCGAGTGCGCGGCCCTGGCGGTCGAACAGCGCGTAGTCGGCCCGCCCACCGTCATCGAGCGGATATTCGTAGCGCACGCTGATGCCATCGGTCAGACGCCAGTCGGTATCTTTCAAAAGCTGGTCGATCTTGATCCGGGCGAAGGCTTCGTTCGTCACTTTCTGGCAGCCTCCGCACCCCGTTCAGTGGCCTTTCCTTTGGCGGCCAAGCCGACGGTCAGCCGCTCATATTCCTCCACCGCGACCACCACCACGACGCCGCGCCCGTGCTTTTCGATCAGCACAGGGCCTGCACGCGCGGTGTCGATCATCAGCCCAAAGGCGTTCTTCGCCTCGCGCGCCGACATGGTTTTCATGGCCGATTCCTGTGGCGATCCATGCGGCCATTTAGGACGAAATAGCTCTTTTCAGCAACGGCGCATTTGCGGCTTTGATTCGGCGGCATGGGTGTAGTCTGAGTTTGATATGAGCCCCGAAGAAGAGGGCGAATAGGAGGGCAAGATAAAGCGAGATTCCTCGCTACCGGAACTTCGTTCCTAAGTGTTTGTCTGCACATTGTTTTTTGGCGGCTCGCCGCTGGAGGCGCGAGGTGCGGCGGCGTCGGAGAAGCCGATTTCTGTAATGTTTTCAATGGCTTTTTGGTGGCGCCAGCAATGTGCGGCGCGCGCGGTTCCGCCGTTTCTACGCTATAGCAAGTATTTCTACGCCACAGCCCTACGCCGTCATTTTCGACCTTGTATCGGCGGTTTGATCTTCCAATCGTCACCTCATGGCGAACGACGAAGACCATTTCCGCATCCGTCCCGGCCGGGTCCGCGACCGGGCTGGCGGGCGCACCACGCGCGCCGTCCGGCCGCGCCCGAAGACGTTCCTGGCTGAGGTGCATCAGGCCATCCGGCGCGCCGGCGGCGACCCTAATCGGCTGGGTTCACCCGGGAAGGGAAGCAGCCGATTCAACGCGCGAGGCCGGGGCGCTGCGGCCGCCGCCGGTTTGAAGGGGCGGAGTGCCTGGAGCCGGGATGCCAGTGGCGTGCGAACCCGCGCCCGGCGCGTGACGGTTAAGGCGCGGATCGTGAAGCTCAACCCGCAGCGCGGCGCGGCGCGCGGACGGTCGTTCGTCAGCGCGAAGGCGGTGAACGCCCACCTGCGCTATTTGGAGCGCGATGGCGTCAACCGCGACGGCGAGAAGGGACAGCTCTATTCGGCCGAGCGCGACGCCGTGGACGGCGGCGCCTTCCTCGACCGGGGCCGCGGCGACCGCCACCAGTTTCGCTTCATCGTCTCCGCCGAGGACGGCGTAGAGCTGGCCGACTTGCGGGAGACCACCCGAGACCTGATGAAGACGGTGGAGGCTGACCTCGGAACCAGGCTCGACTGGATCGCGGTCGATCATCACAACACCGGCCACCCGCACACCCACATCCTGCTGCGCGGCGTTACCGACGACGGGAAGATACTCAACATCGCCGGGGACTACATCGCCCACGGCATCCGCGAGCGGGCCAGCGAGATCGTCACGCTGGAGCTTGGCCGGCAGACCGAGCAGGAGGTCAGCCGCCAGCTTGAGCGCGAGGTGGACGCCGAGCGCTTCACCCGCCTCGACCGTATGCTGCTCGCCGAACAGGAGGCGAGCCATGCGTTCGCCGATCTACGCCCCGACCAAGACATGCTGGAGACGGCGCGGCGGAATCGGGCGCTGCTGATCGCCCGCGCCCGCAGGCTGGAGAGCATGGGGCTGGCGACCGAGGTGGAGGTTGGCCGCTGGTCCATCTCCGCACAGGCCGAGCCGACGTTGCGCGAACTGGGCGAGCGCGGCGACATCATCAAGACCATGCACCGAGCATTGGCCGACCACGGCCTCGCCGACGAACGCGCCCCCGCGCAATATGTGGCGCACGGCAAGCAGATCACCGAACCGATCGTCGGCCGCGTGCTTGCCAAGGGCTTGGCCGGCGACGAGATGGGCGACCGGTGGCACCTCGTCATCGATGGCGTGGACGGGCGCACCCACTATGTCGAGATGGCGGACGCCGGCCGCCTGGACGAGATCAGGCGCGGCCACATCGTCGCGCTCGATCCGGCGCCGACCAAGGCCGAGCCCCGGCCGGCGGATGTCAACATC
>CAIUCH010000022.1 GCA_903897605.1 uncultured Alphaproteobacteria bacterium
GAGCCGCGGGTCGGCTTCTGACGGCGCCGACCCGTGCTATAAACCCTGCGCCTGTTTGACGGAGACGGTGATGCATCGGATGTTGGGGCTCTTGGCGGTGGCGGTGTTGACGGTTTTCGCCGGCGTCGCATCGGCACAGGAAATCACTGGCCAGAAAATCCTCCTGCCGGCCACGGAGCGCCAAGTGCATGTCACTTATTTTCGCGCGCCCGGAAACGATCCGCGCCCAGCGGCCCTGCTGCTGCACGGCGCCAACGGATTCGATTCCGCGATCGCCAATTACAATGCCTATGGCGCGGAACTGGCGAACAACGGTATCGACGCCTATCTGGTCTATTATTACAGCGACGCGGATGAGGACAGCCTCTCGCGCGGCACCGATGTGTTCATGAAGCGCTTTGCCTCCTGGACCCGACTGGTCGGCGATCTGGCCGACGGCCTGAGAAAGCAGCAATCCTCCAATGGCAAGGTCGGCTTGGTCGGCTTTTCCAATGGCGGGACCTTGGCGGCGGGCGTCGGCTCGCAAAATTCCGATATCGCCGCGGCGGTGATTTACTATGGCGCCGAGCCCTTCCCGCTAACGGACCCGGTCAAGCGCCTTCCGCCGCTGCTGATCCTGCATGGCGATGCGGACACCATCATTCCGGTCGAACAGGGCCGCCATTTGGCCGACATCGCCAAGAGCCTGGGCGGCACGCCGGAGCTGGTGATCTATCCCGGCGAACGCCATGGCTTTGGCTCGCGGCTGCAGACCGCCAACGGCACCGACGGACTGAACCGGACCATCGCGTTCCTTAAGCGTGAGCTAATGGCGCGCTGAACTCGCGCGTCATTTCACTTCCAGCACCACCACGCCCGAGATCGGATCGGTGACGCCCTTGCCGCCGCCCAGATCCTCCAGCGTGTCGCGGAAGGAATTGAGAGTGGCGATCATGTTGGGCATCGCTGTTTTGATTGCGTCCGGCCCGGCCCATTCCGCCACCACACAGTACCTTCCGCCGTCGGCCTTGATGATGTTGGCGCGCTTCAGCCCTGGCCATTCGGCCATGATGTTCTTGTGCGCGTCGAGAAATTCCTGATCGCGTCCGGACTTGACCCGAAAGCGCACGGTGTTGATTGCGGTCATGGGGATCCTTCCGTCTTGCTGGGAGATCGATGATGCCGCCAAACCGGCCGAGCCGCAATGAACCCGCCGGAAGCGCAGCCGCGGCGAGGCGGTAATCGGCCTTTTTTGGCCTGACCGATGAATGCTCGATGAATGGCGGCCCCAGACTGGGTACAGCCATGCCGGTTCATTCTCTCCTCAAGGGTGCATCCGCATCCTGACGAGAAGGAATGAAAGTCATGAAACGCCTCATCAGTGCAACGCTGGCTTTGTCGCTTCTGGGCGCCACCGCAGCCACGGCCGCGCCTTATGGCTATGGCGATCAGGACACTTCGAACGGCTATAACAATTCCTATGGCGATAATGGTTATCGCGATAACGGCTATCGCGGCCGGGGTGACGGCAATGGCGGCGCCATCGTGGCAGGTGTCGGGATCCTGGCGCTGGCCGCCATCCTGGCATCGCAGAACCATCGCCGGGATTATGATCGCGACCGCTGGCACGACCGCTGGGGCCATGACCGCGATTTCGGATATTCCTCGCGCGGCTTCGACCGGCGCTGAACATCGCGGTAAAGGCTGACGGCTCCGGTCCGGTTGGATCGGAGCCGTTTTGCTGGAGCTTGCGCTAGACCGCCTGGCCGGCGCACCAGCCCGACGACCAGGCCCATTGGAAATTGTAACCGCCCAGCCAGCCCGTGACGTCGACGACCTCGCCGATGAAATAGAGTCCCGGCACCGCCTTGACCTGCATGGTCCGCGAATCCAGCGCGTTGGTGTCAACCCCGCCCAGCGTGACTTCGGCGATGCGATAGCCTTCGGTGCCGGCGGGCGTGACCCGCCACTGCTTGATCGCCACCGCCAGCGCCTGCAATTTCACGTTCGACAGATCAGCCAGAGTGCCGGTGCAGGCTTGCCGCTCGGCGATCTCCACCGCCAGGCGTCTTGGCAGCAGGGTGGCGAGAAAATTATGCACCGCCTGTCTGCCATTGGCGGCGCGGGCGGCAAGCAACGCGTCTGCCAGTTCGCACCCGGGCAGCAGGTCGATGCGCAATTCCTGTTCTTCGCGCCAATAGGATGAAATCTGCAGGATGGCCGGACCGCTGATCCCCCGATGGGTGAACAGCAGCGCCTCATCGAACGCCGCCTCGCCGCAGGCCACGCGCGCCTCCAGCGCGATGCCGCTGAGCGTCTTGGAACGCGCCAGCAACGCGCCATCGAAGGTCAGCGGCACCAAAGCGGGCCGCGTCTCGATCACGCCGACGCCGAACTGCGCCGCCAGGCGATAGCCGAAATCGCTGGCGCCCATCTTGGGAATGGATTTTCCGCCGGTCGCGACCACCAGCTTGGCGCAGGAGATTTCGGCGCCAGTCGAAAGCCGCAGGATGAACCGCCCATCGCTGCGGTCGGTATGGGTGACATGCTGCGACAGCCGCAGCTCGGCGCCCGCGCCGCGCATCTCGTCCAGCAAAAGATCGATGATCTGCTGCGCCGAACCATCGCAGAACAATTGCCCCAGAGTCTTTTCGTGATAGGCGATGCCGTGGCGTTCCACCAGCGCGATGAAATCCGCCGCCGTGTAGCGGCTGAGCGCCGAAATGCAGAAATGCGGATTGGCGGAAAGAAACTGGCCGGGCGACGCGCGGCGGTTGGTGAAATTGCAGCGGCCGCCGCCGGAGATGCGGATCTTCTCTCCCGGCGTGGCGAGATGATCGAGCAGCAGCACATCGCGCCCGCGCGCGGCCGCGGCGCACATCATGCCCGCCGCGCCCGCGCCGATGATGACGATGTCGCGCTGTTCCACTATCCGCACAATTCCCGCATTGCGGCGGGACTATGCCTGCCGGCGCCCCTTGCGTCGAACGGCCGGTTCAAAGCCCCGGCTTTTGCCCATTCTTGATCGCGGGGCGGCGGATGCCGTTGGCGGGCGGGTTGGGATATTTGATACCCAGCTGGTCCAGATAGGTGTCGTATTTGGTGGAGTCGTAATAATAGGGCTCCATCTGGGGACGCAGTTTGGCCATCAGATCGTCGTTGAGATGGATGGCGGGGACATCGGCGGCCGTCAGCATTGGATCGTAATGATCGTATTTCTGCTGATCGGTGTCGAAATATTGCTTCGCCTGGGTGAGCAATTCGGGCGAAGTCATCATGTCCAGCACCGTCATCGACACCGCTTTGGCGCCTGCCACCGCGCCCTTGTGGGCGATCGGCGTCGCCATCGCCATCGCGGCGGTGACATTGTGGGCGATGGTGCTGGGAATGTTGGAAGGATAGCGGATGGTGATGGTCGGTACCGTCCACATGATGTCGCCGACATCGTCGGAACCCCCGCCGGTCGGCATGCGGCCTTCATCGTCCGGCGGCCATTTCTTCAGCGGCGTGACTTTGTCCTTCAGCGGTTGAATCTTGAAATGCTGCGCCTCCTGCACTTCGCGGGCGAAGGTCTGATCGTCGGCGCTCCATCTGGGCATGCCCACGGCCAGCATGTTGGCATAGGCGGCTTCTGCAAGCGGCTTGTTACCGAAATTGGGCGCGGCTGTTCCCAGCACCTTGTGGTCCACACTGGTGTCGGTGGCCATGGCGGCGGCGTCGGCGATCTTGTTGCCGATCGCCCATAATTCGCGCACCGATTTGAAATCATGCTCGCGGAAGTAATACCAGGTCGCGGCGGTGCCCGGCACGATGTTGGGCTGGCCGCCGCCATTGGAGATCACATTGTGCGAGCGTTGCGAGATATGCAGATGCTCGCGGCGGAACTGCCAGGCGACATCCATGATCTCGGCGGCGTCGAGCGCGCTGTGCCCGTCCCAGGGATCGCCGGCGGCATGCGCGGTCTTGCCATGGAAAGTGTATTCCACCGACACCATGCCATTGTCGCCCAGATCGCCATAATCGGTGGCGAACTCGCTGGCGACATGGACAAAGATGCAGGCATCGACACCCTTGAAGACGCCATCGCGCACATAGAAGGCCTTGCTGCCCAAAAGCTCCTCGGCGATGCCGGGCCACAACATCAACCGGCCCTTGAGATGGTTCTTCTCCATCACCGCCTTGGCCGCCAGCGCGGCGGCGATGATCAGCGGCATGCCGGAATTATGGCCTTCGCCATGCCCGGGGGCGCCTTCCACCAGAGGTTCGATATTGGGATCGCCGGGAATCTGCGAGACCCCGCGCAGATCGTCTTCGTCGCTGCCCAGCGCGATCAGCGGCCCGTCCTCGCCCCAGGTCGCGGTCCAGGCGGTGGGAATGCCCGCCACGCCACGGGTGATCTTGAAGCCATTCTTGGCCAGGATGCCAGTGAGATAATCGCTGGTGCGAATTTCCTGAAAGCCTGGCTCGGCATAGCTGAACACGGTATCGACCATCACCTGCACCAGCTTGGCATGGGCGTCGACATTGGCGATGGCATCCTGCTTCATCTGTGGCGGCGCGGCGGCGAAGCCCGGCACCGGCGCCAGCACGGCGGCCGACAGCAAAAGGCTGATGAGAGATTTCCTGTTGAAAGAGATCATGTGTCGCCCCCGGCAAGACGTTGGATCGATCGTCTTTTGAAAGGCTGCCCGTTTCAGGCGCGCGGTTCAATGTTTCTTTGCGGCGCATCTGCTGGTTTTTGAGGCAAATTCATTCGGCGGCATCCTAGTTGGGCGGCATCTGGCCCAGATATCCGACAATGCCGATCACCAGCGCTCCCAAAAGGATCTCGACTGCGACGCTATAGGCGAGCTGGCGGGTTATTCCGTCATTATGCTTGCCCAGGGCGGGCACAAGCTGCTGACGATTGATCACCGCCAGCACGATCATGCCTAGCGCCAGCGTGATCTTGACCGCCAGCAGATCGGCATAGGCGTTGTGCGGCGTCACCGAGCGGAGCGGCAGGATAATCGCGGCGTTGGTCATGCCGCTCAACACCAGAAGCGCCACCGCGACCGTTCCCCAACGGGAAAATAAACCAAAGGGCGCGATCAGCCTGTCGGGCGCGGAACGATGCTGCCACAGCAGCGCGCCCAGCACGATCAGCCCACCGACCCAGAAGCCCGCCGCCATCAGATGCATGGCGTCATTGCCCGCCCGCGCCAGCGGCAGCCCGCCTTCGGCCGCGGCCGCATGGCTGGTGAAAGCCAGCGCGCCCAGCAGCAATGCCGCCAGAAAAGCGGCGGCGGGATCGCGTGTTCGGCCCCGCCCGGCGCAGACGATCCAGAACAGCACGAGTCCGCCGATGCGCCCAACCGCGATGCGTCCGAATTCGGTTTGGCCCAGCACGATCTTGAGCGTTCCCGGATCGAGCGCCGCATGCCAGTCGCCAGCCATCTGCCCCGCCACCAGGAAAAGCCAGGCAATGCCAGTTACCAGCCCCAGCGTCGCCATGGCCGGGAAAAACACCCGCGTCATCCCGGCAGGTGCTTGGCCCAGCCCGTGACGGCGCAGCAGCGTCTGGAACGCGCCGGCGCCAAACGCCGCCATCAGGCTCATGAAATGCGCCGCGCGGACGGCGGCGAGGATCGCGATCATGGTTTCACGGTGAAGCTGTAATTGCCCTCCGTCCGGTGGGCGTCGATCGATACGGCGTGCCAAGCCACATGATAGTCACCCGGTGCCAGCGGCTTCGGCTTCAGGATGATCGTTGTCCCCTCCACCTTGGCGGGCGCCACACTCATGTCGCGGCCGTTGGCGTCCGTAAGGCTGGCGCCGCTCAGGCTGGGCTCGAGTTGCTCGGTGAAGGGAAGCGTTATCTGCGTTGGCGCGGCGGCGAGCGTATCGCCCGCCGCCGGACTGGCATGCTGCAGGAAGGCGTGCGCGAAAGCCGGGCCGCCAAGCCCGGCGATCACGATCGCCGCCAAGATGATGCGGGATTTCATGTCTTGCCTCCGAAGATGGGCCGGCCCAGGGATTGCGGGAACATATCGTCGATATAGAAATGCAGCTGGGCGATGACGCCGATGCTGCCGCCGCTGTCGTGATTGACGGGGATCATCGCTTCGATGGCGAACTGCTCGACCTGACCGGACCAGATGATACCGGGATTGATCGTGCCGGTGGTGCCGCCGCCGCCCGCCTGCACCGGCGAGGAAAAGGCGTATTCCACAATCGGGGTCAGATGCGCGACGAAATTGCTGAGACCCTGGTCGCGCACATTATTCTGCAGATAGAGCAGACTGTATTCGACCGCACCCCCCCATTCGATGGATTTGGAATTCGAACTGTCGGGTATGGCGTATCCGACGGTGCCGGTGATCGCCAGCGGCCGCAGAAAGGCCACGGAATCCGGCAGATCGCCAAAGCCCTTGCCGTATTTCAAGGTGGGCGTGTAAGTCGAGCGGCTGTCGGCAACCGCTTTGCTGCCGGTGCCACCCACTTCCCAATCCACCCCCGCTGACACGATGAACTCGTCCTTGGCATCGCGGAACAATTCCAGCGCGGGCGAAATGTGAAAATTGCCAAAGCCGGTCGCGGCCGTGTCGTCTGGCGGCTTGGCATCCACATAACCAACGCCTATGCCCAGCGCAAAACCGGGAAAGATCGACTTGGAATAGTCGAAATCATAGTCGGTCTCATGATTGAAATGCGTGATGGTGGGAAGCGCCAATTCGTCGGCGGCGAACGGGTCGTCGGAGGTGATGGTCGCCGGAAAGAAGCGATCGCCCAGAACGCCATGGGCAGAAGCGGTAGCGGGCAGCAACCACCCGCCAAGGATGAATAACGCGCCGAAGCGCAAATGTTTTGTAGACATGGATTTTCTCGCATGGGAGTTACGGCAGAGCGCGCGCGCCAAGGCGCTGCGCGTTCACGAGGCGTAAATCGTCAGGCGAGTGCGGGTGGGGCGCGGGGCGATTGCGGGGCGTAAGTCGCGGCGTCGAAGGCAATCCGCTCGCCGCCGCCGGTCCGCGCGAAACCGGCCGCGAGCGCGGGAAGAAAAAGGATCGCCGCCACGGACGGCGTTGCGAAATGCGGCGCGGCCGCGAAGGGACAGGTCTGGGAGTGACTGTCGTCCGCCTGCTTGTGGGCGGGCGCCTGGCCTTTGCCCGCCATGCCCGACATGCCAGACATGTGCGACATGTCCATTTTGGCCATGCCGGCATCGTCCATGTCGCAGATGATGAGCGCGGTCTTGCTCATGCCTTCGGGGTTGGGCATCCATCCCGTCGGCAACAAGCCGCGCAACACGATCGCGAGGATCGCGAAATAGGCAGCGGCGCGGCGGACCCCTTGCATGGCTCCAGCTTACCCCAGGGGCGGAATTCATCCAATCCGCTCAGGCGGGAAAGGTTGAAAGGCCGCAGCCTGAAATCCCCTTTTCATGTCAGGGAATTTTGCCCGAAAGCCATGCTTGCGGCTCAAGTCCTAAAATCGCCGGGTCAGCGAGAGGCGCAATTCGCGCGGTTCCGCCGGATGGACCGGGCCGGCTGCGCCCGCTACGGTTCGCAGTGGAGTGACATCATGCTCTATCTGATCCTCAAGGCATTATTGTCGGGCGTCATCATCATGGCGATTTCCGAGATCGCCAAACGCAGCCCCGCGTTTGGCGCCTTGATAGCCTCTCTACCGCTTGTCTCCCTGTTGGCAATTATTTGGCTTTGGCGGGATACAAGCGACACGACGCGAATTGCCAATCATGCGGAAGCGACATTTTGGTACGTCCTTCCATCGTTGCCGATGTTCCTGACGTTTCCTTACATGCTCAGGCATGGGATTGCGTTCTGGCCCGCACTGACTGCCGCATGCGGATTGACAGTGGTTCTGTATTTCCTGACCGTGATGATTGCCGCCCGCTTTGGCGTCCATCTGTAAAAGCCGGGCGTACCTTCTGCAGATCAAGGACGCGTAACGGGTTCCAGGATTCTGATTGCCGCTTTTCCATCCAGATCACGCAGCGGCAAATACAATCTGTGGGTCGCGGAATCGACCGCCAGGGAGTGGGCATTCGGTCCGACCGGCACATCCGCCAATTTTCGAGGCATGGTGGGAATGGCGACGTCGAACACCGACAGGGAACCGCTCTCGGATGCCACATAGAGCCGCTTCAGCCCCGGATCGTCGGCCAGGACATCGGGATCATGTCCCAGCGGCAACACGCCCAGCACCTTTCGGGCACGCAGATCGACCACCAGCAAATGATCGTCGCCGTCACAGGCGACATATCCGATGGCCGCACCACGTGCGATGCGAAGCCCGTGCGGATGTTCGCCGCCGGGCAGCGCGAAATGCGCCGACACTTGCGCGGTCTTGGGATCGATCACCACCATTTGGTTATGCGATTGGACAGGGGCGTAGATCATCCCGGTGGCGGGATCGTATTGAACATTGCCGACTTCGCCGCCCGCAGCGATCCGGGCGATGACCTTGTCGGTCGTCACATCGATGACTTCCACCGCGCCACCAAGCTCGTCGGACACGAATATCCGCTTGTCGTCGGGATCATAGGCGATACCATCGGGAAACACGCCGCCGGGAAGGCGCGCGATTTCCTTGGATGATTGCGTGTCGAGAATCGCCACGCCACCGTGCCCCGATGAAAGGCTGGCCATGCCCAGTCCAACTGAAAGCGAGGCGCCGAGACCTGCGCCCGGAACGCTGGCGTAGACACGATGGAGTTCAGGCACTGCGAGCACGCCCGTCACTTTGGGGAAACCGTCCATCTCCGATACCAGCATCGAGCGGCGGGTATCGAATATCAGCAGCTTCGCCGAACCCATCTTGGAAATGTAAAGCAGCCCCGACGACGAATCGAAGCTGAGATAATCGAAACGGCTGGTCTTTTCGCCGAGCGGAATGTCGGCGACTTTCGTGAACAGATTTTGCGGCGCCGCGACTGTCGGCACCGAAGCGCAACTCAAGATCGCGCCTGCCAGCAACGCGTGGCCGGTTCGCCAGGTCACGCCCGTTCCCTGGCGTAGCGGTCGAACATTTCGGCGGGATGGTCCCAGCGGATGCCCTGCATGTAGGCATCGACATAGGCGGCGGCCTTGGCGCCGTAATCCATGTGATAGGCATGCTCGTACATGTCGAGGACGAGTACGGGACGTCCGCCCGCCAGGTTCATAGTGTGATCGGCGGCCCATGTGTTCATCAGCCGTTTGTCGCGCGGCGAATAGGACAGGATCACCCATCCCGAGCCGCCGCCCTCTGCCTTGCCCATGGCGGAGAATTCCGCCCGCCAGCGCGCGATGCTGCCGAAATCCCGCTTGATCGCGTCGGCCAAGGCGCCGCCCGGTTCGCCGCTGCCGCCCAGCACGTTGAAGAAATGCTCATGCAGGAGCATGGAATTGGCCGCGACCAATTCCTCGCGCTTGAGGCCGTTGATCATGAAATTCGGCGCCGTCGCCCAGTCCAGCGCTGCCAGCTGCGCCCCAATGGCATTGAGCCGCTTCACCGCGCCGACATAATTATTGTCGTAATGGCTCTGGGTGAGTTTCTCGGAAATTCCCGTGGCGTGGATCGCGGTTGGCGGAAGCGGCATCGGCGTATAGGCCGAGGCCGCGCCCTGTGCTGCCGCGTTTGTGGCCAGGCCCACGACCGCGACAGGGGCGGCGGTGGCAATTCCGGCGCTCTCGACGAACCGGCGGCGATTCATATGATCGGTCATGTGCATCTCCCTGAACCAATGGAACCTTGGCGGGAAATGATGCGCCCGATCATGCGTCGGTGGCTATAACATTTGCCAATCCCGGCGTTTGACGCCGTAAAAGGCCAAGCGCTTAGTTCTTGCCGTCGTAAGCGATGCGCCAGAGGCGGCCCTTGGTGCTGTCCACCACATAAAGCGAACCATCCGGGCCCACCGCTGCGCCCGAGGGGCGATAGGCAGCCTTGGCCGGATTGCGGTCGCCGGGATTGGGACCGGCAAAGCCCTGGACGAATGGTTGCGGCGTGCCGGGCTTGCCTGCCTTGTCGAAGGGCACGAACTGCACGTCATAACCGCGATGGCCTTCCGCCAGCTCCGCGCCCGCGCCGCCGTGATAGACCACGAAGGCGCCGCCGCGATATTCCTTGGGGAATTGCTTGCCGTTATAGAACAGCAGGTCCAGCGGCGACTGGTGCGCCGACCAGCCATAGATCGGCGTGGTGTAGTTGCCAACCGCCGCAGTGTGGCCGTCGCCGCCATATTCCGGCGCATTCAAGCGCATCTGCGCCGCGGTGTCGTAATAAGTGTAGGGCCAGCCGAGATTGGCGCCCTTGTCGACGCGGTGCATTTCTTCCGCGACGGTGTCGATACGATCGTTGCGGCCCTGCATCACGCCGTAAAAGCCTTTCAGCGCGGGCGACCAGTCCACCGCCATCATGTCGCGCAGGCCGGTGGCGATCTGTTCGCCATCGCCGGAAAATTTCTGGTTCAGCTTGCTCGCATCGAAACGCCAGACGCCGGAACGCACATCCAGCGACGGACAGGGACGCAGGCCGACCGGCGGGACATTCTTCGGCGCGGCGGGGTCCAAGCAAATGTTGGACGACGCGCCGGCCGTGACGTAAAGCCCGCCCTTGCCGTCGAACGCCAACCCGCGGCTGGGAAAGCCGGTGGCGGGCATGCCGTCGATCACGATCTGCGGCTCCACCGTGGGCGCCAGAGCGCGGCCGGACAGCGCATAGCGATAGACGGTCGTCGGCGAGGCGGCATAAAGCGCGTCTTTATATATGCGGATGCCGGTGCCGTTGGCGACGGTGCCGAAATGTTCCGTCTCGACCAGCTTGTGGTCGCGGTCCAGCCGCAGCGCGATGATGCCGGCGGGCGCGGCGTCCCGCTCGGTCAGGGTGGAAACATAGATGTCGCCATTGCTGCGAATGGCGAGATGGCGGGCGAGGCCCAGCCCCTCCGCCACCACGCTGGCGTGAAAGCCGGGGGGCAAACTCAGATGATCGGGCTCTTCCGCCAGCGCGGGCGTGACGGCGAGCGCCAGGAACAGGGCGGCGGAAATGGTTCGCATGATTTTCCTCTGATCGAGCACGGCTTGCCCGGCAAACAGGCATATGCCGTCAAAATGAGGGTATATGCCTATAAACCGGGCGTGCAAGCACCCGGGGCTGCGGCAAAGCGTCAGACGCGGCTCAGGCCTTGCTAGCAAGACGGCCGATCAGAAGCTCGAAGAAGCGGGGCGAATTTACGTCTACGGCAACCTTGGCGTTGGGAACGAATTTGTCCCGCAGCACGGCGGAGGTTTTGGTTCCCGCCAGGGTCGCAGCCGAGCCGTGCAATCCGCTTTCGGATGGCCGGTAGCCCAAGGTCTCACCGGCGGTCAGCTCGCCTTCGGTTTCGACATCGACATAATAATCCCGCCAGGTCAGCAAAGTCGGATCGAGGAAGGACGCCAGCGCCAAACTGTCATGCATGTTCGGACCGCTGCTGTTGCCTTCGCGGCGATTGAGATCGATATCGTTGCGGGCGATCTTGGCGGCGGCCAGACTGACCTGAGTGCCCGCATCCTCCAGCCGTTTGACATGCGCGTCGGTCAGCGCGGTCTTGCGGGTGACGTCCAGCCCCACCATCGTTACCGGAATGCCCGACTGGAAAACGATGCGGGCGGCTTCGGGATCGACATAGACATTGAATTCCGCCGCCGGGGTGACATTGCCGCCGGAGAGCGAGCCGCCCATCATGGTGACGCCCTTGATCATCGAGGCCAGGCCGGTGTCGGACATCAGCGCCGTCGCCACATTGGTCAGCGGCCCGAGCGTGATCAACGTCACCTCGCCGGGATATTTGCGCACGATCTGGCGGATGAAGACCGAAGCCGGATCGGCGATGGGCTTGAGCTTGGGTTCGGGAAACACCGCGCCGCCCAGGCCATTCTCGCCATGGGCATAGGTAGCAGTCACCAAACGGCGCAGCAGCGGCGCGTGCGCCCCCACCGCCACGGGAATATCGGGCCGGTTCGCGATCTCCACCATGCGCAAGGCATTCGGTAAAGTGAGTTCCAGCGGCACATTGCCGGCGACCGGGGTGATGCCTTCGATTTTCAATTCCGGCGAACGCATCGCCAGCAACAGCGCGAAGGCGTCATCGACGCCCGGATCGGTATCGATGATGACGCGGCGCGGACCGGATTGGGCGAAAGCCGGGACCGCGCCAGCGAATGTGCTAACCGCCAGACCGGCGGCGGAGGCGGCAACAAAATCGCGGCGGGTGAAGGGGACATTTGTCCTGGAAGTCATTTGCTGTCTCCTTAGAGTTACTGCGCGTCCTGGACGCAGCGGAATCCGACCGTGCCCGAACGGTCATAGCTGGGCGCCATCAACAGCAACTTGCCATGCTGGTCGTTGCGATAGGCCTGCGGGAAATACCAGATCGAGCCGCCGGGCTGGTAATGACTGCCGCCGCGCAAGATCGCGGCACTGGTATGATCGTCGACATATTCATCAGTGATCTGCCAGACATTGCCGACCAGATCCTGGATCCCGAATGGACTGGCGCCCTTGGGATGGGCGCTCACATCATCGGGCGCGTGCAAAGTGCGTTCGTGATCGGGAGATGGCACGGCGGCGGCGTCCCAGTCATTGCCCCAGGGATAGGCGCGCCCATCGGTGCCCTGTGCCGCGAACTGCCATTCCCATTCATGCGGCAGCCGCTTGCCGGCCCAGGCGGCATAGGCGCGGGCGTCTTCCGACGACACCCAGGTCACGGGCTTGTTGTCCCAGCCCTTGGGATAGGCGCCACCGGTCCAGTCCTTGAGGAAATTCAGCGCATCGGCGGGACGGTAATGCGTCGCATCGAGAAATTTCTTGAACGCGGCATTGGTGACGGGAAATTGGTCGATCAAGAAAGGCTTCACCGTCATGCGGTGATCGTGGAAGCGCCGAGCGCCCGGCTCCCACGGGTATTGCACATCGACGCCGGCGTCATTGTGGCCCTCGATCTCGATGCCTTCGATCTTAAAATCGAAATCACCGCCGGGGATCTTCACCATCCCTTGCGGCGCGGTGGCGGCAGGCGTGGTGGCTTTGATCTCCACCAGCGTCTGCGGCAATTCCTTCCAGTCCGCCGCATAGCTGGACAGCGGCTTGGCGGTCATTGTTTTCATCTTGGCGAGCAAGGCGGCGATGCCGGCATCAGGCTCGCCCGCAACCGCCAGCACCGCACCAAAGCCATGCGCTTCGGTGGCGAAGGACAGCACGCTCATCGTGCCGTCACGCAGCGGATGCAATTCGACGCCGTGATAAAGATCGAAATAGCGCGTCCCCGCCGCGAAGGGCACGGTCATCTGCCGCCCTTCGACATCGTAGGGATTGCGATTGACGATGGTCCAAAGGGTCTGGCTGCCCAGCGGCCAGCGGCTGGCGAAGACGCCATAGGTCGTCATCGGCGCGAACGGCTCCCAGCCTTCGCTGGCGAAGAAGGGCGCGACGGCGCGTTCGATGGTGGCAACGCGGCGGATCGCTTCGCCGTCGCGCGGCGTCACCCCGTTCCAGATGCCCCAGATATTCTCCCAGCTTTCCCAACCTTCGCCGTTGAAGAACGCGAATTGCAGATTATCGGTCTTGCTGTGGTTCCAGCGGTCGGAGATGTGGACCTGATGGCGCGGCTCCAGCCAGCGATATTTATCCACCGTCGGCACGAACGGATAACGGTACTGGCCCCAATGCAGCACATTCCAACCCAGGGCTTCGTCGGCGGCGCTCAGTTCCGGCTCGAAGGCGAGCGGATGACCGGTTTTTTCCGCCGACAGGGAGAATGCCAGCGGCACGCCATCCTGGGTGTCGCCATTGATGCCATCGGCGCCGATCTCTTTCATGAAATCGGCGATGGCGTCGGGCCAGGGCTTGCCGGGATCGCGGGTGCCCTGGTCCCACATCATCATGGGGAACATCACTTTGACGCCGCGGCGATGGAAATCCGCCACCATCTGTTTGAGACCGTCCACACCGCCAGGCATGGAACGCGCCATGTCGTGCTGGTTGCGATCGTCGATCCCCATGTTGGGATAGGTCGGCCAGACCAGCACCGAGTCGATACCGCCATAGCGTTTGACCAGATCGTCGAGATAGCGATCGACCGTGTATTTGTGCGCCACCGGATCATAGAGAGTGCGGTCCTGCACCATCATCTGCGGCTGGATGAAACTGGACTGGGCCCATTTCAACGCCGCATTGTCGTAGCGCGCATCGTCATAGCCCACGCGGATTCGCCGCTCGGTGCGCCAATGGCGGATATCGTTCAGCCAGGCATCATGCGCCGCCGGCGTGCAGGACGGCACCACCGTGCCGGCGCGCAGATTTTCCCACTCTTCCAGCGCGGTGTAACAGGAAGGCGGCGGGATTTGCTGACCGACGGGATTGGAATGGGTGTCCTGCGCCTGTACGGAGACACTTGCGCATGCCAGCAAAGCCGCACCGACCAACAATCCCGTCACGTGTTTCATCAGCGGTGTCCCACCATCATGGCGTCGATTTCGGCGCGGCTGGCCATGGCGGGCTGCGCCCCCTGCCGGGTGACGGAGATCGCCGCCGCCACCATCGCAAAGCGCACCGCTTCATCCGGCGGCTGGCCTTCCGACAGCGCCACGGCGAAAGCGCCATTGAAGGCGTCGCCTGCCGCCGTGGTATCGGCCACCACCACCTTGTGCGCCGGGATCACCACCGGCACATCGTCATCGCCCAGCAGCACCGCCCCCTGCCCGCCCATTTTCAGGATCACGCCGCGCGGGCCCAATGCTTTCAACTGCCGCGCCATTTGAGCGGGATCGCCCAGGCTCTTGATTCCGAGCAGGCCGCAGGCTTCGCTTTCATTCGGCGTCAGCCAGTCGACCATCGCCAGCAATTCGCGGGGCAGATCGCGCGCCGGCGCCGGATCGAGAATGAAGGTGGCGCCAACCGCACGTGCCTGCCGGGCGATTTCGATCACGCCCGCCAGCGGCGTTTCCAACTGCGCCAGCACGAAGCGGATGCCCTTAAAGGCGCCGGCATCGATCACATCGGCGGTCACCGCGTCATTGGCGCCGGACGCCACCACGATCATGTTGTTGCCGCCACCGCTCATGATGATGGCGACACCGGATGCGCCATCGACTTCACCGAGCAGATGCGTGTCGACGCGATTGTCTTCCAGGCCTTTGCGCAGGCGGGCGCCGAAAATGTCGTTGCCGACGCGGCCCAGGAAGGCGACCTTGCCGCCCGCCCGCGCCACCGCCACCGCCTGGTTGGCGCCCTTGCCGCCGGCGAAACTCTGGAAGTCGCCACCCAACAAAGTCTCGCCCGGCGCGGGCAAGCGGCCGACGAACACCACCAGGTCCATATTGGCGCTGCCGGCGACAAGAATGTCAGGCGCACTCATGCGTAAAGCGGCGCGGTGGCGACCATGCCGAGCCCGATCAGGAACAGGATGAACATCAGCACCAGCAACTTGCGGGCCGACGCCGGAGCGCCGGCGAATTCACGCCACACGAACACGCCCCAGGCCGCCGACACCATAGTGGCGCCCTGGCCGATGGCATAGGAGACAGCGGGACCGACGAAATGGGTGGTGCCCGCCACCAGCGAGAAGGTCATGCCGGTGCCCCAGATCGCGCCGCCAATGATGCCGACGATATGGGTGCGCGGCGTGGCGGCGAAATACTGCCCGAATTTGCAGGGCGCATCGGCGGTGATGGGCCGGCGCATCAGCCAGGTGTTGAACACCAGCGCCGACAGCAGCACACCGATCGAAAAGACGAAAGACACTGCATAGGGGCCCAGGCCCGTCGGCGCCGCCGACGATTTGGTCACCAAGGGATAGAAGATGCCCATCAAAAAGCCGCAGGCGATGGCGAGCTTCAATCCGCGCGCCACATTCACGGTGCCGTCGCTGCCGCGGGTGCGATAGGCCAAGGCATCGAGCACGATGGCGCCAAGCACCAGCGCGACGCCGCCGAACAGCAGCATGGGATTGCCGGCGGGCGCGATGGCGTAATTCAGCAACACACCCACCACCAGCGCCAAGCCGATGCCGACCGGAAACGCCACCGCCAGCCCGGCAATGGAGATCGCCGCCACCAAGAGCAGATTGGCGATGTTGAACACCGCCCCGCCCGCCAGCGCATAGAGAATGCTGGTCATGTCCGCCTGGCGCAGATTGGCGAGCATCGCGGCGGGGCCGCCGGTGCTGCCCATCGTCAAGCCCAGCAGCAGGCTGACCAGCAGCACGCCCAGCACATAATCCCAATAGAAAAGCTGGAACGGCCAACTGGGCACCAGCTTCATCATATTGGCCCACGATCCCCAGCAGATCATGGTGGTGACCATCATCACCAGTGCGATGGCATAGCCGTCCGGTTGAAACATATATCCCCCCCAACCTGTTCTCTGACGGAACATTCCGTGGAATCGAGCCTAACGCATCGGGCCATGGCCGCCTAGGTGGCGCTACCCAACCCGGCGCCGGGACCGTAAGCTGGTGGCGCTATCCCGGAGGAAACAATCATGGCGGAAGACCTGGCCGGTCCCGATCTGAAGCAGGGCATCGCGGTTTCCATGCTGGCCGATGGCGCCACCTTGACGGGGCATGCGGATGGCGAGCCGGTTCTTTTGGTGCGGCAGGGCGCGGAAATCTTCGCGGTCGGCGCGCATTGCACCCATTATCATGGCGCGCTGGCGGACGGCCTGGTTGCCGGCGATACCGTGCGCTGCCCGCTGCATCACGCCTGTTTCGATCTTCGCACCGGCGAGGCCCTGCGCGCGCCCGCCATCGATCCACTTGCCTGCTGGTCGGTTGTCGCCCGCGAGGGAAAGATTTTCGTCACCGGCAAGCGCACGGCAACGGTGCACCGGATCGGCGGCGCGTCGCCGGAAAAAATCGTCATCATCGGCGGCGGCGCGGCCGGTTTTGCCGCCGCCGAAATGCTGCGCCGGGAAAAATACACCGGCAGCATCGTCATGCTCAGCGACGACGAGGCGCCGCCGATCGACCGGCCCAATGTCTCCAAGGATTATCTCGCCGGCACCGCGCCGGAAGAATGGATGCCTTTGCGGCCAGACGATTTCTATTCCGAAAACAAGATCGATCTGCGCTTGAATGCGAATGTCACCGCCATCGACCGCAAGGGGCGCAGCGTCTCGCTCGCCGATGGCGGCAAGATTGCTTACGACCGGCTGCTGCTGGCGACGGGCGCCGAACCGATCCGCCTGACCATTCCCGGCGCGCAGCTGCCGCATATCCATGTCCTGCGCACCTTGAAGGACAGCCGCACCATCATCGTCCAGGCCAAGACCGCCAAACAGGCGGTGGTGATGGGCGCCAGTTTCATCGGACTGGAGGCCGCCGCCGCGCTGCGCAATCTGGGGCTGGAAGTGCATGTGGTGGCGCCGGAAAAAATTCCGTTGGAGCGGGTGTTGGGGCCCGAGATGGGCAAGTTCGTGCGCGCATTGCATGAAGAACATGGCGTGATCTTCCATCTGGAAGACGTCGCCACCGCGATCGAAGGCAATCTGGTCAAGCTCAGGAGCGGCGGCACGCTGCAAGCCGACCTGGTGATCGCCGGCATCGGCGTGCGTCCGCGCATTGGCTTGGCCGAGCAGGCCGGGCTGGCAACCGATCGCGGCGTGACGGTGAACGCGTATCTGGAAACCAGCGATCCCAATATCCTGGCGGCGGGCGATATCGCCCGCTGGCCCGATCCGCACACCGGCGAGAATATCCGGGTCGAGCATTGGGTGCTGGCCCAGCGCCAGGGGCAGGCGGCGGCGCGCGTCATGCTGGGGCAGCGCGAAGCCTTCGAAGCCGTGCCGTTCTTCTGGAGCCAGCATTACGACGTGGCGATCAATTATACCGGCCATGCCGAGAAATGGGACGCGCTGGTGATCGAAGGCGATATCGCGGCCAGGGATTGCCTGCTGCGCTACAAGCGCGGCGGCCGCACCTTGGCGGTGGCGTCGATCGCCCGCGATGTGGCGAACCTGCAGGCCGAAATCGTGATGGAAGCGGAGCGGGCGTGATATCAGGTCGCGCCATCACCGCGCTGTTCGGCCTGATCGTGCCGCTTGCAGCGAAGGCGCAGCCGGCCAAGCCGTTGGTGACGTTGCCGCTGTCGCAATACGGCTCCTTGTCCGCGCTCAAATTGCAGGCAAAAGACCTTCAAGGTCCGGTGCGCAAAAATGTCGACGCAGCCATTGCCGTCGCGGCCGAGGCCAGCGCCAAGGCCTTGGAGGCGGAGGCGGTGATGCAGGCGGCGGAACGCGCGGCGCGCACCGGTCATGAAAATTTGAAGCTTTCCTTCGATCACTGCCGCTATCGCGGAGAAATCGCCAACGGCCGGGCCAGCGGACTTGGCGTCATGGTTTGCGCCTCGGGTGGATTCAAAGGCCGGTTCCGCGACGGACGCCTTGACGGCCTGGGCGGCGATTATTCGAGCAAGACGGCGGACGCCTATGAAGGCGCCTATGAAAATGGCCAGCGCATGGACCTAGGCGTGGAGCGCGACGGCGACGGTTTTTATCCCGGGCGCTATGGCTTTTATGTCGATCCGAAAGACCCATCGCGCCGCGTCGACATGGAATTGCTGGGGACCCAGGATTTTCGCGGTTCGCACTGGGCGGGGACCTATGGTTCCTATGCCGGTCCCAAAATCGCCTGCACCCTGATTAAGGGCGCGGTACTGGAAGGCAGTGTGCTGGACGGCCCAGGCGCCAAGTTCGACGCTGGCGGCAAGGTCACCGAACAAGGCCTATATAATGTCGGCATCCTGAAAAACGGCGCCGGACCGCCCTGCTGACAGGGCGCTGGGAAACCGCCGCGACAATGGCTAGGCTCCCGCCGCACCGCACGCCGGTCCTTTATGATCGAGCAATCGCGGGCATGGGGGAAACATGAGCAACGTTTCTGGGATCGCCTGGCCGGTCAAGACCCGCGAGATTCACAATCATCACATGAATTCCACGGCCTGGAACGAGTTCAAGTTCCGCGACGACGACATCGTCATCACCACCTATGCAAAGTCCGGCACCACTTGGATGCAGCAGATCATTGCCCAGCTGATCTTCAAGGGCGACGACAGTATCGATGTCTCGGCGCTGTCGCCCTGGATCGATCTTCGGGTCATGCCGCCGGAAGCGATCGCGGGCCTCGAACATCTGAAGCATCGCCGCTTCATCAAGACACATCTGCCGGTCGATGCCTTGGTGTTCTCGCCGCGCGCCAAATACATCTATGTCGGGCGCGACGGCCGCGACATGCTCTGGAGCCTCTACAACCATCACGCCAACGCCAATGAATATTTTTACGATGCGCTCAACAATACGCCCGGCCGGGTGGGGCCGCCGATCGAGCCGCCCGATGCCTCGATCCTGAACTATTACCGCCGCTGGTTCGCCGAGGACGGTTTTCCCTTCTGGCCGCTATGGGAGAATCTGCGGTCCTGGTGGGCGGTGCGGAACCTGCCCAACGTCAAGCTGGTGCATTTCAATGACTTGAAGGCCGATCTGGCGGGCGGCATCCGCGACATCGCCGCTTTCCTGGACATCGCCATCGACGAGAAGACATTTCCGGCCATCGTCGAGCATTGCAGTTTCGATTACATGAAATCGCATGCCGGACAGATGGCGCCGCTGGGGGGCGCGCTCTGGAATGGTGGCGCCACCACTTTCATCAACAAGGGCACCAATGACCGCTGGCGCGATACCCTGACACCAGACGACATCGCCGCTTATGACGCAAAAGCCGTCGCCGAACTGGGCGAGGACGGCGCGGCCTGGTTTGCCGGCGGCGGCGTGGCGCGATAGGGGTGGCTTACTTTACCGGAGCAGGTTTCGGCGCAAGATTGGCGCCGACCGCGCCGCTGCTGACGGGAAACGCCACTGGGCTTTCATAGCCGTCCGCCGACAGGGACGAGACGCCGAACAGCCAGTCGTCGATATTGACATGTTCCAGCTTGATGGCCGCCGCATCGCCCGCCATCTGGCCATGGGTCCAGTTGGGATCGAGACTGTCTCGCCACCAGGCACGATAAGAGGCGGCGCCCGGCACCGGCAGCCAGCTTAATGTGGTGTCATAGGTGACCGCGCCGGTGATGCCGACTGTGGGCGGCGCGGGCGCCATCGCCAAAGCCGCCATGGTGATGGCGTTCAGCCGCGTCACTTGCGCCAGATAGAAGAAATCCACCCCGTCCAGCACATCGCCATAATCGATGCCGTTCTCGCTGCGCACATTCTGATGCTCGCGGGTGTAATTTTCCGCCGCCTCGGTGATGCGCACGGCGGGAAAGCCCGCCGCCAACACCGGCACCTGGTCGCCGCCCCGGCCATAACGGTCGGTGCGATAGATCATGCGGACATCGAAGCCGGGCAGATAATTTTCGCCGGTCACGGCGATAAAGCGCGCCAGGTTGCGCGAGGGACTGTCGATCTCTCCGCCATTGTAACGGATGCCGCGCGCCTCGGCCTCGGTTTCGAGGTCGCGGGTGCCTTCGGAAAAGACTCGCACATGGTTGGCGTCCACCGTGCCGTCACCGCCATGGCTGTTGCCGATGATGTCGTTGTTGAGATCGACTTCGACGTTCCAGTGATGGTCGCGGGCGTAATGCGCCAGGACGGTGCCGCCATAAAGCCCCTGTTCCTCGCCGGTCAGCACGGCATAAACAAGTGTGGCGGGAAATTTGTGCTTGGACAAAACCCGCGCCGCTTCCAGCACTGCCGCGGTGCCCGAGCCGTCGTCATCGGCGCCGGGCGCGTCATGCACCGCGTCCATTGGATCCGTGTTGCGGCTGTCGAGATGGCCCGCGATGATGATGACGCGGTCGGGATCGGAGGTGCCGCGCTGGATCGCCAGCACATCCAGGAACTGGGTCGAGACTGGCACCCTGCTGCCGGTGAAATTCTCCGCCGGGGTGTCGATCTCCAGGCAATTGCCGCAAGCGCCGCTGATCTGCACGAAACGCGCCTTCACCCAGATCTGCGCCGCGCCGATGCCGCGCGTCTTCGATGTATTGCCGGAAAGACTGTGGCGGGTGCCGAACGCCACCAACCTGGTGATGGTGGCGCGCAAGGCATCCGGCGTGACGTCGCTGGCGATATCGTGCAGCAGCTGGTGGTCGTTGTCTTGCGCGACGGCGGGCCAAGTACAGAGCAGCGCGGTCAAGGCCAGCGCGAATTTACCAGACGAGCGTGTCATGACGGCCCTCCCCCGCCACGATAGGCAAGTTGCCCTGCCGCTGCATAGCCCGCGCACTATCCGGCGACCGCCTGTTCGGTGATCACGATCAGCACCCGGCTTTGCGGTCCCAAACCCAATTGGTCGAACGCGCCGGTTTCCCGCGACAGCGCCAGCAATCCGGCCAGGCCCGCCGCCCCGGTGGGGGTGGTGGCAAGGCCTTCGCCCACCAGCATTGCCGCGGCTTCCGCCGCCGTCTCGTTTTCCACTCCGACAAAGGCCGAAGCCAAAGCGCGCAGGATCGGCCAGGTGGTGCTGGACGGCGTGGGGCAATCGAGCCGGCTGAGATTGGTGGGGCCGCTGCTTTCCGTGCGGGTGAAGGCATTGCGGCGGGCGCTTTCCATCAGGCAGGGCACGGTGGCGGCCTCGACCACGGTGACGATGGGCGGCGGCGTGCAACTGTTGACGAAGGTGGCGGCGACCGGCGCGGCCATGCCGCCGACCCCAGCCTGCAGGAACAGATGTGTCGGCATTTCGCGCAAACCGTCCATCGCTTCGGCGGCGAGCACCGCATAGCCGCGCATGATCCGTTGCGGAATCTCGGTGTAACCATCGCTGGCGACATCCGACACCAATATCCAGCCATGTTTTTCGCATGCGGCCTCCGCCGCCCGGCAGGCGGCTTCGTAATCGCCCGCCACGATGACGATCTCGGCGCCCAGCACGGCGATGGCGGCGATCTGCACTTTTGGCACATCGCCATAGACGAAGATCACGGCGCGGGCGCCCGCCAGTTTCGCCCCGAAAGCGACGGCGCGGCCGTGATTGCCGGCGGTGGCGGTGGCGACCGTCATCTCGCTGGCCTTGGGCGCGCGGCCGGCGAAAATATCGGCGGGCGAAACGCCAAGCGCTTCCGCCGCCAGGGACACCACGGCATAGGCGCCGCCCAAGCTCTTGAAACTGCCCAGGCCCCAGCGCTGGCGTTCGTCCTTGGCCCAGATTTCGCCAAGGCCGAATCTTGCCGCCAGCCGTTCCAGTTTCACCAAAGGTGTCGGCTCGAAGCCGGGGGCGCCTTCGAACAGGACGCGCAATTTATCCGCATTGGCGCGGTCGAACTGCCGGGCGCCAAGATCATCGCGCGTCACGGCGGAATTGAAGAAGAGTATGGTCATCTTTCCCCATATTGCCGATATCGACTAGGTCAGTCGCTTTCGACAATCTCGGCACCAACACATTGACTTGATACAGAGCTATTGCAATCGAAGCCCAAATTTCATGGTGGCAATTTTTATAAACGATTCAAGGCTATCTGCTTTCTCTTTGTGGCAAGGTGTATCGTCCCCAGCCATCATGAGAAAGCCCAGCTTTCCAGATTCGTAATAAATTCCGACGCCACGTCGACCAGAATTTGCGGCCAAATAGTGAAAACCGGACCTCCCTTCCCAAGGAGTTAAAGACGCTTCCTTGCTTTGAAGATACTCAAGTTTGTGAGATGTTCGCGCGTTAATAACGCGGGTCACGCATCCACAGATTGCTCCAACCGTCTTACTATTTCTTGCGCTGGTCAGCCGCTCCATTGCCAAGGAAATTTCCGCGAATGATTTCTCGCCATTCGTTTCAGACATTGGACTAGCCAAAAAAGTGCCGTCGAGCTGTTGGACGACATGCTGCGCCGGTGACACGTAAGGATGAAGTGCTTGAAGGTCGCGGAGGTTTGCATATTCATCGGGATCTCCGATATACGCCGCCCGCACCTCTCTAACGCCATTCAGATCGACCCGAGAGAGCTGTCGTTTTCCATTGCCAATTTCTAACACGAGAAAATCAGATAGACGATCGGGATACAAAGTCGCAGATTTCTGGAGTTCTCGACTAAGAACGGTTGTGGGATCGACGGTCGGATCGCGGACCAATTGAACGATTAATGCACGGATACACTGGAGTGCTGTTGCAAAATCTCCGGCCAACGCAACGGCAGTTTCGCCATTCTCCAAGATATGAATCTTGAGAGCGTGCAACTCTCCACATATAGGCCCCTCCTCCCCTTTAATTTGGAGATCCGAGCTAAGAAGAGTATCCGCCACCAAAAATACTATATCCGGCTCTGCGATGCCCAGAACCAAAGTCATATCGCGGCCTTATAGTTTCACGCCATTTGGGCGGGATTGAATTCGAAGAATTCCGGCGCCACCACATCGGCCTGGCGCAGATAGATGTCGATATTGCCGATATGAAAGGCGCGGTGGGCATAAGCCGCCCACAGGAACCCCATCACCGTCCAGTCGCGCCCGACCCAGACCACATGCTTGTCGAGCTGCGCCGGCGTCAGCGCGGCGAAGGCGGTCATGATTTTCTTCTGGGTGCGATGGGCGATCTCCTGAAAATCACCGGTTCCGAATTCTTCCTGCAGGGCGGAATATTGCGGGATCGGCATCACCGCGCCGTCCGCGACTTCGGGCAGGGAATGAGCCCAGTGATCCTCGCCCACCACGATATGGGCGATCAGGCCCTTGATGGTGACGCGTCTGACGCGGTCGCCGAAGCGCATGGCGCTGGTCTGGATCGGCACCCAGTCCAGCTTGTCCGCCGGAGTCTTTTTGATCCAGGCATCGGTGTGATCCACCATCCGCTGGAATAACGTCAGAAATCGTTCATGTTCCGCATGGGCCGCCATTGTCTCTCTCCCGGATAATCGCCTTAAAGGTCTTCGCTATTTGAGCTTCAGTTCCAGCCTGGAATGCCCGTCGCTGGCGGTCGCGGTCAACGACCCTTCCATGAAGACGCGCGCCGGATCGACACCCTTGTCCGCCAGCAGCGCATCGCGGACCGCCGTGGCGCGCGCCAGCCCCAGCGCCGCCAACTGCGCGCCGGACGGCGCAAAGACCGGCCGCAATTGCGTGCGCAGCCATTGAGTTTCCAGCACCGTGCGCTGATCGTCCTCATCGAGTGGCGGCTTGGCGCTGGCCCCGGCTTTCAAGGCGTCCGGCGGAAAGTCGGGAAACACCGGCTTCTTGCCCAGCCGGGCTTTGTAGAGATCCGCGAACCGGTCATGCTGTTCGTCAAGATCCAGCGCGGCGAAATCCGCCGGACGGCCTTTCTTGATTTCCTTCGCCATCAGAGCCGCGTCGATCTCGTGGTCGGCCATGTCGGTGGCATCCTCGGCGGTGGCGGGGCCGGCCGGAATGTCGAGACTGAGTTCGGGACGCTCCGCCAGCGCTTTGGCGAAAGCGCCGAGCGCCTCCGGCGAACCGGGCGGCAACACCCCCGCGCCAGGCGTGAAATCGACAAATTGCGCCTTCTCGGCGCCGGCAAACAGCGCCCCGATCAGACGGAACGGCGCGGTGACGGCCTTTTCCAATAAATTCCCGATGATCTGCCAGATGATGGGGCCGAGGCGGAATTGCGGATCGTCCAGCGATCCGCTGACGGGCACGTCCAGATCGATCACCCCGTCCTTGTCCTTCAAAAGCGCGGTCGCCAGCCGGATGGGAAGCGGCACTTTATCCTTGCTGTCGGTGGCCGCGCCCCATTCCAGTTGATCGATCACAATATGGTGATCGGCCTTGAGCGCCCGCTTGTCGATCTTGTAGTCGAAGTCCGTGGTGAGCTTGCCCTTGGAAATGGCGTAACCGGCATAGCGGCCGGAATAGGGATTGAACACCGGCAATTCGATATTGCGGAATGCCAGATGGATATCCGTCCGCTGGTCGTAACCGAACGGATCCATCGAGCCCTTGATGGTGACCGGCGAGAAACGGTCTATCACCTGGCCGGTGAAGTCGATCGCGGCAACCTGGTGCGGCAGATTGGAGATGTTGGAGATCGCGCCTTGCAGGGCATCGATGCGGGCTTCGAAGCTGGGCTGCATCGAATAATCCGCGAAGCTCATCGTGCCCTGGTCGATATCGATCCGCTTGATCCGCACTGACACCGCCGGCACCGCCGCCGCTTTTGCCTTGGGTGCCGGCCCGGCGGATTGACCGGTTGGCGGAATTTCCGCCGGAGCGGCGCCCGCGGGCATGAACGACATGAAATTAAAGGTCCGGTTTGGGAGTACGGCGATCCGGCCGAAAGGACGGGTCAGGCGGCCGCCGCCGATCTCAAGACGGCCGGTGCGGTAATCGATGCTCTTGAGCGCGAAGGCCTGCCACGAGACCAGCGGGCTCTTGGTGGCAATTTCATAAACGCTCAAATTGGCGACAGCGGCATCGCCCTGAAAACGCAGCGCGGACACATCGCCGCCCAGAAGATGAAGTGTGCCCGACGCGCCGAGATTGCCGGAGCGCAGATCGAGGTCGGGATAGCGCGGCATGTACGAGATAAAAGCGCGAAGCGGCAGAGCGGCGAGAGTGAATTTCAAATCCGCAATGCCGTCGGCCGGCGTCCCGTGCCGTCCGCCATGGCTGTCGCGCCGTCATTGATCCGCGCATCGAAATGGACATTCACCGGCTGGGAAAGATCGCTGCCCGATCCCGTCACGGTGAGGTTGAGCGGTGTGACTGTGAAGCGGGCGGCCGGGGTCACGGCCCGATCCTCGAAGCGGAGCGCGGCGGCGATGAGGGCGAAGCTTCCCAGACGAATATTCCATGGTTGCGCCGATGCCTGCGCCGATGCCTGGACCGCCGTGGCCGCCGCCGGGCCCGCCGGTTTTTCCGGCAGCATCGCCAGGAGGCTGATCTTGCCGTCGCGCTCGCGGCGGATGGGAAGATCGGCGCCATTCAGTGCGATATCGCCCAGATCGATCCTGCGCGCGCCATAATCGAGCCGGGCATTTTTCAGCGCGAACGACGTAAGCTTGATCGCCTGATCCGGCGCGGGGCCTGACACGCTGATCCCCTGAACATCCAGGCGCGGCATCGCCGCATCCAGCCTGGCGATGCCGCCGCTGCCGTTGGCGGCGATGATGGGCCCAAGGCTGGCATTCAGACGATCGATTTTCACCGAACCGCGAAACATCTCTTTCTTGCCGTCGAACGCGACACCCGAAAGCGCCAGGTCCGGCACCGCCATGTCCAGTCGCACACCGTCCTTGCCATAGGCGAAACTGTAATTCGCGCTGAAGCCGACGGCACCGCCGGTCAGCACCACCGGCAGTTCCTCGCCGAGGAATTTCTGGATCGTGTCGCTTTGGAGTCCGGCGACGACAAGACGTCCCTGCGAAAAGATCGGCGCGATCGAAATCTTTCCGGTCCAGTCGAACCCTTCGCCGCGGTCGCCTTTGGCCTTCAGGGTAAATGCGCCGCCTTCTGCCTGGTTGGTCTGGAAGTCCTTGAGCGCGAATGTGATGGGCGCCAGAATTTTCTCGGGCCGCGCCGCAAGACTGTTATCGGCATAGACGATCTTGCCCTGATTGACTTCGAAATTCGCGATCCGCACGACCGGATTGGGTCCTTCGGAATGCGTCTTCGGCACCAGCTCGATCAGATTGAGGGCGCCGTCGGGCCGCACCAGGGCGCGCACAAAAGGCTGGTCGATGCGCACCTGGTCGAACCGGTAGGCGGACTGGAACAGCGACAGGATCGAAAAGCCGACCCGAAGATGGCCAACCGCGACCATCGGATGGTCGCGGTCCGGTATCGCCAACTCGCTGATATCGAGCGTGAAGGTGACGGGGTTGAAGCGGATTTCGCCGATCGCGATCGGCTTGTCCAGATTGGTCTTCACCCAAAGGGTCGCCTGGGTGCGGATCAGTCCGGGGACCCAAAAGATCCCGGCCAGCAGATAGGCGCCGGTAAGAAACACCAGGACGATTCCGGTCCATATCCATTTGCGCGAACCGAAGCGGCGCAGGACATGCCTCTTCCGGCCCGGTAAAGGCTCTCGCTGTGAATCGAGTCCGGTATTTTCGCTGCCCAACTGCCGACTTGTCCCCTGCGGTATCAGCCATGGTGCGGATTTTTTGCATCAAGGCAATAACACCAGGAACATAGCCGCTTTGCCGGTCCGGGTCTGCGCGAATCTGGATTGGCGCCCTTTTCCCCTTTTAGGCTTGTCTTCTTTAGGTTTGGGCGATGGCGCGGACCGCCGCCAGAGCCTGATCCGCCCCAGCTAACGATTCTCAGCGCTTGCGCGAAAGAGACAGATGGGGGCGAACTAAAGACTCGCCAATTCCTTCAGATTCAAATTCTTCAGCGGCAGCGACCGTATCCGCTTGCCCGATGCCGCGAAGATGGCATTGGCGATGGCGGCGGCGATGGGGGCAACCGAACATTCGCCCACCCCGCCCCATTTGGGTTTGCCCTGTTTGTCCCGCCCGCCGGTGAGCGCCAGAGCGGTCACCGTATCGGGCGCATCGGTAATCCGCACCATGCGGTAATCGTTGAAATTGCTCTGCACCGCGGCACCGTTCTTGATGGTGACCTCGCCATACATCATCGCGGTCATGCCGAAGATCACCCCGCCTTCGATCTGGGCATCCACCAGATTGGGATTGACCACATGATAGGCGTCGGTGGCGGCGAAGACCCGGTCCACCTTGACTGCGCCGTCGGCGGTGACGGTGACTTCCGCGATCTGGCCGCCCACCGCGCCATGATTTTCCACCAGGGAAAGGCCGCGCCCGCGCCCGGCCGGCAGTGGCTTGTGCCAATTGCTGATCTCTTCCAGCTTGTTCAGCACCGACAACGAATCCGCCCGGTCGGTCAGGCCGCGGCGGAATTCCAGCGGATCCTTGCCCGCGGCGTGCGCCAGCTCGTCGATGAAGCTTTCCAGATAAAAGCAATTCTGCGAGCCACCCACTGCGCGCCAATAGGCCACCGGCACATGGGTGTTCTTGAGCATCTGGCCGGTATACCAGTTGGGCACTTTATTATAGGGCACCGAGGGTCCAATGCCTTCCAGCGCGGTGCCGTCGATCCCGTCCGGCACCGGCCGGCCGGTGGAGCGCTGGATCGAACCGCAGACGCTTTGAATGAAAATCGCTTCCAACTTTCCGTCCGGTGTGAGCGCGCCCTTCAGGCGGATGGCGGATTGCGGACGATAGCGGTCGGCATGCATGTCCTGTTCGCGCGACCACAGCAACTGCAGCGGCACGGTGATCTTGCCGGCCTTGGCCACCCGCACCGCTTGGCGCAGTTCATCGCCAAAGGTCCGCCGGCCGAATCCACCACCCAGATACAATTGATGGAAATAGACCTGTTCCGGCTTCAGCCCGGCTTCCTGGGCCGCCATCTTGGCGTTCTCCAGCGCCGACTGCGAACCCATCCAGATGTCCAACCGGTCTTTCTGCAGATGCACCGTGGCGTTGCAAGGCTCCATCGTGGCGTGGGCCAAAAGCGGCGTTTCATATTCCGCCGTAATCACATGCTGGCTCTTGGCGATGGCGGATTTGGCGTCGCCATCATTGCGGGCCGCGACCATCGGTCCGTCGAGCGCGTCGCGATAGTCTTGCGCGAACTGGATGGAGTTGGTGCGCGCGGCGGCGCCCCCGTCCCATACCGGTTTCAGTTTCTTCAATGCTTCGTTGGCGCGCCAGTAATTGTCGGCCACCACCGCGACCGCGTCGTCGAGCCTCACCACCTGCTTGATGCCGCGCGCGCCTTTGATCGGGCCTTCGTCCACCGAAACCAGTTTGCCGCCGAACACGGGGCAACTCATGATCGAGGCGAAGAGCTGGTCCTTCTCCCGCGTGTCGATGCCGAATTTGGCGCTGCCGTCGGATTTGGTGGCGGAGTCCAGGCGCGGTTGGCGCGTTCCCGCCAGCTTGAATTGCTCCGGCGACTTGATGGCAGGCTCGGATGCCAGCTTGACCTTGGCCGCATCCGCCACCAGCGCGCCAAAGGTGAGCGAGCGATTGCTGGCATGGTGAATAACCTTGCCCATGCTGGCGCTGCATTCGGAGACCGGGACATTCCATTTCGCCGCCGCCGCCTGAATGAGGCGCGCCCGCGCCGAAGCGCCAGCCTGCTGCACATAGGGCCAGGTGGTGCGGATGCCGCGGCTGCCCGCCGTCATCTGGTCGCCATAGATGGTGTTTTCGCGGATGTTGCGGTTGACCGAAGCAAACTCGACCTTGACCTTGCTCCAGTCGCATTCCAGTTCCTCTGCCAGCAGCATCGGCAGGCCGGAACCGGTGCCCTGGCCCATCTCGGCCATCGGGCAACGCAGGATCACGGTTTCGTCCGGCTCGATCACCACCCAGGCATTGACCTCGCGCGGATCGGCGCTGTCGACGGCCCAACTCTGCTTGGCGAATTCGGCGGCATCAGCGGGGACCGTCAAGCCCACCAGCAAGCCGCCCGTGGCGGTCGCGGCGCTGACGACAAACTGGCGGCGGGATTGCAGCTTCGCTTTAGTCATCTCACACCTTCCCGGCGGCGCGGCGGATGGCGCGGCGGATGCGCACATAGGTCCCGCAGCGGCAGATATTGCCAGCCATCGCCGCGTCGATATCGGAATCGTCGGGATTGGGCGTGCGGTTCAGGAGCGCGGTGGCCGACATGATCTGGCCGGATTGGCAATAGCCGCATTGCGGCACGTCTTCCGCGATCCAGGCTTCCTGCACCTTGGTCAGATTGCCGCCGTTCGAAAGCCCTTCGATGGTGGTGATCTTGTGGCCTTGGGCGCTTAGCACCGGCAGCGAACAGGAACGAACCGGCTTGCCGTCCAACAGCACCGTGCAGGCGCCGCATTGCGCGATGCCACAACCATATTTGGTGCCGGTGAGACCGATCTCGCTGCGGATCGCCCACAGCAGCGGCATCTGATCCTCGACATCGAGGCTGTGCTGTTCGCCATTGACCTTGAGCGTGATCATGCCGGCTCCTTGACGTGCGGCGACGCACAAAAGCTAGCATAATCAAGGGCGACGCGCATGGGCGCGGTGTGCAGGCTAGCGTGATGTCCATTGGAATATCGCGCGCCACCATTTGCACAGGAAGGCCAGAGAGTTATCCTTTCGACTTGTTCGGGGGTACGGCATGGGACGGAATTGGAAGATCTTCCTGCTGGGCTGGCTGCTGGTGTTCGGTGGCGGCTTTCTGGCGCACTGTCCGCCGTCAGGGCCTGTGGCCCAGATTTGAGGTTGTGACTTAAGGAGGGTTTTGGTCTCGTCGTAGTGACGAAGGAACGAAGATGAGACCAAAACCCTTGAGCGCCAAGAAGCCTGCAGAGCAGGTGGTGAAGGAC
>CAIUCH010000023.1 GCA_903897605.1 uncultured Alphaproteobacteria bacterium
GGTAGGAAAAGTGCGAAGCGGTTTTCCGTCCGGCCGCGCGACCAAGTTAGATGCTCTGGCCGAGCTCACCGGCGAGGTCTTGAATAAACTGCCAGGCGACACGGCCAGAGCGCGCACCACGGCCCATCGCCCAGGTCAATGCCTTGGCCCGCAGCTCCTCCGGCTTGATCCTGAGCGCGAAGTGGCCGGCATAGGATTCCACCATCGCCAGATAATCGTCCTGGCTGCAATTGTGGAAGCCCAGCCACAGGCCGAAACGGTCTGACAACGAAACTTTCTCCTCCACCGCTTCGCCGGGATTGATGGCGGTGGCGCGCTCATTGTCCACCAGGTCGCGCGGCATCAGGTGGCGGCGGTTCGAGGTCGCATAGAACAGCACATTGTTGGGCCGCCCTTCGATGCCGCCTTCCAGCGCCGCCTTCAATGATTTGTAGCTGGTGTCGTCCTTGTCGAAGGACAGGTCGTCGCAAAACAAAAGAAAGCTGCGCTTGTCATTTCGGAGCAGGCGCAGCAATTGCGGCAGGCTGGAAATGTCCTCGCGATGGACTTCGATCAGGATCAGGGGGGCCTTCCGGCCGGCATTGATCTTGGCATGCACCGCCTTGACCAGAGAGCTCTTGCCCATGCCGCGCGCGCCCCACAGCAAGGCATTGTTGGCGGGCAGGCCATCGGCAAAGCGCCTGGTATTGGCCTCCAATGTCTCGCGCTGATTCTCGATCGCCTTGAGCAGGGCGATATCGACGCTGGAGACATGGGACACCAGTGTCAGCGTTCCCAATTGGGGCTCCCAGACAAAGGCGGTGCCGCGCGCGGGCAGGGCGGCGGGGATCGGCGCCGGCGCCAGCCGCTCCAGGGCGTCGGCGATGCGGTCAGCCAAGCCCGCGCCCGCCGGGCGGGCTGTTTTTGCGCGCTTTTTCATCCACTAAGTCCTTGTTTTTCCTCGGTTGCAAACAGGGACGCCCCCGCTATAGTCCGCCCGCGCCCGCGCCAGAATGAAAGATCCACCGCCGATGAACATGTCCGATCCGACATTCCAGACCCTCACCCTGATCGTGCCGATGGCAGTGATCTTTTACGTCCTTCTCTGGCGGCCGCAACAGCAGCGCTCCAAGCAGTTGCGCACCCAGGTCGAGAATCTGCGCCGTGGCGACACGGTGGTGACCGCGGGTATCGTGGGGCGGGTGGTCAAGTCGTCGCCGGCGGACGACCCGGAAATCCTGGTCGAGATCGCCGACAATGTGCAGGTCAAGATTCTGAAAGCCGCGCTCAGCGATGTGCGGCCCAGGGCCCAGGTGGAAGAGAAGAACTGACGTGCTGCAAGTTTCTCCCTGGACCCGGATCGTCACTCTCCTGATCGTGTTGGGAGGCATCCTTCTGGCGCTGCCCAATGCGCTGCCGGACAAGGTCCTGAGCCGTTTTCCCCACTGGCTGCCCAGCAACAGCGTAAGCCTGGGCCTGGACCTTCAAGGCGGTTCCTATCTGCTTCTCGAAGCACAGCTCGACCAGGTCCAAAAGGACAAGGCCGAAGCGATGATCGGCGACATCCGCGCCGCCTTCCGCAAGGCGCATATCGGCTATACCGATCTCAGTGCGAAGAACGACACGGTCAGCGTCAAGATCAGCGACATCGCGCGCTACGAAGAAGCCAAGAAGCTGGTCAATGATCTCAATCCCACCATGACCACCTCGGTCCTGTCGGTGGGCGCCAAGCAATATGACATGACCGAGCTGGGCGGCGGCGCGCTCAGCCTGCACATGACCGATGGGTTCAAGACCCAGACCCAGCGGCAGATCATGGAACAATCCATCGAAGTGGTGCGCCGCCGCATCGACGAGATGGGCACGCGCGAACCCACCATCGAACGCCAGGGCGAGGATCGCATCCTGGTGCAGGTGCCGGGATTGCAGGATCCCGATCAGTTGAAGGCGATCCTGGGCAAGACCGCCAAGATGAGTTTCCAGCTGGTGGACGAGGCGGCGGATCCGAACTCGCGTGTTGTGCCGATCGGCGACGATTCCCTGCCGCAGATGAGCGACAATCCCAATCTCCATCTGCCCAATATCGTTGTGCAGCGGCGTGTGCTGGTATCGGGCGACCGCCTCACCGATGCGGGCGCCGGGTTCGATTCCCGCACCGGCCAACCAGTGGTCACATTCCGTTTCGACAGCGTAGGCGCGCGCGAATTCGGCGACGTCACCAAGGAAAATGTGAATCATCGTTTCGCCATCGTGCTGGATAAGCAGGTGATCTCCGCTCCCAATATCATCGAACCGATCCTGGGCGGCTCGGGGCAGATCACCGGCAGCTTCACCACCCAGACCGCCAACAATCTCGCCATCCTGCTGCGGGCGGGCGCGCTGCCCGTACCCTTGCGTATTCTGGAAGAGCGCACCGTCGGCGCCGAACTGGGCGCGGACTCGGTCAAGGCCGGACGTTATTCGGCGGTGGCGGGCCTGGTGATGGTCGCCGGCTTTATGATCTTGCGCTACGGCCTGTTCGGTCTCTTCGCCGACGTCGCGTTGACCTTGAACGTGGTGTTGCTGCTGGCGGCGCTGACTGCCTTCGGCGCCACACTGACATTGCCCGGCATCGCCGGCATTGTGCTCACCATGGGCATGGCGGTGGACGCCAATGTGCTGATCTATGAGCGCATCCGCGAAGAGCAGCGCAACGGACGCTCCATGCTGGCCTCCATCGACACCGGCTTTCGCCGCGCCATGGCGACCATCATCGACGCCAACATGACCCATCTGATCGCCTCCCTGATCCTGTTCGAACTGGGGTCCGGACCGGTGCGCGGCTTTGCCGTCACCTTGGGCGTGGGCATTATCACCTCTTTCTTCACGGCGGTGATGGTGACAAGGCTGATCGTGATCGCCTGGCTCAACATGGCCCGGCCCAGAAGGCTGGCTATATAAAACCCCTACTCCTTTTCGGGGAACGTCGGACTTACGTGTGGGGAAAACGGGTCCCAACCAAATGCGTGGAAGGTTTCGCGCGAAACGCCTAACATCCCGGCGGGACTCAATTCGGGGAGGGGCCGGTGGCCGCGTTTCTAGGAAATCTGCGTAATGTAACGATCGCGAGCTTTGTGCTCGCGCTGCTGCTGGTTGGACTTTACGGCTATGTCCAGGGCTTTGACGGCCCGACCTTCGAGCTGTTCACTTTGCGTTGGCTGCATGTGGTCTGCGGCGTGATGTGGATCGGACTGCTCTGGTATTTCAACTTCGTCTCCACCCCCACGATGCCGAAAATTCCGGATGAGCTGAAACCGGCCCTGGGCCGCTTCATCACCCCGGCTGCGCTGTGGTGGTTCCGCTGGGGCGCCATGGGCACCATCTTCTTCGGCATCGTGCTGGCCTTCCGCAGCAACTATCTGATCGAGGCCTACACCTTGGATCTCAGCCAGGGCATGGCGGGCTATCCGGTGGTGCCGAAATATCTTGCGATCGGTATCGGCATGTGGCTGGGCACGATCATGTGGTTCAATGTCTGGTTTGTGATCTGGCCCAATCAGCAAAAAGCCCTCAATATCGACGGCAAATATCCCAATCTGGCGGCGCCGGAAAAAGCCGCCGCCGCCAAGACCGCCGGCCAGTTCAGCCGCATCAACACCCTGCTTTCCATCCCCATGCTGTTCAGCATGGTGGCGGCCGGGCATCTTTACTGAGGCATTTCGGCTGGGACATGACGCGACGGAATGGAGGAACCGCCCACTGCGTTGGGCGGTTCTTTTTTGATGGATAGCGCACTTTCCGCCCGACTTGCCCAAGCGGTGCGCGCCGCCGATCCGGACCGCTATTTCGCTACCCTGTTCGCGCCCGCCCAACACCGTCCCTATCTCTACGCCCTTTACGCTTTCAATCACGAAGTGGCGCATGTGGCCGAAAGCGTGCGCGAACCGATGCTGGGCGCCATAAGGCTAGAATGGTGGCGCGAAACCGCCGAGGGCGCCGCCAATGGCGCGATCCGCAATCATGATGTGGCGCGCGGGCTGGCGGCACTGTTTGCCGACTATCGCCTGTCCTTGCCTTCCATCGAGGCGATCGTCGCGGCGCGGGCCTTCGATTCGTCGGCCGGGCATTTTGCGGATTTCGCGGCCCTGGAATCCTATCTCGACGCCACCGGCGGCGGTTTGATGCGGTTGGCGGCGCGGATATTGGGCGGCGATCCGGCTCTGACGCGCGAGGCCGCTTTGGCCTATGGCCTGGCTGGTCTTTTGCGTTCGCTGCCGTTCCACAATCGCCGGCACAAGCTTTACCTGCCGCTCGATCTTCTGACGGCGGTCGGCCTGACGCCGGACGAATTCTTTGTGCTGCAAAACGATCCGCGCATTACAGCCGCGGTGCGCCAAACGGCTTTGCGCGCGCGCGACCATTTCCTGGCCGCGCGCCGGATGGCGCGGTCCAAATTCACCCTGCCAGCCATTCTTCCGGCCGCTTTGGTGCCGCTTTATCTCAGAAGGTTGGGACGCGACGCGCCCATTCATCGCCGGCAAATGGCGCTGTTGAGCGCGGCGATGAAAAGGCGGCTATGAACTCTCGGCGCCCTGGTCATCCCGGCGCTTAATTTTCACATCGCCATGCAGAATGCGGCGATATTCCTTGAGCTGCAGTTGGGCGGCGCGGAAGGCATCGTCCAGAACCGCATAAGCATCCCGGGTGGATTGCTCGGCTGTTCCGCGCGCGAGTTCGCGGCTGACCACGATCTCGCGGCCCGGCACTCGCAAAACCACATGCACATCGGGCGTGTTGCTTCCCACGCGGTGGCTCTTGTGCGGCATCTCGATCACCACGCGGCAGCCAATGATGTGATCGTGGAATTGTTCCAACTTGACGACATGGGCGCGGACGGCCGCTTTCAACATGTCTGAAGGGTCCATGTTGTGAAAGGAAAGTTCGAGGGGAATGTCCATGAAGGGTCCGTCCGGTTGCTGGTTGGGAAACGCACGGAACTATATCCGGTTTTCCGCCAATTCTCTTTTTTCCAGCCAGCCCGATAGATTTTCCAATGCCCGTTCGCTCATTGCCTGTTTGCGGTCCTTGCCCTTGATCTTCTTGCCGGGCGCCAGGGGCGGGAACAGGCCGAAATTCACATTCATGGGCTGGAAGGTCTTGGCGTCGGCGCCGCCGGTGATATGCGCCAGCAGCGCGCCGAAGGCGGTGGTGGCGGGCGGCGGCGAAAGGGGCGCGCCATTGGCTTCCGCCGCCGCGAAACGCCCCGCCAGAAGACCGATGGCAGCGCTTTCGACATAGCCTTCCACGCCGGTGATCTGTCCCGCGAAACGAAGATGGGGATGTGATTTCAGCCGCAATTGCGCATCCAGCAGGCGCGGCGAATTGATGAATGTGTTGCGGTGCAGCCCGCCCAGCCGCGCGAACTCCGCTTTTTCGAGCCCGGGAATGGTGCGGAAGATCCGGGCCTGCTCGCCATGTTTGAGCTTGGTCTGGAATCCCACCATGTTCCACAGGGTCCCCAAGGCATTGTCCTGGCGCAGTTGAACGACGGCATAGGGGCGCATCGCGGACCTTGGATCTTGCAACCCCACCGGTTTCATCGGTCCGAAACGCAAGGTTTCTTCGCCGCGTTCCGCCATGACTTCGATCGGCAGGCAGGCCTCGAAATAGGGTGTGGATTTTTCCCATTCCTTGAAGTCGGTCTTTTCACCGGCCAACAGGGCTGCGACGAAGCCGCGATACTGCTCTTCGTTCAATGGCAAATTGATATAATCGGCATCGCCGCCGCCGGGCCCCTTCTTGTCATAGCGCGACTGGAACCAGGCGATCTCGAAATCGATGGATTCGCGATGGACGATGGGGGCGATGGCGTCGAAAAAGGCCAGATGGTCCTGGCCGGCCGCTTTCGCGATCGCGGTGCTGAGACTCTCCGAAGTGAGGGGGCCGGTCGCCACGATCACCTGGCCCCCGTCGGCGGGCGGCAAGGATGTGACTTCCGCGCGCCCGATGGTTACGCGCGGATGGGCCTCCAGCGCCGCGGTCACACTCTGGGAGAATGGTTCGCGATCTACCGCCAGCGCGCCGCCGGCCGGCAGCTTGTGACGATCCGCCATGCGCATGATCAGCGACCCGGCGCGCCGCATTTCCTCGTGCAACAGACCCACGGCATTGTTCACCGCATCGTCGGAACGGAAGGAATTGGAACAGACCAGTTCCGCCAACCCGTCACCCTGATGCGCGAAGGTGCCCCGGATAGGGCGCATCTCATGCAAGGTGACGTCCAATCCGGCCTCTGCCGCCTGCCACGCCGCTTCCGAACCGGCCAGTCCGCCGCCGATGATGTGAAGGATTTTCATGGCGAGGCTTTAGCAGTCCCCACCACGGGAGGAAATGCGGCGGCTATGTCGCTCTTTTGGCCAAGGCCGGGCCGGTCAAGGCAGTTGGTTTTGTGCACCGCACAATTTTCCCGTACCGCCGAAGGTGCAGCCGCTTGGGCCGCCAGTTGCAGTGGCGGGACGCTGCAGGTGAGGGTATTGGGCCGGCATCGCCGGGCGATAACAGGTCCGCCACGCGACCCATTGTCTTCAGCCGAACCACGCCAGATTCGCGGCATTTTCCTGCCCGAGCGAAGGGTATTCACGCCGGACCGACTGTTTTTCCGATCCGATACCTGGAATTAAGACAGGAATGCGATGCTGTCTTGTAAAAACCCGCTTTTGTGGCGGGCTTGCTGCTGACAGGGACAAGGAAGCCCGCCATTATGTGCGGTGCAATGAGAGAGCGACATGGCTGACGAGGACAAGGGATCAAATTATATTCGGCTGGCGGTGGGTGCCGGCGTGCTGGCGGTTGCGGCGGTCGGGTTGGCGGTGTTTGTGCCGCGCCGGCGCTGGGTGGCGATGGCGCAGCCGTTTCGCGGCGCGCTGAAGTCACCCATGGCCCTGGCGGCCACCGCCTGGGCGGTGGGTCTATGGAACGAGGCGACCCAATCGGGACCGCCAGCGTTCGACGATATGCGCCCGTTCGACGAATTTTGAAGATTATTGACGCTGGCCGTCATCGTGAAGGACTGAGATGACGAAGATCCCCGTCCTGGACACGATCCGTGCCGCCTATCGCTTCACCTTCCAGCATCTGGGCGCGATCATCGGCCTGATCTGGCTTCCGATGATCCTGGCGACCGTGATCGGCTTTCTTGTCCTGCAGCGTTTTTTCGCTGCCTTGGCCGATGCCTTTGCCTCCAACAATTTCGCCTTGCTGGGCCCCGCGCTTCTGGGGCTGATCTCGTTCATGTTTGTCGGCCTATTGCTGCTGGCGATGATGACGGTGCCGGTGATGCAGCTTGCCATGGGCAGCCGCAAGTCCGGCGCGCTGGCGCATTTCGCCTTCGGCACTTTGGAATGGCGGCTGTTTCGCGCCGGCCTGGGCATGGCGGTCTTTTTTTTCGCCTTGCTGATCATGGTGAGCATGGGGTCGTCGATGGCGCTGGGGGTCGGCACGACCAATGCCAACCGGCTTTCGGTGGCGATCTTTTATCTCTGCCTGATTTTCTTCCTTCTGCGATTCGGATTTCTGCTGCCGGCCGTGGCCGTGGCCGAAACCGGGCCGGTGCTGCCGCGCAGCTGGGTGCTGAGTGGCGGGAATTTCTGGCGCATCCTCAGCATTTTTCTCGGTGTGGTCGTGCCGGTGCGGCTGGCGATGGTGGCGGTGGAATTGGTGCTGCAAGGTCCCGGCGCGGTCGCGCCGGATCTGTTCGGATCGACCGCGATGATGGCGGCCCAGATCCATGCCGCCAGCCAGAATATGCCGGTGATGGCCGGCATCCTGTTTCTGGTGGCGCCGGTGCTGCTGGGCCTGATTCTCGGTGCCAGCGCGGAGATCTTCCGTCTACTGACGAAGTCCGCCGTCTGAAAATCATTTAATCTTATCGAATTTTGTGATGGGCCCGCGCAAGCCGTTGATCCGGCGCGATCGCACGTCAGGCCGGACGCGTTTCACCGAGGCGCAGTTCACCGGATGGAGCGGCTGATCGACTTCTATCTCAATCTGATGGAATTACGCGACCAGCTCATCCCGCCTTCAGCCGTTTGACCGGCTCGCGCGCTTTCAGCAGCACCTTGAGGTACTGGCCGGTATAGGAGCGGGCGACTTTCGCCACATCCTCGGGTGTGCCCGACGCCACGATCTCGCCGCCGCCATCGCCGCCTTCCGGCCCCAGATCGATGATCCAGTCGGCGGTCTTGATCACTTCCAGATTGTGCTCGATCACCACCACGGTGTTGCCGGTATCGACCAGTTCGTGCAGCACCTCCAGCAGCTTTCTGACGTCGTGGAAATGCAGCCCGGTGGTCGGCTCGTCCAGGATATAGAGGGTGCGGCCGGTGGCGCGGCGCGACAATTCCTTGCTGAGTTTGACGCGCTGGGCCTCGCCGCCCGACAGGGTTGTGGCCTGTTGGCCGATGGAAATGTAGCCGAGCCCCACACGTTTCAGGGTCTCCAGCTTTTCGGCGATGGATGGCACCGCCTTGAACAGGTCCGCCCCGGCTTCCACTGTCATGTCCAGCACATCGCTGATGGAATGGTCGCGGAATTTCACTTCCAGTGTCTCACGATTGTAGCGCTTGCCGCTGCAGACATCGCACTGGACATAGACGTCGGGCAGAAAATGCATCTCGATCTGGATGACGCCGTCGCCCTGGCAGGCTTCGCAGCGGCCGCCCTTGACGTTGAAGCTGAAGCGTCCCGGCGCATAGCCGCGCGCCTTGGATTCCGGCAATTCGGCGAACCAGTCGCGAATGGGGGTGAAGGCGCCGGTATAGGTGGCCGGGTTTGACCGCGGCGTGCGCCCGATCGGCGATTGGTCGATGTCGATCACCTTATCGAGGAATTCCAGGCCCTCGATGCGGTCATGGGGCGCGGGATGCTCACGCGACTGGGTCAGTTTGCGCGACGCCGCCTTGAACAGGGTCTCTATCGTCAAGGTGGATTTGCCGCCGCCCGAGACCCCGGTGACGCAGGTGAGGGTGCCCAGCGGAATTTGCGCCGTGACATTCTTCAGATTGTTGCCCCGCGCGCCCACCACCTTAAGCCAGCGATTGTGCACCGCCTTGCGCCGCGTCGCCGGGATGGGAATGTTTTCCACGCCATTGAGGTATTTGCCGGTGAGGCTTTTCTTGTTGGCCATGATGTCGGCCGGGGTGCCTTCGGCGATGATATGCCCGCCATGTACGCCCGCGCCCGGGCCCATGTCGATGACATGGTCGGCGCTGCGGATGGCATCCTCGTCATGCTCGACCACCAGCACGGTGTTGCCCATGTCGCGCAGGCCCTTCAACGATTCCAGCAGCTTGGAATTGTCGCGCTGATGCAGGCCGATCGATGGTTCGTCCAGCACATACAGCACGCCGGTGAGACCCGAGCCGATCTGCGAGGCCAGGCGGATGCGCTGGCTTTCGCCGCCGGACAAGGTGCCTGAGGCGCGCGCCAGGGTGAGATAATCCAGCCCCACATTGTTGAGGAATTTCAGCCGCGCCCGGATTTCTTTCAGAATGCGGGCGGCGATTTCCTGCTGCTGCCTGTTCAGCTTTTTGTCGACATCGCGAAACCAGACATCGGCATTGCGGATGGATTGCTCACAGACTTGGCTGATATGCAGACCGCCGATCTTCACCGCCAGCGCTTCCGGCTTCAGGCGATAGCCCTTGCAGACTTCGCAGGGGGCTTCGGCCTGAAAACGTTCCAGATCTTCCTTCACCCAGGAACTGTCGGTCTCGCCATGACGGCGGTCCATGTTGGGAATGACGCCCTCGAATTCCTTCTTGGTCTCATAGCGCCGCGCGCCGTCGTCATAGATGAAGCGAATCTCCTCTTCGCCGGATCCGTGCAGAATGGCATCGCGGGCCTTTTTGGGCAGGTCTTCCCAAGGATCGTTCATCGAGATTTTGTAGTGCCGCGCCAGGGCCTCCAAGGTCTGCAGATAGTAGGGCGAAGAGGATTTGGCCCAGGGCGCGATCGCGCCTTTCTTCAGGCTGAGGCTTTCATCCGGCACCACCAGCGCTTCGTCGAAATAATTCTGCACTCCCAAACCGTCGCATTGCGGGCAGGCGCCATGGGGATTGTTGAAGGAAAAAAGGCGCGGCTCGATTTCGGAAATGGTAAATCCGGAAACCGGGCAGGCGAATTTCGACGACAGCAGCATCTGCTTGGGGTTGCCGTCTTTTTCCTTCTCATCCGCGAATTCCACCGCCAGCAATCCGTCGGCAAGTCCCAGCGCGGTCTCGATGGAATCGGGCAGGCGGTTGCCAATGTCTTTTTTTACCGCGATGCGATCCACCACGATCTCGATATCGTGCTTGAGCTTCTTGTCCAGCGCGGGGGTCGCGTTCAGCTCATAAAATTTGCCGTCGATCTTGGCGCGCTGAAAACCTTTCTTGAGAAGTTCGGCCAGCTCCTTGCGGTATTCGCCCTTTCGTCCGCGCACGATCGGCGCCAACAGGTAAAGCCGGGTGCCTTCGGGCAGGGACAGGATCCGGTCGGCCATCTGGCTGACGGTCTGGCTTTCGATCGGAAGGCCGGTCGCGGGCGAGTAGGGCACACCCACCCGCGCGAACAACAGGCGCAGATAGTCATAGATCTCGGTGACGGTGCCCACGGTGGAGCGGGGATTCTTGCTGGTGGTTTTCTGCTCGATCGAGATCGCCGGCGACAGGCCCTCGATATGGTCGACATCCGGCTTTTGCATCAGCTCCAGGAACTGGCGCGCATAGGCCGACAGCGATTCCACATAACGACGCTGACCTTCGGCATATAAGGTATCAAACGCCAGTGACGATTTGCCAGAGCCAGATAAACCAGTGATGACAACCAGTTTATTGCGGGGCAGATCAAGATTGATATTTTTCAGGTTGTGAGTGCGTGCTCCTCTGATCCTGATCAACTCACGTTTCTGCATGAGTGCGATATCATCTGCGCCGAACTCGATTTCAGCGGGTTTGTTTGCTGCTTTGGCTTTTACGGCTTTTGGTCGTGTCGTCATAGTATGTTGAACTGAGTTTTTACTGAGTATGAACTAAGTGTTAGCGAGTAGTAGCGAGTAGTGACTGAGTCGTGTTTGAATATTGTCTGAATATTAATTTCATGTTCAGTGATCTCATTCTCAGTCCGATCCGAATGTTGGCGGGGGCAATCA
>CAIUCH010000024.1 GCA_903897605.1 uncultured Alphaproteobacteria bacterium
CCACACTCATCGCTGGGATATCGGCCACCAGCGCCAGAAGCAATCTGCTGGCCGCCCGATCCGCCGGTCAGCAACAAGGTGGCGCAAACGCCGCCACTGAACTAACATCGCAACTGGACCACTCAGTGGGGGCCGGTCAATCCGGCCGTCCCGGAGACATCGCCGGTGAAATGACGTCGCCCGGCGATATCGGACGCGAACCTTCAACCCAAGATGAATGATGGGATGCGAAAGGGGTGATCTGGGCCAAGGCGGATTTTTACGCGTGGCGCTGCAAGCCCCGATTGATCAGTTGGAAGAATACGGGCACGAAGAAAATCGCCAGCACTGTCGCGGTCAACATGCCGCCAATCACACCGGTGCCGATATCATTTTGGCTACCCGCTCCCGCGCCCGTGGCGACGGCCAACGGAAAAACGCCGGCAATAAATGCAATAGAAGTCATCAATATAGGCCGCAAACGCAGGCGAGCCGCCTCCATCGCCGCATTGCGCGCATTGAGCCCTCTCCTCTCTCCGTCCACCGCGAATTCGACGATTAGAATCGCATTTTTGGCGGAGAGACCAATTATCGCCAGCAAGCCAACTTGAAAATAAATATCGTTGAAAAGACCTCGCGCGGTGGTTGCCGCAACCGCGCCGATTACCCCCAAGGGAATGACCAGCATCACCGACAGCGGTATCGCCCAGCTTTCATACAGCGCCGACAGGCAGAGATAGATGATGAGAATGGAAAGAGCGTAGAGTGCGGGCGCTTGGGCACCGGAAAGTTGCTCCTGGTAGGAAAGCCCGGTCAATTCGTAATTGATGCCCCGCGGCAGTTGCTGAAACAGCTTGGCCATCTGCGTCAACGCCGTACCGGAGCTCACGCCCTGTGCGCCCTGTCCTTGCACTTCGATTGACGGAAAGCCGTTGTATCGTGTCAGGGAGCTCGGCCCCAATGTCCAGTTTGCATGCACAAACGAAGAGAATGGCGCCATGGTGCCGCTGCTACCGCGCACATACCAACGGCCCAGATCTTCCGGAGTCATGCGGTAGGGCGCGTCGCCTTGCATATAGACGCGCTTGACGCGGTCGCGATCAATAAAATTATTGACGAAAGACCCGCCCCAGGCTGAAGAGATTGTATAATTGATATCGGCGATCGACAGGCCAAGAGCATTGGCCTTTTCCTGATCCACGTTGATATGAAGCTGCATCGTGTCGTCCAGACTGGCGGGCCGGACACCGGAAAGTTTGGGGTCGCGGGCGGCCAAACGCAAAAGCGTGTCGCGTGCTTCGATAAGGCCTGCGTGACCGAGATTGCCGCGATCCTCCATTTCGAGATCGAACCCCGTCGCAATGCCCAACTCGGGCACCGAGGGTGGGACCAATGAAAACACTTGCGCATCGGGAATGAGCGCGAAGGCTTTTGTGGCGCGGTCGGCAATCGCTTGGGCGTTATTTTGCGCGCCTGGACGTTTGCCCCAATCACTGAGATGAATAAATCCGATAGCGGTATTCTGACCCACTCCCAAAAACGAAAAGCCGGCGACGGCGAAAACGAAATCAACATTCTTCCGTTCGTCTTTCAGATAGTGATCCGTTACCTTCCGCGCCACCGATACCGTGCGCGGTTGGGTGGTGCCGGATGGCAAGCCGATCAAAGTGACGATCGTGCCTTGATCCTCATCCGGCAAAAAGCCCGTCGGCAGGTACCACAGCAAGCCCATCATGGTCGCGACGATTAATCCATAAATCGCCATAACCAATTTCGTTTGACTGAGAGTTTTTTCCAGAACTCGGCAATACCAGTCCCGCGATTTTTCAAACCCTGCATTGAATCCGTCGAAAAACCGGCCCAACAGGCCGCCCGCATGCGCATGCCCGCCCTTGGGAATGGCCCTCAGAACCGTAGCGCAGAGCGCTGGGGTGAGGACCAAGGCGCACATGATGGAGAGCGACATCGCCGAAACGATTGTGACGGAGAATTGACGATAGATTACTCCGGTTGAGCCTCCAAAAAACGCCATGGGGAGAAACACCGCCGTCAGGACCAGGCCGATGCCGATCAGGGCTCCGGTGATCTCTTTCATGGAGCGCAATGTCGCGTCGCGGGGGGATAAACCCTCCTCGCGCATGATGCGCTCGACATTTTCCACCACCACAATGGCGTCATCGACCAGCAGGCCGATGACCAACACCAAGGCAAACAAAGTCAGGGTATTGATGGAATACCCTGTGGCCGCCAACACGCCGAAAGTGCCCAGAAGCACCACCGGTACCGCGACCGCAGGAACCAGGGTCGTGCGCCAATTCTGGAGGAAGACATACATGACCAGAATCACAAGCGCGATGGCTTTGGCCAGGGTCTCCACCACGTCGCGAATGGAAAGACGGATAAATTCGGTGTTGTCCGCGGTAAATGCGAGCTTCATGCCCGGTGGAAACGAGGGCTCGAGAGCCAATGCTTTCTGCTTTACCGCATCCACCAGTTTCAGCGCGTTGGCGCCTGGCGAAGGCATGATGGCGATGCCCGATGCCGGAAAGCCATTCATCAGACTGGTGCTGGTATAGTCTTCAGCGCCGAGCTCGACACGCGCCACATCCGACAGATGCACGACGGCGCCGTCGGACGTAGTCTTGAGGATAATGTTCCGAAATTGCTCCGGGGTTTGAAGTTGCGATTGCGCTGTGACGGTAGCGTTCAATGCCTGGCCCGGCACGGTCGGTTGAGCCCCAATGGAACCCGCGGAGACCTGGACATTTTGGGCTTGGATGGCGTTTCGGACATCCGACGGTTCGAGCAGGAAATCGTGCAGCTTGTAGGGATCGAGCCAAATCCGCATCGCATATTGCGCACCAAACACTTGTGCATTCCCGACTCCAGTGATGCGGCTCAAAGAATCCTGCATCTTGGAGGTGATGAAGTCCGAGATGTCCGTATTATTATAACGGTTCGCCGTGTCGTAAATCGCGATGACCAGAAGAAAATTTGACTCGGCTTTGGCGACAGTCACACCAAACTGCTGGACCTGGCTGGGCAACTGGGCCACGGCCTGCTGTACTTTGTTCTGGACCTGTACCTGCGCGATGTCGGGATTGGTGCCGGCGGCAAAGGTGGCGGTAATCGACACCGAGCCGTCGGCGCTGGACGACGAGGAAAAATATAAAAGATTGTCCAGACCCGTCAGCTGTTGTTCGATTATCTGGGTAACAGAATTCTGCACCGTGGCGGCGTCCGCACCGGGATAGGAGGCGTTCACCACCACCGCAGGTGGCGCAATCGTGGGATACTGTTCCACGGGCAGACTGAAGGCCGAAATCGCGCCCGCCAGCATGACAACGATGGCTATCACCCAAGCGAAGACGGGTCGGTCGATGAAAAAGCGAGAAATCAGCATGTTTGTTTCCGAACGCCGGATTTATGAGACCCGGCCCGTTTGGATGGCCGGTGTTCGATGCATCAGCCTAGTATGAATTGAACGAGGGAACACGCACCAAATGGTTTCGCCTTTGACGAATTGCGATTTTGAGCTAACAAATTATTCAGAATGCCCAAACGTCGCCAGCCATTTCTCCGGGGGCGGAATTGCCAAGACACGCTGCGTGTGAAGAACATGGCTTGGACCGATCATCCGTCGGCGATTACGCGAGGATAATAACTTCGCTACACGACCAGTGATCTGGCCTGGTCTTCCGTGATTTCCACTTTGGGCGCGAAGTTCGGTCCATTCATATAATTGATCAAACTAACTTGCATCTGCCGGCTGACGGGATCTACTGCGCTCGTAAGATCGAAGCCGCAAACCATCAGCGCTCCTGCCCCAAGTTTCGCTTCGAGAATCAGCGCCAGCGGCCGGGCGGTTGTCCAATTGTCAATTACGCGGACGACGGGCTCCATCTCTTTCGGCAACAAATCCAGCCTTAGGGCGCCGGCGCGATGGACCAGATACCACCATTGCCAGTTGCTGTGAAAATCCGATGGGAATTCCGCGAGTGCCGGATGCTTCGGATCGCACAATAAGCCGAGCGTGGTCGGCGCCTGGCGGTCTGTCCATGCCGTGTTCCAGAAAATGCTGGAAAATCCCAATTTGAGAGGCCGATGGTCAAAGTTGCGCACATTCGCATCGGGAACGGACAACAGCAGCTTTCCGCCGGCCTTCACATAATCGAGAATGGCGCCGTCCAGCGAAGACGAGATTTTGGGGCCTTTGGTTGGGTCCAATCCGGACTGCCTGGGATAAATCCAGATATCCCAATCATTCTCCGCCAATTTCCTTCCATCCGCCGAAATTATCTGCACGACGAATTTTGCCGCCTGCGCATTCGTGATCCGCGACAAATCCAGGGATACGGCAAAGGAAATCGGATCGTTGCCGATCGGCATGGCAAGAGCGGGCGACTGACCTGCCACATAGATGGGGCCGTCTTTGCCCTGAATGAAATATGAAAGCCGCCCGCGATCTATGTCGGCGGACCCGAAATTCGTCACGTCCAACGCCGCTTCAAATGGCTGGTCGTTGTAAAACACCCTTGTGGGCAATCGCGCCAAGGGCACAAGGGCGTTGCAGAAGCGGCTATATTCCATGCCGGTGACATAACCCTTTTCCTCCCAAAAGGGATCGAGCACGCCAACAAGTGCCGTGCCTTGTCCGGGAAAATCATGCACGTCAAGCAATTCAAAACCGCCCATGCCGGGCGTGCGCAAGGCCGATTCGATATCTTCCTTGTAGCAAAGCGTCTGCAGCTTTCCGGAGGCCATCAGGAAATCCCGGGCCAGATGCCCAAGATCGCTTGCCGCCAGCTGGTCGCGAAAAATCTCGAAATTCCTGGGTTTGAGATAGCCCTTATATTTCGGCATCTCCGCGAAATTCGGATAGACGCACCATTGTCCGATCTCGTGGCTGATCACGGGAACTTGGCGTTGCCCGATGAATTCGCGGAAGTCGCTTGCTGTTTCGGGCTCGCGGGCATTGATCCGCGACTTCACGCCGTCGCCCCAGTGCTGAACACGGGGCTCCGGCGTAATATGAAATTCGTTCTCAGACAATTCCGGCCATCCCGATCCGCTCGTCCACAGACGGCGGGAATCCAGTGCTTTGAAATGACGAACATAGATCTGGAGGTATTCCTTATGTTTTTTGCCGCCGGGTTCATTGCCGTACGGCATCAGCATAAAGGAAGGGTGGTTGCCATGGGCTTTAAGGACGCGTTCGGTTTCGTCGTAGACCCATTGGTCGACGGGTTTGCCGTCTCCAAGCGTGACGGATCCGTTCGCCCAACAGGTTTCCACTTGGCAATAAACTCCCAACTCGTCGGCGGCTCGAAAAGCCGCTTCGGGAGGACAATAGGAATGGAACCGCAGCAGATTAAGACCGTAAGACTTGGCAATGCGCATGATGGGCTTCCAGGATTCCACATCGGTGGGCGGGTGGCCAGTTTCGGGAAATATGCAGCATTCCAAAGTGCCCCGGAAGAAAAGCTTGCGGCCGTTGAGGCGAAATTGTGTGTCTTGGCTTTTGAGATCACGGCAACCGAATGTCACGTCACGGCGATCGCGGTCACCAAGCGTGGCTGACAAGATGTGCAGGTTCGGATTGAACTCGTCCCACAGTGCGAGGGATTTCAGGTCCCCATCTTGAAGGATCATCTCGGTCTCGAACCGGCCGCCTTGCGCGTCCCAGGATACGTCCAGTGATTTCTGCCGGCCTTCCACCGACAGGCGCAACGCATCCCTGCCGCCTGCTCCCGTTGCATTGCCAATTCGCCCTTTGATTCGCAGCGATCCCGACGGGAATTGCGGATAGATCTGCAAATCCTCGATCCAAACAAGATGGGTCGCCCGCAACTCGATTCTGCCGGCGATGCCGTTCCAGTTTCCCTGCGTATGATCGGTTATGCCATGCGAATCCGTGCCAATGTCGATCACGACCCGGTTATCGACCCGGATCGTGAGTTGGTGGCGGCCAGGCGCCAGGAGACCGAAATCATACTCATGCGGCGTGGAAAGACTTGCATTTTCGCCGACAAACTTGCCGTCGAGCCAGACCATGGTCTGCCAGTGCGGGCGCTCCAGAAAAAGAATAACGCGTTTGCCTTTCCAGGAAACCGGAACGGTGATGTCTCTCTGATACCAAGCTGGCGCCTTATAGTAAGTTCCTGGCTGCAACCAGAAAGGCACTTTCATGTTTCCCGGCTGGCGATAGCTGGCGTAATCGGGAGATGTGAACCATGACCGATCCAGGATGCTGCCGGTCCAGGGCGTATCAACGCTGATCGGCGCACCAATTCCCTGTTGCGGAAGGCCGGCGGGAAGCATCGCACGTTGCGACAACGCATCTTGAAACCACTTCTCGTTCAAACCGCGGTCCTGCTCGTCGCGCGCAAAAAGCCAACTTGCGGCCAGCGGTTGAGGCAATTCGCCATTTCGTTTTGCGGCTTCGGCGGAAATCGGGGAATAAACGCTCAGCGCAACGCCCGCTGCGATCAGCGCAATGATATCTCTTCGGCTGGGAGCAGTCGAATTTGCCGGCGATGCACGGCTGCAACCATCCTGCATTCGTGGCTCCCCACCCATTTCTGAATTCTCACTGGCGGTGCGGGGAAATCCGCACCCGCGCGGTTACGTCCACGGCTCCGAAAACAATTGAAACTCGCGGCCATTAATCGGCAAAGCGCACGGCACTCCACAATTCGGGCTGATGGGTATCATACACGCCATGGGCTTTGTGGACCATCGCAGGGTGCGGATTGACTTCGTTCCCGCCAACTACAAGCTTCTGAAACCTGCCGAGGAAAAACCGCCAGATATCGCCGTCCTTTGGTGGAAGCGAACGGCCGTCCGCCAGCAGGGATAGGCTCGCCCATGGAATGCCGACCTCAAGACTCCATCCCCGGTCCACTTTGCTTTTATCGTTTAAGGTACCATCCACCCGAACGGCGGTTTTCAACCCAGGCAAATCAAAGTCTGTAAATGCCCATCGCGAGCCCCGCGGGTGCGTTCCCCGCCAAAAATTCGAATCGGTGCGGTCATCGTTGCCACCAAATGTATAGGTTTGCGGATTGTGAACGTCCAATTCCGGACGGTCAAAACGTCCGCCCCGTTTGTAAGCGTCACGCCAAACGAAAAAGACTTCATAGATCGTGTTGGCCGCATTGACCTCGAGTTCGTAATAGCATTCCCCACCGTCAATAAAGACTTCAAGATCATTTTCGAGAAAGATCAGGCTGTCTCGCTCGGTGAGGCGCGCCTCGACATATGGTTCTTCGGCCCAGAACCCGAAATAGATATGGGTATCGTTCCAGACAATGGCGGTGCGGGTTTCATAAAGTCCGGGATCTCCCGTTACCATATCGACGAAACGCGAAGACCATTGCGTCTTGCTCCATACGGGTTTGGTGATATCGCCATCCACCTCTATGGAGTCGGCAATCTTATGAGCCGTATAGTCCGCATTCCGATTGTCAGACACTTCGCGATCCCCCGCACTCTTTGCGACCAAAGCGCCATCATTATCCCAAACTGAGAAAAGGGGGAATCGGAATGCGCAGGCAAAGCGCCGCGCTGGACTTGACCCTTCAGACCAGATCTTTTTCGAGTTGCTCCAATGTTTTGCCTTTTGTCTCCGGCAGCTTGAAGAAGATAAACACAAAGCCAGTGACGCAGATTGCTCCGTAAAGCCAGAACGTGCCGGACGAACCGAGTTCCGCGTTCAGCAGAGGAAAGGTGTAGGTCAGGATAAAACTGGCAAGCCAAAGCGATGACACCGCCACCGCCATCGCCGCGCCGCGAATGCGGTTTGGGAAGATTTCCGAAATAACCACCCACGTTACCGGCGCCAACGACATCGCGTAGCAGCCAATTGCGCCCAACACCAAAAGCAGCATTGGCAGACCTTGGACATGGCTGCGGTAGAAAAAACCCATCGTGAAATAAATCAACGCGAGCGCCGCCGAGCCAAAAAGCATCAGCGGTCGCCGGCCACTTCTGTCCACAAAGCCCAATGCGACGAACGTGCAGACTAGATTCACCGAACCTGTCCAGGCAATGTTTTTCAACACGCTCGAAATGTCGTAGCCCGCCGCCCTGAAGATTTCCTCGGCGTAGTTGAAAATGACGTTGATGCCGCACCATTGCTGAAACACTGCCAGCACCACACCCAGAACCAAGACCTTGCGCATGTTGGGTTCCAGCAAATCGGCGAAGCGCACATGCTGTATCTCTTCCTTGGCGAGCGTGAGGTTTATATCGCCGATTGCCAGGTCCGCATATTTGCCGCCGCCGATCTTTTTCAGGACATTGCGTGCAAGCTCCGCGCGCCCATTCTTGGCGAGCCAGCGCGGGCTTTCGGGAACGAAAAACATGCCGATGAAAAACAAGATGGCCGGCGCGGCAGTCAAACCAAACATCCAGCGCCAGCCACTTTGGCCGAACCAGGAGCTTTTGATGAATTCATCCGTCGCGTTCGCCGGCAAGTCGCGGACGAGATACCAATTGATATATTGCGCCAGCAAAATTCCGATAACGACGGTAAGCTGATTAATTGAAACCAGCTTTCCACGTATCTGCGCCGGAGCAACTTCGGAGATGTACATGGGCGACAAACTAGACGCCAGTCCGATGGCCGTTCCCCCAAGGATCCGCCAGGCGATGAAGATTTGGAAATTTGTCGCCAGCGCGTTGCCGATAGACGTCACGGCAAAAAGAACCGCCGCAAGAATCAGCAATCGCTTGCGTCCGATGCTGTCGCTCAATGCTCCCGCTACCAGCGAACCAAACAAACATCCAATCAGCGCACAACTGTTCGCCCAACCAATTTGCGCCTCGGTTGTAAGTTCAAAATAGCGTTGGAAAAACGGCTTCGCGCCACCGATGACGACCCAATCCCAGCCGAATAGCAGCCCGCCCATCGCCGCCACACCGGAAATGAGCCAGACATAGCCCAGATTGTAGTCGGCTTTGAGCTTGGGGGATTCACCGGGGGCTGCGATCATCATGATTGTTTATCTCGGTTTAACATTATGAAATCCCGCCATGGGGCTCATGCGACTTGAATACTATCGTAAATATCCGCGGCCAAGGCATGGCTAGGATCGCGGCGCAATATGACGGCCAAAAGTTTTTTTGCTGCGGGTCTTTTGCCCAGACCTAATAGCGCCTGCGATTGCAGGAACAAGGCCGTGGTTTCCTGCCGAAACTGGATGTCCTCATCGAAAAGCAGCATCGTCGGGAGCGATGTCGCGAAATAATCGATCTTGGCCGCACGCCCCTGCAGTTTTTTGGCATGTGCCAGCAAATCGAGAAAAAGTTTTCTGGCCTTTGCTTTTTGAGCGAGCCGTGCCCAAGACATCGCGGAATAAAAGGTTTTTTCGCTGAACGCGCGAACGCTCATTTCCTGAAAGTCACCCCTGAAGTTCGCGGCTGCCAGCCAATGCGCCTTTGCCTGTTTCGCGTCACCGAGTTCGCCCAGCGCGCAGCCCAACCAATAGTGGATGTCGCTTTGGTTGGCGAGCAGGTGCCTGGCTTCGCCAAGGTTCAATGGCGCGGCGAGTGCAGCTGCAAAATGGTCGCGAGCTTTGGCATTGTCACCGTTGGCCAATGCCCGGCGCCCGAGTGCAAGTTGCGAACGGGTCCATTGACCGAGCGGACCACCCTCGCCGCCTTCCCATGGCTGGAAACTGCGGGTGCCGACGATAGCCAGGGCTTTTTCGGGCTGACCGGTCTGATTGTAAAGCGCGCAAATCTCCACACTCAGATCGTCACGCTGCCGCACCAGGTCGTATCGTTTCTCCAACTCGCCCAGACGCTTTGCGGGCTTCTCACCAAGATGTTTCCAAAGCTGGTCGCGCTCGTAAAATAACCGCGCGTCCGCTGGGTTGGCGCGGAAGGCTTGTTCGTATGCGGCGCGGGCTTTGGAGGGCTTGCGGTGGATATTGTAATAGCCGATGCCAAGATTGCGCCAGACAATGGAGAATTTCGGATCAAGCGTTGCACTGCGCTGCCAGAACTGAATGGCCTCCCCATGGCGGCGGCGGTCATAAAGCAAGTTTCCGAGATAGTAGGGCGCGCGCGCGCCCTGCGGATTCGCCGCGATGGCGGTTTGGAGAATGGTAAGGTCCTCCAACCGTGACGGAAAACAGTAATCGGGCGGCAGCGAATTTGCAGTGGCAAAATTTTTCCGCGCCAAGTTTTTGTCGCCAAGCTTTTCGTATAGCCAGCCAAGTGTGTAATGGACCATCGGCAATGCGCCCCAACTTTGGTCGGGCAAGTCACCATGACTTTCGGCAGCCCCCTTCAAAATTCCGATGGCGTTGGAAAACAAACCTGCGCGTGAATAATCATGGGCGATGTCGAGCCGCGTTTGCAGTGCACAGGCCAGTTCATCGCCGATCAACTGCCGTGCCCACCAATCCAACCGATCGAGCGCCAACGTCTCATTGAGCAGCGCGGCGGCTTCGACTCCGCGATTGAGTTTCCGAAGCACAATGGCTTTAAGATTTCTGGCGCGCAGATTGTCCGTGTCGTGACGCAGCGAGTGATCCAAATGTTCCAGCGCGGCGCCCCATTTTTGCCGGCAGCAGTCGATCTCCGCGAGTGCGTGATAACCCGCAGCCATCCACGCCTGATTCCAGCAGGCCTTGTAAAACGCATCATAGGCTTCGTCGTCCCGGCCTTGAAGCCGGAGTGTCGGGCCCAGATGGTATAGCGCCTCGCCGTCATAGGGGTTGGGGTTGCGGCGCGTCTGGCGTTCGATCGCCAGGCGGAAATGTTTCTCCGCATCGGCAAATTCGCCGCGCTTGAAGTGCCAGAGACCGAGCGCATTGTTGCACCGCGAATCCAGCGGATCGCGGCGCAACGCTTCGCGCCAGTAAATCTCCGGTGAGCGCGTTGCATGACGATATTGATCGAGATGCATGCCGGTTATGAAAAGTTCATCACTGCTGGCGATCTCGGCAGGCGCGGGTGGTTCGGTGGCCGCCGGCGGAACCTCACCCCGTTCGCGCAGCTTGGGTTGGTAGGAAACAATTGTCCCGCCTTTGTTGTCGGTGACGCTAAGCAGAAAATCCGTTTGAATCACATTGCGCGGCAGCTTGGTTTCGCCGACAAATGGCTTGGCTGGCGAGAGGTCGCAAGTTTCGGAGAAAATTTCTTTGCCTTTCGCGGAAAGCAGGATTTTTGCGCCAGGGTATTTTTGCGTCACGGAGACGCCCAACCGAATTCTTCCGTCATCGATTTTCAAGCTGACCGCTGCTTGCAAATTCGCTTGCTGCGCCGGACCGATCTTTTGGATCGGATACCAATACTGGCTCCAGGTTTTCGTCTCGCCAGGCCGCAGGAAGCTGAAATCGGGCTGGTTGTCGGTGTAGACGCCCGCCATGATCTCGATGTACGGGCCGTACTCATTTTTTTCGTCGCGCTCGGTTAGATTGCGATCCCAGGCATAGCCGAATTCGTGATTGCCCCATGTCCACTGCTTCTTGCCGGGTGAAATGTGGTGATTGGCAATGTGAACAATACCCGCCCCTGCCACATGATCGTAGCCACCAAAAAAATCTTCCCTGCTGCCCATGCACATATACGATGTCGGCACCGGAATGTTGGCGTAAAAGGAAAGGTCATTGGCCACGTAATCCACCGGAGCGATGCCGCCCTGATTCGGTGGGATAAACTGGGTTGGCACCTCGCTCGCTGGCACGCCATTGCGGCCGCGCTCTTTGTAACTCACGCCATAGTATGGACCATTTGCGAGGGGATATTCGCTCATCGAGCGCCGCGCATGGTCCGCGACGAAATAGACATCCGGCGGAAAAAAACTCTGATACGCTTCATGCACGCGCGTGGCGACATTGGCCCACCAGAGAAAAGTCTGTGTCAGCGGTGTGCGGTTATAGGCGCGCACCTTGAGTTCGACGAACGCATTGGCGGGATGCAGACAAACGCCATGCATGCCTTTCATGCGGCACATTGGGTCATGGTCGCTGCACCATACCGTGACCGAACCGTCGGCGTGTTTTTCGATCTCGAAATCCACCGGTAGAAATGTCGCCGGCCGATGATGTTGCGGCCAGTTGAACTCGATGCCACCGCTTGCCCACGGCCCGGCGAGGCCGACCAGCGCCGGCTTTATGACGTGCTGATTGTAGATGAGATCATAGCCGTTCGTTTTGTCCAGGATGGCATGAATGCGCCCGCCAAGTTCCGGCAGCACCAGCACACGGAGAAATTCGTTCTCCATCCAGATGGCTTTCCATTCGCGGTCGATTGGCGTTTCCGCGATGCGATCGGTGAAAGGCATTGGATAGATCTTGCCGCTGCTGCCCTGATATACGCGTTTCTCCAGGAACATCGGGTTCTTGTCGGGCGGCGCGGGCAGATAAGTGGGAATGATCAAAGTCCCAATTTTGGCATGAACAGTCGTGGCGTTTGTCATTTCGGGCAATCTGATCGCTTGTTCTTCGGCGTCTTGTGTCGGAGAGCGGAACGGATTTGCCGTCGAATGTCTCTCCCTCCCTCAATTCTAGCCACATTCTCGCCGATCCACGCAAATTCCCACGGAATGGGCTTCGGACCGGCGGTCGCGCGGGATAATGTGCCCATCGACCAAGAAGGCAGAACCCATATGGCGATCAACGACATTTCCCGGATTTCTCGTCCCATGCTTGGTGTTCTTGCGGTTTTTGCCTTTCCGGCGCTTGCCCATGCCGGAGCGCGTTTTGATCCTGCCACGCACCAGTTCCGGCTGGATGGCGGCGCCGTCACCTACGCCTTTGGCGTCAATTCGGCGGGCGCGCTGCAATCGCTCTATTGGGGTCCGCAGTTGGCCGCGACCGACAGGCTTGAGGCCGTAACGCCGCCTGATTTATCCGGCATGGATCCATCCAGTTCGATCACGCCTCAGGAATATCCGGGCTGGGGCCGCGGCTTCTATACCGAGCCCGCGTTGAAGCTCGCCTATCCCAATGGTGCCCGCGACGTGGTTCTGACTTTCGTATCGGGCCATGCGGAAGGCGACAGCATCACCGTCGAGATGGCGGATATCGCCAGGCCGCTCCATGTCAGTCTGCGTTATACGATCGATCCCGCCACCGGGATCGTTGGCCGTTCCGCCATCATCCGCAACGACACAGCTGCGCCGGTGCGGATCGATCAAGCCTCCTCCGCGGCCTGGTCGCTTCCGCAAAGTGACGACTATCACCTCCATTATCTGACCGGGCGCTGGGCCGCCGAATGGACTCTCCAGGACCGCGCCATTACCCAAGGCGCCACCGTGATCGAAAGCCGGCGAGGTTCCACCGGCATGCAGGCCAATCCCTGGTTCGCGATCGACCGTGCCGGTCTGACAAGCGAAGAAAATGGGCCCGTCTGGTTCGGCGCCCTGGCCTGGAGTGGTTCCTGGCGGATAAGCGTCGACCGCAATCCGATGGGCGATGTGCGCGTGGTGGGCGGCTTCAACCCATTCGATTTCGCCTACCGGTTGAAGCCCGGCGAAACGCTGGAAACGCCGGTATTCTATGCCGGCTATTCCGACCAGGGCATGGGCGGCGCTTCGCGGCTGATGCATCACTTCGAGAGGACGAAGATCCTGCCGCAAAGTTCGGCGCCAAAACTTCGTCCCATCCTCTACAATAGTTGGGAAGCGACCGAATTTGCCGTGAATGAAAAAGGCCAGATGGCGCTGGCCGAAAAGGCGGCACAGATCGGCGTCGAGCGTTTCGTGATGGATGACGGCTGGTTCGGGGCGCGCAACACCGACCATGCCGGGCTGGGCGACTGGACCGTCAATCGCACAAAATTTCCCAACGGGCTGAAGCCGCTGATCGACAAGGTGCACAGCCTGGGCATGGAATTCGGCCTGTGGGTCGAACCGGAAATGGTCAATCCCGACAGCGACCTTTATCGCGCCCATCCCGATTGGGTGATCAATTTTCCGGGGCGCCCGCGTTCGGAACAGCGCAATCAGCTGATGCTCAATCTGGCGCGTTCGGATGTGCGCGATTTTGTGCTGAAGGCGATCGATGATCTGGTGTCGAAGAACGACATCCAGTTCCTGAAATGGGATTACAACCGCAACTGGTCCGAGCCGGGCTGGCCGGAAGTCGATCCGCAGGACCAGCCGAGGATCTATGTGGCCTATATCCGCAACCTCTACGGAATTTTCGCGGAACTGCGCAAGCGCCACCCCAAGCTGGAGATCGAGGACTGTTCCGGCGGCGGCGGCCGCGTCGATCTCGGCATCATGGGCCTGACCGATCAGGTTTGGACGTCCGACAATACCGATCCCTTCGATCGGCTCAGCATCCAGGACGGCTTCACCCACGCCTATGCGCCGGCAGTGATGATGGACTGGGTGACGGACTCGCCCAGCTGGGTCAACAAGCGCACGACGACGCTCGACTATCGCTTTCTGTCGGCCATGCAGGGATCGCTGGGCATCGGCGCGGACCTCAACAAATGGACGGAAACCGATTTCGCCGGGGCGGCGCGAATGGTGGCCGCCTACAAGCAGGTGCGCCAAACTGTCCAGCAGGGCGATCTTTACCGCCTCATCCGGCCGACGGACGCCTCCGAACGCGCCGCAACCCTTTATGTGTCGCCGGACCGGCGCCAAGCGGTCCTGTTTGCCTTCCTGCATTCCAGCACCAAATATGACCCGCAGTCGCGCATTCATCTCGCCGGTCTCGATCCCGAGAAGCAATATCGCGTGCACGCGATCGATGCCGCGCCGGGCGCGGTCGGCGAAACGCAAAGCGGCGCCTATTGGATGAGATATGGCGCGGACGTGTCCATGACGGGCGACTTTCAGGCCCGGGGGCTGGTCTTCGAGGAATTGTAGCGCCTGTTGGGGTCAAGAAACGGTCATTTCACCAGCGTGTTGGGCCGGTGAACCCTGTTCCCGTCGCGCCACGCCACCTACAGGCCGGGATGCGCACCATTCCATAAGGCCCATTTCCGGCAGTATGGTGGTGGTAGTCGCATATTCCAGGGGGATGGAATGATCAGGCTAGGCTCCATCATTACGATCGCGGCCGCAGCGGTTTGCAGCTTATTGCCGGCGGCGGCGCAAGACAGTCCGCCCCGGGATGCTCCCTGGCTCAATCCCGATCTTCCCGTGGCGCAGCGCGTCGATGCGCTGGTGGCCCAGATGAGTTTGGAGGAAAAGGCTTCGCAAATGGTCAATCAGGCGCGTGCCATTCCGCGCCTTGGAGTGCCCGCCTATGATTGGTGGAGCGAAGCGCTGCACGGCGTGGCGAACAACGGCTATGCCACCGTGTTTCCCGAGCCCATCGGCCTAGCCGCAAGCTTCGACGCTCCCACGGTGCATGACATGGCTGTCGCCATCGGCACCGAAGCGCGGGCGAAGTTCAACCTGCTCGGCGGGCAGAACGCGCCACACCGCATCTTTCAGGGGCTCGATTTCTGGTCCCCCAACATCAACATCTTTCGCGATCCGCGCTGGGGCCGTGGCCAAGAGACGTATGGCGAGGACCCGTTCTTGACGGGAAAAATGGGCGTGGCCTTCGTCACGGGGATGCAGGGCGATGATCCGCGATATTTCCGCGTCATCGCCACCGCAAAACATTTTGCGGTGCATTCGGGTCCCGAATCGACGCGGCACCAAGTGGATGTGCCGGTGAGCAAGCATGATCAGGAAGACACTTATCTGCCCGCCTTTCGCGCGCTGGTGACGGAAGGCAAGGTCGATTCCGTGATGTGCGCCTATAACCGCATCAATGGCCAACCCGGCTGCGCCAGCGATTTTCTTCTGAACGATCAGCTGCGCGGCAAATGGAATTTCCAGGGGTATGTGGTGTCGGACTGCGACGCCATTGCCGACATCCAGCGCGGCCACCGTTACACCAAGACTTTGGCCGAGGCAGCGGCGGTGTCGATGCAGCATGGCGTTGACAATGACTGCGCCGATTATACCGCCCTCAAAAGCGACCGTTCCGATTATGAGCGCTATTACGATGCCGCGGCACAGGGGTTGGTGAGCGAGGCGGTGCTGGACGCGTCGCTGAAGCGGTTGTTCACGGCGCGCGTCAAGTTGGGATTGTTCGACCCGCCCGCGATGGTGGCCTATGCGCAAACACCGGAATCCGAACTGAATTCTCCCGCGCATGATGCGCTCGCACTCGTGCTGGCACGCAAATCCATGGTGCTGCTGAAAAACGACGGCGTATTGCCGCTCGCCGGATCGGTGAAGCGCATCGCCGTGGTGGGTCCGCTGGCGGACCTGAGCGATGTGCTGAAGGGCAATTACAATGGCGAGCCGCTTCATCCCGTCACCGCACTGGCGGGTATCCGTCGCCAGTTCCCCGCTGCGGACATCACGTTCGAGCCGGGCACCAATTTCCTGCGTGTCCCCGAACCCGTGCCCGCCTCGGCCCTGGCCACCGGCGACGGCCAAACCGGTCTCAAGGCCGAACTCTATAACAACGCCGATTTCTCCGGCAGTCCGGCGCTGACCCGCATCGACGCGGATGGGAATTTCGCGCGCGCCATCGCGGCGGTTCTGCCGAACGCCGGGCCGGTGTCTGTGTGCTGGACGGGTTTCCTGGCCGCGCCGGAGAGCGGCACCTACCATATCGGGCAGAGCGGAGCGCATTCGCGGCTGTGGATCGATGGCAACTTGGCCGTGGACAATTCAACCGCGCAGGAGCCCGAGCTCAAAACGACGGACATGGTGTTCGAGAAGGGTCGCAAATATGCCGTGCGCATCGAGCAGAATTCTTCAAGCGATCCCGCGATCAAGTTCGTCTGGAGGCGCTTGATCGATGATCCACTCGGCCGGGCCGTTGCGGCGGCAAACAAGGCGGACGTCGTGGTGGCCGTGGTCGGCATCACCTCCGCGCTGGAAGGCGAGGAGATGAAAGTGGACGTGCCCGGATTTGCGGGCGGCGATCGCACCGATCTGAATCTGCCGGCGGACGAGGAAAAGCTGCTGGAAACGATGAAGGCCACCGGCAAGAAACTGATCGTGGTGCTGATGAACGGCTCGGCCCTGTCGGTGAACTGGGCCGCGGCCCATGCCGACGCGATACTGGACGCCTGGTATTCCGGCCAGCAAGGTGGCACCGCCATCGCCGAGACCCTGGCGGGTGTCAACAATCCGGCGGGCCGTTTGCCGGTGACTTTTTATACCGGCATCGACCAGCTTCCGCCCTTCAGCGACTATGCGATGACCGGGCGCACCTATCGTTATTTCGCCGGCAGGCCGCTTTATCCGTTCGGCTACGGCCTGAGCTATACGAAATTCGCCTATGGCGGCCTTCGGCTGTCCAGCGGCGCGGTGAAAGCAGGCGAGACCCTGGGCGTTGACACGGTGGTGCGCAACACCGGTCACCGCGAAGGCGACGAAGTCGTGCAACTTTACCTGAGCTTCCCGAAAGTGCCGGGCACGCCCATCCGCGCTCTGCGGGGCTTTGCCCGTGTGCATCTCGCGCCGGGCGCGCGCCAGTCGGTGCATTTCGACCTCAGCCCCCGCGACCTTTCCAGCGTGACGGCGGCAGGCGACCGTGTGGTGGCATCCGGCGCCTACAAAATAAGCGTCGGCGGCGGCCAGCCCGGCACCGGCGCGGCCATAACGGCGGCTGCTTTCACAGTAAGCGGCATCACGGCGCTGCCGGAATAGCGCCAAGGAACTGGCGAGGTACGAATGGCCAAAAACCGCTTCTACCGGGGCCGGTAGCGGGCAGAGATTCCTGTTCCGCCTTGCGGTCAATGGCCTTGCAAAGCAAGCGAAGCCAGTGTGGCCGCATCCAGCCGCAGTATGGGATAGGCGCCAACATGTTGCGCCGTGTACCAGGGCGAACGCTGAAAAAAGAAGTTGAGGCGCGCCCCGCCATCCGAGGCGAATGCCGGATCGTCCCGCAATTTCGCGTCGAATTCCGCTTTGAGCGCGGGGTCCTTCGCCAACATCTCGCGCGCCAGAGTCTCGACAACGCGCGGCTCGCCATACTCCTTTGCCTCAAAAATCGCGTCGAGATATCCCCAATGCAAAAGCGAGTCGGGCGCCTGAGGCTCAAGCAGCTGAATTGCCACATTGGCGGTGCGCTGGTTCAAAGGCACGACCACCGAGCCTGGCGGTAAATTCGCTTCGCGGCTTACCGATCCGAGCTGAAACGCCGTCAGCATCAAATGCCCTTCAAAGGGCTTGGCGGCCCAACGCGGACCGTCGATCTGGTAGCCATCGGCACGAACTGTCCGCGGATCGCGGATCCTGCGGTACGCGATGCCGTGCGCATCAAGCCTGTCAATCATCGCGGTCCATTGGGCCGGAATCACATAGGCAGCCGGGGGCGCAATCGATAGATCTGGCAACAGACCATTCCAATTTTCGATGTCGTAGGATTTTGGTTTGGTCGGGTCGTACTGGATCCACGTCCGGCCGGAAATATCACTATGTTGCTTGGTGAAGGCAAATCCCTTCAGCGCGAACGGCGTGGCGGCCGGGTCCGGCTTGAAGGTAAGCGCCACGCGCGCCGATTTGTCTTGCGCGCGGGCGATGGTGTCGGCATCTGCCTTGGCGGTTGCCGCGAGCAGCGACTGTGGGTGGTCATTTATATATTCCAGCAACAACGCGACCAGATCGTAACTTGCCCGAACCCGCGTCTCGTACGATTTGAGCATATGCGTTTCAATCAACAATGCGGGGCGATTTTGCAGCGCCGCATAGCCGGTCGAAAAGCGCGGTCCCGACCCGAAATTCTCGATACCGCTCAGCGGATCGCTGCCATCCTTGAACTCCAGGTAGATCGACGCGAGATGCCCTCGCTTTTCGAATGCGGGGATTGCATTGTCCGCGATCGCCGCATGTTGCCAATCATTTACCGCGGGATCCAGCTTGTGCGGATCTTCCGTGTACCATGTGAGATCATATTGATAATCCGCGCCGTCGGTGGTGTGGATGTCGATCAGGAAATCCGGAAGCCACCGGTTCCACAGCTTGAGCCAGGCGCGCATTTCCGGCGCGTCCGCCTTCACATAGTCCCGATTGAGATTGAGATATTGCGACTGCCCCCTGAAACCCATGCTTTCGGGCCCGTTCTGATTGATGCGGTTGTAGGGCGACGAATTTTCATGACCATCAACGCTGAATACCGGAATATAAATCAGCACGACATGGTCCAGCAGGTGGGGCAATTTGCCGGTGACCGCGAAGTCGCGCAGCAACATCAGCCCCGCATCCTTGCCCTCGATTTCACCCGGATGGATGCCGGCTTGAATCAGCACAATCGGCTTGTGGGCGGCGCGCGCTTCGGGTGGCGTGAATATTCCGTCATTGCTCGCAATGACCATTGTCATCGGGCGCCCTTGCGGCGTCGTTCCAAACGTTTCCAGATGGATTTTTCCTGGCGCCGCGCTTTCCAGACGCCGCAAATAACTTATTGTGTCGCGATAGTCGGGCGTGGCGCGAAATCGCGCGGTTTCCGCGGGCGTAGACCAATTCATTGCATTGCCGATGCCGCTGAATGCGAGGAGGAATGCTAATGCCAAAATTTGGCGCATTGTAGAACCCTTTCGGCTTGAGGGACCCCATGACATGGCCATGCCACGCAACGGCCGGATTCTTTGTAGTCGGGACCGCGGCACCGGGCCAAACTTTGGAAAAGGGCATCTCCGCGCCAAAGTCTATTATTGTCGCAAAAAGGAAAGGGTATAGTGTCCTGGACAACAGGAGAGTATCCGATCGGTAAGCATCCACAATTTGTTTCTCTCCCGCCGAAATAATGGAAGGCCGTTCGCATGGGCGGCCCGACAGAAAAGCCCGTTCAATGCACGCCGGCCCGAAATTCAGGGGCGGCAGGAAAGGAATAAAATATGAAGCTCATTCCTTTGGCCGCCATAGCGGTATCGTTGCTGATGCCGCTCCCGGCTTCGGCGCAGTTTCTTGGCCAGGAAGGCATGGCGGTGACGCAACCCGAAATGACCGGCCGGTTTTGGGCGGCAAAGCCCACAAAGATGACGCCCTATGTGGCGCCCAACAAACCGCACTGGAAACTGTCGGAGATCCTGGCCGCGCATCAGGGCCAAAGCGATTGGGCGCAGGCCTTGGTGCGCAACAAGGACCAGGAAGCCGATTACGTTTCCATGGCTGCAGGCAAAAAGACCAAGATGAAAATGTGGCCCGACGATCGATTGGTCTTCATCGTGTGGGACGGCTCGATCAGGGTATCGATTGACGGTTACCAGCCTTTCACCGCCACCAAGGGGTTCATGGTGAATGTGCCCTTCCGCCACATGTACACGCTGGAGAATGTGGGCGCGACGCCTGCGCTACGCTTTGAAGTGCGCCAAACCGGCTCGACCCCCGTCTATCCCGCCAGCGAGACGCCGGACCCTGCGCCTGGCATGACCTATGTGAAGGTGACCGAACAGCCTGGTCCCGCCAAGGAGAAGGACTCCAATCCGATTTATGTGGACTATATGAAAGAGTTAAACGGCACGGACAAAGCCTATGGCGGCAAATTCGTGTGGGATGACCATTTCACGTCCAACATCCTGCGCGGGCCCGGTGTGCCGGTGCCGCCGGACACCAACAAGGGTCATTTCCATATTGGTTGGACCGAATTCTGGTTCATCCTGGAAGGCCATATTGGCATGAAGGTCGAAGGCGAAACCTATTTCGTCTGCGATCCGGGTGACGTGATGGTTGCCGCCCAGGGCCGTTGGCATCGCGCCGGCGACGATCCCAGCGCGCCCTGGTCCACCCGCGTGCCATTCAATCCACGTCCGCCGGTCTTGCACAATTTCGAAGTCACCGGCGATTGATCAAGATAAATTTGTGCCGACGCTGCGCTGAGGTCCGCGCTTTTCGAAATTGTACGGGAGGAAAACGTGACGACAAGAAGGGCCTTTATTTGCTCCTCTATTGGTGGCGCTCTTGCGATTTCCGCCGCGCCGGCCGGCGCTGAAATCGCCACACCCAGCCTTCCATCGCCAAGTCCGCCCCAAGCCCCCATCGCCAATCGTGCCCCGCTGTCGCGCCAACCATTGATCGGCCTGCCGACGGGCGCGATAAAGCCCGCGGGATGGTTGCGCCGCCAACTCGAAATTCAGGCCCATGGACTGGGCGGGCATCTCGACGAGACATGGGAAGATGTTGGCCCGCATAGCGGATGGCTCGGCCTGGACGGCGAAGCGTGGGAGCGCGGACCCTATTTCATTGACGGGTTGCTGCCTTTGGCGTGGCAGCTTGACGATGATGTCCTGAAGAGAAAGGCGCAGCGGTTCATTGATTTCACGCTCGACAGTCAACGGCCAAACGGCTTGATCGGACCCAAGGGCAGTGATGATTGGTGGCCACGCATGGTCATCTTAAAGGCGTTGACGCAATATCACGAATTGACCGACGACCCGCGCGTCATCCCGGTCATGCGCAAATACTTCCAGTATCAGTTGGATACATTGCCCTCCCGGCCTCTGCGCGATTGGGGCATGATGCGTTGGCAGGACAACCTCGTTTCGGTTCTATGGTTGTACAACCGTACTGGAGACGCCAAATTGCTTGAGCTGGCCGCGCTCCTGCAAAAGCAAGGTTATCGCTGGCGGGACCTGTTCTCCGACTTTCCCTTTACGAATCCTGTTTATCCCAGCGCCATCACCGTGACGGCTGCCCTGCGCGCAACCGATCCAACCGGAATGCCAGATCCTGCCCAGTCGGCACATGGCGTCAACCACGGCATGGGTCTCAAGGCCGCTGCCGTTTGGTCGCTAGTCTCGAATGACCCGCAGGATCGCGAATTCGCGATCAAACAGCTTGCGATCCTTGATGAGTATCACGGCTTGCCCAATGGCATGTTCTCATGCTCCGAATTCCTTGCGGGCCGAAGCCCTTCGCAAGGATCGGAATTGTGCACCGTCGTCGAAACACTCTACTCGCTCGAATATGCGCTTGCCGTCACCGGATCGGCTCTGCTCGCGGACCGCATCGAGAAGATCGCCTATAATGCACTGCCTGGCACCTTTGACGACACGATGTGGACCCATCAATATCTTCAGCAACCAAACCAAGTGAAATGCAGCGTCTCGACGGGCCCATGGGTGGGCGATGGTCCAGAATCAAATCTGTTCGGCCTTGATCCGAATTTTGGATGTTGCACGGCCAACTTCCACCAAGGTTGGCCGAAATTGACGTCGAGCCTATGGATGGCTTCCGCCAATGGCGGCCTGACCGCGACCGTCTATGCGCCGTGCGAGGTAAAAACGATTGTAAGTGGCGTTGGCGTTACCATTCGGGAAGACACCGATTATCCGTTCCGCCATCACATTGGAATCGCGGTCGAACCGGAATCGCCAGTGACCTTCGAGCTATCGCTGCGAATTCCAGCCTGGACGCAAGCGGCCGACATAAAACTCAATGGTTCGCCTCTTCATCTTCCTCAATCCGGCGGTTATGCGCGGATCTCGCGCGAATGGAAGGCGGGCGATTCCATCGACATCAATTTTGCGTCAACGCCGCGCGCGGTCGAAGGCCATAATGGCTCGATCAGTTTTGAGGATGGCCCATTGGTATTCGCGCTGCCCATCGAAGAGGAATGGCGAAAACTCCGTGTGCAGGGATTGACGGCCGATTGGGAAATCTATCCGAAAAGTGATTGGGCGTTTGCGGCATCGGCGCATCCGGTTCCGAAAAGAGTGGAACGCAATGTGGGAGACATTCCATTTTCTCGCAGAACCCCGCCGGTCCTCCTGGTGATCGAAGGACAGCCGGTTCCAGATTGGGCGCAACAAAATGGTTCGGCGATGGATGTTCCAGTGGCGGGCAAACGCGCCGGGACGCTTGAAAAGCTGGTGCTCATGCCCTACGGAGCGCCAAAATTGCGGCTGACTTCGTTCCCGAGCATGGAGCAAAAGACTTAGGCAAAAGCGCGGTGCCTGACCGGCTCTCTTTGCACCCAGGGACGGTTGGAATGTGTTCCGGAAATATGGCGGGCCAATTCAGGCGCCCGCTCTTTTATTGGACGCCGAAAGTCCGCGTTGGCCGGCCCGGTCCAAGGCCCTTGATCTCGAACAGCCCGCCTTCGGTCGGTCTCGCCGCAAGATCGGCATCGCTCATGCCGAAGCGTGCGGAGGTGACGAACAGCCGGTCGAGGCGAGGGCCACCGAACGCACAACTTGTCGGGGAAGCGCAGGGCAGATCGAGGTATTTTGTCAGGCTGCCGTCCGCCGCCAGGACGGCAATGGTGCCGCCGCCGGCCACGCGCGCATTGTAGATCGCGCCGTTGATGTCCGAAGTCGAGCCATCCGGGAGGCCGCGCGCCAGGGGTGATCCGAAAGCGCGCCCCGCGGCGAGGGCGGTGCCCGGCGGGTTGAAGCGATAGGCATAGAGGACATTGCTCAATGTGTCGGCGGTGATGAAGCGGCTATCGTCCGTCCAGATCATCGTGTTGGTGATGCCAAATTTGTCGTCCGTCAGCCTTGTAACATTGCCGTCGGCGGTAATCCGATAGAGCGAGCCAGTCTTACCCGCCATTGCCATGGGATGGCCGTCGGGGCCGATATTTTCGGCCATCGTGCCGACCCAGAAGCTGCCGTCAGGCGCGACGACGCCTTCGTTCAGGCGGTTGCCGGGAAGATCCGGTTCCGGCACGGCCAGGGTGTCGAAGTCGCCCCCCGGCCGCCAAAGCGTGACGCGGCGGCGAAGCCCAACGATAAAGCCGCCATCCGCCCGCAGCCCGATCGACGTCGGCAGCTCCGGTGTCGGCCAGACCTGGTGTCGTCCGCTGTCAGGTTCCAGGCGATGGATGCGGCTGCCCAGAATGTCGACCCAATAGAGCGCAGTTTCGGCCGCCGACCAGATGATCGATTCGCCGACCCCATCCTTGCAGTCCAGAACCAGGCTCGCGCCCCTCGTCTCCATGGCACCCCCAAAATCACGCGTTCATCCCACATCCATCCGTTCACTGGCAAAAAATCTAGCCAAGGCGTCGTCATATTGACAATAGGTATGTCACATGTTTCATACTATTTGCCAATAACCTATAAGATAGGTTGAAATGAAAAGGCCCGATTACCTCAGGCCGGTGGGCTCCCCCGCCGCGGAAGAGCCGCCCACGACTCTTGTGTCCAAGGTCATCCACGGCATTCGTCACCTGATCCGTTCGGAAGAGCTGAAGGTCGGCGATCCGCTGCCGAGTGAGGCGGCGATCGGCGAGCAGCTCGGCGTGTCGCGCGCGGTGGTGCGCGAGGCTTATCGGTCGATGGCGGCGCTCGTGCTGATCAGTGTCGGCAATGGCCGGCGGGCGCGCGTCTCGGCTGTGAATGAGGAGGTCTTGGCGCTGGTGATCGACCATGGCGTGCAGACCGATCAGGTCTCGGTTCAACAAATTCTCGACGTGCGCCGCACCATCGAAATGCGCACAGTCGGGCTCGCCGCACTGCGGCGGACCGACAAGGAAGCGCGGGAGATCAAGCAACTGGCCGCCGCCATGCGCGCTGACTTCGCGGATGCCGACAAGGTGATGGAGCATGACATCGCCTTTCACGAGACCATCGCCAGGGCCTCGCGCAATCCGATGTTCGCCCTGATGGTCGGCTCGTTTCACGTGGTGACGCGGCAGACCTGGCGGATCGGCTGGATGGCGCGCCAGACCGATACGGACCGCCGCGAGAACGTCGCCTGCCACGAAGCGATCGCGGCCGCCATCGATCGCGGCGACCGTGCCGGGGCCGAGGCGCATATGGCGGCCCATTTCGACGACACCGTAAAAGTGCTGCTGGCGAGCGGCATCAACTAACCTCCCCGGGAAATGCGCATATGAAAATCACCAAAATCGAAACCATCCGGATCGGCGAACATCCCAATATCTGCTGGGTGCAGGTGCATACCGATGCGGGCCTTGTCGGGCTGGGAGAAACGTTTTTCGGCGCCCGCGCCGTTGAAAGCTATGTGCACGAGACCGCGGCGGCGCTGTTGCTTGGGCAGGATCCGCTCGCCATCGACAAAATTTCCAAGGCACTGACCGGTTATCTGGGCTTTGCTTCGAGCGGCGCTGAAATGCGGGGAAATTCGGCGATCGATATTGCGCTGTGGGATCTGTTCGGCCAAATCACCGAGCAACCGATTGCGCAATTGCTTGGTGGGTTCACCCGTCAGTCGATCCGCACCTACAACACCTGCGCGGGCAACGGTTATATGCGCGAAGGCGGCCAGACGATCGCCAATTACGGTTTGCAGCAAGCCCGTAACCAATATGCCGATCTGGATGCGTTCCTCAATCACGCCGACGATCTGGCGGAGGAGTTGCTCGCCGAGGGCATCACCGCGATGAAGATCTGGCCGTTCGATACCGCCGCGGAAAAGACCGGCGGCCAACATATCAGCGCAGACGACCTCAAATCCGCACTGTCGCCGTTCGAAAAAATCCGCAAGCGGGTTGGCGACAAGATGGACGTCATGGTCGAGTTCCACTCGATGTGGCAGCTCCTGCCGGCGATGCAGATCGCGCGGGCGCTGGCGCCATACAATACCTACTGGCACGAAGACCCGATCAAGATGGATTCGTTGGGCGACCTCAAGCGCTACAGCGAATGCTCGATCGCGCCCGTTTGCGCATCCGAGACGCTGGCGACACGCTGGCGCTTCCGCGATCTGCTCGAGACCGGCGGCGCCGGCGTGGTGATGCTCGATCTATCCTGGTGCGGTGGTCTGTCGGAGGGCAGAAAGATCGCATCGATGGCGGAGGCCTGGCACTTGCCGGTCGCGCCGCATGATTGCACGGGGCCGGTGGTGCTCGCCGCATCGACGCACTTGTCGTTGAATGCCCCCAACGCACTGATCCAGGAGAGCGTGCGCGCCTTCTATCGGACCTGGTACGGCGACCTCGTCACCGCGCTTCCACAAGTCAAGGACGGCATGATTTCGGTGCCGCCCGGCCCAGGATTGGGTCTGAAACCGCATCCAGACCTCGACAAGCGGTTCACCATCACCAGGCAGGTGAGCCAAGCCGGTTAGAAAGGCGTTTGCCGAGGGGAAGACGAAGTGGAAACTGTGAAGAAAAGATCGGCCGTCGGGCTCGCCATTCCGGCGATGGCCACGGTTTTGTTTGGATAAGGAGCAATTCATGTCTCAGCTTTCGGGCAAGCGCGTCCTGTTGACCGGGGCACTGGGCACACTAGGGCAGGCACAGGCCGCCACCTTTGCAGAGGCAGGCGCCGATATCGTGCTCCTCGACCGTCCGGAACATGCCGCAAAGGGTGCAAAACTCTGTGCGGGCCTGCGGGGGTCGAGTTATCTTGGGCTCGATCTCAACGACCTGTCGGCGGCCGAAGCGGCCGTGAGATCGCTTGCGGACGCGCGCGGGTTCGACATCCTTATCAATAACGCCGCCTTGATCATCAATAAGCCGTTCGAAGCGTTCTCCATCGAGGAATATGAAGACCAAATTCGCGTAAATTCGTCGGCGGCGTTTGCATTGGTGAGGGCCGTGGCGCCGGGGATGAAGGCAAAGGGCTACGGCAAGATCATCAATTTTTGTTCGATCACGCTCAACGGGCGTTGGGATGGCTATGTTCCCTATGTCGCCTCGAAGGGAGCAATGCTGGGTCTCACCAAGTCGCTGGCGCGGGAATTGGGCCCACACGGCATAAGAGTGAACGCGGTTTCACCCGGTGCAATCGTATCGGAAGCGGAGGCAAGGGTCTTCGCCGATCGACTGCAAGCCTACAATGACTGGATCATCGAAAATCAATGCCTCAAGGAACGCATCCTTCCCGAAGCCGTGTCGGACCTGGTGATGTTTTTGGCTTCACCGGCCTCCGACATGATCACCGGCCAGAATATTTGCGCGGATGGCGGCTGGTAGATTGCCGGGCCTTGGCTTTCGGCTCTGGTAAGCGCATCACGTCGTAACTTGGCCAGATGATGCTGACGGATCTAGCCGTCGCTGGGCCCGCACCATCCCGGTAAATATTGCGCCTCTTTATGCTTTGCAAACTTGAGCGCGCTCTTCAAAGCGCGCCCGAAATCCTCGTCAATCAGCCTGCGCTTAATGCGCCTCCGCAGAAAATCGGCCCAAAGAAATTCGCTGTAAGGTGTCGTGTCCTTGGCAAATCCGCCCACGCGCCGCAGCTCGCCCGCAAGCGAACGATAAGGGTCATCCTGGAGGCGATCGACGCGCCGGGGAATGGCTTCATAAGAGCGCCGCACGCCCTTTCGGTCGAACGGGTGCATCCAGTTGTGCTGGTCCAGCACGAACCAAAAAGTCTCGGTATCGAGTTGAGACAGATCGGCCACGACCGTAACATAAACCTCCGCCAACCCTTCCTGCTGCAGTGCCAAAGCCAGATGATGATGATCGAGGATGTAATGCCTGCCCGCAGGCCCCAAAATCACCGGAATGAGGTGCTTTTGCAGAAACGCGATCCGCTCCTCTATGGTACCCTCGCCTTTCCATCGCTTACGCCGCGCATGAACTTCTCGCATCCCGACAGTAATTTGGGTCGGTCTGAGGGCGGCAATCGGAACCGGCTTTAGGATCAGCTCTCGCGCATTGCTGACAGGAGGATCTTTTGAGGTCATCACAGATTCCTTCGGCGCGGAATTCGCCTCGGCGGCTGGAACAAATTGTAATATCAAAGCGTCTGGGCGAACAAGGCTCGCAACATGACCGATAATCAAGCGCAATCCTCTTTGAGACAACGCAATTGGAGCGACATGCTCCCACCGCGTTTCCAGGATACCGGGCATGATCTCATTGCCGCTCTCGCTTTGGCCGCGGTGGCAATACCCGAGCAGATAGCGACCGCAAGATTGGCGGGCGCCCCGCCCACGGTCGGACTTTTGGTGTTTATTGCCGGATCACTCGGTTTTTTCCTGCTTGGCTCAAACCGCTACCTATCTGTTGGCGCCGATTCCACGATCGCCCCAATATTCGCCAGCGGCCTTGTCATGCTCGGTGCATATGGGTCACCCCATTACCTGACACTCGCCACCGTTTTGGCGTTGCTTGTCGGCTTAATCGTGGCCATCGGCGGCGCTTTGCGCTTGGGATGGATTGCGCGATTGCTCTCTGTGCCGGTGATTACAGGATTTCTTGCCGGCATTGCCATTCATATTGTCGTATCCCAGCTCCCCGCCCTGATGGGAATTTCCAACACCCATGGCGATATTCTCAATACGCTGTCGAATATTGCCAAAAACATCCTCAACCCCAATCCCTTCACCCTTGGAATCGGACTGGCCGTGTTCCTGATAATTTATGGGAGCGAGAGGATCGACATTCGATTGCCTGGGGCCCTTTTCGCCATGATCCTGGCGACGATTTGCGTACAAATGTTCGGCTTGGCCGGCAAAGGCGTTGCTGTTCTTGGCGCGGTCCAATCAGCCGGGATTCAGACATCCCTGCCCCACATCACGCTTTCGGAAATTGGCGAGCTCCTTCCAATTGCCCTGATTGTTTCGCTTGTGGTTGTGATCCAAACAGCCGCGACTGCTCGGTCATTCCAGGCCGGCATCGACACGGGCGATCTGAATCGGGACCTTATTGGGGTTGGTTTCGGAAATGTCTTGAGCGGCATCTTTGGCGGCTTTCCCGCCAACAGCAGTCCACCACGAACTGCAATCGTCAGCGAGAGCGGCGGCAAGTCCCGGTTTGCGGGCTTCTGCGCTTGCGTCGTCGTCGCGGCGTTTCTCCTCTTTGGTCTGCGTCTTCTCGCGAATGTACCCGAAGCTGCTCTGGCTGGGCTTTTGCTATTTGTCGCGCAGCGTATCTTTCGCTTCGGCACGATAAGGAAGATCGCGGCCGAGAGTCATTTCGAGTTTGTCCTGCTCGTCGCCACGGCCGCCGCAATTGTCGTCACGCCGATTGAGACCGGCGTGGGCATCGGTGTGGTTTTGTCGCTGCTGCATGGGGTATGGACGATTGCCCAGACACGGGCGATCGAATTCGGAAAATTGCCCGGGTCCACGGTCTGGTGGCCGGTAAGCGCGACTTTTGCGGGCGAAAAGCGCGCCGGGGTGGTTGTGGTGGGATTTCAAGCTCCTCTGTTCTTCCTCAATGCGGAAACGTTTCGAAGATCCTTGAATCAGGTCGTCCATTGCGCGGCGCCGGCGGCACACACAATCATCTTGGAGGCCGGCAACATTGTCGAACTGGATTTTAGTGGAGCTCAAACACTGGGCAGTGTCATTCGCTTTTGGACGGATCAAGGCGTGAATTTCTATGTCGCGCGCCTGGAATCTGTTCGCGCCCAGCAAGCATTTGAGAGATTCGGGATTCTCTCACTCCTCGGACAGGAGCGCGTTTTTCACAGCGTGAATGACATCATCAAGCTTCTGGAATCGAGCGAGCGCCCATCCCCATGACGGTCCATGCATGCGTTCTCGCACATGACAGCGTCCGGCGGTTTTCGCCCAAAATCGAACCGCGCATCCTCTTCTGCGACCGAGCAAACGGTAATGGGCCAATGGAAATTATCTCTTGATATCAATGTATTGCATTTCTTGTTGAAATAACTGACCAGTCAGTTATTAGTAACTATATGAAGCCGATCCGCTGGCAGCGCCGCAAAGATGCCCGCGTCCCAGAGATCCTGGACGCGGCCTTGGCCTGCTTCGCCGAAAGGGGGTTCGCGGGCACCCGCATGGACGACATCGCCGCCCGCGCGGGCATCACCAAGGGCACCATCTATCTTTATTTCGAAAGCAAGGACGCGGTGTTCAAGGCGTTGGCCCGTCAATCGATTGGGGTACAACTCCAAGGCGTCAAGGCGCATCTAAACGGCTTCGAAGGCTCCAGCGCCGATCTGCTGCGCTTCGTCATCGGCACCATTGGCAGATTTGCCAGTATCAGCGATCGCGTGACGGTGGCCAAAATATTGTTGGCGGAAGCGGGCAATTTTCCCGACCTCGCCGAATTCTGGCGGCGCGAGATTGTCGATCAGGGCATCGCCATTTTTGGGACCATTGTGCGGCGCGGTGTTGCGCGAGGCGAATTCCGCGATGTTCCACCAGAACACGCCGCCCGTCTGTGCATCGCGCCGGTGTTGGTGCTGATTCTGTGGCGAACGATCTTCGCCCAGTTCGATGAAAAGCCATACGACTATGCCGGGCTGATCGACACCCATCTCAATGTCTTGCTCAAGGGCCTTGCCGCCGAGGAAGCGAAGCAATGAAAAAACTTCTGTTGTTGCTGCCGCTTCTGCTCTGCGCCTGTACGGAGAAAAAAGACGATGGCTGGTTGGGGTATGGCGAAGGCGACAACGCCTTCATCTCTGCGCCCCAGCCGGGCTGGGTAACCAGCATGAAGGTGCAGCGCGGCCAGGTCGTGCATCGCGGCGATCTTCTGTTCGTGCTGGACGACACCCGCGAGACCGCCAGCCGCGACCAGGCAGCCGCCGCGCTCACCCAGGCCAAAGCCAGCCTGGCGCAGGAACAATCCAACCTCGCCTTTACCCGCACCGAACTTAACCGTCAGAACGGATTGGCTCGCGACAATGCCGGCACCCCCGCCCAGCGCGACCAGGCCCAGGCCAATTATCAGCAGTCGTCGGCACGCATCGCCCAGTTGCAGGCGCAGATCGTCCAGATGCAGGCTGCCCTGGCCAACGCCGCCTATGGCCTGTCACAGCGCGCAGTGGTGGCCCAGACCGACGGGCCAGTGCAGGATATTTATTTCCGGGAGGGCGAATATGTCGCCGCTTCGACGCCGGTGCTGTCGATCCTGCCGCCGGCCAATATCTTCGTCCGCTTCTTCGTGCCGGAAACCCAACTCGCCAAGATCCATCTCGGCCAAACGGTGAATATCTCCTGCGATGGCTGCAAGCCGATCACTGCCAGGATCAGCTTCATCGCTGCCCAGGAGGAATTCACGCCGCCGGTGATCTTCAGCGTGGAAAATCGCGAAAAGCTGGTGTTCAAGCTGGAAGCACGTGCGCCTGGCGGACTGAGGCTCAATCCCGGCCAGCCGGTGGAAGTGCGCCCCGCAGCGGCGTCATGACACAAGCCAGGACCAGATCCGCCGAACTCGCCATCGACGTCAAAGGCCTGACCAAGATATTCGGCCGCAAGGTGGCAGTCGATCACATCGACATAGCCGTGCCGCAAGGCGAAGTGTGGGGCTTTTTGGGTCCCAACGGCTCGGGCAAGACCACCACCATCCGCATGCTGTGCGGTCTATTGAATGTCGATGACGGGCATGGCACCTGCCTGGGCCTCGACATCCGTTCCCAATCCGAAGCAATCAAGCGCCAGGTCGGCTACATGACCCAGCGATTCAGTTTCTGGGAGGATCTGTCGATCCGCGAGAATCTGGAGTTCGTGGCACGGCTCTATCAACTGGCGGACCGCAAGACGAAAGTCGATCGGACTCTGGATAGGCTGGGACTGGTCAAGCGCCAGAAGCAGCTAGCGGGCGAGCTGTCCGGCGGCTGGAAACAGCGCATGGCGCTGGCGGCCTGCATGCTGCACGATCCCAGATTGTTGCTGCTGGACGAGCCTACCGCCGGCGTCGATCCCAAGGCGCGGCGCGACTTCTGGGAACAGATCCATGCTCTCAGCGAGGAAGGCCTCACGGTTCTGGTTTCCACACATTACATGGACGAAGCCGAACGCTGCGACCGCATCGCCTATATCCTGAACGGCAAGCTGGTCACGCAAGGCACGGTGCCCGAAGTGATCGCGCAATCTGGACTTGTCACCTTTGTGCTGGAGGGCGCACAGGTGCGTCATCTGCTGGGCGACCTGGAAAACAAACCCGGCGTCGACTATGTCGGCTTCTTTGGCGCGGCACTGCACGTCAGCGGGCAGGACCGCGCGGCGCTGGAACAGACCATCGCCCCCTACCGCCACCGCCAAGGCATCCGGGTCGCCGAAACCCCGCCCAATCTCGAAGACGTCTTCATCCATTTGCAGGAGGAAGCGAAATGAATTTCTCGCTGGCGCGCATCTACGCGATCCTGGTGAAGGAATTTCTGCAGATGCGGCGCGACCGCCTCACGCTGGGCATGATCCTGGGCGTGCCCCTGATGCAGCTTTTCCTATTCGGCTTCGCCATCAATTTCAATCCCAAGGCGCTGCCGACGGCGGTGTCGGTGGACGATCCTGGCACCTTCGCCCGCTCGGTGGTCGCAGCCTTGCGCAATTCCAGCTATTTCGACGTCAGGATCGAGACCAATTCGCCGCAAAAGGCCCGCCAAATGCTGCAGCAGGGACAGGTCCTGTTCGTGGTCGAGATTCCGGTCAATTTCACCCGCGACATCGTGCGAGGCGCAAGACCGGACCTTTTGGTCGAAGCCGACGCCACCGATCCGGCCGCAAGCGGCTTTGCCCTCAGCGCAATCAACGGGCTGGTCGCCAACGCACTGCGCGACGATCTGAACGGTCCTCTGACGGTGCGCGCGCAAGGTCCGCCGCCATTCAACACCGTCACCCATCTTCTCTACAATCCGGAATCCAATACCCAATATTCCATCATTCCCGGATTGCTAGCGGTCATTCTAACCATGACCATGGTGCTGATGACGTGTCTGGCCCTGACGCGGGAGCGCGAGCGCGGCACCTATGAAAATCTCCTGGCCATGCCCGCAACGCCAGTCGAGATCATGATCGGCAAGATCGCGCCCAACATCGCCATCGGCGCAGTGCAGAGCACCATCATTCTCCTGATGGCCCGATATGTCTTCGCCGTTCCCATGATCGGCTCGCTGGCGCTTCTGGCGCTGGCGTTGACGATCTATATCATCGCCAATCTGGCGGTCGGCTATACCTTTTCGACCCTGGCGGAAAACCAGCTGCAGGCCATGCAGATGACAATGTTCTTCCTCTTGCCCGCCATTCTTCTATCGGGATTCGCCTTTCCTTTTGCCGGCATGCCGCTTTGGGCGCAAGATATCGGCGAAGTGCTGCCGGCGACGCATTTCCTGCGCATCGTGCGTGGCATCTTGCTGAAAGACAGTGGCGCGCCAGAAATATGGTCAGACCTGTGGCCATTGCTATTGTTCACTTTGGCCGCGGGCAGTCTTGCCCTCGCTCGCTTCCGCCGTACGCTAGACTGATCGATCGATGATTCAAATCGCTATCGATCTCAAACCAATTTCCGCTTGCCCAACAGAGGGCCGATCGCGCGAATATCAGTTGTTTTTCACGCGCGCGCGGAAACCGTGAAGCAACGGCTCGGTATAACCGTTCGGCTGATCGGCGCCCTGGAAAATCAGGGCCCGCGCGGCACGAAAGGCCAAGCTTTCCTTTTCTCGGCCCGCCATCGGTCGGTAGCCGGGATCGCCGGCATTTTGCGCATCCACTTTCGCCGCCATGCGGGACAGGGCCGCGTCCACCTCGGCAGGCGTGCAAACGCCATGTGCGAGCCAGTTGGCCAGAAGTTGTGAGGAAATGCGCAGCGTCGCCCTGTCTTCCATCAAGCCGACATCATGAATATCGGGGACCTTCGAGCAGCCGACACCCTGGTCGACCCAGCGCACCACATAGCCCAAAATGCCTTGGGCGTTGTTGTCCAGCTCTTCGCAAATTTCGGCATCGCTCCAGTTGCGCTCCGCGAGCGGGAGCGTCAGCAAGGCATCCAGTGACGGCGGCGCCTCGCCCGCCAATTCCTTCTGGCGGGCAAAAACATCGACATCGTGATAATGCGTGGCATGCAGGGTGGCCGCCGTCGGCGATGGTACCCAGGCGGTGTTGGCGCCGGATTTGGGATGGGCGATCTTCTGCGCCAGCATGTCGGCCATGCGATCGGGCATTGCCCACATGCCTTTCCCGATCTGCGCCCTTCCGGAAAATCCGCAGGCCAGCCCGATCCGCACATTGCGGTCTTCATAGGCTTTCAGCCAGAGGCTGTTCCGCATTTCGCCTTTGCGGATCATCGCCCCTGCCCGCATTGATGTGTGAATCTCATCGCCCGTGCGGTCCAGGAAACCGGTGTTGATAAAGATGACGCGGTCGCGCACCGCGGCGATCGTGGCGGCGAGATTGGCCGAGGTCCGGCGCTCCTCGTCCATCACGCCGACTTTTATCGTGTGGCGATCGAGCCCCAAAAGATCCTCGACCGCGTCAAATAAGCGATTGGTGAAGGCCGCCTCTTCCGGGCCGTGCATCTTGGGCTTGACGATGTAGATCGAGCCCGCGCGGCTGTTGATAAAGCGTCCTTGCCGCTTCAAATCACGCAGCCCGATCAGGCTGGTAACGACGGCATCGAGAATGCCTTCCGGCGCTTCGCCGCCATCGGCGAGGCGGAGGGCTGGCGTGGTCATCAGGTGTCCGACATTTCGGATCAATACCAGGCTGCGCCCCGGCAACGTGACCGTATCGCCGCTGGGACTTGTATATTTACGGTCCGCGGACAATTTGCGCGTCAACGCTTTGCCGCCTTTTTCAAAATGGGCTTCGAGCTCCCCCACCATCAATCCCAGCCAGTTGGCGTAGGCGGCGACTTTGTCAGCTCCGTCGATCGCGGCAATGCTATCCTCCAGATCGGCGATGGTCGTGACCGCCGATTCCAGGACGATATCGGCCACACCAGCCCTGTCCGCCGCGCCAATGGGGTGGGCACGATCGATCACCAGTTCGATATGCAAGCCGTGATGGCGGAACAGGATTGCGGAAGGCGCTTTCGGGTCACCTCGATAGCCGGCGAAACAAGCGGGATCAAAGAGCGCCGGCAACAAAGATCCTGCCTCCACGCGGTAGGCGGCGATATCGGCGTGCTTGCCCGAGGCCAAGGGCACGGCGCGATCCAGGAAGGCTTTGGCCCAGCCAATCACATTCACGCCGCGTTCGGGGTCATAGCCGCGGCCCGATGGCTGTCCTGCTATGGCGTCGGTACCGTAAAGCGCGTCATAGAGACTTCCCCAACGCGCATTGGCGGCGTTGAGCAGAAACCGCGCATTCATGATCGGCACCACCAGCTGCGGACCAGCCACCACGGACAGTTCCTCATCCACATTCGTGACACCGATTTCGAAGGAGGATGGCTCGGGCGCGAGATAGCCGATGGCGTGCAAAAAATCCCGATACGCTCTGGAATCATGCGGTTGCCCGCGCCTTGCGTCATGCCAGGAATCGATCTCGGCCTGCAGGCGATCGCGCTTCTGCAAGAGCGCCTTGTTCTCGGGAGCCAGGCCGGCGAACAATTTCGCGACGCCCTGCCAGAACAGATTCGCGGATAAGCCAGTGCCGGGCAATGCCCATTCTTCCAGAAAACGTGCCAGCGGTTCGGCGACCTTGAGGCCCGCGCGGTCAAGAAAATGATCCATGGTCACCCCTGCGCCTTCAATCCAGCGGCCGCAATGCCGGCAAGCACCCAAGCCGCTTCATTGTTGGATATGCAGCCCCCCGGTCCAATATCGCGGCTTTCCATTGCATAACACAAATCGTCCCTTGGCAGACTCCGGATTTCTGATTCATCGATCGCTAGATGCGCTTGGCATCCCGAATGTTTCGCAAAAAAGCGCGGGTTCGCTCACGCGCTGGTTCATCGAATATCTTGTCCGGGGGGCCTTCTTCGTAGACGGAGCCGTCGCACAGAAAGCACACCTTGCTCGATACCTCGCGGGCGAAACCCATCTCGTGAGTCGCCAGCAACATGGTCATGCCTTCTTCCGCCAGGTCCCGCACGATGTTCAGGACTTCGGATACCAGCTCGGGATCCAGCGCGGAGGTAATTTCGTCCAGAAGAAGAACCAAAGGATCCATCGCCAGCGCGCGAACGATGGCGACGCGCTGCTGCTGACCTCCCGACAGCCGGTCGGGATATTCTCTTGCCTTGTTGGCCAGTCCAAAGCGCGAGAGCAAAGCCATGGCACGTTCCTCTGCCGCCGCTTTGGACAATCTCAAAACCTTGATGGGAGCCAGTGTCACGTTTCCAAGAACGGTCATATGCGGGAACAGGTTATAGCCTTGGAATACGATGCCGATGTCTCGACGCAGCGCGTTGACGTCGACGCCCGGTCCGGTGATGCGGTCTCCGTGAACGCGTATCTCGCCATGATCAATCGCCTCCAGCCCGTTGATGCAACGCAGCAAGGTCGATTTCCCGGAACCCGATGGTCCGATGAGCGAGACCACCTCATGCTCATCGACCGACAAGCTCAGATGATTGAAGACCGACAAATCGCCATAGGATTTGGAGATATCGCGGATTTCGATAAACGCCATGCCCCTCTTCCTCAGACACCGCCTGCACGCAGGCGAGCGCGATCCCGCTGCATCATCCGTTCCACAAAGCGCGTTTGGGGAATTGATATGGCGATAAACAGGACCGCAACGGTTGTTACTGCCGAGAGGTTGTAATGGTTCGCAGCTATCAGCATCGACTGATTGAAAGAATCTATGACCCCGACCACATTGACCAGTGCGGTGTCCTTCTGCAGCGCAATGAATTGGTTAAGCAGTGGCGGGATGATGTGACGCACACCCTGCGGTACGATCACGTAGCGCAGGGTCTGCATGTGTGAGAGGCCAAGCGAGCGGGCAGCCGCAGTCTGGCTCCAATGTATGCTTTGAATACCAGCGCGATAAGTCTCCGCCACATAGGCGCCAACCGTGAGCGTCAGCGCAATTATCACGTAAGACGTCAATGAAAAATCCTTGAGGATCGGCACCCCTGTCAGCGGGACGCCGAAACCCACGAGAAAGATCACCAGGATTGCCGGTATGGCGCGAAAAACGTCGACGTATACCGCCGCAATGATGCGCAAAGGCTTGCCCGCCGTCCCGGGCGCAAACATCGCCAACGCGACAATCAAACCCCAAACCAAAACCAAAACTTCGGCGACGACGAAGATCTCGATGTTGACCCAGAATGCCTTGAGCACCAGCGGAAAGGTCTCGACAATCAAAGGCACATAAAAGAAAGTCTTCGCCACAGCCTGATTGTTTGCCAAGAGAAACTGGACCGCCAGCACCACAATGAACTGCGCGAACGTATATCCAATAGCAATCCAGCTCCGGTCGTGCGCCTCGGACCGCGCCACGCGCGCGGCGACAATGTCATTGCGCGCAATGGCGCGGCGGACATCCCGCCACCGATTGAAAGCGCGGATCAATGGCAGCGCGATCATTGTCGACATCAATGTCAGGAGCACGAACGCTGCAGATACCCACCAGCCTGCAAATCCGCCGCCGAGCAAGGCTTTCCGGATCGCGCCTATAGTGTACAGGCTGCCCGCCTCGACCGCGATCACCATCACGAGCGCGCTGAGGAGCAGCGCGGTGGGTGCGGCCGGCATACGTCCGATGTCCAGCCGGCGCGCTGGCCCCGTGCCGGCGCTCGGCGCGCGATGCGTTGTGGCACCCATTGTAGCTCCCTTACGGCGTGAAGACCGGCAGCTTGGCGGAATCCGCGCCCAGATTTGGGGCCAGATAGCTATTCGTCAGGTCCCGCAAAGTGCCGTCATTCTTGAAGTCCCTGATCAGCTTATTGAACACAGCCAAGTTCGGAGAATCCTTGTTGACGATGCCCCCCCAATTCTCGCCCATGTCATAGCGCCCGACCACCTGAAGCGCGCCATTCGATTGCTTCGCCCGAGCCAGGACGATCGGCGTATCGAATAGAACAGCGTCCACCTGGCCGGCCGCCAAAGCCGCGAACATGGGGGCCGTTTGGGTGAAGACTTTGGGGGGCTCAACCGGTTTGATATTGTCCGTGACATACTGCAGCGTTGTGCTTCCTTGCTCGACTGCAAGCCGCATCTTCTTGATCTTATCCTTATCGACTTTGATACCAGCCCTGACCAAAACGCCCTGGTCGGACCTGTAGTAGGGCTCGGTGAAATTCAAGACCTTTTTGCGCTGGTCTGTAATCGTAATCTGGCTCAATGCAATGTCGAATCCCCTCGCCTGACCGGTGAGGACTTGGGCAAAGGAGCGATTCACCACGATCAATCGATCCAATCCGGCGCGGTAAGCCATGTTGGCCGCCATGCAATATTCAAAGCCGTCTTTGATCGTATCGGGTGAGTCGCCATTCCACCATCCCGGTGCGGGCAATGCCGGCCGCACCGAAAGCGCCCCCGGAACCACAGTCGCCAATTTGACCGATCCCCGCTGACCGGACACTTTACAATTTCCATAGTCCGGCGCCGCCGATGCGCGGCCCGCCAGCGTGCATAGCAAAAGGGAAAGCAGAATCGACCGCATGCCAGAAACCATGATGCGAGCGGGCTCGGCCTTGTGTTGCTTCATGCACGGCTCCTCTTCGATTGGGTCAGGCCTCATGCACTGCGCTCCTGCGATCATCAAGCTTTCGGTCGATGCGCCCTAACAACCGGAAGGTTGATCCGCCACATGCCTCATGTGGCGACCGCTGTAGCGGGCTGCGCGATGCCACCGTGCGGCTTACCCGCCCCGACATCGCCCCACAAGATGGCATGATCCTCAGGCAAGGCGCGTGAATTCGGCATGGAGAGCCACAGTCGCATGAGCATGCGGCTGTGGCCCCTGCTTTCGTCGTCCTTAAATGCCGTACGACCATGGTAGATAACGTGATTGTTCAGCAGTTGAATGTCTCCAGGCGCAAAGCGCATCTCGAAGCATTCCTCCTCCGCCACGTCCATCAACATTTGGATGGCTGCATGCTCTGCATCCGTCAGCTTCCTCGCGATGGGCATCATTTGCGCATTCTCTATGTAGGTGAGCGAAAAATGGCTGGTAAGTTTGCCGTTGCGCACGCCAAATATTGGCAAATCATACACCACATGCTCGCCGCCCGGCTCTTCACCGAACCGGCTGCGCGGTATGGACTTGCACAGCAGCGCATGCAGGTCCGGGCGCCGCTTTCGAATCTCATTATAGACCGTGGCGCTGCTGGCCAGCTTGCTGACGCCTCCTTCGGATGCTTGACGCACACACAAAAGGCCTACCACGTCGCAACGGTCGGTGTGAAAGCGCAATTGCCCCGATGACAGCGTGCGGGCGCCCGAAGACAGAAACTGCTTACCGGAAGAGTCGAGGGTCGCGCCATAAAGCTTGGCGCCTACGCCCATGCCTTCGTCCCTAATGTCACGCATCACTTCCCCGAAATAATTTTGGTACATTGGAGTGCCGAGGTACCAGCCGAGGGCGTACCAAACGCGGCGCAGTTGCTCTTCGCTGTAGCGGCCAATGTCCAGACCACGCATCTTCACCATGCCGCATCCATTCTCCAGTTCTTCGCGCACGGTTGCAAAAAAACCCTCATCATCGGTCAACATAAAATTGTGGCGATTGACCTGGCGCCAATCGAGATCCTTGACCTTGCCGACCGCGGCATCGATTTGGTCCAACATCGCAGCCGGGAATTCCTTGATCCACCGGTCATTCTGGCGCATTTCGGCACCCTTCCAGACGCAGCCACCTTGCAATTCGCTCGACTGGGACATGGGTCTCCCGAAAGTGAGATAGGTTGTCCAATATTGTCTAGCAGGTACAGCCTGTAGCCGGCAACGGTCCAACAATATCGTGTGCGCATTGCGCCGCGTTTCCAATCGGCTCTTGGATTTCGCAAGCGTCGAGCCGGCTTTCCCGCCGGACGCCAACGACAATGTCCGCTGTACGCCGCAAGCGGCCTTGCGTGAAGCAACCAATGGCGCGGTGCTGCAATTCGACCAGCCTCACCGGCAAGCCGCTTGGCATCAGTGCTTTTTGCGCAATTCGAGTTCGAGTAACGTCACCGTGAAAGGCGCAAAGCCATAGTCGAACGCCGGCCCGCTGACATCGGCTTTCAGTATTTTCACGCCAACCTTGTTGGGCTCGTCGTGCGAATTCATCGCTTCTGAATCCGCGTTCGGCTCTCTGTCACCCAAGACGTAGGCATGTCCCGTCTGCACCGATCCGAGTTCCGGATTCAAATGGAACCGAACCTTGCGGATATCCCTCGTCGAATTCACTGCGTAAAGGCGCAGCGTTTTCCCGTCCGCGCTTAGCGTCGCATCCAAGTCCGGCTCTTGCAGATAAAACGAAGGCGATGCCGGCCGCTCGATCTTCAGAGGAAAGGAACCCGCCGCGCGCTGGTACAAGCCTTGCGAATAATAGGTTGGGGTAAAGTAAAGCCATCCCGGTCCCGGCTCGAGCACGCCCGAGCCGAAGCTGTCCGACAAATTCGAGCGATTCGCAAACGCGATCAAATCGCTATAGCGATGCATCATGTTCTGATAGCGCGCGGTCGTGAGGGCGTTGCCCATTGTCAGCAGCATGCCACGCTTCAGCCCCCAGTCTCCCGCCGTCCCGTTCCATTCCGTCACTGCCACACGAATGTCTTTGCCGTCGCCATCCTGCTCGATCTCTTTGCGCAACTGTTTCAGTTCGGCTTCGGTCCCGTTGAGGTCCCCGACCGTATATTGATGCGGATTCAAATAATCGATGGCGCTTCCCGCCAGCCGCACGGTGTTGGCGCTGTCGTATGAGGTCAGAATTTTGATCGAAGGATCGACCTTTCGCATCGCTTGCGCGAATCCCTTCAACGAAGCATCGTATGCCGCGCCGCCCACCTCATTGCCCACTTCCCAATATTTCACATGATAGGGTTCGGGGTGGCCATTTTTCGCACGCTTGCGGCCCCATTCGGAGTCGGCGGTCCCGTTGAAATACTCGACTTCATTGGCGGCATCTTGCGGCGTCTTGCCCGTCCAGCGAATACAAATGACCGCTTCGGCTTTGATGTACTGGGTCAGTTGAACAAATTCTTCAACGCCGACAAAATTCTCTTGCAGGCCGCCCCAGGGATCATCCGCGAAGGGAACGCGCGCGTCCCAGCTTCCCAGTGTGTCCTCCCATTCAAACGGCTCAATCGTGCTCCCGCCCAGCCGGACAATTCCCGGATTCATCGCCTTCAGGGCCTTCACGACATCCGGACGCCACAGACCCAGCACCGCGTCCTTGTCAGTCAGGTACACCCGATCCAGCCAGAGCGTGCCAGGGCCTTCGAATTCAATGGACAGCGTTGCATTGCGCATGCTGCGCTTTGCTGTCAGCAGCACCTCGGCAGCGCGCCAATCCGCTGCTCCACGGCCCAGGAAAACCGGCCCCGCGACAATTCCACCGTCACCATGCAAAGACGCACGCACACGAACATTTCCCTCGCTGCGAAGATGCAGCCTCAGCCGGTATGCGTGCCCGGCATCAAAATAGAATCCATCTTGCGATATTCCCGCCCATGTATTCGCCAAGGGCAGCTCGATCTTCTGCGAACGCTTACCGTTGAAGGGATTGTTGGTGTCGAACGAATAGGTTGCAACATGCACGCTGCCATCCGGATACCAGGGACGATAGGGCTTATCGATTTGCCTTTTGTAGGCATAAGTCCATGGAGTCTCCTCCTCGAAGCTGGTGGAGTCGACTTGCTGGGCGATCATCGAAGGCATCAAATTGTCCAACGGTTCGATAAATTGACCGCCCTGCTTTAAATCAATTGGACGCTTGCTGAGCCGCGTATCGGAAATGGTGACGGACTGTTCCTCCAGATTCTCTCGCACGCGTTCGAGGCGGATATCGTCAAACCACACTTTACCGGTCTGATTGCCAAGCGCATTGAGAACAACCCCGATTCTGCCCGGCGAAGGCACGCGAAAGACCACGCTCTCCTGCTGCCACTGCCCGGAGCCGACTGGCGTTTGGCTGTAGCCTTGATCGCCAACCTGCGCTTCGATTCCGATGCGTGGTCCGGGAATGAAACTCTCGGTATATGCGTCCGCATTCACCGGCACCGGCGACGTCGTCGACTTCACCCAACCGGTCAATCGCCACAAGGTTCCGATTGGAAGAAACACTTCCTGCCGCAGCGATAGGTGCGCGGGGTGGTCCGCTGACACAGATAGGGCCTGGCTTCCCTCCTTGGTATCCGCTTTATCCAGGCTTAGAGAAAATTCCTGCTTGGCCTCGGACGAATCGATCTGCCAGGACTCGGCCGGTATGGCGGCTTCAAAGCCGGCGTTCTGGAGCGGCTGGTCACCGCCGCCCGCAGATGCCAGCGAGAAAGGCATCGAAGCCAGCATCCAAATACAGCCGATCAAGCCCAGGCTGCACATTCCATGGTGCGCGAATTTAATCACGATGATCCTCCGAGCACCCTGGGAGATTAACTCGCGCAGCCATTTCAGGCCCTCGTCAATATCCGTCGAGATTGCGATGATTTATTTCGTTGCAGGTACGTTGGATTTCGAGTCGCCAGGTGGCCTGGGGAATATTTTGTACCGCTGGCATGGGAAGGCTATCGCATTGCCGCCACTCAATCCAGAAGCAGCGCGGTGGACCCGGGCACATGAGCCACCCTCAGCAAGTTTGCTGTGCCCATCAAGGCTTAACAGCTGGAGGCGCCGCGAATAGAGTGCCAATGAATACCTGGGTTCGAATTGCGCGCTATCCGATCGGTTGGCCGTGAGTCCTAGCCAATGATGAGCTTGCCGTGACCAGCAATTGTTATAATGTTTGAAGATATGGATGCGCTGTGTTCAATAAAGCTGTTGCGCCAAGGGGATAGCTCTTTTCATCGCCTGGATGAAGAGGCCTTGTGCACGCCGGCGGATCATCCCGATTTCGTCCATGGCGCGCGTCCCCTAATTGTTGCGGCGCCGCACAGTGTTTGATGAGACCGATCGGCCACTCGAATACGCCGAGGTTCATTACGTCGGCGCGCTTCATGCCGACTCTCGAACTTCATAGGGGCATGCGATGATAACAATCGCGGCAGATCTTGGCGGTACAAAGATCAAGCTCGGTGTGGTGATAGACGGTAAAATCGCGCAACAGACTTCTCTTGCAGCCGAATCTGGAGACGGCCTTTTACGTCAACTTCCGCAGATCGCTTATGAGATCCAACGCCTGCTCTCCTCGCTCGGGCTTGAGCATCGGCACTGCAATGCGCTTGGGCTCACATTTCCCGGTCTGGTCGAACCCAAAGCGAACCGGGTTCGCGCAACATATGGCAAATGGGATGACGCGCCGGGGATCGACCTAGGCGCCTGGGCAAATAAGCAATTCGGTTTACCGCTTGTCATGGAGAATGACACGCGTCTTGCCCTGCTGGGCGAATGGCGTGCCGGCGCCGGTGCCGGCTGCAACAATCTCGTCTTGGTCACCTTGGGCACCGGCCTTGGTACCGCCACGGTTATCGAGGGCAATCTTCTTGAGGGTGTTCATGGCCAGGCAGGTGTACTTGGCGGCCACTTCAGCACCAACCGGCAGGGCGCGCGCTGCACCTGCGGCAATATCGGCTGTGCCGAGGCCGAGGCCTCGACGTCTGTGCTTGCGCGCATCGCCGCAAAGCATCCCGATTTTGGGACAAGCGCAATCCGGCTGTGTAGCAATATCGATTATAGCGCCGTCTTCGAACTGGCGCGGCAAGGCGATTCCTGCGCCCTGGCATTGAAGAGGCATGGCGTCGCCGTATGGGCGCAGATGATTGTCAACCTGATCCATGCCTATGACCCCGAACGGATTATTCTGGGCGGCGGCATCATGGCCGGCGCTGGGGATTTCTTCGATGATCTGAAAGCCGCCATACTCTCTCACGCGCATACCCCTTGGGGGCAGGTCGATATCGTGGCGGGAACCTTGGGTTCGTCCGCGGCTCTGCTGGGCCTTGATGCGCTTGCCCGCCAACGTTTCCCGGAGTTGGCATGAGTGTTTCCAATTACGACAAATATCCAATCATCGACGTTCCTGCCGGTGAAGGAACCACATGGCGCGGCTGGCGCGAAATTGTTGCGCGGTTGCGATCGGACATCGAGCAAGGTGAGAGACCAGTGGCGGCAATTGAATGCTATCCGGGGGTCTTTCACAATGAGATTCGCGATGCCATCAGAATGCATTGGCCTGACGCCAACCTGATCGACATGCATCAAGCGCTGCTGCCGGAGGATGGGATCGCCGAACTGATCGCGCCTTTTACCGGCGGCGGCGATCCGATTTTCGGTTATATGAGCAATCTGACGCTCGATCGTTTCTTCCGTTCCGATGCGCTTGAAGCGGTTCGCGCCCGCGCTGCCATTGCGACGGCGCCCCTGGTGCTGCTGGGTCCCGGGGCCTTTCTGGCGGCGCCGGAGGCTGCCCTCCATATCTTTGCCAACTTGCCGCGCTGGGAGATACAGCAGCGGCAGCGCCGGGCCGAGATCGCCAATCTTGGATCTCAAGATAAATCCATGAAAGCGTCCTTGCAGTATAAGCGTGCGTTCTTCGTCGATTGGCGCGTGTGCGATCGGCTCAAGCGTGCGACGATGACGCGGTGGGATTATTTGCTCGACACCACCATCCCCGGCGATCCCAAGCTCGTTACGGGAACCGCTTTCCGTCGGGCGCTGACCCACGCGGTCTCAAGACCCTTCCGCGTTGTTCCCTTATTCGATCCGGGCCCCTGGGGCGGTCAATGGATGAAGGAAGTATGCGATCTCGATCGCGACCAAATCAATTTCGCCTGGTGCTTCGATTGCGTGCCGGAGGAGAACAGCCTTCGCTTCCGCTTTGGTTCGGTCGAAATAGAAGTACCGGCGATCGATCTGGTATTTGCGCAACCGCGCGCTTTGCTCGGGGCACCCGTCCATGGGCGTTTCGGCGCCGAGTTTCCAATTCGTTTTGATTTTCTCGATACGATGGCGGGCGGCAATCTCTCGCTTCAGGTGCATCCGCTCACCCACTATATCCAAGAACAATTCGGGCTCCATTATACCCAGGACGAGAGCTATTACCTGCTCGATGCCAAGCCTGGCGCGCATGTTTATCTCGGCTGCAAGGCAGGCGTGGGCCGCGCCGAGATGGAGGCGGCGCTTGAAGCGGCGCAATCCGGCAAGGGCCGATTCCGGGACGAGGATTTTGTCGGCTGCTTTGCGGCCAAGGCTCATGATCATTTCCTGATCCCGGCCGGCACGCTTCACTGCTCGGGCGCGGATGCCATGGTGCTGGAGATCAGCGCCACGCCCTATATCTTCACGTTCAAGCTGTGGGACTGGGAGCGGTTAGGCCTCGACGGCAAGCCCCGCCCGATCAATATCGCGCGCGGCATGGACAATGTCTGCTGGGACCGCGACGAACATTATGCGGCACGACATCTCGTCAACCGCATCACCCCACTAGGCAAGGGCGATGGTTGGCGCGAGGAACGCACGGGGCTTCACGAAGCGGAGTTCATCGAAACCCGCCGCCACTGGTTCACCGGCATTGTGCCCCACGACACCGGGGGGTGTGAGACGGGTGGCGTGCAGGTCCTCAACCTCGTCGCCGGCGCCGAGGTGATCGTCGAAAGTCCCAAGGGCGCCTTCGACCCGTTCATCGTCCATTACGCCGAGACCTTCATTGTTCCCGCCTCGGTCGGTCTCTACACTATTCGTCCCCACGGTCGCGGCATCGGCCAGGAATGCGCGACCATCAAGGCCTTTGTGAGGACCAACGCATGAGCGCCGCCACGCTGCAATCTCTCGACATCAACGCATTGCTTGGCCGCTTCGATCCGGCAGCCGGAACCATCGAAGGGGCGCGCCGGACGGAGCGCCGGCTTTCCGATCTCGCTGGCATATTCCTCGATCAAGCGGCTTATCGCGCCGCCCGCGCTGATGGTGATCCGCTGGTCTATTCTGTAGAGGTGGTCGAGCCGGGCACCGGCGATGGCGATCTTCATTACGGTCTCGGCGTCATTCATCCCGGCAGGGTCGGGCGGGAATATTTCATGACCAAGGGACATCTGCATAGCTGGCGTGAGGCGGCCGAACTTTACATCGGCCTCTCCGGAAAAGGTGTCATGCTTCTTGAGGACGAAGCGACTGGTGAAAGCCGGATGCTGCCTTTGGGGCCCGGCTGCGCCGTCTATGTGCCTGGTCATACTGGCCACCGCACCGCCAATGTCGGCGAAACGCCCCTCAGCTATATTGGCATCTATCCCGCCCGCGCCGGTCATGACTATGGCGTCTACGCCTCCCGCAATTTTCGCTGCGCCATCATCGATGAAGGCGGCGCGCCGAAATTGATGCGGAGGAATTCATGACTTTTATGACCAAGGCGATCCCGGAAAAACGTCCGGCGCACCATGCCGATGATTCTGCCGGGCCTGAACGTGGCGATTAGTTTATGACCTTGGGGGATACGTCATTGGTGAATGAAAGTTCCGGCTTGGTTCGGGTTGCGCTTATCGGGGCCACGGGGGGCCTGCTCTTTGGCTATGATACGGCCGTCATCAACGGCGCGACCCAATATCTTGCAATGCATTTTCGCCTCGGCCCGGGCGAAGAAGGATTGGCAGTGGCAAGCGCGCTGCTGGGCTGCATCCCCGGCGCGCTGATTGCCGGGCGCCTGGCGGACCGGTTTGGCCGGCGATCTGCGCTGTTCGCCTGCGCCTGGCTTTTTCTTGTTTCGGGCATCGCCTCCGCCATCGTCGTTCACTTCTCCCAGTTTATCGTTGCGCGCTTCGCGGCCGGCCTCAGCATCGGGCTCTGCTCGATGATCTGTCCTGTTTTCATCAGCGAATTCGCACCGCCCGATTCGCGCGGCCGGCTGGGCACACTCTTTCAGTTCGGCATCGTGACGGGCATTTTCTTTACCCTTTTTATAAACGCGCTCATTCAATCGTTGGGAGACGCGGCGTGGAATGCCGCTATCGGCTGGCGCTGGATGCTTGGCTCCGAAGCGGTTCCGGCCATGATTCTGCTTGGATTGCTCTTTGGCGCCAAGGAAAGTCCCCGTTGGCTGGCTGGCCATAAGGCTGGGACGCAAAACAGCATTGAACCGCTATTCGCCCCCAAGCATCGCCGCGCCCTTCTCATTGCCTTGGTCATCGCGATTGTATCTCAGTTGAGCGGCATCAATGCGATCATGTATTATTCCACCAGGATCTTCTCCCGTACGGGGATCGGCATCGCCAATGCCTTCTGGGCGACGCTGTTGGTCGGTTTTGTCAATTTGATCTTCACCCTTGTTGCCACAGCCTTCATCGACCGGGTTGGCCGCCGCAGGCTGCTGTTGCTCGGCCTCGCGGTTCAAACCATCTCGCTCGCGATCGTCGGGTTCTTGTTTCTTCGTCCCGGCGCAGACCTGCTCCTCCTCGGTGCAATTCTGGCCTTCATCGCGGCCTTTGCCATGGCGCTTGGACCAATTTCCTGGTTGCTGCCGTCGGAGATCTTTACAGACGCGGTGCGCGGACGGGCGATGGCGCTCGTCGCCTTCACGATCTGGATGGGTGCTTACGTCGTCGCCCAGACCTTCCCGATTCTGAATGACAGCCCCTCCTTCGGACCGGCTCTCACATTCTTCCTTTATGCAGCAATTAGTTTCGCCGGGCTGCTGTTCACGCTTTTTACCCTTCCGGAAACCCGTCGCCTCTCACTCGAAGCGGCAAGTGATGCCGTGCGCAGAGGAGTCAGGGCGACCTGACAAACTGCCGCAACGTCGGCGCCGCTATGGCGCAATATGAGGTGAACCGATGAAGCGAAGAGATCTGTTGAAAAGTCTGACCATGGCGGCGGGCGGCGCGCTCTGCTCTGGGTCCACATGGAATATTGCCCGCGCTCAGCCGGAGAGCCAGAGCCGCCCCAAGCTGGCGACACCCATTCGCGCCTTGGCGCGAACCGGCATGGGGCTTCTCCAGCCGCTGCTGATCTCACTTTCGAACAGCGGGGGCAGCACGGTCGCAATTACAAAACTGGATGGAGCCGAGATCGACCGCCGCACGATTCAAAGCGGCGTAAATGTTTTCGAGATCTACCTTAAGCCGGTGTCAAGTACGCGCAATGCCGTCGTTTCAATTGAAGTAAACGGCGCGCAGCAGTCGGAGGCCGTGGAGATAAAGCCGGTTCGGCAAATGCTGATCTATGTCCTCCCGCACTCGCATCATGATCTTGGGTATACCGACCTGCAGGCAGATGTTGAAGAAAAGCAAATGCTCAATATCAAGCGGGGAATCGAACTGGCGCGCAAAACAGCGGACTATCCCGAAGGCGCAAGGTTCATATGGAACCTTGAGGTGTTGTGGGGCGCCGATCTCTATATGCAGCGCCGCTCACAGGAGGAGAAAGCCGAGCTTGTCGAGGCTGTCGGCAAAGGCTGGATCGCGCTCAATGGCGCCTACGCGAACGAGCTCACAGGGCTATGCCGGCCGGAAGAGCTGTTGCAGCTCTTCCACTATTCCACCGTGCTTGGCAAGCAGTGCGGTGTGCGCGTGGACTCGGCCATGATGAGCGATGTTCCCGGTTTTACCTGGGGAACAGTCGCCGCGTTTTCTCAGGCAGGCATCAGGTATTTTTCGGCTGCTCCGAATTATTTCGACCGCATCGGCACTTTCATGACCACCTGGCAAGACAGGCCATTCTGGTGGGTCGGACCTTCCGGCAAAGACAAGGTTTTGTTCTGGGTGCCATGGACTGGCTATGCCATGTCGCACGTCATGAAAGTGGGGCCTGATTTTGTCGCGAAGTATCAGGACCGCATGGACGATGTTCAGTATTCGTATGACATCTCCAGTATCCGCTGGTCCGGTCATGGCGACAATGCCGAGCCCGATCCGGAAATCAGCGAATTCGTGCGGTCATGGAACGAGAAGTATGAATGGCCGCGGTTTTCCATTGCGTCCGTATCGACGGCGTTCTCGGCATTCGAGAAACGCTATGGAAGCCAACTGCCGCAATATCACGGCGACCTGACACCATACTGGGAAGACGGTGCGGCTTCCTCGGCGCTTGAAACCAGGCTCAACCGGGGTGCCGCCGATCGCCTCAGCGCGGCTTTTGCACTCTCCGCGATTGTCCTGCCCCCTTTGAACTGGTCCTCCCTGAAGTATGGTTTTGACCAAGGAGGATTGGATAGATGGCAAGGAAAAGGCATACGGCGGAAGAGATTGTCGCGAAGCTACGGCAGGTCGATGTGCTGATGGCACAGGGCAA
>CAIUCH010000025.1 GCA_903897605.1 uncultured Alphaproteobacteria bacterium
ATGCCACCGCCAACCTGATGCGGCCGACGCGGGAACGTAATGCCTGCCGCAAGGGCTGGCGGCTGATCTCGGGCGAGGACGGCACCGCGCTGGGCTATATGGCCCATGGCGGCCATGGCTGCATCTCGGTGACGGCCAATGTGGCGCCCAAGCTCTGCGCCGAATTCCAGGATGTCTGCCTGCGCGGCAATTATGACCGCGCCCGCGAGCTGCACGACCGGTTGATGCCGCTGCATGACGCCATGTTCTGCGAGCCGTCGCCGGCGCCGGTCAAGTTTGGCGCCTCGCTTCTGGGTCATTGCACCCCGGAAGTCCGCTTGCCGCTGGTGGAGTTGACCGACAACGGCCGCGTCCAGGTCAAGGCCGCGATGAAAGGCTGCGGCCTTAATTTCTGATGGCCAAGAAGAAGGACGACGGCACCAAGATGATCGCCGAAAATCGCAAGGCGCGGTACGCCTATGCGATCGATTCCGTAGTGGAAGCGGGGATCATACTGACCGGCTCGGAGGTCAAGAGCTTGCGCAATGGCAAGACCACGATCGGTGAAAGCTATGCCCAGGCCAAGGATGGCGAACTTTTCTGGGTCAATGCCTATATTCCGGAATATACCCAGGCCAGCCGCTTCAACCATGAGCCCAAGCGCACCCGCAAACTGCTGATGCGTAAGCATGAGATCGCGAAGCTGTCGATCGCGGCCCAGCGCGAAGGTATGACGCTGATACCACTGAAGATGTATTTTAACGCCAAGGGCATCGCCAAGTTGGAGCTGGGTATCGCCAAGGGCAAAAAACTGCATGACAAGCGCGAGACCGACAAGCAGCGCGACTGGCAGCGCGACAAGGCGAGGCTGCTGCGCAACCGGGGGTGAGCATGCTTGACCATATCGGCATCGGCGTGACGGATTATCCAAAGGCCAAGACGTTCTATGACAAGGCGCTTGCGCCGCTGGGCATGACCATGGTGATGGAGGCGACGGCCGAACAGACCGGCCATGACGCCGCCGCTGGTTATGGCAGGGACCGGCCGGTCTTCTGGTTTGGCGCGGCGGAACGCGCCGCGCCATCACACATTGCCTTCACCGCATCGACTCGCGCCATGGTGGACGCGTTTTACCTGTCGGCTCTGGCGGCGGGCGGCAGGGACAATGGCGCGCCGGGCCTGCGGCCACACTACCACGCCAATTATTACGGCGCCTTCGTGCTGGATCCCGACGGGCACAATATCGAAGCGGTGTGTCACGCGCCGGTCTGAGCCAGCTTTTTCGCCTTAGCCATCACGGTTTCGAACATCGCGGTGGTGAGCACGCCGGTGTTGGTGTTGTAGCGCGAGCAATGATAGCTGGAGATCAGCCGGAATTTCCCGATCTCATAAACAGCGCCGTGCCGGAAGGGGTGCGCCGCGATCCTCGCCTCCAGGGTCTTCAGTACACTGTCATGGGCGATCTTCCCCAGCGCCAGGATCGTGTTCACTCGGGGCATGGTCTCCAGCTCGCTGATCAGGAATTGGCGGCAGGTCTTGATTTCCGACGGCTCAGGCTTGTTTTGCGGCGGCACGCAGCGCACCGAATTGACGATGCGGCAATCCACCAGCGCCAACGTGTCGTCGATACGCTCATCATACTCGCCCTTTGCCAAGCCCAATTTCAGCAAGGTGGCGTAAAGCAGATCGCCCGCCCAGTCGCCGGTGAAGGGACGGCCGGTGCGATTGGCGCCTTGCAAGCCTGGCGCCAGGCCGGCGATCGCCAGCCGGGCATCCAGCGGCCCGAAGCAGGGCACCGGGGCGTTGAACCAGTCGGGATGCTTCTTGCGATTGTCCGCCCGGAAAGCTGCCAATCGGGGGCAGAGCTGACAATCGCGGGGCGGTTCCTGGGGCGTTTTCATCCACCCCGGCTTAAACGGATTCAGACGGCGGGTGCAAATTGCGGCGTCTTGCCGCCTTCGCGCGCGATCTGGCTCTTCAGATCATCCAGTTCGATGAAATTGTCGGCCTGGCGGCGCAATTCGTCCGACACCATGGGCGGCTGGGTGCGAATGGTGGACACCACCGAGACCCGTCGTCCCCGCCGCTGCACCGCCTCCACCAGGCGGCGAAAATCGCCATCGCCGGAAAAAATCACCACATGATCCACCCAGGCTGACATCTCCATCACGTCGATGGCGAGTTCGATGTCCATGTTGCCCTTGACCCGGCGGCGGCCCTGGACGTCGGTGAATTCCTTGAGCGGCTTTGTCACCACCGAGAAGCCGTTATAGTCCAGCCAATCCACCAGCGGCCGGAGAGGGGAGAATTCCTGGTCCTCCGCCACCGCGGTATAATAGAAGGCGCGCACCAGGGTGCCTTTGCGGGCGAACAGTTCCAAAAGGCGCTTATAATCGATATCGAACTGGAGGCCCTTGGCCGCGCCGTAAAGATTGGCGCCGTCGATGAACAAAGCGAGTTTTTCGGACGGGTAGAAAAGCATCATGGCCTCCAATCATCCGGGCCTTGCAGGCCGGGCGGGCGAAACGCCCGAAATCTTCATTGCGCTAGGCGCCAATATTCCCTCTGCCGTCGGTTCGCCGCAGACCACCTTGAAGGCCGCCCTGGCGGCGCTCGGGGAGCGTGGCGTGCGAGTGACGGCCATTTCCAAATTCCGCCAAACCCAGGCCTGGCCCGATCCCGCCGAACCGCCTTTCACAAACGCGGTGGCAAGCGTGGAAACCGAACTCCAACCTGCTGCTCTATTGAGACTTTTGCATGAGGTGGAAACTGCTTTGGGACGCAAGCGTTCCGTCCCGAACGGCCCGCGCACCCTGGACCTGGACTTGATCGACTACCGGGGCCGGGTGGAACAGGGGGTGGCGGAACTTCCCCATCCCAGAATGAGGGAGCGCCGCTTTGTGTTGGAACCATTGGCCGAAATTGCTCCGGGCTGGCGCCATCCCATTACGGGTCAGGCCGTGGAAGCCCTGCTTGCTGCCCTGGACTAGTATTTTCTTGCTGGACTCAGGGTTTTTCTGTATGTGGCTCGGCTGAGATCCCCGTTATCGGCCCTAGATTCCACTTTCAGAGTGGCCGGTAACTTGCTGAATAAAAAGGAAATCCATGGCGCGCGTGACTGTCGAGGACTGCGTTGACAAGATTCCCAACCGGTTCGATCTGGTACTGGCGGCGGGTTTTCGCGCCCGCCAGCTCTCCGGCGGCGCCGAACCGCTGCTGGAGCGTGACCGCGACAAAAACCCGGTTGTGGCGCTGCGCGAGATCGCGGCCCGGTCGCTGAAGCCGGAAGAAGTCCGGGAAGACTATATCCGTTCGCTGCAAAAGCATGCCGAAGTGGACGAGCCGGAAGAGGCCCGTCCCGAGGCTGACGATCGCGAGGACCCCTCGCACCGCCAGGTCACCGAAGAAGAGCTTTTGCGCGCCCTCACGACCGAGGCCCAGCGCCGGGCAGAGCCCCAGCCCGAGCCCGAAGCGGATTACGAGGAGTGAGCCTGTGGCGCGCGTAGCGCGTGAGCAGGTCCGGTGGACCTGCGAAAGCAGGCGAACGCCGCGAGCACGAGCGAGCGGCAGGGCAACCCGTTTCGCTGCCTAGCCGCCGCATCCCGTCCCAAATCCTGAAATTCCCGCCCCTTGGGCCGGGTTATTGGGGCGGACTTCCTATATAATGGGGCGATGAGAGCCCCATTGGTCCCAAGCGCGGTTCCCGCAAAGACCGCGGATGCCCCGTCTGTCCCCGTGGCCGGGACGCCGCGCGGCCGCCGCAGGCTGATGCGCCAGACCGACCTGGTGGAGCGGGTGACGGCCTATGATCCGGGCGCCGACGAGGCACTGCTCAACAAGGCTTACGTTTATGCCATGACCGCCCATGGCAAACAGTTCCGCGCCTCGGGCGATCCCTATTTTGCTCACCCCCTGGAAGTCGCCGCGATTCTCACCGAGCTCAAGCTCGATGTCCCCACCATCGTCACGGCCTTGCTGCACGACACCATCGAGGACACCCTTGTCACCTATGACGATGTGAAGAAGAATTTCGGCGACGAGATTGCCGGCCTGGTGGACGGCGTCACCAAACTTTCCCAGTTGGAGCTTTTTTCGGAGCGCACCAAGCAGGCGGAGAATTTCCGCAAACTGATGCTGGCGATCACCAGCGACATCCGCGTGCTGTTGGTCAAGCTGGCCGACCGGCTGCACAATATGCGCACCCTCGGGTTTATCGACAAGGAGGAGAAGCGCCGGCGCATCGCCCAGGAGACGGTGGATATCTACGCGCCGCTGGCGGGGCGGATCGGCATGCAGAATATGCGCGAGGAGCTGGAAGATCTGGCTTTCGCGGAGCTCGACCCCCATGCCCGCAACTCCATCGTCACCCATTTCGCCCGCCTCGACATGGTGGGTGGCGACCGGGTCGGGCGCATCGCCGATCAGCTCAAGCGCAAACTGGCCGAGCATGATCTGGACGCCTGGGTCTATGGCCGGGGCAAGCGGCCATTTTCGATCTGGCGCAAGCTGCAGACCAAGAAACTCAATTTCGAACAGCTTTCGGACATTTTCGGCTTCCGCATCATCGTCCGCGATATTGACGATTGCTATCGGGCGCTGGGCATCATCCACACCAGCTGGCAGATGGTGCCGGAACGTTTCAAGGATTTCATCTCCACGCCCAAGACCAACGGCTATCGCTCCATTCATACCACGGTGATGGGCCCCGAGAAGCAGCGGGTGGAAATCCAGATCCGTACCCAGGAAATGCATGACGTGGCCGAACGCGGTGTCGCCGCGCATTGGCGCTACCGCGAGCATGTGCCGGCCCAAGGCGACGAGGGCGTGGCCTATGGCTGGCTGCGCGACATGGTCGATCTTTTGGAGCGCGGCGACAGCGCCGAGGAGGTGTTGGAGAATTCCCGCCTCAACATGTACGCCGATCAGGTCTTCTGCTTCACGCCCAAGGGCAGTTTGATCTCATTGCCGCGCGGCGCCACGCCGATCGACTTTGCCTATGCGGTGCACACCGATCTGGGGCACACGGCGGTGGGTGCGAAAGTGAATGGCGGCCATGTGCCGCTGCACACACCGCTGCGCAATGGCGACCAGGTGGAAATCATTTCCACCAAGGAGCAGGCGCCGTCGCCACTATGGGAACAATTTGTCGTCACCGGACGGGCGCGGGCCGAGATCCGCCGCTATCTGCGTCATGCGCAACGCGGCGAGCACGTCAAGCTCGGCCAGAAGATTTTGGAAAAGACTTTCGCCGAACAGGGCGCGGAGCTGAGCGAAAAGGCCATCGGCGAAGTGGCCAAGAAGCTGCGGCTTTCCAAGGCCGAGGATGTTTATGCCGATGTCGGGCGCGGGGTGCTGCGCGGCCATGAAGTTCTGGCGGCGGTGTTTCCCGAGCTCAAGCGCGCCGACAAGAGCCGCATCAAGCAAGGTGGGCCTGCCAACATTGCCGCCAAGCCGATTTCCATCCGCGGCCTGACCGAAGGCATCGCCTATAATCTGGCGCCCTGCTGCCATCCGCTGCCGGGCGACCGCATCGTGGGCCTGATGGCGCCCGGCGAGGGCGTCACCGTCCACACCATCGACTGCGCCGAACTCGACAAGGCGCAGAACATGGATGATTGGCTGGATGTGAGCTGGGGCCAAAATGCGGCGGATAGTGGCCCCTCGGTGGGACGTGTAAGCGTGCGGGTGAAGAATGAGCCGGGCAGCCTCGCGGCGGTGATGACAGTGATCGCGGCCAATGGCGGCAACATCTTCAACATGAAAGTGACGGCGCGCAACCCGCTTTTCTTCGAATTCATGATGGATATCGAAGTGCGCGATGTCGCCCATTTGCAGAATATCGTGGGTGCGCTACGGGTGAATAATGCGGTCGAATCGGTCGACCGCGTGCGCGAAGCGGACGCTTCGGCAAGTTCCAGTCATGAGGGGCCGATACGGTGAACGTCGATCAGGTATTGAATGAATTCAAAAAGTCCGGCGCGCTGCTGGAGGGCCATTTCATCCTCTCCAGCGGACTTCATTCCGACAAATTCCTGCAAAAGGCGCTGGTGTTCCAGGACGCCAAACGCACCGCCAAGCTTTGCAAGGCGCTGGCGAAGAAAGTCCGCGAGCAAGTGAAGGATGAGGTCACCGCCATCGTCTCGCCCGCGGTCGGCGGCATCGTGCCGGGTTACGAGATGGGCCGCCAGCTGGGACTGCCGGCGATGTATGTGGAACGGGTGGACGGGAGCTTTCAGCTCCGACGCAACTTCACGCTCAAGAAGGGCCAGAAGGTCCTGATGGTGGAAGATATTATTTCCACCGGCGTGTCCTCGCGCGAATGTATCGCCGCGATCAAGGCCACTGGCGCCAAGGTGGTGGCGGCCTGCTGCCTGATCGACCGTTCGGCCGGCAAGGCCAAGGTCGGGGTGCCGCTGATCGCACTGGCGGAATGGAAGGTCCAGGCCTGGCCCGCCGATAAATTGCCGCCACATTTGCGGAATATTCCTGCAGTGAAACCGGGCTCCAGAGGGCTTGCGTGATGGCATTGACGGGTAAATGAGCGTGAAATCGCTTCGCTTGGGCGTCAACATCGATCACGTCGCCACCGTGCGCAATGCGCGGGGCGGCACGACGCCTGACCCGATCCGAGCTGCGCTGATCGCCCAGGCGGCCGGCGCCGATGGCATTACCGCGCATCTGCGCGAAGATCGCCGCCACATTTCCGATGAGGATATCGCGCGGCTGTCGCGGGACCTCGAAATTCCGCTCAATTTGGAAATGGCCGCCACCGAGGAAATGCTGGACATCGCGCTCAAGGCGCGGCCGCATGCCGCCTGCATCGTGCCGGAGAAGCGCGAGGAACGCACCACCGAAGGCGGCATTGACGTGGTGGGCCATTTCGCCAGGCTGAAACCCATAGTCAGCGCGCTGGGCGCGGCCGGGATCCGGGTTTCGATGTTCATCGAGCCGGACCGCAAGCAGCTGGACGCTTCACGCGAATTGGGCGCCCCGGTGGTCGAATTGCACACCGGCGCTTTCGCCAACGCTGCCGGCGCCGAACAGGAAAAGCTGTTGAAGCACATCCGCAATGCGGCGGAGTTTGGCGCCGATCTCGGCCTGGAAATTCACGCCGGCCATGGTCTGACTTACGAGAATGTCGGGCCTGTTGCCGTCATTTCCCATATCCGGGAGCTCAATATCGGCCATTTCCTGATCGGCGAGGCGATCTTTTGCGGCCTCAGCGACTCGATTCAGAAAATGCGGCGCCTGATGGACGAAGCGCGCGCATGATCCTGGTAAAACCTCGGAGCCGATTCGCTGTCGCTATCGGCCAACTTTTCAGCGGGCAAGCTCATTCTTGGATGTTGGGTGTTCCATGATCCTCGGCTTAGGCTCCGACCTCATCGACATACGCCGCATCGAAAAGACGCTGGAAAGACACGGATCGCGTTTCATTGCGCGCATCTTCACCGATGTCGAGCGCGCCAAATCCGAGGCCCGCGCCAACCGCGCCGCTTCCTATGCCAAGCGGTTCGCCGCCAAGGAGGCCTGCGCCAAGGCCTTGGGCACCGGCTTCAGCCGGGGTGTCTATTGGCACGACATGGGCGTGGTTAATCTGCCTTCGGGCAAGCCCACCATGAAGCTGACCGGTGGCGCGCTGGCCCGGCTGCAGGCATTGACGCCGCCGGGGCATCGCGTGCAGATCGACCTCTCCATCACCGATGATTTTCCGATTGCCCAGGCCATCGTGATCATCTCGACGCTCAACGAGAATTAACAAGGAAAACCTTGACAGGTGGGGCGGGGGATCGTTTTGTCCCCGCGATCTCTCAAGCAACCGGAACTCATGGCCGACACCCCCTCCCAAAGCAAATTACCTGCCCAGGCTGCCAAGGCCCAGCAGGGGGAGTCCTGGACCGAGTTGGCCAAGACCGTGATCTATGCCGGCCTGATCGCCATCGTGATCCGCACCTTCCTGTTCCAGCCCTTCAATATTCCCTCCGCCTCGATGGAAGGGACCTTGCTGATCGGCGACTATCTGTTCGTGGAGAAGTTCGCTTACGGCTATAGCCGTTACACTTTTCCATTTGGCGGCTGGCCCCTCGGTGATGCCGTGAATGGCCGCTTCCTCAGCCGTTCGCCCCAGCGCGGCGACGTGATCGTCTTCAAATTTCCCCACGACAATTCCACCGACTTCATCAAGCGGCTGATCGGTCTTCCCGGCGACCGCATTCAAATGAAGAATGGCGTGTTGTGGCTGAACGGCCAGGCGATCCCCAAAGTGCGCGTCGACGATTATGTCGAGACCATCGATGGCGAAGAGCATCATGTGCCGCAATATCGCGAAACTTTGCCGGGCGGTAAGAACTATCTGACACTCGACCGCGATCCCGACGGTCCCGCCGACAACACCGACGTTTATGTCGTGCCGCCCGATCACTATTTCATGATGGGCGACAATCGCGACAATTCCGCCGACAGCCGCACCGAAGTCGGCTATGTCCCCGCCGAGAATCTGGAAGGCAAGGCGGAATTCCGCTTCTTCTCCACCAACGGCAGTGCGCGCTTCTGGGAAGTCTGGAAATGGCCCTTCGCCATCCGGTATCTGCGCTTGCTGACCCCGATCCACTGAGCGCTTTGCGCGATCTCGGCGACCTTGAAGAGAAACTGGGGCATCGCTTTTGCGATCGCGCGCTTCTGACGCGCGCGCTGACACATGCCAGCGCCGCTTCGGCGCTCTCGAACGAGCGGCTGGAATTTCTGGGCGACCGGGTGCTGGGCCTGGTGGTGGCGGAGACTTTGCACGCGCGCCACGCCGATGAAAGCGAAGGCGCCTTGACCGTGCGATTTCACGCACTGGTGCGGGCCGAAGCCTGCGCCCGCGTTGCTGAAGCGGCGGAGCTGCCCGCGTATATCAAGCTTGCCGGCGCCGGCTTCGACAGCGCCCGCGCCCGGGCGGCGATCCTCAGCGACGTCTGCGAGGCGGTAATCGCGGCGCTTTACCTGGACGGCGGCATGGCGGCGGCGCGAAACTTCATTTCGCGCTATTGGGCGCAGATGTTCGAGGATCCTGGCCTGGGCGCGGAAATGCGTGACGCAAAAACACGGTTGCAGGAATGGGCGCAGGGTCGTGGTTTGCCCGCCCCCGCCTATCGCGAAATGTCGCGCACCGGCCCCGCCCATGCCCCGCATTTTGTCATCGAGGCAATGGTGGACGGCGAGCAACCACAAATGGGCGAGGGCGGCTCCAAGCGGGAAGCCGAACAGGATGCGGCAGCCCAGCTGCTGGCGCGGGTAAAACCATGACCACGCACTGCGGCTTCTGCGCCATTATCGGCGCCCCCAATGCCGGTAAATCCACCCTGACCAATGCCTTGGTGGGCTCGAAGGTCGCTATTGTGAGTCCCAAAGTGCAGACCACGCGCATGACAGTGCGAGGCGTGGCAATGATGGACCAGACCCAGATCGTGTTTGTTGATACGCCGGGAATTTTCCGGCCGCGCCGGCGGCTCGATCGCGCCATGGTGGGGGCGGCCTGGGCTGGCGCCGAGGACGCCGACGCCGTCCTTCTGATCGTGGATGCCGCCGATCTCGCTGGCGATTCCAAGTCTCCCGGCGCGCGCGATACCGATGCCATCATCGCCGGCCTGAAAGAGGCAAAGGGAAAAAAGACGGCGCTGGTGCTCAATAAGATCGACGGCATGAAGCGCACCGATCTTTTGCCGCTGGTGGAGAAATTCAACGCCACGGGTTTGTTCGAGGATGTCTTCCTGGTTTCCGCCTTGAAGGGCGAGGCCGTGGCGGATGTCGCCAATTGGGTGGCGGCGCGAATGCCGCAAGGGCCTTGGCTCTATCCGGAGGACCAGACCGCCGACATTTCGATGCGGCTGCTGGCGGCCGAGATCACCCGCGAGAAAATCTACCATCGCCTGCATGACGAACTGCCCTATTCCAGCGCGGTCGAAACGGAAAAATGGGAAGAGCGCAAGGATGGCTCGGTCCGCATCGATCAGGTGATCTATGTCCAGCGTGAAGGGCAGAAGGCGATCGCGCTGGGCAAAGGCGGCCAGACCATCAAGACGATCGGCGAGCTGGCGCGCAAGGAGATGGAGGAGTTGTTTGGCCACCGGGTCCATCTGTTTCTGTTCGTCAAGGTCAGCGAGGATTGGGCGGAAAGCCGCGAGCATTACCGCGAAATCGGCCTGGAATATCCAGAAGAATGATTTCCCCCATCTGTCTGCCACGGCCGCAAGCGGCCTAGCAGACATCTTCCCCCGCCAAAGGCTTCGCCTTGCGGGGGAAGAAAGCCGGTGCTTGATACGATAATGGAATGGACCGATAGCGGGATTGTCTTGTCATCACGCCCTTACGGCGAGACCGGTATCATCGCGGATGTTCTGACCCGCGAACATGGCCGGCATCTGGGACTGGTGCGCGGCAGCCGGTCCCGCGCGACCCTGCAGCCGGGAAACGGGCTTTCATTGACCTGGCGGGCGCGGTTGCCGGAGCAATTGGGCAGCTATGTGGTCGAGCTGGCGCGGGCCCGTGCCGGTGCATTGATGGAAAACCGCAACAGACTGATCGGCCTCAATGCTTTTTGCGCTGTCGCGGGTGCGGCCTTGCCGGAACGGCAGACGCATGCGGCCTTGCACAATGTGGCGGAGATTCTGCTCGATGCCATGACGGCGGACGATTTCGCCCATTGGGGCCCGCTTTATGTGCGTTGGGAAGCGGGTCTGCTTGACGCGTTGGGATTCGGTCTTGATCTTTCACAATGCGCGGCGACCGGCGCCACAGCCGACCTGATCTATGTTTCGCCGCGAACCGGCCGGGCCGTCTCTGGCGAGGCGGGGGCGGAATACGCAAAGCGGCTCTTGTCCTTGCCGCAGTTCCTTATGGGCAAGGCGGACGCACCGGATATGGCTGCGACGCGCGCCGGGTTGAAACTTACCGGGCATTTTCTTCTGGAGCGTGTTCTTGCGCCCCATGGCCGCGAAATGCCGCAAGCCAGGCTGCGCCTGGACGCGTTGGCGTCGCGCGAATCGGACTAGAAACGCCCCATGGGCGCACAAGTAAAACCCGACGATATTCGTTCCGAGCCGCTGGCGCGTGCGCTGGCCGAACGCTATCTGGCCTATGCGCTGTCCACCATTACCCAGCGCGCCTTGCCCGATGTCCGAGACGGACTGAAACCGGTGCATCGCCGGCTGATGCATGCCATGCGGCTGCTGGGTCTCAATCCTGCCGCCGGATTCAAGAAATGCGCCCGGGTGGTGGGCGATGTGATCGGCAAGTATCATCCGCATGGCGACCTGGCGATCTACGAGGCGCTGGTGCGCCTGGCCCAGGATTTTGCGTTGCGCTATCCCTTGATCGAGGGTCAAGGCAATTTCGGCAATGTCGACGGCGATAACGCCGCCGCCATGCGCTACACCGAGAGCCGGCTCACCGAAGTGGCGCAGGCGCTGCTGGAAGGCCTGGACGAAGATGCGGTGGACTTCCGCGCCACCTATGATGGCGAAGAGGAAGAGCCGGTGGTGCTGCCGGCGGCCTTTCCCAATCTTCTGGCCAATGGCTCGTCGGGCATTGCCGTGGGCATGGCGACCTCGATCCCGCCGCACAATCTGGGCGAGCTTTGTAGCGCGCTGGTGGCGCTGATCGAAAATCCCGATACGCAGGACCGCACGATCCTCAAATTCGTCAAGGGCCCCGATTTTCCCACCGGCGGAATCGTGGTCGAGGATCAGGCCGCCATCGCCGAGGCTTACAAGACCGGGCGCGGCGGTTTTCGTCTTCGCGCTCGCTGGGAAAAGGAAGAGGGCGCGCGCGGCGTCTATCAGATCGTCGTCACCGAGATTCCCTATCAGGTGCAGAAGGCCAAGCTGATCGAGCGCATCGCCGAATTGCTCGACCTGAAGAAGTTGCCGTTGCTGGATGATGTCCATGACGAAAGCACCGAGGATATCCGGATCGTCCTGACTCCGAAAAATCGTACCGTCGACGCCGATCTTCTGATGGAGCAGCTTTTCCGGCAGAGCGACCTGGAAGTACGGGTGCCGCTCAATCTCAATGTTCTGGACAAGGGGCAGGTGCCGCGGGTGATGAGCCTGAAGCAGGCGCTCCAGGCTTTCATCGATCACCGCCGCGAAGTTTTGGAGCGTCGCGCCAGGCACCGGTTGGAAAAGATCGCGACGCGGCTGGAAGTTCTGGAAGGTTATCTGGCGGTTTATCTCAACCTCGACAAGGTAATCAAGATCATCCGCAACGAGGACGAACCCAAGCCGAAATTGATGAAGGCGTTCAGCCTGAACGAGAATCAAGCCGAAGCGATTCTCAACATGCGGCTGCGAGCCCTGCGCAAGTTGGAAGAGATGGAAATCCGGGGCGAGCACACAAGTCTGACCCAGGAGAAGAAGGATCTCACCAAACTACTCGGTTCCGAAAAACTCAAATCGGAGAAAATGATCCAAGAAGTCCGGGAGATGGATGCGAAGTTCGGCGCCAAGACCAAGCTCGGAAAGCGCCGGACCGATATCGCCGGTGCCCGCGATGTGGCGGAACTTTCGGCGCTGGCCGAAGAGGCTGTGGAGCTGGCGAGTGCGGTGGAAAAAGAGCCCATCACCATCATCTGCTCGCAAAAGCTTTGGCTGCGCGCCATCAAAGGGCATCAGGAGGAAAGCGACGCGGTCAAATACCGCGAAGGCGATCGGAGCCGCTTCTGGATTCATGCCCAGACCACCGACCGGTTGATGATGCTGGCGACCGATGGGCGGTTCTTCACGCTGGATTGCAGCAAATTGCCCAGCGGCCGGGGCAATGGCGAAGCAATCCGCAGCTTCATCGATCTTCCACCCGAAGCGGATATCGCCACCATGTTCGCGCATGTCCCGGGCCGCAAATTGCTGCTTGCGGCGACTTCGGGGCATGGCTTCATCACCGCCGAGGATGACGCTATCGCCATGACCAAGAACGGCAAGCGGGTGATGAACGTGAAGCCCGGTATCGAAGCCGCGGTGGCGCGTCCGGCGGACGGCGATCACATCGCTGTGGTCGGTGAAAACCGCAAATTGCTGATCTTCGCCATTTCGGATGTGCCGGAAATGGCTCGGGGGCAGGGCGTCTATCTGCAGCGCTACAAGGATGGCGGGTTGCTCGATGCAACGGCCTTTGTCTGGAAGGACGGGCTTTTGGACCAGAATAATCGCAGCTTTGCGCCAGCGGAGCTTAAGGAGTGGAAAGGCGAGCGCGCCCAGGCCGGTCGCATTGCACCGCGCGGTTGGGCCAAGTCGGGCAAATTCGCCGCCTCCTGAAACAAGCCTTTACCGCGCTTCGCCACCGATCAGAATCGTGAAACCATGAGCAAAAGCGGTGCTGATGCACAGGCGTGCCCAGTTCCGCCACGGGATGGTGATGATGGGCCGTTTTTCCAGACGCCAGGCGCTGACCGGCGTTGCGACTTTGGCGGGCGCTGAAATTCTTCCGCAACTGTCGGCCCAGGCCGCGAGCGGCAATCTGAGTGCCGCCATACCTGCTTCGCAGATTTATGCGATGCGGGAAGGCAGTTCGCATCAATTCACGACATTCGACGATAAAACCAAGCAGAAAGAATACAATCTCAAGCCCGGCGAAACCAAAATCCTGGTCGACCATCAGATGCCGGGCATCATCACCCGGATGTGGTTCACCTTGTCTGGATGGTTCTGGGAGAACTGGGATGGCGGGGATGAAACCAGATGGCCTGACCCCACCATTCTGAAGAAAGTCATCTTGCGGATTTACTGGGACGGCAATGAATTTCCCTCGGTCGAAGCGCCGATCGGCGACTTTTTCGGCATGGGCCAATGCGAATATAGGCCCTATCTTTCGCAATATATCGGGATGTCGAGTGGCGGCTTCTATTGCTACTTTCCGATGCCGTTTCAGAAGGTGCGCATTGAAATTCAGAACCTGCACGACAGGCTGGTTCCCGCGATTTTCCTCAACGCGAATTATCAATCGCTTGATGCGCCTCCGCCGGGATCCGGACGATTTCACTGCCTTTACAACGCCGGCACCAATCCCGGCTCCGAGCCCATCGTCATATTGAAGGCGAAAGGGCGCGGACATTTTGTCGGCTGCAGCCTGTCGATCCAGGGCAGGCTGCCCAACTATCTCGGATTCCTCGAAGCACCGGAATATTTCTATATCGACGCGGAAGAGGGTGCCCCTCCAACTTTCACGGGCACAGGGTTGGAAGACTACTTCAATGGCGGCTGGTATTTCCGCGAAGGCGAATTCGCCGGTTCTTATCATGGCGTTCCCTTGAAGGACCCGCTGAAATCCATGATCAGCATGTATCGCTTTCACGATAATGATGCGGTGTGCTTTCGCAAAAGCATTCAGATGAATTTTCTCACTCCCAGGCCGGCGTCCCGCACCAGCGAGTTCAAATTTTCATCCACCGCCTACTGGTATGCGCAGCAAGCATCGCCACTGGAATTCAAATTGCCCGCCAGGGAAAAGTTGGTCGACTGGTACCGCATCCGGCAGATGGACCATCAATCCATTCCATGAAAATGCCCGCGAACATTGCGGGGCCCTGGATTCAGGAATGGCCTGTGACCAGCCACAGGATGATGATGATGGGCAACGGAATGCCGATCGCCCAAAGCAGAATCGATCGCATGAATCTCTCCCGTTAACGTTGGCTAGATAACCATTCCGTTATGTAAAGGTTCCTTGGGAAAACGCCGGCTTTCTTCTCCCATATGGCGAAGCCATCGCTGGGGGAAGATGTCTGCTAGGCCGCTTGCGGCCGTGGCAGACAGATGGGGGCGTTCAAGAACGTCTGATTTCGTACAAAGCGATCGCGGCGGCGTTCGAGACATTCAAGCTTTCGATCGCCTTGTCGATGGGGATGGCCGCCGAGCTGTCGCAATGTTCGCGCACCAGGCGGCGGATGCCGTCGCCTTCCGAACCCAACACCAGGGCGATGTCGCCATCGGATGTGGCCTGGGCGAGCGTCTGCTCGCCATCGCTTGCCAGCGCGACGCGCCAGAAGCCGGCCTCGGCCAGACGATCGAGCGCGCGCGCGATATTCACCACTTCCACATAGGGCAGAGTTTCCAGGGCGCCGGATGCCGCCTTGGCCAATGCACCGGATTGCGGCGGCGCGTGACGATCCTGAACCACCACGGCGGTCACGCCAAAAGCGGCGGCGGTGCGAAGGATGGCACCCACATTGTGCGGATCCGATAGCTGGTCCAGCACCAGGACGATCCGCCGGCGACCACCGGTTTCGACCTTCAAGACATCGTCGAGGTCGCGCCCGGGCAATGGATCGCAGGACAATGCCGCGCCCTGATGCACCGCGCCGGGGGGCAACAGGCGGGAAATTGCTTCGGCATCCGCCGGCTCCACGCGTATCCGGGCCAGCAACTTATCGCCCAGGATTTCGGCGGCGCGGGCGGTCAGAAGGATGCGATGGCTCTTGCGGCGGGGGTTGGCCAGGGCCGCCTGGACGGCGTGAAGGCCATAAAGCCAGTTTTCCGCTCTTTCGGGGCTGCGATGCGGGGTCCGGGCCGGGCCCGAATGGGCTCCTCGGCCGGAGGGCGGGCGACGATCCTTGCGGAAATCCTTGGGGCGCATGGCGGGCCTTATAGAGAAGTAACGTAAGGGGGCAAGCATCCCATCCAGGAAAGGCTGAATTCCGCCATTTTCAGCTGCGTTATGCCCTTGACACCCAGGGCCGATTGACCAATAACCCGCGATCCGCAGCCAACCTTTTGGAGGCATTATTTTCGCTCGTCCGGACTGTAACGGGCGAGGCTTGCGCGCCGGCCGGTGACTGGGTTCAACCCATTGTTCCAGTTGGGAAATTGGCAAATGGAGGGGTGCCCGAGTGGCTAAAGGGGACGGACTGTAAATCCGTTGGCTACGCCTACGTTGGTTCGAATCCAACCCCCTCCACCATCGTTTGAGGGCGCGCGAAAGACGAAGGAAGTCGAATAAGGCGGGTGTAGCTCAATGGTAGAGCAACAGCCTTCCAAGCTGATGACGAGGGTTCGATTCCCTTCACCCGCTCCAATGGTTTGAGGCCCGGCATGAAGCGCCGGACATGAAAAAAAGACGAAGGAATTTGAGGTTATGGGTAAAGCGAAGTTTGAGCGTAACAAGCCACACTGCAACATTGGGACGATTGGCCATGTTGACCACGGCAAGACGTCGTTGACGGCAGCGATCACGAAGGTTTTGGCGGAGACGGGCGGCGCGACATTCACGGCGTATGATCAGATCGACAAGGCGCCGGAAGAGAAGGCGCGCGGGATCACAATCTCGACGGCGCATGTGGAGTACGAGACCAAGGCGCGCCATTATGCGCATGTCGACTGCCCCGGCCACGCGGACTATGTGAAGAACATGATCACGGGCGCGGCCCAGATGGACGGCGCAATCCTGGTTGTGTCGGCCTCGGACGGCCCGATGCCGCAGACCCGCGAGCACATTCTTTTGGCGCGCCAGGTCGGCGTTCCGGCCTTGGTGGTGTTCATGAACAAATGCGACATGGTC
>CAIUCH010000026.1 GCA_903897605.1 uncultured Alphaproteobacteria bacterium
CGCCGAAGTCATGGCGCTCCTGAAGGACCTTTCAGACAAGGGCCACACCGTCGTCCTGATCACCCATGACGCCAAGGTGGCGGCGCATGCCAACCGGGTGATCGAAATCCAGGATGGCGCGGTCCTGAAGGACAGCGCAGCCCAATGGGTGCCTCAAGGCGCCTTGTCTCCGGCATTCGACCTGGGGCCGATTGAGGAGGTGCGGTCGCCGGTGCCGTTCTGGGCGGGCACCAGCGAGGCCTTGCGGATGGCCTTGCGGGCGCTGCGGGCCAATGTCTTTCGCACCGTACTGACATTGTTGGGCATCGTCATCGGGGTCAGTTCCGTGGTGGCCATGCTGGCGATAGGTGAAGGCGCCAAAAACAGCTTGATCGCCCAGATCGGCCAGATGGGCACCAACCTCCTGGTTGTACGGCCGCAGATGCGTAACGGTCGCGGCTATAGCGGGACGATCGTGACACTCACCGCGGCCGACGCAGAGGAGATCGCCAAGCTTGCCAATGTCGGGTCGGCGGTTCCCGAATCCACCTCTAGCGCGACCGTGCGCTTCAATGAAGTCGATTATCAAACACAGATTGACGCGACGACCAACGCGTTGCCTCCTACGCGCAGTTGGCCGCTGGCGGCAGGCACGTTCTTTTCTGGCGACGACCAACTGAGCTATGCGGCAGTCGCCGTGCTTGGCCAGACGGCCCAGTCAGCGCTGTTTCCGGACGGCTCGGACCCAATTGGAAAATACGTCCTGATCAACAATGTGCCGTTTCAGGTGATCGGCACCATGTCGCCCAAGGGCGCGTCCGCGAATGGCAATGATTCAGACGACGTGATCTTCGTGCCGCTGACCACGGGCATGCTTCGCATCTCGGGACAGCGATTTGTTCGATCGATCACGGTCGCAGTGACAGACCTGACCAGAATGAATGCGGTCCAGAATGCGGTGACCACGCTGCTCACCGAGCGTCATAGCGGCAAGCAAGACTTTCAAATCCGCAATATGGCGGATGTGATCGAAACTGCGACCGTGGCTCAGGACACGATGACCATGCTGCTGGGCTCGGTCGCGGCCATATCGTTAATCGTGGGCGGGATCGGCGTCATGAACATCATGCTGGTATCCGTTGCGGAGCGGACCCGCGAGATCGGCATACGCATGGCAACCGGTGCGCGCCAGCGCGATATCCTGCAGCAGTTCCTTCTTGAAGCTGTCGTGGTATCGGGAATTGGCGGGGTCATCGGCGTTCTGGGCGGTGTCGCAGTTGGATTGGCAATTCGCGCATTCGGGACGGCCACGGCCTTCACTCTGGCCCCCATGCTGTTGGCATTTGGCTGCGCTGCCGTCACGGGACTGGTATTTGGCTACTTCCCCGCACGCAAAGCCGCCCGTCTCGATCCCGTCGTCGCGCTGGCGAGCGCCTGACAGTTCGGCAAATGTCCGCTTTGGGTCATAAGCGGACATTCAGCCCCGGTCAGTCCAATACCCGCTTTACGCCGGAAGCGGTCATACAGGGTCACAGAGCAACCGTCGTCGACTACGCGCACCATTTCTTCAAATAAAAGTCGGACTCGAAATGAATAGAAGAGACCAATACCTGATTTTCAGATGGTACCCGACAGGGGCCTGACCGGGCTGCGGCGGCGGATCCAGCGCTTTGGGCTTGATATCAACGCAAAGACATTACCCGCCAGCAGCGCCAGTTCAGGCGTGAAATAGAATTTTCCGAAATGAATCTCCGGAGCGAACAGCACCCCGACCAGCGCGGCGTAAGTTATGCGGCGGGGTCGCCCCAGCGGCGTGGTGCGCGGCTCAGTCAACATTACAAAGACGAAGAACAGAAACATGGAGTGCAGCGCTACCTGTTCCAGCGCACTTCGCATGTTTTTCCCGGCGGTAAGCGCCACCGTTGTCAATGCCGCAGCCGCAAAGCCAAGAACAAGGTCATAGCAGCGCATCTTGTACACAATCAGCGCTCCGCCCAGCAGCAGAGCTGGCAGCAAATAGAGACTGCCGCCGATCCACCAGCTCACTTCCGTGCCGAGCGCTGCCGCTGCCAGTGCCACGCCAAAGGCGGCTGGATTGAAGATATGACGCCCGCCCGGCGGCAGCATGTATTTCGATGCCATCGCCCAGGAGGAGGCGAAAATCGCAAAACCGATAGCGGAATAGTCACGAGGGGCGAAGGGGGTGATGATCAGCGCCAAGATCAGAGCGGTAATCAGCATCGATTCCAGATTGGAACGCGCGCCGAAAACGTGCGCGAAAATCGCATTCACCACCCAACAACTTACGAAGACGAGTAGCGCCGAGAAAGCCGTGTCCGCCGGGCTATATGGCAGCAAACCCAAGGTGTCCATCGCGATAGCCAGCAGAGCCAATAGGGCGAGAAAATACAGCGTCAGCCGTGAAATAGTGATGCGAGCAAGGATGTCCCGCATGGTTATCTTTTCGCCTGCGCCAAGGCGCCGGCCAGCGACTGCAGATAGCCCACGCTGGTAGTAGTAGCCTGGGAAACAATATCGACATCGGCGCTCTGCGCCTGGATTACTTCGCGTGCCAGGGTCGGCAGCGCCCATTCGTTAATCCGGATCGAGCGGCGGCGATGCTGGGGATAGTCGATTGGTTCGACGTCGATGATCGCGCCGTTTTGGATGTGAGCCACCACCTGCACCAAGCCCCAAGACGTGTCGGTAGATGGACCGGTGAAATCGCCATTGGCGTAGCGACCGGAAAGCTGTGGCGGCGGCGCGGGTGATGTTGCCGGTTCTGGCGGCGCATTGGAGGCCAACATGCCAGGTGGCGCCAGCTGCGCAGGCGTCGCATCGTCGGAGACGGCGTGCGGCGCGCTGTCGGCAATGGTGGGTGGCGTGGCCGGGAGATGCTGCTCTGGCGCCGTCGCCACGGAGGACCGCAAGGGCGCTATCATCGGCGGCATTTGCGCGAAAGACGGCGCAGTGGCGTGCGGTCGTTCCGGCGTCTTCATCGGAAACGTAGCGGGTTGCTTCGCCGACGGCTGCAGCGCAGCGGTCTCTTCGCCCGGCCTTTGCTGCCAGATGGCGTAGACGCCGGAACCAACGATCAGCGCACCGGATAGCATCAGCTTACGGGCGAGACTTGCTGCTGGGCCTTTTGGCTTCGCGGTCATGATAAGTAACGCCCAAGGCCACTGGTCATGCGCGCCATACCCCGACTATCAATCTGATAGCCTTCCAAGCCGTCCACGCGTTGGATGAAGTCTATTCCGCCTTCGCCCATGGCGAAGGCGGCGGTGACGAAGCGATCGGCTTCCAGAATATCCGGGCCGATTACGGTGAGACTGACAATGTCGCCTGCCAGCGCGTCCGGCGTATGGGGATTGTAGATATGCGCGCCCCGCAGATAGGTGCCTGAGGTCGCTACGCCGGCCCCGCGCGGGAGGAGCACCTTGACGATTTCATCAGCCCGAAAGGGATTGCGGATGCCCACCCGCCAGTCCCCGCCCTTCTCATTTTGCCCGAAGGCCTGGATATCGCCGCCCGCATTGATGAAGAAATTGCGCAGCCCCCGTTTCGACAGCGTGCGTGCCGCCTCACGGATCGACCAGCCCTTGACGATGCCGCAAGGGTCTATCGTGCCGGAAGGCCGTCTCACGTCAAAATATCCATCGCTGTCGATCCGCGTCTGCTCCGCCAACTGCAAGATTTCGCGCATCTGGCTGCTGAAATCCTGCAGCGCGAGCTCCCCACGATTGAGACGCGAAAGCTCGCTATCGGATCGAAACGGGCTGAAGCG
>CAIUCH010000027.1 GCA_903897605.1 uncultured Alphaproteobacteria bacterium
ACAACACGATCAGGCCGCACTCAGCGCTTGGATATAGGCCACCAGCACCGCAGGCATCGAACCCGTTCCTAAACCCTCTGGAGCAAAACGGGCATATGCAGTAGTCTCAATCAACTTGGTACAAAAAATACGTCAGGCCAGTGCGCCTTGCGCGACCCGAGCGGGGGGCACTGCACTATGCCCGAAAGCCGGATAGTCGGGTGCGATCATCCTAAGCCACGTTCGCAAGGGAGCATCCTGATCAGCTAATGATGGGGTTGAAAACAGGCTTCGCTGGCCACAGTCTTCAGCTTTAAATTCCCAATTTCCAAGAGCAGCTATCGGCAGATTCGGAGACCGGTTCGTAAAAATACCTAATGTTGGAGATCACCTGTTATGTGAAGGGTAAGATCGTGAGCCACGTTGGGCGCGAGCGTTACGAGTGCTCCTGTGCCAGGGGAATGCACAATTATCCCTGCACAAGATGGATCATTTAATGCCTCAACGTGCAACTTTGCCGTCTTGCCATCGGGCGATACCAGAAAATTCATGGTTAGGGGCCCAAATGGGGTCGCAACCTTGCTAAGGCTCGTGACAGCGTTCGGCTTTAGCCACGTGCCAGGAATCGCTTCCAACAAATGGAGTTCCTTACCACGATCGAGTTCGATCATATGGATCACCAATCGTATGAACTCTGCGCTCGCCCAGTTGTGAGGCATGTCTCCCGTAGGAGAAAATGGTTGTTCTCTCAGTGTTTGCTCCTCCCGCCATGCGAGTGTCGGAGCCGCATGGTTTGCAAAGGCATAAAGCTGCTGAACAACAGCTGCATAATCTCCCTTCCAAAGCAGTGCGTGAGCAAAGAAAGAGCTTAGGTATGTCCATATGCCGTGCTCGTCCCAGCCGCTCCCATAAACCATTTCTTCCTTCAGGGTCGCCTTGAGCATCGCCATATTACCCGCGACGATGGGATCGTCTTTCTCCAATACTTCACCAGGATAGACCGCTTGCATGAACGCCCATTGGCCACGCTGGGGGAGGTCGGCGCCGTCCATTCGATTTGGAAGATAGCGATTGCCGTAGGGGTCCACCTTTGCATCCCTTACGGCAGCTCGATGGAACGTCGCGAGGAAATCGTCATACTCGGCTTGCCATCGCGCGGCATCGGTATCTCTTCCCAACCAGCGCGCCGCTTCGATAAAAGAGCGTAGTCCAACGAGATTCCATAAAGTGTTGGAATACTCTGGGACGAAACCATTCTGGCCGCCATCTGTGAGCCCCGGCGGGATCAGCCCGTCATCAAGGGGCGTATCGTTCTTAAAGCTCGCCAGCCTCAACTGGCGAATGTGCTCGGCGATCTGCTGCATCTTCGGATACACCGTCGCAAGCCAGTTTTTGTCTTGTGTAAGTTGGGCGTGTCGCAGAAAAGTCCATAGGGCAATTCCGTTTTCTTTGGAATAGTTGAAGTTGGCCTCGCTCCCCCCACTTTCCTGCGGCCAGGGCTTGCCATCAAGGCCGTCGGCAATAACGCCCTTCAGGACCTCAATTCCTCCGTCAGCTTTCTGATAGGTCAATTCTCTTGCGATTCCGGCGCGCGCCTCCTGTCCCGCCCCAAGCAACGCGGCTGCCTCTAGGATGAAGGCGCCATCGACCACCCAAAGACTTCTGTAAACCGTAGGTCCGACCTGGAACGCTGGAAGCCCATTTTTAATCTCGCGGGCTTGCCAGATGTTCCGAATCGATGCGTCAAAAAGAGCTTGAATTTGCTCATCCGGAACCTGCACGTGCCCGTAAGGCAGAGGAGCGTCTTTCCAGTAAGCTAGCGCTTGACCTTCCAGGCTCGCACCCAACGCGTTCGTTAGCGGCGCCGCGTCGGGCTTACCTTCCAACTGAATTCGAACGTAAAACTCTGACGTGCCGTTGGCCGGAACGATAATGTTCGCCAGCCTCAGCGCTCGTCGTGTTTTCGATACTGTACGCAGTCCGTGGAATCGGAGCGAGGCCGTTACCGTCATCGTCTTATCGATGCGTGCGGCGTTATTGCCCAACCGAATGGCCTTGGTCGATTCGACCAAAACGCTGGGCGACAGAGTGAGAACGCTGGACCCGCCATTGTGAACCGTGACGTGGACAACATCGCTTCGTTCCGGTTTGGCGACCGAGAATGCATTCTGTGCGATCGCGAGACTTCCGACCTGGGATTGCGTAATGACAATCGGAATTCTCGGAGATTGCACCCGCTGTAACACCCATTGCGTATCGGATGCCAAGTCGATGCGAATTCGCGTAGCGAATGTTCCGTCAAAACCCTTGGTGAAGCCGTAAAGAAGTGTGCCGCTTTTATCGACGACCGACTTGTTCGGATCGTCGATCAGCCCAACCGCGGTTTGCCATAGTGCCGGGGCATAGGCGTAGTCGACCACTTCAGCAGCCTTGGCGCCGGCAACGGTCGCAGTAAGAATGAAAAGCGCGATTATGCAGAGCCACCAGTTCTCATGAACGTAGCTTCGCGGGCGATGTGCGGCTTTCATCTTGGTAACCCCTACAGCTTCTCAGCTGCCTTACGAAAAGCTCCGGTAAATCTTAGGCCAAGGCATGCAATTTTCGAAGTCTAGACTGAGGTAGAGAATTTCCGCAGGCTTACGTTGTAGCGGTATCCGATCCGCGCATCGCAGGCGCAATTTTCGCTGCTTTCGTATCTCACGGAAACTATGACTTTCGCTCCTCAATTTTCCCAGTCAATTTTGAGCTTTTCCCTGTTATCGCCAATTATTTCCCGGTTATTTGGTGGGTGAGACTACGGAAAAAGCCTATAGACATTGGGCTTTCGCTCTTTTCGAAAGCCAAGGGAGGCTCCAAAACGCGATTTTCCCTGTAGTTTTCCCCGTTATTGGGTTCTGGGCCAGAGACCGGTTCGCTCAAGACTGCGTACCCAGCCACTCAGTCACCGCGATGATGACCGTATGCCAGTCGCGAGAGAACACACCCGGCTACTTGGCCCCGCCAAAGGCCGAGCGAGCGGTGTGTCTGGATCGCATCGGGTGGTGAAACCGTTTGAAATACTCGCGAAATATCCCATCATGATCAAAACGGCTGTTAGACACCAATGCCAAGTTCCGCTCCGGCTGGATCGGGCCGAGCCCACGCGATAGACTCACTATGCGGGTGGTACACAATTTCCATCAGGCCAGGGGGTTGCAATGATTGCCTTGGATTTCCTGCGCGATGAGCTGTTTGATTTTCTTGGTGTCAAGGAACTTATCGAACTGATCTTGTCAGGTAACTATGCAGCCTTGACGAGCTGGAAGGGTATTACGTCAGTCATTGCACCGCTTATGCCGCTACTGTTACTCGTCGAAGTGGTGATAGCATCGTTCCAGCGTCAATTCCGCCATAAAGGGTACGGACTTACGTTCCTGATCTATGTGATCAACCGCGCACTTTCCCACACAACGTCAATCACCGCGGTGGGATTCTGCATAGGATTACTGCAGCCCTTTGCGCCGTTCCATGTCGGGTTCACCTGGTACGGATTCATCTACGGTTATGTGGTTTGGGAATTATCTCATTTCGTCAATCATTACGCTGCGCACAAGGTGCGGCTACTCTGGTGCCTGCATTCCACGCATCACACGCCGCAATCGATGAACCTGATGGTTGGCCAGGCGCATTTTTTCTTGGAATTGCCGTACGCGGCGGCTGTACGCACCACCATTTGCATACTTGCCGGGCTCGATCCGCTTATGTTGTTCGCGATCATGTTCATTGACGGTACTTGGGGCACGTTTATCCATGTCAGCGAGGGTTTGTACAAACATGGGCAGATGCGCGCATTAAGGGCGCTCGTGCTCGCCCCTGTGCACCATCGGATACATCATGCGAGAAACCCACTCTACATCGATACCAACTTCTGCAATCTGCTTAATGTTTGGGACCGGGTATTCGGCACCTATCAGGATGTGCGAGATGAAGTCGTGATCGATTATGGCATCACCCGAGAGATGCGTCCAAACAGCTTCGTGGACGTATATTTCGGAGAGTTCAGTTCTCTCTGGCGCGATTTCCGCGCCGCTCCAAATCTGCGTGACAAGCTGCTTTATATTGTTTTGCCACCGGGCTGGAGCCACGAAGGGAAACATAAGACCGCTGCAGTAATGCGGCGCGAATATTTGCAAAGCAGTGCCCAGCTATGAATGGTCAGCTCAAGTTCGAATATTCGTGAAACGTCAATTGCGCAATTGTTTTGATCGATGGTGCAATCCGTTGGGAACCCGCTGGCGATTCCATCGTACCAAGATCCAGTTGGGCCGCGCCGGCGGCAGCCCCGGCGCCCGCATCACTGGTGCGAGGGTCGCCAGCAACCGACCAGTTACCGGCTAAGTTAAGACCATACCCGGCATATTGGTCCCCGCCAAAAGCCGAGCGAGCAGCGTGTGCGAGTCGTCTCGGGCGGCGAAACCATTTGGGATATTTACAAAATATATCCTGGTTTTTCGGCACGCCGATGCGACCCAATGAGGGGCCGTGGCAGATTGACGTATGGCCCCCCAGATGAAAATATCGCGCAAATCTCGCGGGGACTGCGAGCTCAACCTAGGGGAAGCGATCCATGAATATGCGCAAAACTGCGACGATGCTCGCGTTACTGCTGGCCGGCACCACGGCAGGCCAGTCTCAGGGGATTAACGGCACCGCGGAATTCCGGGCGCAACAGGCGGAGCTGGAAAAGGGCTATCCCCAGCTGAACGCGACCACCGAATACATGCATCTCAGCATCCCCGGATACACGATGGGCGAAACCATGGGGGTTTCCACCAATTCCAAGGGGCATCTGTTCGTCTATTCCCGCACCAATCCCCAAGGTATCGCGCGTGGCGGCGCAGCGGCGATGCTGTGGGAATTCGACCAGAACGGCAAATTCGTCAAGGAATGGGCGCCGCACAACTACGCCGCATCCTTCGCCCATGAAGTTCGCGTCGACCGCAACGACAATGTGTGGCAGGTCGATGAAGGCTCGGGCATGATCGTCAAATACAATCCGCAGGGTCAGCAGGTCCTGTGGCTGGGCCGGGTGCCCGAAGCGATCGATTATCTGGAGGCCAATCTCGAAGTCCTGAAATACGCCCACCCAAGCGTTGCGGTGCCCGCGAAACCGGTGGGCCGCAAGGGCGAGTTCGACCGCGAGACCGACATCGCCTGGGATTCGGAAGGCAACAGCTTCGTGCCCGACGGCTATGGCAATTCGCGCGTGGTCAAGATTTCCCCCGATGGCCATTGGCTGAAAATGCTGGGCACCAATGGCTCGGGCCAAGACCAGTTCAAAACCCCCCATTCCATCGCGGTTGACGCCAAGAACAATGTCTATGTCGCCGACCGGGGAAATTTCCGCATCCAGGTCTATGACAACAATCTGAACTATCTGCGGACCATTACCGGCATCGGCGCGCCCTGGGCCTTGTGCATCACCAACACGCCGACCCAATACATGTACAGCGGCGACGGCAACGGGAAGCTCTACAAGATGGACATGACGGGAAAAGTGCTGGGCATGACCATCACGGGCCAGGACCATGGCTCCGAGGATACCGGTGACCTGATCCATTCGCTCGATTGTCGGAGCCCCAACGTCGTCTACATTGGTTCTGCCTCCATGTACGACGTCCAAAAGCTCACTATCAAGTAAGCCGGCGTCATAAAGCCCACATTCAGACGGGTGCTCGAGCCAGTGGTTCAATGCATCATACTCCGCCGGCGAAAGCCGGCGGAGTTTTCTTTTGACCAATAGCGGACTTGAGTGAGTCCAACCAAGCAAAAGCAATGGCCTTGCTGGCTCACGCAAATTGGCTGATGATGTTTTTACCTGGGGTTCGGTTTACACTCGTCCGCGCGCATCTATTTGCTGGAGTGCCAATTTCGCGTCTGCTGCATATTTCTGAACAGGAGACTGCATGATGTCGGTTTTTCAAGCAGGCCTTCGCCACGGGTTGTTGCTGGCCGCCCTGGTCGCGATGAATGTCCATGCGGCCAGTGCCGCAACCTCTGCTGCGTCAGGTGCGATGGTTGCGATCCAGCCCCTGACCAAATATGTCCTACCAGACCAGACCGCGTCCGTGATGCTGCCCGATGGCTGGCATGTCACCCAAACCGATGTCGCCTTTATTCGCGCCGAAGGCCCTAATGGCGAGTTGGCGATGTTCGGCGTGACCGTGCCGGCGCACGATGCAACGGGTACCGGTGCGCCGCCGCTTGAACGGCTCATCCAGCCCTACGGCGCTGACTTTGGCGACAAGTTGAGTCAGTCCATTCAATGGGTGCGCGCCGCCAATCATCTCAGCCCCGTAACGGTGATCAAGATCTATTCCAACCAGCCATTCGCCGCGCCCAAGGAATTCGGCAGTTGCTCCACGATGACCGCGACTCTGGGCGTTGGAGGATCTGTGCTGGATGCGGAAGCTGATCTTTGCTCGCTGCCGGTGGACGGCGACGGCAATTACGTCAATTTTCTGAAGATCGTGGCAATCTCTCCAGCGCTGGCCAAGTCGGAGCGCAGCACGGTGGAGGCGATGCTGGCCAGCTATGTCCTGAACATGAAGGCGCTCCAGCAGCAGCAGCAGCAGGCGGAACAGGCGGCCGGCCAATCCACCAAGATGGCTTCCGTGCAAGGTCCTGCCGTGAAAAGCCCCGCCAAGCAGAGATCCTCCATGCAAAGCCCCGTCGCTCCGCAGGGCAGACAATCGCTGCAGCAACAAATCAATTCCGAAATCAAAGCGGGCGGCTTCTCGCCACAGATGGTGGCGGCGATGCGCGCCCAGGCGAATGCGAATGCCGCTGTCGTGATGGGTCCGGCGATGCGCCAGCTGCAGGCGTCCGACCAGGCCGTCGATTATTTCGATCGCACCACGCTGCGCGGACAGATCCCCGTATCAATCGCCAACCAGGGCACCTTCTGGGTGGACACCAACTAAGGGCCCATCGGCTGACCCGCGACCGTTATTGGTGCAAAGCGGTCATCCAAGATCGCGAGCTTGCCCAACCCAACTATGTGGCAGGGAAGTCGCCAATCCCGTGATTGTCGCGCCGGTCGGCATATCCCCTGTACCAATAGCTTCAACGAGCGTCGGCGCCACCAACACGAGCGGTAACAGCAGCCGAATATGCCTCTCTCCATTCCCTTCCCGCCTGGCAATCCGAGCAATCGTGGTTCGGTCGGCAGTCAGGTCGTCCATCCAGTTTCGGGCTTTCGCGATGGCTGTCGGCAATACGTCGCGGGTTTCTGGCTTGAACGTCGGTGTGTCCCTTAGCTCTGGAAGGCGGTTGTCTGCCATGTTTTTGGCTTAAAACGTCCCGAAATGTCGCCAAAGGGCCGGAAAACTTGAACCCCGTACAGGTGAGGCATACCCTTGCCCAAGAACAGCCTGCCTCGACGTGCGGCATTATTCGCCCGTTCTGGCGTCGCTTCAGTCGCGTGAGACCGGAACCAACATTCTCAGGGGAGAACACCGAATGACCCATCTGATCCGTGAAGACATAAAGGACGATCTGCTCAGTCGCGGCTATTCGCGCCGCCAGATGTTTCGCACCGCCATGATGTTCGCCGGCGGGGCGGCGGCGCTCAGTGTCAACACTGAAATGGCCTTCGCGGCTGATGATGACGCGGCAACGGGCATAGTCCGCGTTGGTCTCAACGAATGCTGGGCCGGGCCCATGGCGCCGGGGCTGGCGGCGGGTACGGCGGCGCTGGCCAATGCCAACCGCTATTCGCCCAACGGTGAAGTGGAAAAGCTGACCAAGACCATCTCCACCCTCGAGAATGTGCCGGTGGATCATATCGCCACCTATCCCGGTTCGGGCGGAATCCTGTCGCGCACCATCGTCGCCTATTGCTCGCCCACCAAAGGCATGGTGATGGCCGATCCGTCCTACGACAACCCCACGCGGGCCGCGAAGTTCATCAACGCGCCAGTCGCCATGGTGCCGTTGACCTCCGACTATCGCCATGACGTCAAGGCGATGCTGGCCGCCAACCCGAATGCGGGCATGTATTATGTGGTGAATCCCAACAACCCCACCGGCACCATGACGCCGATGGCCGAGATCGAATGGCTGGTGGACAACAAGCCCGCCGGCGCGGTGGTGCTGATCGACGAAGCCTATATCCACTGGACCACGGAATTCCCCAACAACACCGCCACCCATCTGGTGCGGGCAGGCAAGGAAGTCATCATCGCGCGCACCTTCTCCAAGATCTTCGGCATGGCCGGGGCGCGGGTTGGCTATCTGATGGCCCAGCCGGATGTGCTCAAGCGCGTGGCGCTGTTTGAAGGCGATCGGCCCACCATTCCCACTGCGGCCTGCGCCAATGCCAGCCTGACGGCCACGGCGCTGATTGATGCCCGCCGCAAGGAGCTGATCGAGAACCGCGCCATGACGGTGGATTATCTCACCAAGCGCGGGCTGAAGGTGATCGGCCCCAGCCACGGCAACATGGTGATGGTGGACTGGAAGATCAAAACGGCCAAGGAAATGGGCGAAATCTACAAGGCGCGGGGCGTGCAGATCGCCTCGCCCCGCTGGCCCAGCTGGCCAACGGTGGGGCGCATCTCCATCGGCAGCAAGGCCGAGATGGAAGCCTTCTGCAGCGCCACGGGAAAAATCCTGACCTGATCTAGGATCGAGCCTGACAGAAAGCGCCCCTTTCCTCCCGGGGGCGCTTTTTGTTTGCGCGGCTTAAAGGGAGTTAGAATTGCCCGTCAAGGGGCCATGGGGGGTGGGAATGAAACATCGGATAATTGTGCGGCAGCGCTGGATCCGGCGCACGCGGGCCGTAAAGGCGATCTGCATTGCCGCCGTTATGACGATCTCGGTCTTCGCAGAGAGATATGCCAATGCGGCGATTTCCGGCGGGAATGACTGGATCACGACCTGGGCGGCATCGCCCGCGCCGCGCTGGCCCGAAGGAAATCCGGCGCCCTTCGGCGTTCCGGAAACCCTGGAAGGCCAGACCATCCGGCAGGTCGCGCGCATCAGTGTCGGTGGCAGCAAGGTCCGGATCGTCCTTTCCAACGAGTATGGGGTCGGACCGCTGACCATCGGCGCAGGAAGCGTGGCCCTTGCCGGCAGGAACGGCGCTCTTGCCGGAGCAGGCACTGCCCGCCTGACATGGGGCGGCAGAAGCTCAGTGGTGGTGCCGCCAGGCGCCCCCATCATTAGCGATCCGGTCGATCTGCCCGTCGAACCGCTCGCCAGTCTTGCCGTCAGCATCTATCTTCCGGAAAAGACCGCGATTTCATCCGTTCATTGGGACGGAGCGCAGACGGCCACGATCTCCGGCCGTGGCGATTTCACGGCGTCTGCGGCGTTCCAGGCGGATAGCACGCTGCGGCAACGCCTGTTTTTAAGCGGCATCCAGGTCGACGCCAAACCGGCGGCGCATGCCGTTATTTTCTTTGGCGACTCCATCACGGACGGGGCCTGCTCGACGGCAGATGCCAACGGCCGCTGGCCGGACCACATCGCCGAGCGCCTGCAGCAAGCCGGATATGGGAATGTCGCCGTGGTCAACGAAGCTTTCTCCGGCAACCGGGTGCTCTCCAACGGCATGGGCGTCAACGCGCTGGCGCGGCTCAATGCCGATGTGCTGAGCCAGCCGCGCCTGTCGACCGTGGTGTTCATGATGGGCATCAACGACATCGGCTGGCCCGGCGAAAGATCCATCACGCCCGGCGACAAAGAGCCGACGGCCGATGACATTCTTGTCGGCTATCAGCAGATCATCGATCGCGTTCATGCCAAGGGCGCGCGGATATTGGGCGCGACGCTGACACCCTTTACGGACACCAATAAAGGAACGCCGACCGAGGGTTACTACACGCTCGAGAAGGAGAAAATCAGGCTGGCCGTGAACCAATGGATAAGGACGAGCGGACGTTTCGATGGCGTGATCGACTTCGACAAGCTGCTCGAGGATCCGGCGCGCCCGGGTCATATGCGAAGCGCCTATGATTGCGGCGACCATTTGCATCCCAACGACGCGGGCTACAGCGCGATGGCGGCCGCCGTGGATTTAAGCCAATTCTTGAAGTCCCCGGAATGAGGGGCGCTTTCACCGCGGGCAAGATATTGACCTGCGTATTGGGCTCGCGGAATGACCCCAATTTGTCGGTTGCCTGGCAACGCGTTGCATGGCGTAATGTTCCCTTGAACCTTCCTCGCAATACGGGCGCGCCCGCTGCTGCTCTTATCCTCCACTTTTCTCGGAGTATCACATGAAATCCGTCCTCGCCAAATCCATCCTCGCCGCCGCTATCGGCTTTTGCGCCCTGCCGGGGCTCGCCTTCGCCGCTCCGGTCAAGCACTTCCCGTCCGGGGGCACTGCGGTAAGCGGCTCTTCGCCCGCATACTCCGCCGCCGTACAGTCGGGCGACACCCTCTATATTTCGGGCACGGCCGACGGGAGAGACCCGGACACGGGCAAGCCGCCGGTGGACGCCACCACCGGCGCGAAGGTGGTGCTCAATAGCGTCAAGAAGATTTTGGAGACGGCCGGTTACACGATGGACGATCTGGTGTGGGTGCAGATCTTCGCGACCGACCTGAAGGATTATGGCGACTTCAACACTGTGTACCGCACGTATTTCAAAGGTCCGTTGCCTGCCCGCGCCTTCATCGGCGCAGGCAGCCTGTTGGGCGGGGCGCATTTCGAAGTGATGGGCATGGCGGTGAAGCAGAGCGCGGCGCAAAGCGGGTCGAAGTAGCTAAGGACGGCCTGGGAATCGTTCGGTCAATGCGTGAGACGCGCACCATCATGGGCATGACCATCAGTCTGGCTGTGGTGGACGATTGTGTCCGCCAGCAGGACTTGGAAGCGGTGTTCACAGAATTTACCGCTCTCGATGCACAGTTCAGCCCCTTCAAGACTGATAGCGAGATTTCCCGATTCAATCGCGGTGAGATCGCCGAAAACGCTTGCACGACGCGCATGCGGGAGATCGTCGCATTGAGCGAAAAAACCAGGCAGGAAACCGGCGGCTATTTCGATATCAGCCGCCCGGACGGGACAATCGATCCCTGCGGCATGGTCAAGGGCTGGGCGATCAGGAACGCGGCTCGGCAGCTCGTTGATATGGGCTTTTTCAATTTTTGCGTGGCTGCCGGCGGTGACATCCAGTGCCATGGCCTCAATGAGCACGGAGGACAATGGACGGTGGGCATTCGACATCCCTTTTTGCGCGATGAAATTGTCAAAGTGCTCCAGCCTAACGGCCATGGCGTCGCCACCTCCGGCAACTACATCCGCGGCGATCATATCTATAACCCGCACACGGGCCTGTACGGATCGGACAATATCGTCAGCCTCACGGTCATCGGACCGGATGTATTTGAGGCCGACCGTTATGCCACCGCCGCCTTCGCCATGGGGCGCAAGGGCATCAATTTCATCGAACGCACGCCAGGTCTCGAAGGTTATGAGATCGACAGTTCCGGCACAGCTCGCATGACCATCGGATTGAAGAAATACTTGCCATGTTGAGTCCCAACAAGAAACCCGGAAGCCTCACCGGAAAGCTGCTGTTATCCTCGGCGCTTGTGGCGGTCTCGCTCAGCTATGGGTGGTGGCAACGGCACAATGCGGGCGAACCGACCTTGGTCATGGCGCCCGTGCCTGTGCCATCCAACAGACTTGCGCCCGTCCCCCATCGTTCGGCGATCACGCTCCCCGCGCCCACGGCGCACACCGAACCCGGGACACGAGATGCCAATCTCGCATCCGGCATGAGGGACGCACCAAGTCCGGTTGCCGCCGCCCTGCAGCCGCAAAAAACTTTCACCATCGCCAGGCCGCGAACCGTGACACCTTCCGTTACGCCTGCGGTGCCGGAGGCGCAGCCACGACAAAATAGTGAATCGTCTTCGTCTCCTTCCTCGCCGACCACGCAGCAGGCGCTGCAAATGAATCTGCCGACAGATGGCGTTTCGCCCCTGTTCCCATTGGTCACCGGCAGTCCCGAGCCTGGTGCCACGGCCCCGGTCCCTGCCGGTGCGCATCTGGCAGATGGCGATTTTGTCAGCGACAGGCATGGGCTCATGTGGGGCGATCTCAGGGTAAAAATATCTGTCCATGGGGGACTGATAGCCGGGGTGCAGGTCTTGGAATATCCCGATCACCGCTCTCAGTCCCTCTATCTGAGCCAGATGGCTATCCCGATCTTGGAGAGTGAAGTGATCAGAATCCAAAAATCCCAGGTCGATATTGTCTCCTCCGCCACCGATACCAGCTACACGTTCCAGGACGTCGTGGCCGACGCGATTGCAAAAGCAACCCGCGGATGATGCTGTTCCGTCGCGTACTGACCTACCGGCTGACGTTGTATTATCTGGCAGCGATCATGCTGGCGGCTCTCGCTTTGTCCGTCCTGGGAATCGTGTACCAACCATGGAAGAACCTGGCCTTCTCCACGACCGTCGCGCTGTTGATATGCTTGGGAGCCAACTGGTCATTCGCGCGGGTCTTTGCGGCCAAAAGCAATTGGGAATCCTCCTGTATCAGTGCTCTTATTATCGCCCTGATTATAACGCCCTCGGCACCCGGCGACTTTGCCGCCATGGGTTTTTTGGTTCTGGTATCAGCTTGGGCGATGGCCTCGAAATACTTGATCGCACGCGACAGGCGCCATCTTTTCAACCCCGCCGCTTTCGGCGCCGCGCTGATGGGCCTTGGCTTCCACCGCATCGTGAGCTGGTGGGTGGGCGAAAATGCGGTGCTGTTGCCGCTGATCGTACTGGGCGGTGCGATTATACTCACCAGGTTGCGCTATACCGAGATGTTGACGGCCTATGCGCTGGTGGTTTTGGGCATCTCGATTGCCCATAGCGATCTTTCCAGTCTTACGGGTGTGACTCACGCGGTCTCGGTGATGGGTATCCATTCCATGTTTTGTTTCTTTGGGATGGTGATGCTGACCGAGCCGCGCACTGCGCCGCTCGGTCGCCGGCGGCAGATCGTTTACGGCGCGTTGGTCGGGCTGTTGTTTTCTCCCTTCACGCATGTCGGCAGTTATTATTTCACACCCGAGGTCGCCATCCTCTGCGGCAACCTCTTCACCTTCTTTTCCAACAAGCGGCGCATCCGCCGCTGGGCCGAGGCCTTTGCCTAGCAGTTCGTGCAAATTTTGTGGACGGGGCCCGGTTTGATCCAAAACCCGCTGCAATGTTTCAGCTATTGTTGGGGGAACGTCATGCGGGCAAGCGCATTTCGAATTCGCGGTTGGAATTGATCTTAGAAGCGAAAGGACAAGCGATGACGATTGCCAAGAACACAATTTGCCTATGGTACGACAAGGACGCCGAGACCGCGGCCCGCTTCCATGCCGACACGTTTCCCGACAGCGCGGTGACGGCCGTCCACCGTGCGCCTAGCGATTTTCCCTCCGGCAAGGCAGGCGACGTTCTGACGGTGGAATTCACGGTCGCCGGTATCCCCTGTTTCGGCCTCAATGGCGGGTCTGCATTCAAACACAGTGAAGCCTTCTCGTTCCAGATCGCAACGGACGATCAGGAAGAGACCGACCGCTACTGGAACGCCATCGTCGGCAATGGTGGCCAGGAAAGTGCGTGTGGCTGGTGCAAGGACAAATGGGACATCTCCTGGCAAATCACGCCGCGCGTGCTGACCGAGGCGATGGCTGCGGGCGGCGATGTAGCCAAACGCGCGTTTGATGCCATGATGACCATGAAGAAAATCGACGTCGCCAAGATCACGGCGGCGCGGCGCGGCTGACGGGCTGGATACCAAGCCGGCCTAAGGTAGCAAGCCTGACATCAAGCGCCCCCAGTTCACGCGGGAGGGCGCTTTTTGTTTGTTTCAAGTTATATTTGCTGAATATGGTCTTGGTCTGCTTTTGACCCAAAGCGGTCAATTGAATTGTGCTTTCTCAAGGCAGTAACCGGTGTTCCATTTCCGTGGGGGCCATGAAATCAAAGGGATACCGATACTCTCCTGTCGCGCCAATCGAGCCGACCAAGAATCGACGAAGAATCGAGAATGGCCAGCGCAAGCCGGCTATTCGTAGATCGTGAACCGGAATACCGTTCTGCCTTGCCTAGGGGGCGACGATGAGACGATGCAATCAGGTGGGCGTAGCACTTGCGATGCTGGCGGCGCTCGTGGGCTGCGGCAAAAGCGATGAGGCGAAAAACGCCAAGACGGTGAACGCCGCCGCGCGAATGGCGGCGCCAAACGCGCCGGCAACGCCCGCAGCCGCACTAGGAGCCCCGGCCTCGGCGCAGGCGGTGGCAAGCCGGCTGGTGACAAGCGGGATCGCGCCTTCGCAGGGCAATTTCACCCTGGGCGCGCCGATGGCGTGCGAACCAGCCTCGCCGGGCGATGCCTGGGTCATGCGCTGCCGGGCGATGTTTTACGATGGCGAGCGCGACAGCAATCCCGCCGTCGTGGAAATCCAGCTCTTTAACCATGACATGGATTTCGCTGCCGCAGACAAGACGTTGAAGGCCAATGTCGCGGCGCTGGGCGGCAAGTGGACGATGGACACCGCGCCCGATATCACCTTCACCGCCAAGAACAGCAAGACGGAAACCAAGCTGCCCGCCGCCTGTCATCAGTCGCTGGGCCAAGATAACAGCAGCGGCTATTGCGCGGTGATGGCGACGCCGCGCGCCTATCTCGCCGCCGCGGTTTCTCCCAAGGCCGAGAGCACCAAAACGCTCACCATCTTCACTGGCAATGGCAACGACCCCGATCAGGTCGATATCGATCATGCCCAGGCGTTGGCGGTCCAAGGCGCGCTGGACCTGATCACGATCATCAACAAGGCCGCCGCCGGACCGACCGCGCCCGCGGCCTTCCTGCCTGCCTCTTCGCTCGCCTTCGATCCGGCGACCGGCGCCACCTATGGCTGCGAGGCGCAATTCGGCGTCGCCGCCTGCGGTGCGTTGCTGGTGGTGAGCGGCCCGGTAGGCCAGAAGATCGATTCCAACAATTCGTGGGGCGCAGTGGCGATCTCCACCAGCAAGATGAATTATGGCTATTCCTACCGCTTCGCGAATGCGCGGCAGGCCGAAGCGGAAGCGATGCGCCGCTGTGCCGGAGTGGTGGGCGCCACCGATTGCAAAGTCGCGTTGGATATTCCCGGTTATTGCGCCGCCATCGCCATGAGCCCGACCTACTGGGGCGTGGGCGGGGTCAGCGCCGCCACCGATATCGCGGAGAAGGATTCGCTGCTGCAATGCCAGGACAAGGGCTGCGCCGTAAAGGTCTCGTTCTGCGCCGACAATCAGGCGCATGTCTCGACGGGCGCTCGGCGCTGAGGCGGACTGCGGGGTGCCCGCCGGACGATTTGACACGCGCTGGGCGGATCTCCGCGACAAACAGGAAGTGGCGAACCGGCGTGACCTTCGACCGCACCCACTGAGCGGTCCGATTGGGACGCAGGCGGGAACCCATCGCGCTTGAAGGAATGCGGCTGCATGGACAGTCCCCGTTGACGCCTATAATGCCCCCAAATCCGAGAAAGTTCGGCGTTAGACTGACGGCGCCGTATGGTGCATAAATCAACGAAGGGTGCCCCCGACGGACGGACGGATGCTCGCGATCGCGGCTAAGGATATGCGATGTTCGGTTCGATGAAAAAAGCGAAAACTGCACTTGGGGTCTTGTTCGGCTTCGCTCTCGCGGTGGGGCCGGCACATGCACAAGACCTCAGGCTCGGCGCGAATATCGGCAATGTGCCATGGGAATTTCAGAACCCAAAGGGCGATTTCATTGGCTTCGAGATCGATCTCGTCAACGAAATCGGCAAGCGCCTTGGCCACAAGATCCAGGTCGTCAATATCCCGTTTAACGGGCTGTTCGCGGCGGTGGAATCGGGCCAGATCGACATGGCGGTTTCGTCCCTCACCATCACCAAAAAGCGGCTTGAGAGCGTTTCGTTCGCGCAGCCCTATTATGACAGCGACCAGTCGCTATCCGTTACGGCCGCCTCTGGGATCACGAGCCTGGCCGGCATGGCCGGCAAATCGATAGGTGTTGATACCGGTTCGACGGGCGATGTGTGGACTACCCAGAATAAAGACAAATTTAAAATCGCCGACATTCGCCGCTATGAAGGTCTTGCTCCGGCGATGCTCGACCTCGCGGCCGGGCGCATCGATGGTTATGTCAGTGATATCCCCGCCGTGCAGTATTATGTGCGCGACAAGCCGACTTACAAAGTCGTCGCGCGCATCCCGGCCGGCGGCCAATACTCGATCATGTTTGCCCGCAATTCACCGCTCGCGGCGCAGGCGGATGCCGTGATCACCAGGCTCAAGGTTGAAGGCTTTATTGCCGCGCTGCATAAAAAATGGTTTGGCGTCGCGGCCGAAGCGACCACCACCACCGTCAAATCGGCGATGATGCCGAAGCTCTGAGCAAGCGGAGTGATATGTCCTTTTTCGACGCGTTCCTAAATTGGAGTGTTTTTGTCCAGACGCTTCCGCTCCTTATTTCGGGCCTCACAATCACGATTGGCCTGGGTCTTTGCGCCATCGTTCTCGGGTTGATCGGCGGGATGCTGCTGGCGCTGCTGCGGCTATACGGGCCATCACCGCTGCGGAAAATCGCCATCGCCTATATTGATATTTTCCGCGCGATCCCACTGCTGGTGCTGTTGGTCGTGGTCTATTATGCACTTCCCTTTGCCGGGCTGAGATTTACGCCATTCACCTCTGCCACCCTGGCGTTGAGCCTCGTATCGGCCGCATATTCCGCCGAAATTTTCCGCGCGGGTATTGAGGGCGTGCCGAAGGGCCAGTTCGAAGCCGCGCGCGCGCTTGGACTCAATGCCTTTCGCCGGATGAGCGATGTGATCCTGCCGCAGGCGATAAAGCTGGTCATCCCACCCATCACTTCCAATTCGATCAACGTACTCAAGGACACCGCGCTGGCTTCGGTCGTTGCCATGCCGGATCTTTTGAAACAGGCGACACAGGCGCAGGCGCTGGCGGCGAACCCGACGCCGCTGATTTCGGCGGCGCTCATCTATATTGTTTTGCTGCTGCCATTGGTGCGATTGGTCGGCGTCTTCGAGCGCCGGCTTGCGGCGAGGGGAAAATGATGGCCCCGATCATCGACATGAAAGGTGTCACCAAGAATTTTGGCGGTTTCCGCGCGCTCGACGGGATCGATCTTCAGGTTGCCGAAGGCGAAATCGTGGTGGTTGTCGGTCCGTCCGGCTCCGGCAAATCGACGCTGATCCGATGCATCAACCAGCTTGAGGAACATGGCGGCGGTACCATCGAGGTCGACGGCCACGCGGTGCGGAAGGGGGCGAATCTGACCGCCATTCGTGCCGAGGTCGGCATGGTGTTCCAGAGTTTCAACCTGTTCCCGCATTTGAGCGTTCTGCGAAACGTCGCACTGGCTCCCGTCCGCGTCCGCGGCTTATCCTGGCACGAGGCCGATGCGCGCGCGCGCAAATTACTCGTTCGCGTGGGTTTGGAAGATCAGATCGAAAAATACCCGGCCCAGCTTTCCGGTGGTCAGCAGCAACGCGTCGGCATCGCTCGCGCACTTGCGATGGAGCCAAAGGTTCTTCTGTTCGATGAACCGACTTCGGCGCTGGATCCGGAGATGGTTGGCGAGGTGCTGGACGTCATGCAACAACTCGCCAAGACCGGCGTGACCATGATCGTGGTGACCCATGAAATGGGTTTTGCCCGCAAGGTCGCCAACCGGGTGGTTTTCATGGACGCCGGCCGTATCGTCGAGCAGGGACCGCCTCAAACCCTGTTCGATGCTCCCCGCGACCCGCGCCTCAGGAGTTTTCTCAATGCCATTCTCTCCCATTGAGCGCTTCGCCGCGACGTCGGCATGCCGATTGACTATGTGAAAGGACTTCCGATGCCCCTCGATGTTGGCTTCGTGAGATCGCAGTTCCCGGCGCTGGCGGAAGGCTTTGCCTATTTCGACAATGCCGGCGGCACGCTGGTGCTCAAAACGGTGGCCGATCGCGTCCACGAATACCTGCTGACGACATCCGTACAGACTGGCGCAAGCTATGCACACTCGCAGCGGGCCTCGGCGCGGCTGACGGCGGCGCGCGCGCGCATCGCGTTGCTGATGGGGGCTCGGCGGCCTGAGGAGGTTGTGTTTGGGCCTTCGACCACCGCGCTGCTGCAATATCTCGCGCGCGCGATGGCTTATCAGTTCAAGCCGCGTGACGAAGTGATCGTCACGCGGTTCGATCATGAATCAAATATCGGGCCCTGGCTCGGTCTCGAGGCGCTCGGCGTGATCGTCAAATTCTGGGAGATCGACAAGGAAAGCTTCGAGATTGACCTTGGCGCGCTTGAACAATTGCTGTCGCCCCGCACCCGGCTCGTTGCCGTGACGCATGTGTCGAATATTCTTGGCACCATCAACCCGATCGCCGAGATCGCCAGACTGGTTCACGCCCATGGCGCCAAGATCGTTGTCGATGGCGTGGCCTATGCGCCCCATCGTGCGATCGATGTCGCTGCGCTCGATGTCGATTATTATGTTTTCAGCTTCTATAAGACTTATGGGCCGCATTTTGCCGTGCTTTACGGCAAATACGATGACCTTCTCGCCCTCGATAGCCTCTATCATTATTTTTACGGCCGCGACAAAGTTCCCGGTAAGCTCGAACCGGGAAATCCTTGCTATGAGCTGGCCTGGGGCGCGGCCGGCATCGTCGATTATTTTGATGCGTTGGGCGGAGGCACCGGCGATCGCGCTGCGATCGAGGGGGCTTTTACAGCTGTCGCCACCCATGAGGCGGCTCTGGGAGAAAAATTGCTGGCCTATCTACGCAGCCGCAACGATGTTCGGGTCATCGGCCGGCGCGACAGCGATATTCAAAGCCGTGTGCCGACAATTTCCTTCAAGGCCGTCGGCCGGGACAGCGTCGGCATCGTTACCGAGACGGACAAATATTCGACCGGCATCCGTCAGGGCGACTTTCATGCGCGGCGGCTTGTCGAAAGTCTTGGTCTTGCCATGAGCGGTGGCGTCGTCCGCGTCTCAATGGTGCACTACAATACTCTCGAGGAGGTTGACCGGTTGATCGGGCACCTCGACCGCGCGCTGATTTAACAAGCCCGAATAAGTTCGCACTACTCTCCGTGCGTCGACGACTACCGCTCAGGCGCGGACCATTGCCCGGCATTGGCGAAGAATCCCAAGCTGTCGGAGCCCGGCCATCCGGTATCGGTGGTGACGCATCGCCTCAAATCCATGCCCGCATTCGGCGGCTCGCTCAGCGACCAGCGGATAGCCGATATGGTCATTGTCTCCGCAGCCATTTCAGCAATGCCTACATGGACAAGGTAAAACCCGAGGACGACAAGACCAATCGCTAGCCTCCCCAGCGATGGCCCAAGGGTCGGGCACTCGTTTGTTGCCGGTCAAGTGGGCTCCGAGCGGATTTGCCGCCATTCCCGCCACTGCACGCGATCCGCCCCATGCCATGGTGCGACGTCCCCTGCGGTTCCCGCGCTTTGGGTACCAGCATCAACCGACATCTACGACCAGTCTCAAATCGATCCTGCGTCCGTTGCCGAAGGAAAACCCATAAGTGTCGGAATCCACCACGCGCAAGGAGCGCGTATTGAACATGTTCATGATGGCGAACTTCAACGAGGCGGTCTGTCCAGCAATTTTGAGTTCGTAGCGCGTATCCCAATCCATCGTTATGTGAGCCGGGATCGTAACTACATCGTCCAAGCTGCCCGGTTCGCCCCCGAAATAATTTACACCCAAATCGAAGGAAAGGCCGGTCGTTCCCGACGGTCGCCAGTTGGTGTCGAAAACGAATTTACGGGAGTAGATGCCGACCGGCCTAACACCTGAAACACCCAAACGCACAGTATCTCCGCTCACGGTAGGCTGCGAGAGCACCCCGCCGGCCACGACGTCCAGCCGATCCGTCAGATTCCCGGAAAGCGATAATTCCAAACCCTTATTTTCCAGCTCCCCCAGTTCCCGATAGAAATTCGAGGGGTCGAGATTGAAGTAAGGTTTCTTGAGATCATAAACTGTGGCGACCAAACTTGTTCCAGGCAATAACGTCCAACGCACGCCGCCCTCCGTCTGCCGCGAGGTCGTTGCGGGAAGCGCCTCATTGCTGTTGATAGCATTGCTTGGAGTAATGCCGTTATCCTCCAAGCCCTGGGTGTAACTGCCAAAGATCGCCACCTGGTCCGTCAAATACCCTGTAGCCGAACCGGTCAGCAGCCATGGCGCCGTGTTCAAAAGAGTAGGGACTTCACCGGGAACAACTGTGCGTTTGTGATAGCGCGCCTTCTGGGCGCCAACACTGACCTGTAGCCAGTTTTTCCTCGCGATCTGATACTGTAAGCCAATCCAGTGCTCGTCTACGTGATCGTGGATCAACGGAGGAAATTGAAGGCTGGGCTTGGGCGAAGTGATCGTTTGGTCGATCGTTTGCGGCCCCACATTTGTCGTGATGGAGTTGCCATAGAGCCCGTTCCAGTTCCGTCCCCGAAGCGAGAAAATCACCCGGTGGACCCAGGGTCCCTCGGCGAAGCTTTTCTCGAGACGGAATTCTCCGCTGGTTGAACCAATATGGGATGGCGGACTTGAATCCACATTGAGCTCGCCTTGGCTTTTGGTAACAAGATCAAGATAAGGAAAACTGCTTTTTGGATCGGCCAGCTCGGAGCGGAAAATCCCCAGCCGCACAACCCAGGATGAAAGGGAATAGTTCAGCAATGACCCATAATTGACGCTGAAGTCTGAGCCGGTAGCCCATCGAGGTCCGAAGAAGTGGCGCTGAGGAATGGGGCTCGGCAAGAAATCGCCTTCCGGGGCATATGCCTCGCCATCCTTCTGCAAATAGGTGTCCTTGCGCGACCAAAAAGGAAGAATTTCCAGATTCGGCACGGGCCGCCATCTCAACAGCACCGCAATATTGCCTTCGTAATTGTTGCCGCCGCCTGCGAAAATATTGCGGTAGTAACCAACGCCGCCGCCTACGCTCAGGGTCTTGTTCACCGGCAGGGCGCCGTCGAACTGGAGCGTGTTGTACCCAATGCTGCTTCCTTCCGTGAGCACGCTCAATTCCGCAAGCTCGCCCGGTGTTCTCAGCGCATAGTCCACGATGCCGGAGGGCGCCGGAAACGCATAACCTTGGGCGGCGATGCCTACGCGGACGCGCGAAGATTCCTGCAATCGATCATTTTCGTCGCCCACCTTATCGAAGTAGAGCCCCTCGATCCTGACGTTTCCGGCCTGAAGTGGGGAAAAGCCCCGCACATCATCCTCGTTGTAGATTCCGATCCTCTCATTACCCACTCTCGTGCCAAATGCGTCGTCGGCCGCGGTAACGGCATTTTCGGACGCGCGCTGCGCGTGGGCCGCAATTGGGAACAGCGCGGCTAGAGCGACGCCCACCTCTAGCTTTCCTTTAATCCGCAAGGTAATCCCCGATTCGGTTGCAACTATGTGTCTTGCTCGTCCCATTGACTGCAATCGGGACGACGGAAAAAGTGATTGGACGAGCCCGACCAGACGGCCCCAAAAAGTACAGAAGCGAACCAATCCCTTGACCCTTATACAGGCCGAAATTCTGTGACGAACGCGCGCGCAAACAAACGCTAGCGCGGCGCCAGAATCTCGGTGACGCGGCTGACACTGGTGTCGCCGGCATAGAGATTGCCGCTGTTGTCGAACGACCAGTAGCTGGCCTCTATGAACTGGCCCGGCCCGATACCCATGCCGTTGCCAATTGCGGCCAGGACCTTACCATTGCGGTCGAGCTTGAGGAACTGGCCGTCCTGACCACTCGCCATCCAGGGATTGCCCTGAGGGTCAAAGTTGAGGGCACAGGCCAGGTTGCGCTCTTGCAGCGTTTTCAGAAATTTTCCGTCGCCGGTATAGACCACGATGCGATACTGCTCACGATCGCCGATCCAGACATCTCCGGTCTTAGGATCGACCGCCAACCCATGCGCAGAATCAAACTTGCCCTGCCCGACCTCATCGCCGAACCATTGATTGATGAACTTGCCGTTGCGGTCGAGATGGATGATGCGAGCGGTGCCGATCATATTGACCGAGTTGCCGGAATCGACATCATTGGGGCTCTCATTTGCGTGGCCTTCGGCGATATAGGTATTGCCGTCAGGCCCGAATGCCACCATCACGGGTTGCCAGAGCAGCCTCTGGCCCTTCGCTTCGTCCCAGTCCCCTCGCCGCCCTTTCGTTCCGATGGTCATAAGAAGTCGGCCGTCGGGGGAGAGCTTCATAACCGTGGCGTTGCCGGCGTCGCAGATCCAGACATTGTCGTTGGCATCCACTGCCATGCCGTGCGCCTTGTCCTGGTGGCCAATCACATTGTCGCCAACGGATAGCAGTAGTTTGTGGTCAGGCCCGAACTTCATCAGTTGCGCCTGACCGGCAGGCCGGCGCTGAAAGACCCAGAGATTGCCCTTGGAATCCAGTGCCACCGCCGGCACGCCGCCGATGCCCGGTGGCAACCTATAGGAATAGGTGAAGCGGTAGCCCACCATTTGCTTCCACTGCACGCGCTGAAGCTGGCCTCTCTGAAAGCCACCGCGGCGACCGCACATGGGCGAATGGCTGCACGGTGGAATGCCGTCATCGGAGGCCAGGGGATCGGGGCTCATCCTGGGCGCAACGGTCACATGTCCCGCAGCATCGACAACGGTGTGGCCGGTGGGGTCGGGGAAGGAGGGTCGCAGGAACCAGGCCGGCGAACCATTTTCCGCCAGGCCTTCTGTCGGCGGCGCCGCCGACGCCGACGCGGCCATCAGGATCGCTCCCGCCGCACCACTGAGAATTCGCCAACGCATGCGACCCTCCTCCTTCGCAATTTAGCGCCAGTTATGGCCGTTCTGGCCAGAGCAGCATGCGCAAGGTCTGCCCGAATTTCAGCGCCCTGTCCCTTCCGAATACTATATCCGAGCATGATGTGGTAGTTGGCATAGGCGTTAAGCGTCCGCTGTAGGTGCGTTTCGCCAAGGACCATCATGTGGTCGAGACACTCCCGCCGGATCGAGCCGATTTCATATTCAACGTGGCCGTCCCGCCAGGGTGACTCTGCAGTAGCTGGACGATCTCATATCGGCTGTTGGGTGTTTGGTGACGGCGAGCCGAACGATCTCTCGTCGAAAGCGCTTCAAGATCGCAAATGCATGAAGCCTCTAGAAAGCAATCGCCGGCGCGGTGAAAAGATCGATCGATACGATGCCGGCCCCATGATTGCGAAGGAACGCGCGCCAGTCCTGGGAGGAGCGGCCTAGGTGCCTCATCTTGTACCTGAATACCGTTGCCTGAGCGACCGAGGAGCCAAGCAGTAAAAGTTCGCCGTGGATGCGAGGAGTACCCCGAAACAGACTATCTTAGCTCATTTGCCGAATGAGATCGCGCGGTTCGCGGTCAATCTTTTGCCGCCCCGCTAGCCCCGTGACTTCCGGCGCCAATAGGCCCGAAACTCGGCCCTGTGCCAGTTGATCACTGTCCGTAGTTTGATGATGGCGACCGCCATCAGAATCCCCCGGAAAAGGCGATACAGCCAAACAAACAGCGCCCGATCGGAGCCCCGCAACGGCACCGATCCCGATATTTTGGGCCGCAGCACATTGATCTGGCGGCGAAGCACAGTGTTCTCGGCCCGCAGTTGCTTCCGGGAGCGAAATCCGTCTCCTACGCATGCAATGACAAGTCGAATAGCACGATCATTGAGCCCGGTCGTCAGCCGATTCCTAAATTCGTGGCAAATTTCAGCCAAATGCAATATTCATTAGGGACAGGCACCATGACGCCATGAATGCTCACGAAAAAAACGCCTTGTTGATAGCGGTTCTTGCAATTGCCGCAAGCGACATATGGACCAATAACGCAGTTGCCCAAAGCAATAATCCCGCTCCCTTTACCCAGGCCCAGGCCGATGCAGGCCGTCAAAGTTATTTGACGAATTGTGCGTCGTGTCACAATGAAGATCTCTCGGGCAAAGGTGCGCCGGCACTTGCTGGAAAGGCTTTCATCAAAAGCAATTTTGGCCAGGCCACAGTTGCAGAGCTTTATGGCTTCATCCAGAAATCGATGCCTTATGGCGATAGTGACTCACTCGCCACCGAATCTTATTTGAGCATTGTCGCGTTCATTCTGGAAGCCAATGGTGCAAATCCAGGTGACCAGTCGCTCACGCCGGCAGCAAGCGTAAGGGTTAGTGAAATTGCGACCGGTGATATGCCCGCTGGATTTCTTAGCGGCGCCAAATCGAAATGAGGAACAAGACCATGTTCAAGCGATTGAGAATTCTTCTCGGTTCGGTTCTGGCGTTTTCCGCGTTGGAAATATCCCAGGATGTTTCGGCGAAACCAGTCACGACGCCGATACTCTATGTCGACAACAGCATTGATAATACCGTATCGGTCATCAATTTGGCGACAAAAAAAGTCGTCGCGACCACTCCGGTCGGCGATCTGCCGCACGCCATCTGCGCGCAGGGAGATGGCCGCAAGGTTTTCACCACAATTGAGTCACCGCCTTATTCGCTCAAAGTGATCGACACGGCAACAAATTCGGTCGTCAACACTATTCCGCTACCCGAAAATCCAAATGAGTGCGCTGCGACAACGGATGGTCATTACGTGGTTACTGCAATACGCGGGAACAACACGGTTGTCATAACCGACATGACGACTGACAAGATCGTCAAGACACTTCCGATCAAGGGACCCCACAATTGCAATACGCCCATGGGCGGCAGCAATGACACGGTCTATTGCGAAGAACAGCGTGGATTTGACATTGCGAAAATCGACCTGAAAACGATGGAAATTGTCGGTACAACAAAGGTCAATGGCGAAGCACGTCCATTCATTGTGACCCCCGACCAGAAGACCATGTATGTCGCGCTGAGCGATCTCAGCGGTTTCGCGATTGTCGACGTTGCCAGCGATATGATTACCGAAGTCGTCCTTCCACCAACGCACGGACTATCATGTACATTAGAGCCAGGAAATACGCCCACACATGGCTTAGGCCTTACGCCTGACATGAAGAGCCTGTGGGTTACGGATGTGGCAGGAGCTGGCGTGTACGTCTACGACGTGGCGAGCAAAAAGGTTTCTGCGAAAATTCCGGTCGGCAAGTGCCCGAACTGGATTGCGATAAGTTCAGACGGAAAATATGTTGCAGTCACCAATGCAGAAAGCAACTCCACAACGATCATGGACGCGAAGACGCATCGGGTCCTTGCCGAGATGCCAGTGGGCAAAGGGCCGAAGCGCATCGAGTTTGTCGATGTTCCAGCGGTTGCCAACTAACTATCCGCTCGCTCGCCCTCTTTGAATCGTCGATGGCCGCATTTTAATCTGGTGCAATAATCTTCCTATGCCGCTGGTCAAAAGATCCGTCAGGTTATATCGGGATGACCTGACCAGAAGGTGCGGGAACGGCCTTGATGTCTATGGTTCCGGCTGTCGACATCGCAGCGATGAATGCGGCCTGATCGTGTTGTCGTACCGTCGTCAGGATTCGATCACAGTCTTGACTTCCTTGAGGGTGTAAGAAATCTCGCAGCTGAAACGATCATCTTGGCGTGTAACTTCCGTAACCCTTATCATCCGCACCGGGTCCGCAACCGGTTTGCCCTGGACCATCGGCACATCGACCTGCTGCAGCTTGGCTACAACCTCTTCTGCTGTGTTTCTCTTCCGTCAATTTTCCCGAACGAGTTTGTCGATGTCAGCGGCAGCGCTTTCAAGAGCTTCCGCAACGCTGCATTCTCTGGAGAATGCCGATCGAATGCCGGCGACCCAGCGGTCGGCGAGGCGTAAATAGTGCGGGGTCGGGGTCACCAAAACCTTGGCATCGTGTGCGATCAATCGCCGCCCCACATCGTAAAAATCACCCCAACCTTTCGCCGCTTGGCGAAAACGCTCATGGTCCCAGATGCTTTTCCGGGTCGGGTTCATGTTGCCTTCAAAGGCCGACCGCAGCAAAAATGCCTTGCTGCTGGCCCATTCGATGAAGCGCCAGGCGTCGTGCTTGTGCGCGGACCGCGAATTCATGACCAGCGACCAGGTCCACAAGTTCGAGACGCGCTCTCCAGTCGGCCCCAAAGGCGGCAAAGCGTACCCTGTCCTGCCATGGATTAACGACATTTCGGGGTTTTCATACATTGCCGTGTAATGATCCGAATCGACGATCAGCCCATATATTTCGGTAGCGAAATCGCGCGCCAGCTCATACCAGCGCTGGTTGAGCCAGTCCGCTGGCCCGGAAACACGCAGCGCATCGATAAAGTCCGTTGTCGCCGCGATGCCCTGCGGCGAAGCGATTGCGCACTTACCGTCGGCATCAAAATCGGTTGCGCCATAGGCCCAGAACTGGGTGGCGTAGCCGGTATACATTGTGTGCCAGACCTGAACGCCACGCTGCCCGAAGCCGCGGACCTTGTTGTCCGAACGCTTAGCGATGCGGCCCGCAATGTCGAAATAGTCCGCCCAGGTCTGCGGCACATCGCAACGCAGCCGCTCGAGCGTCGCAGGCACGTAGGCCAGATTGTAGGCCTCGCAATTTACGGGAATTTCCCACAGCGTTCCCGTCCCGAGCTGTGCGCCGAATTGTCCGGTCCATCTGTTGGCCGCGATCAGGCTTGGGAAAAAGTCGGCAAAATCAAAGTGCTCGCTGGCAGAAGACACGAAATCGTCCAGGGGCTCTACATAGCCCGCGCCGATATGTTCCCAAAGCAGAACCGGCCCCGACATGAAGACATCGGCAGCGTCCTCGCCGTCGAGGTAGGCGTGGATGTCATTGGAAAAGTACGCGTCCGAGGGGATGATTTTGGTTCTGGCCACTATGCCGGTTTGCTCTGTAAACTCGTCGAGATGCCGGCAAACCGATTCCACGAATGCGTCGGTGTCCGGGGCAAAAAACAGCACCATGTCCACACCCTCCTCTCGGGCTTTAACTGCCGCCAGGTACAAAAAGAACCGGGCAGGTCAGGCTGACCGGCCCCCACTGAGTGGTCCAGTTGCGATGTTAGTTCAGTGGCGGCGTTTGCGCCACCTTGTTGCTGACCGGCGGATCGGGCGGCCAGCAGATTGCTTCTGGCGCTGGTGGCCGATATCCCAGCGATGAGTGTGGC
>CAIUCH010000028.1 GCA_903897605.1 uncultured Alphaproteobacteria bacterium
AGACTTATCTCTGCCGCGAGGAGAAATCGCTCGGCCATGTCCTGGCCAATCTCGACAAGCTGGTGGTGAAGGCGGTGGGCGAATCCGGCGGCTATGGCATGCTGGTGGGACCGCATGCTTCAAAAGCCGAACGCGAGGCCTTTGGCGCCAAGATCAGGGCCGATCCCGAGAATTACATCGCCCAGCCCACCATCCAGCTTTCCACCGCGCCCACTTTCGTTGGCGACGGCGTCGAAGCGCGGCATGTCGATCTGCGACCCTTCATCCTGACTGGGGCGCAGACCAAGATCGTGCCCGGCGCGCTCACCCGTGTCGCGCTCAAGCGCGGCAGCCTGGTGGTGAATTCCTCCCAAGGCGGCGGCTCCAAGGATACTTGGGTGTTGTCGCAATGAGCGGTCTTCGCCCATGCTGAGCCGGGTCGCGGACAGTCTTTATTGGATGAGCCGCTATATCGAGCGCGCCGAACACACCGCGCGCGTCATCGCCGTCAAGCTGGAATCCATGGTCGAGCAGACGCCGGACGACGCGCGTGCCTCCTGGGCGCGCGTGGTCGAGGCGTTGCAGGACGCCTGCTGGGACGATCTGCCCCAGGACGCCTTCGCCATTACCAAGCGGCTGGCCTTCGATCGGGAAAACGAATCCTCGCTGATCGCGTCTCTGACGTTCGCGCGCGACAATGCCCGCCAGGTCCGCGAAGCTTTGTCCAACGAAGTCTGGGGCAATCTCAATCGCCTCTATCTGCATCTGTCGGCGGTGCAGGGCGATGCGATCTGGGTGCATTCGCCCGCCGCGCTGTTCCGCGACGCGCTGGACGAGATGCAGGCCCTGGAAGGGGTAACCTATTCCACCCTCAGCCATGGCGAAGGCTGGTACTTTCTGGAGCTGGGCAAATATATCGAGCGGGTGCAGCTTCTGGGCCGGCTGCTGGACGTGCATTTCCGCCAGGGTGGCGTGACGCCCAAATATTTCGACTGGCTGGTGCTGCTCAAATTCTGCACCGCCTTCGAGCCCTATACCAAGCTTTATACCGCCTCGATCCGACCCCAGAAGATCGCCGAGTTCCTGCTGTTCGATCCCGAATTTCCCCACTCCATCCGCTTTTCCATCGATCGTGTCACCGAAGCCTTGGCGCGGGTCGCGCCAGGCGCGCCACCGGCCCGCCGCGCCGCGGTGGAGCGGTTGGCGGGACGTCTGAAGGCCAGTGTGGATTTCGGGCAGATCGACGAATTGATGTCGGGCGGCATCGCCGCCTTCCTTAGCGACATTACCCGCCAATGCGAAAAGATTCACGAGACGCTGTTTACGTCTTACATAACCTATGGTGCGGAGACGGTGCTTTGAATTGTTGCCCCCATCTGTCTGCCACGGCCGCAAGCGGCCTAGCAGACATCTTCCCCCGCCAATGGCTTCGCCATGCGGGCGAAGAAAGACTCGACCAAGCCGAGAGGCCCTGATGTTTTATTCGATCCGCCATGTCACGCGTTTCCGCTACACCGCGCCGGTGCGGGAATCGGTGATGGAATTGCGCATGCAGCCGCGCTCGGAAGGGCCGCAGACCTTGCGTTCCTTCCAGATTTCCACCAATCCGCGCGCCCAGCTTTATGCCTATACCGATCATCTGGGGAACGCGGTCTATCACTTCAATCTGCTGCGCGAGCATGACGAGTTGCGCATCGAAGTGCAGGCGGTGGTCGAATTTGCCGGGGTTGCGTCCGTGCCGGAGCGGGTCGGTGACGAAGAATGGGCGCGATATGATCCCGCCCAGCTGAGCGACGATCATTTCGACATGCTGGGCGCGTCGAAATTCGCCTTGCCATCCGCCGATCTTTTGACCTTCATGAAGATCGCGGACATCGAAAAGCCGGTGGACGATCCTTTGACCGCGATGAAGAGTTTGATGCGGACGATCTATCAATCCTTCGAATATGAAGCGGGCATCACCCAGGTTCATTCGCCCATCGAGCTTGCCTTGACCGGGCGCCGCGGCGTCTGCCAGGATTTCTCCCACATCATGATCGCGGTGGCGCGGCACTGGGGCGTGCCGGCGCGTTATGTTTCCGGCTATATGTACCATCGCGGCAATCGCGACCGGTCGGAGGCCGACGCCACCCATGCCTGGGTCGAGGCCTGGCTGCCAAGCCTGGGCTGGGTCGGCTTCGATCCCACCAACAATGTGATGGCGGCGGAGCGCCATGTCCGGGCCGCGGTGGGACGCGACTATGCCGATGTGCCGCCCACCCGGGGCACCTTCAAGGGCCTGGCCGACAGCGAGCTGTCCATCGCCGTCGCCATCGAGCCTACCCAGGCGCCGGTGCGGCACGAGGATTTCCTGAAAGTGGCGCGACCGATGGTGTCCGCCGCCACGCCTTCGATGCCGGAACGGCTCTATCATCAGCAACAGCAGCAACAGCAATAGCCGATGACCAAACGGCGCAGGCGCGATCTGAGTGGTTCACTGGTGGTGGAAGGTTATCCGTTGCGCTGGATTTTGCGCAGCGAGCAGATATGGAGCGCGGCGGGTGACCATATGGGCCTGCGCCTGTCGGTCGAACGCGAGGACGAAGCGCACCGCGAACTGATCCTGGAATATCCCTTCCGCGAAATGCCAGGCGGCAAAACCGAACGGCCCGATGTGAACCGGGAAGCTTTGGCCGGTGACATCCGCCGCGCCATGGAGGCAGGGTGGAAACCCAAATCGCGCGGCCGGCCCTTTATTTTCCAGCTTTAATCCGCGCGAACTTCGCCAGCTTGGCGCTGACGTCCGGCATCAAAGTGGCCCAGTCGCCGAAACGGTCCGGGGACAGGACGCGGGTCTTGGCGTACCAAGGATATTCATCGGTTCCCAACTGCGGCCAGGTGCGGCCGGCGGCGAGAAACCAGACTTCGGTGCCGACGCTGGCCGCTGTCGCGGCCGCCGCAGTGGGGGCGGACAGAACCAGATCCAGCGCCGCGCACAGCGCCGCCGTTCCATCAATATCGTCACGCAGATTGAGGCCTTCGATCTGGTGAATGGTGACGCCGTGCTGCTCGGCGGCACGGGCGATTTCCTGGGCGCAATCGCCATATTGGAGATTGATGAAACTGACGCCTTCGGTTTTCAGAACCGGCGCCCAGCCATCGATCGGGCTGAAATATTTGGCGCGCTTGGCTTGCAGCATCATCGAGCGCCAGCAGACGCCGACTTTCTTGCCCGGCAGCTTCGCCAGCATCTCACGGAATTCCGCGACGCGCAGGGGATCGGGTTTGATAAACGCTTGATGCGGGAAATCGGAAATCTTCTTGCGATAGACTTGCAAGGCCGAGCCCATCGGCGCCCACATGTCGGGCTCGTTGCCGTTGGAGGCAAAGGGGATCAGGCGCAGTGCCTTGTTGCCGTCATTGTCGATCAAGGTGCGATCGTCATAGGTGCCGACCTCGGCCTCGGGGAAACTGCGCTGGAACAGCTTGACCAGGCGCGGGTCGACCGCGATCTGCAATTTGCCATCCGGTCCCAGATCGCGAATGACGTCCGGCAGGATATTGGCAAACATGAATTCGTCGCCCAATCCCTGCTCGCCGGACAATAGCAGCTTCAATCCCTCCACCGGTTCGCCATTCCAGCGCGGCGCCTTGATGACGTGATGGAAATAAGCCCGGAAACGCTCATTGTTGCGAATTTCATATTCCTTGAAACCTTCCTCCAGCTTGCCGGCGCCGATCAGGCAGATGCTGCGCGAATGGCGCGATTCAAGCCGCTCGGTGGGATCGACGGCGTGTTCGAGGGCGCGGTCATAATTTTCCAGCCCATCTTCCAACCGGCCTAGATGTTGATAGGCATAGCCCAGATTGTGATAGCCGCGCGCGAAGCCCGGCTCCAGCCGCACCGCCTCATCGTAGAAGACTAGGCTTTCTTCGGCACGGCCTTCCTCGGCCAGAACGGTCGCCAGGGAATTCCACAGGATCGCCTCATTGGGCATGCGAAAGATTGCGGCGCGCAGGGTCTCGATCGCGGTTTCGAGATGACCGAGGTCATACAGAACGCTACCCAGATTGTTATAGCCGAGCGGCGAATCCGGGCAGGCATCGACATAGAGCTGGAACATCCGGGCCGCGCCTTCGGTCATTTTCAGATTCCAGGCGGTGAGACCGAGATTGATCAGCAGTTCGGGATCTTCCGGATCGAGCTGGAAGGCGCGCTCGTAAGTCACCAGAGCCTTGTGCAGATGGCCCATGCGTTCCAATGCCATGGCCAGAACGTGAAAGGCCTTGGCGTTGGAGTCGTCCATCTCCGTCGCCTTCAATGCCCATTGGCCGGCACGCACGATCTCGCCGCGACGCCAGGAACGGATGCCGCGTTTCAAAAGCACATTGGATCTGTGGCGCGCTATTTCGGCGGCGGCCTCGTCGGTCAGCCGCTCCAGCCGGTCCAGGGCCTCCATCCGCGCGTCCACGCCACTTAACGATTCGATACTTTTCAGGGCTGCGGCAGTGGCCATCGTCAATGTCTTTCGGCTGTGAAATCGGCGGACATCAAAGCGTGTTATGTTTAACCGGTCGTGAACGCTGAATCCGAAACCATCAGGCTTTTATTAACCTTGCCCCGATATGGTCACAGTTCATAGACAGGCAAGGACCCCCCGCATGCCTCTGAAATTGTCACTCAAACCGGGCGAAAAATTCGTGCTCAATGGCGCGGTGCTCGCCAATGGCGACAAGCGCACCAGCCTTGTCATCCAGAACAAAGCCTGCGTGCTGCGCGAAAAAGACATCATGCAGCCCAAGGACGCCAAAACGCCGGCACGGCTGGTCTTGATCGGCCCCCACTGAGTGGTCCGTTTTGATTGTTAGTGCATTCCAGCCTCCAGCGCTATGGCCGGCCGTAGGTGGAGCGTAGCGGAACCGGAGGGCGGCCATAGCGACGACGCGGTTTCTGG
>CAIUCH010000029.1 GCA_903897605.1 uncultured Alphaproteobacteria bacterium
GACGAACGCCGCGAGCCAAAGCGAGCGGCCGGAGAGCTGCCCGCCACATGTAGGAAACGGCCTCGCACAAGCGAGGCCGTTTTCTTTTTTTTGACCGAAAGCCCAAAAGCTCCGATTTCGGCCCTAAATCCAGTAAGCGATATTAACAATTTTCCCTTAAAAATCATGGACATCGCCGTTCCCGACGGTTTCGCGGGCAGAAGATTTCTGGGGCACGATTTGCATGCCGGTCGGTATTTTCGCCAGCGCCATTTTTCTCAGCGCGTTCCTGCTGTTCTGGCTGCAACCGCTTTTTTCTAAGATGGTGCTGCCATTTCTGGGCGGATCGCCGTCGGTCTGGAATACCGCGATGATGTTCTTCCAGATCGTGCTCCTGGCGGGATATGGCTATGCGCATCTTCTGACGCGGCGGATCCCGGCGCTGCGCTGGCAACTCTTGGTGCATGGCGCGATCGTCGGCGGCGGTTTTGTGTTCCTGCCTTTCGCGGTGTCCCACGCATTGTCGCCGCCCACCACCGGCTCGCCGCTTCTCTGGCTTGTCGGTCTTCTCGCCGTCTCGGTGGGCTGGCCCTTCTTCGCGCTGTCGGCCTCGGCGCCGCTGCTGCAGGCCTGGTTTGCCCGTAGCGGCCATCGTCACAGCGGCGATCCTTATTTTCTCTATGTCGCCAGCAACAGCGGCAGCCTTCTGGCACTGCTGTCTTTTCCGCTGCTGCTGGAACCGGAACTGACCCTGGCCGGGCAAAGCCGGGCCTGGGCATGGGGGTATGCGGTCCTGTTCCTGGTCCTGATCGCGTTGGGAATTGTCCTGCTGCGTGCGGTCGGGCGAGACAACCCATCGGCACAGCCACAAGCCGCCGCCATCGCGAAGACCGACTGGCGCCAACGCTTGACCTGGATCGCGCTGGCCTTTGTGCCATCGAGCCTGCTGCTGGGCGTGACGACCTACGTCACCACGGACATTGCATCGGCGCCGCTGCTCTGGATCGTTCCGCTGGCGCTCTATCTGTTGTCCTTCATCATCGCCTTCGCGCGGCGCCGGCTGCTGAAATCGGCATGGCTGCTGAAGGCCCAGGCGGCCGGCATCCTGGTTGTCTGCGTCATGGTGCTGCTGGTCCTGATTTTCAGCAAGAACGCTTCTGTCCTGATTGTCATCGGCGCGCATCTGCTGACATTCTTCATCACCGCCATCCTCTGCCACAGCGAGTTGGCCCGGCGCCGGCCAGGAATCGAAGGCCTCACTGCATTCTATTTCTGCATGTCGATCGGTGGCGCGGCGGGCGGGGTTTTCAACGCGCTGCTGGCGCCCCTGATCTTTTCCTCGGACTATGAATATTATCTGGCGCTGGTCGGGGCTTGCGCCTTGCGGGTTTTCGCGGAAGGCGAGCCGGACAGCCTTAACCGCCGCGACATTCTTTTCCCAGCGATGCTGGGGTTGGCCATTGCCGCCGTCGCCTGGCAGTCGGTCGATGCCAGCCCGCTGGGTCTGATCGGACGGCTTGCCATTCTGTTGCCCTGTGCGGTGGCGCTTTACAGTTTCACGAGCAGGCCCTTGCGCTTCGCCTTCGGTGTTGCGGCAGCGATTGGTGCCGCCGTCATTGTCCAGGGCTCGGTCGATGTGCTGCACACCGAGCGCAACTTCTTCGGCATCAACAAAGTGCGGCTGGTCGATGGCGGCCGCAAGGTCACCTTGATCCATGGCACCACCATGCATGGAACGGAATTCACCGATCCTGACAAATGGCGCGCGCCGGTATCCTATTATGCGAGCTCGGGGCCGGTGGCGCAGATGCTAAATCGCGCGGGCACGCGCAGGAATGTGGCGGTCGTCGGCCTGGGCACCGGCGCGCTGGCCTGTTACCGCAAGCCAGGCGAGGCTTGGACTTTCTACGAGATCGACGCGGCGGTGGAGAAAATCGCGCGCGACCGCCGCTATTTCCATTACCTGGAAGAATGCGGCGCGGGCATACGCATCGTGCTGGGCGATGGCCGGCTGTCGCTGAGCGCGGCGCCGGATCGCCAATACGACCTCATCGTCATCGACGCTTTCAGTTCGGACTCCATTCCCATGCATCTTCTCACCCGCGAAGCGCTGGCGCTGTATCTGCGCAAGCTGACGCCCCATGGCGTGCTGGTCCTGCATGTCAGCAATGAATATCTGGATCTGGTGCCCGTGTTGAACACGGTGATCGAAAGCATCGGCGTGGCCGGCCGCCACCAACTCTATTATCCCTCCACCGTTGAGGCCGCGCAGGGCGCCTCGCAGTCGGAATGGATGCTGGTTGCGGCCCATGAGGTGGATTTCGATTTCCTGGCGCCGGAGAAACGCTGGCAGCGCCTTGGCTCGGCGCGCAATGGCGCGGCCTGGACCGACGATTTCTCGAATATCTTCCGCGCCATCAAATGGTAGGTCCCCGGCTTTGCCGCATTGCGGGATAACGCTGGGACGCATTCAAAAGCCAGCATCCAAGGGCCATCAAAACTTCATTGTACAGGTCAAAGCTGGCCCCTTAGTCTGGCGCGTCTTCAGGGGGCAGGCCATGATTGGAATCGGTCGTCGTGATTTTCTTCAGGCGGCCGCTGCCGCCTCCGCTTTCTCCACCATCGCGGCGCCGGAAAGCCAGGCAGCCCCCGGCGGCGCGCCGGGAAAGCTCGGCGACATTGATCACTTCATCATCCTGATGAAGGAAAATCGTTCCTTCGATCATTATTTCGGCGCCATGAGCGGTGTGCGCGGCTTTGACGATCCCGCTGCCAAGCGGGCGGATGGAAGCTCGGTCTTTCACCAGCCCGATCCGCTCAGTCCCGGCGGCCATGTTCTTCCCTTCCGTCTCGACACCCATCGCACCAATGCTCAGCGCTATCACGCGCTAGACCATGGCTGGGGCCCGCTGCATGAATCCTGGAACAATGGCGCGATGGACAATTGGATTCCGGCGCATCGCATCTCCGACGGCGCCATCGGTCCCATGACCATGGGCTATCTGGCGCGCGAGGACCTGCCTTTCTATTACGCGCTGGCCGATGCCTTCACCATCTGCGACGGCTATCACTGTTCGGTGTTCGGTCCCACCCATCCCAACCGCTACTTCCTGATGACGGCGACCAACGATCCGGAGGGCAGGCAGGGCGGACCGGCGCTGGATAACAACGGGAAGGTCTATTCCTGGGAGACCTACCCCGAGCGGCTGGAGCGGGCGGGCATCTCCTGGCGCGTCTATCACGAGGAAGACGATTACGGCTGCAACATGCTGAAGTATTTCACCCAGTTCCAGAAGGCGCCGCGCAGCTCGTCGCTTTATGAAAACGCCATGCGCGACCGGCCTTTCTATGAATTGCTGTGGGACATCCGCAAGGGCACCATTCCGCAAGTGACCTGGATCGTGCCGCCCTCCAGCCTGTCGGAGCATCCCGATTACCTGCCTGCCGCTGGCGAGCATCATACCAATCAGATTTTGCAGGCATTGTGGTCCAATCCCAAGCTGTGGGCGAAGACGGCGCTGATCCTCAATTACGACGAGAATGACGGCCTGTTCGACCATGTCGCGCCGCCCGTGCCGCCGCCCGGCACCGAACACGAATATGTCAACGGCCTGCCGGTCGGGCTGGGCTTCCGTGTGCCATGCATGGTGATTTCACCGTTCAGCCGCGGCGGCCATGTCAGCGGCACGACATTCGACCATACGTCGGTGCTGCGGCTACTGGAGAGCCGCTTGGGCGTGGAGATTTCCAATCTCAGCAAATGGCGGCGCGAAACCTGCGGCGATCTGGCCACCGCCTTTGGCTTCGGCGCCGCGCCCCGTTTCGACGTCCCGAAAATGCCGGAGACCGAACATGCCCTGCGCATGGCGGAGGAGAGGGCGATGGGCCTCAGACCGCCCACCATACCGGTCAATCAGGTCATGCCGCGCCAGGAATCCGGTACCCGTCCCCGCCGCGCCTGAACGGTTGCGAAGCATTAGCAATGGGCGCGATATTGCGGCCGGAGATTCCGGAAAGCGATAATCATGGCGGCAAGATTCCGCATTATCGAGCTTGGCCGCGACGACGGCATGGCGCCGGAATTGCTGGCGCTCAACAACCAATTCGCGCAGGAATTGTCTTTGCTCGGTGACGAGAAGGCCCGCCATCTCGTCCACGAAGCTTTCATGGCCAGCCGCATCGGCACGGCCGATGCGTTGATTCTGGCCTTCGACCAGGACGCGGCCTACCAGAATCCGAATTTCGAATGGTTCAAGGAGCGCTTCGATCGCTTTGTCTATATCGACCGGGTGGTAGTGTCGCCGGCGATGCGCGGCCGTGGTGCGGCGCGCGCCCTTTACGAGGCGTTGTTCAAGCGGGCCGCGAAGGTCGGTCATGCGCGGGTGGTCTGCGAGGTCAATCTGGACCCGCCGAATCCGGCTTCGGATGCGTTTCATTTCTCCCTGGGGTTCGAGCAGATCGGGCTTGCCGCCTTGCCGGCGGCGGCAAAGACGGTGCGCTATTTCTCGCATGCTTTGTGATCGGCCCCGTCTGCGCGCGTGGCAAGGCGGCGCAACGTCAAGACAGAACGCTAGCCGAGATCGGCGCTTTCGCCGCGATTGGTGCGGGGCGCAAGGGATCGACCAGTTGGCGCAGGGGATTGTCGGCCGGCGGCGCGCCCTCGGCTCCATATTTGACCGGAAAATTCTTTTCCGGCCGATGCAATGTCCGCCCGATCCAATCCAGGAAAGCCAACTGGCCGGCGAAATTCTTGTCATAGGAACTGCGATGATCGGCGTGATGCCAGTGATGGAAATGCGGCGACACGATGAACCGCCGCAGCGGACCGAAATCGGTTCGGACATTGGCATGAACGATCGCGCTATGGCCTTGCTGAAACACAAGCAGCACCAAGACGGCATCGGCCGAAAAGCCCAGCGCGAAAATGGGAAGCAGCGACATCAGCCGCGAAATCATCAGGTCGACCGGATGGTTGCGAAAGCTCGATATCCAGTCGAGTTGTTCGCTCGAATGATGGATGGCGTGGAACCGCCAGAGGAACGGGACCGCATGGAAGGTGCGATGGGCCAGATAGGTGCCGGTATCGAATACCAGTAAGGCTTCGGCGAATTGAAGCCATAAAGGCTGGGATTGAACCGCGGCCGCGACCCCTGCGGGCACCATGATCTTGACGCCGGCGATGACCGCGATCAGTGCGATGGCGAGGAAGATCCTGGTCAACTGATTGATGACAAACAGATAGAAAAGATCGACCCGCAATGTTGGGCGCAAGACTGCCTGGCCCGGCCGGGCGGCGAACAAGCGCTCGAGCGGGACAAAGATCAACGCCATGATGATCAGTGTCTTGAGGTCGAAATACGCCGCGATGGCGCTCAGATGTTCCACGCTTTGTGAAGTCCCTGACTGGCAGGGCCATTACATCAGCAACTCGTTAATTCTTTCTCAGGAATGATTTCCAAAAGATTTTGGCGCGGACGGCTCTGCGCAGGCTTTGGCAAGCCCGGCGCGGCCCGCCTACAGCCGCGAACAAGAAGGCCCATCTACTGGCCGTTAATGCGCCGCCTGGCTGGGTGCATTCTTGAGCCGGGCAATGAATTCGGCGCGCGAATTCTCGGACGGGAAAGGCTCCTTGGGAACCGGAAGGCCGAGGAATTTGCAGAGCGGATCCCAGCCTTCGCCGACTTGATAGACCAGCAGCCGTTCCGGCGCGATGGTGCGTTTAACCTCTTCGGTATGGCGGCGGAAATAATCCGTCAAGAAGGCACGGTCGTGCAGATGGGTGCCGAAGGCGCCGGTAAAGGTGGCGAAGAATTCCGCGAACGGTCCGGGATTTGTGGTCGGGCCGTCGGGTGCAAAAATCGTAGCCTGCGTCGAATCAAACCATTGGTCGGGATCGCGCACCGAATGCAGCACCTTGGCATCGGGATAGTGGGCGGCGATCGCGCGCCAGTGAAAAGCGCCGGGATAGTCGACCATCGACTGATAGCCCGCGAAGATCGCGTCCCAGTTCGGCTTTCCCGCCGCGGCGTCGAGCCAGAGAAACCGGCTTTCCGGGTGGGCGAAAACCTCCACCATGTGGTGGCATGGTCCCAGCCCCAGCATGTTCAGCGCCGATTGCAACGACTTGGTGCCGGTGCGGCCAAGCCCGGAACCCACCACTTTCAACGCCATGCTTCCCCCAATTCCTATTATGCGGGCAGTCTAGCAGAGCTTTAGGTCTCGATGCGATAGACCGGTGCAGGCCGGCGCGCCGCGCCTTCGGGCAGGGTCAGGTTCAGTCCCGCGGCAGTCTGTTCGAAGCGCAGCGCGGCATCGCTGCCAAGCAGGATGACCCGCCGGACCGCCATATCCGGGCGGATCGACGTGATCGTCGCCTTACCGTCTTGCGGCCATCCCATCTGGATGGCGTAGAGCAGGCCATTTTTGGCGGTGAAACGGAAATCCCGGGGCGTATAGGGCTTGGCCTTGCTCTCCGCGAAGCTGCCATCGGCGGTTTCGGTTGGGCCTTCGCCGAATGCCGTCCAAGGCCGCGTGCCATAAATCGCCTCGCCATTGACCGTCAGCCAGGCGCCGACCTTGAGCAAGGTGTCGCGGGCGGCGTCGGGGATATCGCCATCGCCGCGCGGGCCGACATTCAGCAGCAGGTTGCCGTTCTTGGACACCACATCGGCCAGGAGATGCACGATCTGCTCCACGCTCTTGTAGCTGTCATTCTCGATATAGCCCCAGGATTTGTCGCTGATCGAGGTACAGGTCTGCCAGACATTCTTGCGAATCCCCGCCGCCTGGCCGCGTTCGATGTCGAGCGTGCCGGCACCGTCGGCGAATTCGCCCAGCTTGTAATTGACGATAGCTGAACCGCCACTTCGCGCCGCCCTGTTATAGTAATAGGCCAGGAACGCCGGCAGGGTGTTGCGGAATGAAGGCTGGCCGATCCACCAGTCGAAATAGATCAGATCGGGTTCGTAGCGGTCCACCAGCTCGGCCTGCCGCGCCAGCCAATCGTCCAGCCAATCCTGCGAGACATAAGTGTAATCGGAAAACAGTTCATCGCTGTTGGGTCCAACGATCCGCGCCTGGGCCGGACCATAAAGCCCGGCATGGGCCGGATCTGAAACATCGGAAGAGAATTTTCGTCCTTCGTCGAAGAACCAGTCATGCTCGGCCCGGTGCGAAGACAGGCAGAAGTGCAAATTTTGGGCCCGGATCGCCGATTTCAATTCGCCCAGGATATCGCGCTTGGGGCCCAACTTGACCGCGCTATAGTCGGAAAGGCGGGTGTCGAACATCGAGAAACCGTCATGATGTTCCGCCACCGGCACGACATAGCGCGCGCCGGCACTGCGCCACAGCGCCGCCCAGGCGGCGGGATCGAAGGCGGGGGCGGTGAATTTCGGAATGAAATCCTTGTAGCCGAATGTCGCCTGCGGCCCATAGGTGGCAATGTGATGGGCATATTCGGGACTGCCCTGGACATACATGTTGCGCGAATACCATTCGCTGCCAAAGGCGGGCAGGGAATAAAGTCCCCAGTGAATGAAGATGCCGAATTTGGCGTCGGCATACCAATCCGGCGTCTTGTAATGTTGCAGCGAGCCCCAGTCGGGCCGGAACGGACCGTCCGTCTTGCCCTTGTTCACCACCGCCAGCAGGCGCTTGCGCTCGGGCGCATATTTTTGCGTCGCCGCCAGCCAGTCGCGATCCAATTCGGCCGGCGTGCGCCGGTCGGCGTTTTGCGCCGCGGCTTTTTGCGTGAATGCGAGATTCAATCCGGCCCCGGCCGTGACGGCCAGCCAATCCCGGCGCGACATCCGCGAAGCAGGGGGTCTGTTCATGGCGTCAGGAAAGCAGCTATTCCCTAATTATACCATGGTTTTCCCGCAGGTTGCCGACGAGGCCGGTCTGTGGAATTTTGGGGATCTTCAACAGGATCCTGCCCGCAATGGCCTATCTTCAAAACCTGCTCATTTTGACCGGCGTTCTGACCGTGAGCATGATCAGCCCAGGTCCGAACTTTGCCATCGTAACTTCCACTGCCATCAATATTTCGCGCCGGGCCGGCATTGTCAGCGGGTTGGGCATGGCGGCGGCGTCCGCGACCTGGACGGCGCTGGCGCTGGGTGGATTGGGACTGATCCTGGTCCATATCGGCTGGCTGTATCTCGCTATCCGGCTGGTCGGCGCGCTATATCTGATCTGGATCGGCGCGCGGATGCTGTGGGAGGCACGCAGGCAAGCCGCGCCCACGCGCGATGTCATACCGTCAAATATCTGGGCGGTGTGGCGAAAGGCCTATTTCGTCAGCCTGACCAATCCCAAATCGGCGGCTTTTTACGGCAGCATCCTGGCGGTGATGGTCCCGGCGCACGCGCCGATCTGGTTCTATGCAGCGATCCTTGCGATCGCGACAAGCTTGTCGGCGCTCTGGTATTGCGGCGTCGCGCTGGTGCTGTCCGCACCCAAGGTGGGGCGCTCTTTCGTCAAGATGAAAGCGCTTCTCGACGGCGTGATGGGGACATTCCTGATGGTGCTGGGCGGGCGCATGCTGGCGCAGGTGTGGGGCGCCCGCTAGCAGCCCGCGTCATGGCCGTGATGCTGCATCACATAGGGGCTGAATTCGTATCCGGTCAGGACCTTCAAGGCTTTTTCCAGCAGCGTCTTGACGGCGCCGCGCGGTCCGGTCGCCGCGCGGATCAGCTCCGGCGTGTTGAGCAACACCTTGGCGCCCTTGTGGCCGGGCGGACCGGGCAAGGAAAGGAATAACGGTATGCTGCCACTGAGCCCGATCGCCACGAAATCCACGAACCAGGGCTGGCGGATGGTCTTGAGTGGATTGGCGATCAGCATCAGGCTGATGCCGATGGATGACATCAAATGCTCGGGAATGTCGGTTTCCAGCTCGGCGAAAACCCCGGATTTGTCGGGCCGCCAATCCTCGCCGAATATGTTCATCTGGCGCCAGCCGCAGAAATAGCCGCGGCACACATCCGGCCTGGTGGCATGGATGGCGCAGCCATGAACGGCATGGCGGCAGGTCACGCCCGCCTGTTTCTGGAATTCGGGCGTGTCGATGGTGGGCACGGTGCAGCACACCATGCAGCCACCGCATTCGCGCCCAGGAACCAGATCGGTCATCCGCCCACGCTAGCGTCCCGCTGCCGTGGTGAACAGGCTGCGGCGGTCACAGATAGGTCAGCCACCAGGATCGCCCCGTTTGTTTCACGCCGGCATACCAGCGGCAAAGCGGGAACAGCGCCGCGACCACGCCGATCCAGATGAGATAGACGGTGGGCAGGCCAACGTCCCATCCGGGCGGCTGGCTGAAGGGAAAATGCGCGAGATCCGGAGAGCGGAACAGCCCGCCGACGCTGCCATAGCGCAGATAGCTGGCGGCCACCGCCAGGAGATGGATCAGAAAAAAATGCACCACAAAGAAGAACAGAGGCACCTTGCCGAAGATCAGCGCCGGGCGCAGCCATCGCGGTACGCCATTGTCGAAGGCGCGCAGCAGCAACAGCACCGGCCCCAAAGTCATCAGCAAATAGAGCAGCGAGGGCGGATATTTGCTGGTGTTGAGGAAAGACAGGGCGGTCCACAATGCCGAATGCTGATGCGACCAGGGCACCGGATCGCCATACCGATTCACCAGGCGAAGAATGACGAACCAGATCGCCAGCCCGGTGCCAAGCCATGACAGCAGGCGCTGCCGCCGCGCCATATCGATGTGCCAGGCTTCGCCCAGCACATAACCCATCGCTGTCACCCCGATCCAGGGGATCAAGGGATAGGAGATGAAGACCACCGACCGGCCATTGTCGATTACGGGTCCCGGCACATGCAGGATGGTCCAGAGCGGAGCGAAGGCGCCGAACAAAGCGGGTCGAATGGCGTCAAGCGCGTTGTGACCCGCGATCATGATCACGCCAATGATCGCGACGACTCTGAGCGGCAGCCAGATCAATCCGGCCAGCGCGATCATCGACCAGCCCAAGGCCCACAGAACGGTGACGATGGTGGCCCGGTAATCGATATTGAATTGCAGCGCGAAGCGGAGCGCCACCAGCTCCAGGAGAATCAACCACAGGCCCCGCGTGATCAGAAAGCGCGACAGCCCGGCCCTGGTCAGCCGCGCCTGCATCAGATTGGCGCCGGTCCCGGTGAGGAGAAAGAAGGCGGGGGCGCAGAAATGCGTGATCCAGCGCGTGAAGAAGAGGGCGGCCGTGGTGGTGGTCAGATCGGTGGGATTGGCTGCCAGATCGCCAAAGAAATCATAGCTATGATCCAGCGCCATCAGAATAATAGCGAAACCGCGCACCAGATCGATAGATTCAATGCGCCTTCGTGCATTTTCGCGATCAGCAGGCTGATTCAATGCCGAAATCCCCGCACCGGATCGAGGTCATCATGCAACCCGCAATTTGCAGCAAGTTTAATCCAATCGTTCGCCAAGTAGGTATAGTGCCCCCGAAAAGCCCGATTTGAAGGCTATGAAACCCAGATGCATTCGTCCATCCGCAGTCTAGCCGTCGGGCTGGTGCTATTTTCGGGCATCGCGGCCCCCAGCGTGCATGCACAGACGCCTTCCAGCGAGGCCCGCTATACGCTCTACCCGGCGCACAGCAGCATCCAATTCTCCATCGGGCATTTCTTCGTCTCCTCCACCGACGGCGCGTTCACGTCCTTCGATGGCAGGTTGACGTTCCCGCAGGAGACGCCGGAGCGCGGGACGGCGAGCATCCATGTTTCGCCGGGCTCGATCGACACCGGGATCGCGGCACGGGACGATCATCTGCGCACGGCGGATTTTTTCGACATTGCCCGCTTTCCACAGGCCAGCTTCGAAAGCAGCGGCTTGACGTTGACGGGTGGCAGCAACGGCCGGCTAAAGGGCCTTTTGACCGTGCATGGCGTGACCCAGCCCATCACCCTGGATGTGACGTTGCAAACGCCCGACCGGACCGGCGAGCGATTGGCATTTTCCGCGCAAGGCAAGCTGAAACGTTCGGCCTTCGGAATGAATCAATTTGCCGGCGTGATTGGGGATGAAGTGACGCTCAAGATCGCGGCGCAGTTCGTCCGGATGCCGTGAGAAGCCGCTTGAGGAGGCGTTTTACTGGTTCTGCGCCGGGTCAGTTTGCGGCTATCTCGATGTCTTCCGGCGCCTTGGCATCGATATAGCGCCCATAGATCCGCCGGTACGCCTGTTCGATATGCCTGGCGAACTTTTCCGAATCAAACAAAGGCTTTTTCAGTCTGTGCTCCGAGAGCTTTTCTTTCAGCTCTCCCAGCTTGGCCGGGTTCAATGCAAGCTCCAGGGCAAGGCGCTCATACTCTTCCTCGGACTTGGTTATGAGCTCCGCAAGGTCAATGGCATTCAACAGGCCGGCTCCGACGCGGGAGGCAAATCCTTGGCCGAATTTGGTCACCACCGGCAGACCCGACCACAATGCGTCGCTCGCCGTCGAATGGGCGTTGTAGTTGAAGGTGTCCAGGAAAAGATCCGCCAGCCGGTGGCGGGCCAGATGGTCCGAGATCGGGACCCTTTGCGCGAATACCAGCCGTTCAGGATCGATGTTGCGCTTTTGCGCTTCGCGTCTCAAGTTTGGCTCGACCCAGGGATTGGAATTGAGCAGCCACAAAACGCTGCCTTCGACTTTTTCCAACAGGCGCATCCACACGTCAAACTCCGCCGGGGAAATCTTGAAACTGTTGTTGAAACAGCAAAATACAAATCCGTTTTCCGGCAATCCCATCTCCGATCGCGTCACCGCGCGCGCCGAGATCTCTCTCGTATTGTCGGTCGCTTGGTAACTGTTCGGCATGTCGATGATCTTTTCACAAAAATGCATCCGCTGTTCCGGTGGGATCAGGGTCTTGTCCGCGATGATATAGTCGATAAAGGGAGCCCCCATCGTTCCGGGATAGCCGAGATAGTTGATCTGAACCGCCGCCGCCTGGCGAGCGAAGATTTCGGTTCTCGCATTCTTGGTGTAGCCCATCAGATCGACGGCGATATCGATGCCGTCCTCGCGCGCCAGTTTGGCGATTTCCGCGGCCCCAAGATGGTGGACATCCCGGTAGACATCGACCGCCGCTTCCGCGCGCACCCGCATGGCATCTTGCACCGGGGGGCCGTAGGAATAGGCATAGACCTGGAATTGGGCCCGGTCGTGCAATTCCAGCAGCCTCACCAGCAGATACATCGTGGGGTGATCGTTGAAATCCGCGGAAAAATATCCGATCCGCAAGCGCTCGGGCCTGGCTGCGGGAATGGCAATCGGCGGCAATTCGGGCTGGTTATAACGCTGCCGGGCGAAATTCTCGGACCTGGATTTGTGACGCGCGGGATTGTCCTCCAGCGACAGCATCACAAATGGCCGCAGCGCGGCACCCTCGATCCCGAGAGTGGGAAACATTTCCGCATCTTCGTCGCGCGACGCCCAATCGCACATCATCGCCTGCAGAAACAGTTTTTGCCCTCTCACATCCGCAACCGTGGGATCGATCTTCAAGATCTCGTTCAGACAGACCAGATCTTCGGAATACCGCCCAAGCTTGTTCAAGGCGATGCTGAGATAAATGTGCGTGCCGATAACCCCGGGAGCGATCTGCAACGCTCGCCTGAGAGGCGCGAGAGCTTCCTGGTAACGGCCAGCGTCACACAGAGCGGCGCCGTGATGGTGGATAATTTCGGCGGAATTCGGCTCAAGCTGCACGGCTCTGGCGACACTCGCAACCGCTTCGTCATGGCGTCCAACGGCGCGAAGCGCGATGCCGAGACTATAATACGCATCCGTAAATCGGGGACTTATTGTCAAGGCTCGCCCGAAGCTGGCGATTGCCTCGTCCTGGCGGGATGCCTCGCTGAGGACCTTTCCCAATCCGTTATGGAACGCGGCAATGTCCGGCCTGATCTCGATTGCCTTGGTGTAGCGCGCGATAGCGGGCTCGAATTGCTTCAGAGCGGCGTGGGCGACAGCCATGGTGTTCAGGAGAAAAACGGAATCAGGATGTTCTTGCTCCAGCACTTCTGCTTTCGCCAGGACGGCGGCGTGGTCGCCCTGTTGGAGAAGTTGGGAGAGCGCGCTGAATTGCTCCGATCGGCGTTCAAGGGCGGCAAGCTCGTCCTGCGCCCGTTGGTTGCCGGGCTCGCTCTCGAGCAGGATCTTATAGAGTTGTTTTGCCTGAGCCGTTGCGCCCTGCCTGACAAGAATTCGTGCCTTTTCCAGCGGGTCGTCCGTCAATGGCGCCATCATATTCCGCCCCGGCATGCCAAGGCCGTGTTGCGATCACCCGCGGAGGAAGGGATTGTTGGGCCGGCCTCCGCTAACTCATTGAAAGTTGCAGATAAAATGATGGACTCGCGTTGAATCGAACCCACGCCAACTTTCAGATGGCGCGAACCAGAAATCCAACGCCTCCGCCAAAAAGGAAGGCATTTTGACGCGTTCCACGGATTCTTCACGACGCATTCTCCTCCAGCAGGACGCACGCACCCGACTAAGCTACTTATGGTCCATGGACGAGCATAGCAAATCGGTTCGTGACCCAGTTTGCGGCATGACCGTCGAGCCATCGACGGCCAAGTTTGAGGCGAACCACAAGAGCGCGACCTACTGCTTTTGCAGCGCGGGATGCCGCGCCAAATTTCTTGCCGATCCTTCGGCCTACAGCAAGCCAATGGCAGCGCCGCCGCCCCAAATGGCTGGGGGTCTCTATACCTGTCCGATGCACCCGCAAATTCGCCAGAATGGCCCGGGCAACTGCCCGATCTGCGGAATGGCGTTGGAGCCGGTAACGGCGACAGCCGAAACCGGACCCAGTGCCGAACAGACCGACATGTCCCGCCGGTTTTGGATCGCCCTGGTTCTGACCCTGCCGGTGTTCATACTGGAAATGGGCAGTCACATATCAGCGCTCAATCTGGACCGCTACATTTCGGCTGCGACATCGACATGGATACAGTTTGGGCTCAGCACGCCGGTCGTGCTGTGGGCCGGTTGGCCGTTTTTCGCACGGGGCTGGGCGTCATTGCGAAATCGCTCGCTGAATATGTTCACGCTGATCGCTTTGGGGGTCGGCGTGTCCTATCTCTACAGCTTGGCTGCGACGTTCCTGCCAAACCTGTTTCCGATCGAGGTCCGGCACGATGGGATGATTGCAGTCTATTACGAAGCCGCCGCGGTGATCACGGTCTTGGTCCTGCTGGGGCAAGTGCTAGAACTGCGCGCGCGCGAACAAACCGGCAGCGCCATCCGTGCGCTCTTGAATCTCGCCCCCAAAAACGCCCGGAGGATAAATGCCGATGGGCATGACGAGGAAATTTCGCTCGATCAGGTTCACATCGGCGATCGGCTGAGAATTCGTCCCGGCGAAAGTGTGCCCGTCGATGGCACCGTGATCGCGGGGCAAAGCGCCGTGGACGAATCCATGGTGACCGGCGAGTCGATGCCGGTCGAGAAAATACCGGATGCCAGTCTGATCGGTGGCACCATGAACGGAACCGGCGGTCTTGTGATGCGCGCTGACAAGATCGGGTCGGACACGGTTCTCGCCCGTATTGTCCAGATGGTATCGCAGGCCCAGCGAAGCCGGGCGCCGATCCAACGCCTCGCCGACATTGTTTCGGCCTGGTTCGTGCCCGCCGTCATCCTCGCCGCAATGGTCGCCTTCGCGGCATGGATGATTTGGGGTCCGGTTCCGGCCATCGGTTATGCGCTGATTGCCGCTGTCTCGGTGGTGATCATCGCGTGTCCCTGCGCCCTGGGCCTGGCCACACCCATGTCGATTATGGTCGGCATTGGCAAAGGCGCGGGCTCGGGTGTGTTGATCAAGAACGCGGAAGCGCTGGAACGATTTGAGAAGATCGACACGCTGGTGGTCGACAAGACCGGCACTCTTACAGAGGGCAAACCGCGCGTGGTCGCCATCGTTCCGGCAGAAGGATTTGATGAAGCGGCCATTCTGGCGTTCGGGGCGAGTTTGGAGCGGTTTAGCGAACACCCATTGGCCGCGGCCATTGGCGCCGCCGCCCATGACAGGAACCTCACGCTCCAAGACGTTGGCGAGTTCGCTTCGGTGACCGGAAAAGGCATAACCGGCAAGGTTGGCGGCCATGCCGTGGGGATGGGAACCGCCAAGCTGCTCGGCGAATTGGACGTCGGGGCCGGCCTGAACGCGCGTGCGGATGCGCTGCGCCGGGACGGGGCGACCGTCATGTTCGTCACGGTGGATGGGCACGCCGCGGGGATCATCGCGGTTGCCGACCCCATCAAGGCCAGCACGGCCGCGGCGTTGGACAGCCTGCGGGCGGATGGCATCAAGATCGTGATGCTGACCGGCGATAACCATCTGACGGCTCAGGCGGTCGCCTCAAAGCTCGGTATCACCGATATGGAGGCGGAGGTGTTGCCCGAACAGAAAATCGCCGTCGTGCGCCGTCTGCGGAGCGAGGGACGGATCGTGGCGATGGCGGGCGACGGCGTGAACGACGCGCCGGCTCTCGCCGCGGCCGACATTGGCGTCGCCATGGGCACCGGAACAGATGTCGCCATGCAGAGCGCCGGGGTGACGCTTGTCAAAGGCGACCTTGCAGGTGATCGGCCCCCACTGAGTGGTCCGTTTTGATTGTTAGTGCATTCCAGCCTCCAGCGCTATGGCCGGCCGTAGGTGGAGCGTAGCGGAACCGGTGGGCGGCCATAGCGACGACGCGGTTTCTGGGGCCGGCGGCTGATAACCGAGCGAGCTATGGGGCCTGATGGTGTTGTAGTGGCGCCGCCAAGCTTCGATGAGGATCTTTGCCTCGGCCAGGCTGTAAAATATTTCCCCATC
>CAIUCH010000030.1 GCA_903897605.1 uncultured Alphaproteobacteria bacterium
CGTGGTGTTCTTCTTGTCGGCCCTCCCGGCACCGGCAAGACGCTGATCGCACGTGCGGTCGCCGGCGAAGCCAATGTGCCGTTCTTCACCATATCGGGTTCCGATTTCGTCGAAATGTTCGTCGGCGTCGGCGCCTCGCGCGTGCGCGACATGTTCGAGCAGGCCAAGAAGAATTCTCCCTGCATCGTCTTCATCGACGAAATCGACGCGGTCGGCCGCCATCGCGGCGCCGGCCTGGGCGGCGGCAATGACGAGCGCGAACAGACCCTCAACCAATTGCTGGTCGAGATGGATGGTTTCGAAGCCAATGAAAGCGTCATCCTGATCGCCGCCACCAACCGTCCCGACGTGCTGGATCCGGCGCTGCTGCGTCCCGGCCGTTTCGACCGTCATGTCGTGGTGCCGAATCCCGATCTGACCGGCCGCGAGAAAATTTTGCGCGTGCATTTGCGCAAGGTGCCGCTGGCCCCCGATGTCGACCCGCGCGTTCTGGCGCGCGGCACGCCCGGATTCTCCGGCGCCGATCTGGCCAATCTGGTCAATGAAGGCGCCTTGCTGGCCGCGCGCCGCGGCAAGCGCGTGGTGATGATGACCGAGCTGGAAGACGCCAAGGACAAGGTCATGATGGGCGCGGAACGCCGCTCCATGGCGATGAGCGACGAAGAAAAGAAGCTCACCGCCTTCCATGAAGCCGGTCATGCGCTGGTTGCGATCACCGTCGAAGGCTCCGATCCGATCCACAAGGCGACGATCATTCCGCGTGGCCGGGCGCTGGGCATGGTGATGCGTCTGCCGGAACGCGATGCCTTGTCGCTGACCCGCCAGAAGATGCTGTCCGATCTCGCCGTCGCCTTTGGCGGCCGTATCGCCGAGGAATTGGTGTTCGGTCATGAGAAAGTGACCACGGGCGCGCAAAGCGATATCGAACAGGCCACCCGCATGGCGCGCGCCATGGTGACCCGCTTCGGCATGTCCGACAGCCTTGGCCCGATCGCCTATGCCGAAAACCAGGAAGAAGTCTTCCTGGGTCATAGCGTCTCGCGCACCCAGAATATCTCGGAAGCCACGGCGCAGAAGATCGATTCGGAAATCCACCGCATCATCGACGAATGCTATGCGCGGGCGAAGGAGATCCTCACCACCCGCCAGGCCGACCTCAACCTGCTGGCGCGCGGTCTGCTGGAATATGAAACCCTGACGGGCGACGAGATCCTCGGGCTGCTCAAGGGCATTCCTCCGGTGCGCACGCCCTATGAGGATCCGGTGCTGCCGTCGCGCGGCGACGGCACTTCGGTTCCGGTCGCGGGCAAGCCGCGCGGCCAACAAGGGCCGGGGCCGATTATCACCCCCGAGCCGCAACCGGGCCATTGAAGCCCAATATATAACTCACCATGGGCGGCCTTGAGCCGCCCATCCATTTTCTGGATGGCCGGGTCAAGCCCGGCCATGGAGTAGGTTTGTGAAAATCCTCGGCATCCTCAACATCACGGACGATTCTTTTTCGGATGGCGGGAAATTTCTCAGCCCCGATGCGGCGCTGGCGCATGGCCGGACGCTTTTGAAAGACGGCGCCGATATTCTGGATATCGGGGCAGCGTCCTCCAATCCCGATGCAAAGCCGGTGGTGCCGCAAACCGAGATCGCGCGGCTTGCGCCGGTGGTGACTGCGATGAAGGCCGCGGGCGCGTCGATCTCCATCGACAGTTTCGCACCGCAGGTGCAGCGCTGGGCGCTCGCACAAGGCGCGGATTATCTCAATGACATTCACGGTTTCGCCGAACCCCTGCTTTATCCCGCGCTGGCGGTGGCAAAAGCCAAGCTGATCGTGATGCATGCCATCCAGGGGCAGGGCATCGCCACCCGGGATGACGTTTCGCCGGGCGAGATTTTCGAGCGTGCGGTGTCCTTCTTCGCCCAGCGGGTGGAGGTCCTGACCCGGGCCGGCATCGCGCCCGAAAGACTGATCCTGGATCCCGGCATGGGCTTCTTTGTCGGCAGCGATCCGGAAAACTCGCTCACCCTGCTGCGCCGCCTGCCAGAGATGAAGGCCCGGTTCGGCTTGCCCCTGCTAGTGTCGGTGTCGCGAAAATCCTTTCTGCGTAAACTTGTCGGCCAGGACGATCCGGTCAGCCTGCCGGTCTTGGGCGCCAGCCTGGCTGCCGAGCTGTTCGCGGCCGGCCAGGGGGCGGACTATCTGCGAACCCATGCCCCTGGACCCCTGGCGGCGGCCTTGAAAGCCCGCTTTGCCTTGGATTTGCCCCGGTTGTGAAGGATTTTTTAGAACCCAACCTTAGAATAGGATGGCGCCCAGGAAACGCGGACATCTGCTCGCGTCCGTTGGGTCAGGATTGAGATTATGACACGCAAATATTTCGGTACCGACGGCATTCGCGGCCGCACCAACTCGTCCCTGCTGACGCCCGAGATCGCGATGAAAGCCGGCATGGCCGCGGGCCGCATCTTCACCCGCGGCGAGCATCGCCACCGGGTGGTGATCGGCAAGGATACCCGCCTGTCAGGCTATATGATCGAAAGCGCCCTGGTCTCCGGCTTCACCGCGGTGGGGATGGATGTGTTTCAGTTCGGCCCCTTGCCCACGCCCGCTGTCGCGATGCTGACGCGATCCTTGCGCGCCGATATCGGGGTGATGATCACGGCCTCGCACAATCCTTATGAGGACAACGGCATCAAATTCTTCGGCCCCGATGGGCAGAAATTGTCCGATGCGGTGGAGCTTGAGATCGAGCATCTGATGGATGGCGGCCTGGAAGCGGGCCTGGCCACTGGCGCCGGCATCGGCCGCGCCAAGCGTGTTGACGACAGCCAGGCGCGTTATATCGAATTCGCCAAGCGCACCTTTCCCCGCAATTTGCGGCTGGATGGTTTGCGCATCGTGATCGATTGCGCCAATGGCGCCGCCTACAAGGTTGCACCGGAAGTGCTATGGGAACTGGGTGCCGACATCGTGCCGCTGGGCGTCACGCCGGACGGCCTCAACATCAATCTCGATTGCGGTTCGACCGCGCCCCAGGCGATGTGCGCCAAGGTGCGCGAAGTGCGCGCCGATTTCGGCATCGCGCTGGATGGCGACGCCGACCGGGTGGTGATGGCGGACGAGCAGGGCCAGATCATCGACGGCGACCAGATTCTGGCCCTGATCGCCACGAGCTGGTCGAAGAACGAAACCTTGAAGGGCGGCGGCGTGGTCGGCACGATGATGTCGAATGCCGGCCTGGACCGTTATCTGGGCAGCCTCGGTCTCAAGCTGGCGCGCGCATCGGTTGGCGACCGCTATGTGCTGGAGGAAATGCACAAGGGTGGCTTCAATGTCGGCGGCGAGCAGTCCGGTCACATCATTCTGTCGGACTTCTCCACCACCGGCGACGGCCTGATCGCCGCGCTGCAGGTGCTGGCTGTGCTGGCGCAGGAAGGAAAGCCGGCCTCGGCCGCCGCCCATCTCTATGAACCCTTGCCGCAAGTGATGGAAAATGTGCGCTTCAAGAAAGGCGCGCCGCTCGACGATGCGCGGGTGAAATCCTCGATCGACGCCGCCCGCGCCAAATTGGGCGACAGCGGCCGCGTCCTGGTGCGCAAGTCCGGCACCGAACCCTTGATTCGCGTCATGGCGGAAGGCGAGGACGAGAAGACGGTGCGCGCCGTGGTGCGCGCCATCGCCGGCGCGATCGAAGAAGTGGCGGCATAGTGATCCGCCGCCTGCTTGTCATTGCGGGCTCCGACTCTTCCGCCGGCGCAGGGTTGCAGGCCGATCTCAAGACGGCGCAGCGTTTCGGTGTTTATGCCCAGACGGCGGTGACCGCGGTCACGGTTCAGAATACCAGCGGCATTCGTGCCATCCAGGCGATGCCGCCCGATATCGTGCGGGCCCAGATCCAGGCTGCGCTGGGGGACATCGGCGCCGACGCCATCAAGATCGGGATGCTGGCCAATGCCGCAATTGCCGCGGTGGTGGCGGACGCCTTGATGGAAACATCGATTCCCGTGGTACTCGATCCGGTCCTGGTTTCGACCAGCGGCAGGATGTTGTTGGACCGGGCAGGTGTCGAGATCCTCAAAAATCGGCTGTTGCCGCGCGCGATGCTGGTGACGCCCAATCTGCCGGAATGCGAAGCGCTGGTGGGCGTGTCGCCGACGAACGACGGCGCCATTCGCCAGGCCGCCCAGGCCTTTGCACTGCTGGGCGCAAAACATGTTCTGTTCAAGGGCGGTCATGGCGACGGCACGATGGCGCGCGATGTGCTCGCCGGCGTGGATGGAAAATTGCTGATTTTCCAATCGCCGCGCCAGGATACGCCGCACACCCATGGGACGGGATGCGTTCTCTCAACCGCCATCGCTTGCGGTTTGGCGAAGGGAATGGAGATTGGAGAATCGGTCCGGCAGGCACATGCCTTCGTTCAGGAGGCGATCCGCACCGCGCCCGGTTTGGGGCGCGGCCACGGACCGCTCAATTTCAATACCTGATTACGGATCTGCCGATCACTGATCTCTGGGCGGGATCACATTCGCATTGCCGTTGCTGTCCACCACAGTGGCGCTGCCGGCAGGCGGAACGCAAAAGCAAGCTGCACAGGCCGGAGCGGATCACCTACTGATGAATGGATCCTGCACCATGATGGTGTCGTCGCGATCGGGGCTGGTGGAGAGCAGCGCCACCGGCGCGCCGATCAGTTCCTCCACCCGCCGGACATATTTGATCGCATTGGCGGGAAGCTGCGCCCAACTGCGCGCGCCGCGCGTGGATTCGCTCCAGCCTTCCAGGCTTTCATAGATGGGCGTCAAACGCGCCTGGGCGTTGGCGGAGGCGGGCAGATGATCCAGGATCTTGCCGTCCAGCGCGTAGCCGGTGCAGACTTTTATTTCCTCGAAACCGTCCAGCACATCGAGCTTGGTGAGGGCGATGCCGTCGACGCCGCCGGTGATCACGGTCTGGCGCACCAGCACCGCATCGAACCAGCCGCAGCGTCGCTTCCTGCCCGTGACCGTGCCGAATTCATGGCCGCGCTCCCCCAGCTTCTCGCCGGTGGCATCCTTCAACTCGGTGGGAAACGGTCCTTCGCCCACCCGGGTGGTGTAGCTTTTGACGATACCCAACACCGTGCCGATTTCACGCGGACCCACGCCCGTGCCCGCCGCCGCCTGTCCCGCCACCGTGTTGGAGGAAGTGACGAAGGGATAGGTGCCGTGATCGATGTCCAGCAGCACCGCCTGGGCGCCCTCGAACAAGATGCGCTTGCCGGCAAGCCGCGCCGCGTTCAACTCCCGCCAGGATGAACCGATGAATGGCGTGATCTTGGGCGCAATTTCGCTCAGGGCTTTCAGCAGCACGCCGGGATCGGCTTCCGCATGGCCGAAGCCGCGGCGCAGGACATTGTGATGCGCCAGCAGCCTTTCGATCTTGGCCGGCAAGGCGCCCAGATCGGTAAGATCGATGGCGCGCAGCGCGCGACGGCCGACCTTGTCTTCATAAGCCGGCCCGATGCCGCGCTTGGTGGTGCCGATTTTCTGGTTCGCCGCCTCCTCGCGCATGGCGTCGAGCTCGCGGTGCAATGGCAGCACCAGCACAGCATTCTCCGCCAGCACCAGGATATCGGGCGTAATCTTCAGGCCGGCCTGGCCAACGCGGGCAATCTCGTCCAGCAGCGACCAGGGGTCCACCACCACGCCATTGCCGATGATCGAGCGCTTGCCTTGCACAACGCCGGACGGCAGCAGTGACAATTTGTAGGTCTTGTCGCCCACCACGATGGTGTGACCGGCATTGTTGCCGCCCTGGAACCGCGCCACCATATCGGCGCGGTTGGACAGCCAGTCGATGATCTTGCCTTTGCCTTCGTCGCCCCATTGGGCGCCGATCACAGTCACATTGGTCATGATTTATACCGTACCCGGATGAATTTCTGCGCTCGCCAGGGAGGCTGCGGCACGGTGACCATTTATAGCATGGTGGGGCGCGAAAATAGGGGCGTTTTGTCTTACCCCGATCTGTGCGCCACGCGGGCAGGCCCGCTAGCGCACATCTTCCCCCGCTAATGGCTTTGCCATGCGGGGGAAGAAATTCCGTGCATGTTTCAGCTAATAAAACACACCGTAATCGACTTCGATGATTTCGCCGCTGTCTTGGTCGATCAAGAGGGCGTCGCTGCCCACCCGGACCCAGACCGCGCCGAAGGGCGGCGGCGGCAGATCATAATCATAGAAGTCGGTCAGCCAGTAATCGCGGGCCCAGAAGGTAATGGGCAGCATTTCGCCCCAGGCCCAGCGATGGGAATACCAGCCGGGAGGACGGCGATAGATCGGGGCATGAAAGCGCCGATCCGTGCGGAAATTTTGATGGAAGTTGCGGAAGCTGCTGAAATCGTGGCGTTGGCCGCCATTCTGGCGACCGCTGTCGCGCATCGCATTGTTGAAGTTGGAGCCGTTCGAATTGGGCCTGCTGGAATCTGGCCTGGGGCCATTTCCGCGGATCGCGTTGTCGCGCGGATTGTTGTTGTCGCGCGAGAAATTGTTGCCGCGCACGGCGTTGGGCGCGGCCGTCTGCGGCGCTGCCAGCGTCGCGGCGGGGGCATCGTGATGCTCGCGAATATCGCGCTGGCCGATGGCGTTGCGGCCGCCGGCAGCTGGCGGACTGGGCGCCGCTTGCGAAGCGGGATGCGGTTCGCCAGCCGGGGGACCGGCATGGGGCGCGCCGCCACCGCCCGTGTGCTGTGCGTCGCCGCCGCCCATGTGCTGCTTGTCGCCGCCGCCAGGACCGTTGCCGCGATCATGATCCTGCGCCATTGCCAGGGATGTGCCGCCAATCAGGCCGACGATCGCGGCCGAAATCAGAAATTTCCGCATGGAATCATCTCTCCAGAAGGGCCCACAAACATAACACAAAGCCGCGGCAAAAGTTCCATTTCAGAACCTTGCGGCGCTGCTATGGTCGAACCCGAAACAGGGAGTGCGCGATGATCACGCTGGTGTTGGCGATGGCCGAGAATGGCGTGATCGGCAAGGACGGCGCAATCCCCTGGCGCATTGCCGACGACATGAAGCGCTTCAAGGCCATGACCTTGGGAAAACCGGTGGTGATGGGGCGCAAAACCTGGGATTCGCTGCCGCGAAAGCCTTTGCCGGATCGCACCAATATCGTGGTGACGCGGCAGGCGGCTTGGACCGGCGGCGGCGCCGTCACCGCGTCTTCCTTTGACGATGCGCTGGCGAAGACAGGCAGCGGGGCGGAGGTGATGGTGATCGGTGGCGGCGAGATTTATCGTGAGGCTCTGCCGCGCGCCGATCGCATCGAGCTGACCCAAGTGCATCGCGCGTTCGAGGGCGATGCGCGCTTTGCGTTCGATCAAAGCGGTTGGCGGCAAATCGCGCGCGAGGATCACACCACGCCGGACGGGCTGGCTTACAGCTACGTAACTCTGGTCAGAGACTGATCCCGGCCGCTCGCCCAAGCCGTCCATACGCTGGCGCCATGGACCGTTCGTCACTCGGAATGATCGTCGCGCTACGCTGACGCTAGCGACGGATCATTCCGTTCGCCTGCGGCGACCGCTCCTTACTACTCGAAAATGATTTTCGGCGCCGGGCGATCGGCTGTCTTCAGCGCCGCCGCCACTTTTTCCGCCACCGCCAGAAACGCCAGCGCTTCGGGGCCATCCGGCGCGACGGCCATCACCGGCGTTCCGGCATCGGAGGTTTCGCGGATGCGCGGCACCAGCGGAATTTCACCCAGGAACGGCGCGCCGACTTTCTCCGCCGTCTCGCGGGCGCCGCCATGGCCGAAAATGTGATGGGCATGGCCGCAATCGGGGCAGATGAAGACGCTCATATTCTCCACCACCCCCAGGATCGGCACCTGGGTCTTCTTGAACATGGCGATGCCTTTGCGGGCATCGATCAGGGCGATGTCCTGCGGCGTGGAAACGATCACGGCGCCTTTCAGCGGCGCCCGCTGCGCGATGGTGAGCTGGGCGTCGCCGGTGCCGGGCGGCATGTCCAGCACCAGCACGTCCAGCGGTCCCCACAGCACATCGTTCAGCATCTGGGTCAATGCCGACTGCACCATCGGCCCGCGCCAGATCATGGCTTCGTCTTCCTTGACCAGGAAGCCGATCGACATGGTCTTGAGGCCGAATTTCTCGATCGGCTTGATCTTCTTGCCGTCGCTTTCGGGCTTGTGGCGGATGCCGAGCAATCGCGGCAGGCTTGGGCCGTAGATGTCGGCGTCCAGCAGGCCCACCTTCAGGCCCAGCCGCGAAAGCCCTAGCGCCAGATTGACCGCGACGGTGGATTTGCCCACCCCGCCCTTGCCGCTGGCGACCGCGATAATGTTGGCGACGCCGGGAATGCCTTGGGGTTGCGGTGGGGACTGCGGCGGCGTCGGGCGGGCGGGAGCAGGTGCCGCGCCCTGATGCGCGGTCAGAACCGCGGTGACCGAGAGAATGCCGGGGAGCTTGCCCGCCGCCGCTTCGCAAGCCGCGCGCAAAGGCTCGGACTGAGGACCGCGCGCCGGCGCAACTTCCAGCGCGAAGCCGACATGGCCCTCGCGCAGCACCAGGCCAGTGATCATGTTTTCCTGCACCACGGACCGGCCCGACACCGGATCGATCACCTGATCGAGGGCTCGAATAACATCGTCGCGGCTGGCGGGGGCGCTCATTGCCGGTTCCTATACGGTGTCGCAATGCCAAGAGCCAGAGTGGTGAAGGCCAAAAACCAGTCGCGGAACCCGGCCGCAAATCAAGCGGCGCACCATTCAAGACTCTGTCTGGCGACGTGGGGGCTGGTATGCTGGCCTTCGATTCCCAATCTCAGGGACGCGCGGACTCTGGGCGCGGCACAAGGACAAACGAAAATGCGGTTTGCGCTTGCGGTTTGTGCCCTTCTGGCACTGGGGCTTGCCCCGGGGATCAATCCCGCCATGGCGCGGCCCGCGCCGGATTCCTTTGCCGACCTGGCGGCCAAGCTGCTGCCGACCGTGGTCAATATCGCCACCTCCCAGACCTTGAAGGCGCCGCCGCGCGCCCAATTGCCCAATGTGCCGCCGGGCTCGCCGCTGGAGGATCTGTTCAAGAATTTCCTGGGGCCGGACGGGGAAAAACCCCGCCATGTCACTTCGCTGGGCTCTGGCTTCATCATCGACCCCGCCGGGTTCATCGTCACCAACATTCATGTGATCGAAGACAGCGACCAGGTCACCATCACGCTTTATGACGGCTCCAGCCTGCCCGCCAAGATCGTGGGCCGCGACACCAAGACCGATCTGGCGCTGCTCAAGGTCATTCCCAAGAAGCCCTTGCCCGCGACCCATTTCGGCGACAGCGACAAGGCCCGCATCGGCGACTGGGTGATGGCGATCGGCGATCCCTTCGGCCTGGGCTCGACGGTGACGGCGGGCATCGTCTCGGCCCGCAACCGCGACATCAATGCCGGGCCTTACGACGATTTCATCCAGACCGACGCGCCGATCAATCGCGGCAATTCCGGCGGACCCTTGTTCGACATGGACGGCAATGTGATCGGCATCAATTCGGCGATCTTCTCGCCATCGGGCGGCAGCGTCGGAATCGGTTTTGCCATTCCCGCCAACCTGGCGCGCGACGTGGTGGCCCAGATCAAGCAGTTCGGCGTCGCGCGTCGCGGCTGGATCGGCGTGCGCATCCAGCAGGTGACGGAAGAACTTGCCCAGGGCATGGGCCTGCCCGGCACCCAGGGCGCGCTGGTCGCTGACGTCACCGGCGGCGGGCCGGCGCAGAAGGCCGGGCTGCAGAATGGCGATGTTGTCATCAATTTCGACAACAAGCCGATCTCGGACTCGCGGGAATTGCCGCGGGTGGTGGCGGCCACGCCCATCGGCAAGACCGTGAATATCGATGTGCTGCGCAAGGCCAAGAAGCAGAGCTTTCACATCGTCATCGCCAAGCTGGACGAAACGCCGCCGGACAAGCCGGGCAAGAAATTGCCGCCGCCTGTGCCGTCCAAGTCTCAATCCAATCTGTCGCAGCTGGGCCTGACCGTGGTAACCCTGGATGAGAATGCGCGCGCCAAATACAAGCTGGCCGGCAATGTCCAGGGCGTGGTGGTGAGCGCGGTCGAACCTGCCAGCCCGGCGGCGGACAAGAATTTCCGTCCCGGCGATGTGATCGTGGAAGTCCAAAGCCAGCCGGTGAAAACGCCCGCCGATGTCGAGGCGCGGGTGAATGCCGACGTCAAGGCTGGCAAGAAAGCCGAGCTGATGCTGGTGAACCGCAACGGCGATCTGACTTACGTCGGCCTTCGGCTCGACTGACTCTTTCCCCCTCTCCCTTCGCACGCTCGAGAGCGTGCTACGGGTATCTCCCCCGCCAGCATGCTTCGCATGCGCGGGGGCGAAGGGGCACGACCAAGTCCAAGGATTGCTAGACGCAGACGATCTCGGCGTCGGAATAGCCCTGCAGATAGAGCAAAGCCGTCAGGTCATTGTGGTCGATCGAGGCGCCGGCGGCGGCGGCGACCACGGGCTTGGCGTGATAGGCGACGCCCATGCCGGCGCGCTGGATCATCGCCAGGTCATTGGCGCCATCGCCCACCGCCAGGGTTTCGGCGTAATCGAGTTTCAAATTCGCCACGGCATCTTCCAACGCCTGCAGCTTGGCTTGGCGGCCCAGGATCGGCGTGCCGACTTCGCCGGTGAGGGCCACGCCATCATCCAACAAGGTATTGCCGCGCTCGACATGAAAGCCCGCGGCCTCGGCCACCTTTGCGGTGAAGAAACCGAACCCGCCGGAAACCAGCATGGTATGGGCGCCATGGGCGCGCATGGTGGCGAGAAGGTTTTTGGCGCCGGGATTGAGCCTTACTCTTTCAACATAGGTGCGCTCCAGCGCGTCCAGCTTCAGGCCCTTCAGCATGCCGACGCGTTCGCGCAAGGCGGCTTCGAATTCCAATTCGCCGCGCATGGCGCGCTCGGTGATGGCGGCGATCTGCGGCTTCAGGCCCGCCATGTCGGCCAGTTCGTCCAGACATTCGACATTGATGATGGTGGAATCCATGTCGGCGATCAGCAGCTTCTTCTTGCGCTTGGCGGTGGCGACGACATTGATGTCGAGCTTGAGGCCTTCGGCGAAGCTGCGCGCTGCCGCCAGCAACGGCATGCTGTCCTGGGTCGCGACCGGCAGATCGAAAGCGCGGCCAGGTGAAAGAACCGTCGCCCTGCCCAGACCGAGCGGCGCGAAAAGAACCGGCTGGGCGCCATCGCCAATGACATTCAGAACAAAGGCAGACATGCTGGCCCGATGATATGCGACGCCGTGCTTATTGCAGGCCCCACCGCGAGCGGCAAGTCCGCCGCGGCGCTCGCATTGGCGGATCATATCGGCGGCGTGGTGATCAATGCCGATTCCATGCAGGTCTATGCCGAAGCGCCCATCCTGACGGCACAGCCCGATGCCGAAGCGCGGGCCCGCGCGCCACATCTGTTGTACGGCCATGTCCCGGTGCGCGAGGTCTATTCGGTCGGCCGTTACGCCGAGGATGCGCGCCGGGCGCTGGACCAGGCGCGAGCGATGAAAAAGATTCCGATCTTTGTCGGTGGCACCGGCCTCTATTTCACGGCGCTGACGGATGGACTGGCGCAAGTGCCGCCCGTCCCGGCTAGGCTACGCGCCGAAGCGCGCGCGTTATTGGCGCAGATCGGTGTCGAGGAACTGCACAAGCGCCTGGCGGCGCGCGATCCACAGACGGCGGCACAGCTTCGTCCCAGCGATCCGCAGCGTACCTTGCGCGCCTATGAAGTGTTCGCGGCGACGGGCCGGCCGTTGGCGCAATGGCAACGCGATAGCGGCGCGCCGTTGCTCAAGGGTCTTGCGCTGGCGCGATTCGTTCTCAATCCGCCGCGGCCGCTGCTGCGCGATCGTATCGGCCAGCGGTTCGAAGCCATGCTTGCGGCCGGCGGACAGGGTGAGGCGCTGGCCCTCGCCGGGCTCGATCCCGCCTTGCCGGCGGCCAAGTTGCTGGGTCTGCGTCCGCTGATCGCCCATGCCCGGGGCGAGCTGGACCGGGAAGCCGCAATTCTGCTTGCCGTTACCGCGACGCGACAATTTGCCAAGCGGCAAATGACTTGGTTTCGCAACCGGATGGGTGATTATGTCTGGATAGACCCATATTCAGGCAATATAGTTGCTTCATATGAGCAATTATCCGTATGAAATTGCTTGACGGCAACCGCATCGCCCCCTTATCGTCCGGGCCGATGAAAAACGCGGTCGTACTTATTGGAAGGCTGTCGCCCGGACGGGGCTGAACCCCGTGTCACCGGACGGCGGCGTACGATCAAGGGGCGGAAACGCCCCTTTATCTTTGGTGCCAGAGCTACAGGCAGGAATTCGAGGGGAGTATGAGCAAGAGCGATACATTGGCGGCTGCGCCCAAGCCCAAACAGGAAGCGGTTTCCCTGAGCGGCGCCGAGATGGTGGTGCGCGCGCTCAAGGATCAGGGCGTCACCCACATTTTCGGCTATCCCGGCGGTGCGGTGCTTCCGATTTATGATGCGCTCTTCGCGGACAATGGCATCACCCATGTGCTGGTGCGCCATGAACAGGGCGCCACCCATGCGGCGGAAGGCTATGCCCGTTCCACCGGCAAGCCCGGCGTTGTGCTGGTGACATCTGGCCCCGGCGCCACCAATGCGGTGACCGGCCTGACCGATGCCTTGATGGATTCCATCCCCCTGATCGTCCTGACCGGCCAGGTGGCGACGCATCTGATCGGTACCGATGCCTTCCAGGAAGCCGATACCATCGGCATCACCCGCGCCTGCACCAAGCACAATTGGCTGGTGAAGGATGTGAACGATCTGTCGCGCATCCTGCATGAGGCGTTCCAGATCGCCACCGGCGGGCGGCCCGGTCCGGTGGTGGTCGATATTCCCAAGGACGTGCAATTCAAGACCGGCACCTATCTCACACCCGATGACGTGCATCATCGCAGCTACCGGCCCAAGACCGAGCCGGACGCGTCGGCGATCGCCCGCGCAGTTGAGATGATGGCTGCCGCCAAGCGGCCCATTTTTTACACCGGTGGCGGACTGATCAATTCGGGACCGAAGGCCAGCCAGGCCTTGCGCGAGCTGGCATCGCTGACCGGCTTTCCCGTGACCTCGACCTTGATGGGGCTGGGCGCTTTTCCCGCTTCCTCGCCGCAATGGCTGGGCATGCTGGGCATGCACGGCACCTACGAAGCCAACAATGCCATGCATGATTGCGACCTGATGGTCTGCCTGGGCGCGCGGTTCGACGATCGCGTCACCGGACGGATTGATCTTTTCTCGCCCGGCTCGAAGAAAATTCATCTCGATATCGATCCGTCGCAGATCAACAAGATCGTGCGGGTTGATCTGGGCATCGTCGCCGATGCCGGCAAGGCGATTACCGAGATGGTCAAGCTGTGGAAGGCGAAGGAAAAGAAGGCCGATGCGGCGGGGCTGAAAGACTGGTGGGCGCAGATCGAGCGCTGGCGTGCCAAACGCTCACTCGCCTATGAAGACTCCGAAGTGTTGATCAAGCCGCAATATGCCATCGACCGGCTGTATGCGCTGACGCGCGGCCGCGATCTCTACATCACCACCGAAGTCGGCCAGCATCAGATGTGGGCGGCGCAGCGCTTCAAGTTCGAAGAGCCGAACCGCTGGATGACTTCGGGCGGGCTGGGCACCATGGGCTATGGCCTGCCGGCGGCGGTGGGCGTGCAGATGGCGCATCCGGGCGCGCTGGTGATCGATATCGCCGGCGAAGCCAGCGTGCAGATGACGATGCAGGAAATGTCGACGGCGGTGCAGTATAATCTGCCGATCAAGATCTTCATCCTGAACAACGAATATATGGGCATGGTGCGCCAGTGGCAGCAATTGCTGCATGGCGGGCGTTATTCCCATTCCTATTCCGAAGCCCTGCCGGATTTCGTCAAGATGGCGGAAGCCTTTGGCTGCCTGGGCCTGCGCGCCACCAAGCCATTCGAACTCGATGCCAAGATCCAGGAGATGATCGACAGTCCCAAGCCGGTGCTGTTCGATTGCCGCGTCGACGCCACCGAGAATTGCTTTCCCATGATCCCGTCCGGGGCAGCGCATAATGCCATGATCCTGTCCAAGCTTTCCGAGGCTTCGGTGAGCGACGAAGGAAAGATGCTGGTGTGATGGCAAACGAACGTCACACTTTGACCGCCCTAGTCGACAATGAGGCGGGCATCCTGGCCCGCGTCGTCGGCCTGTTTTCCGCGCGCGGCTACAATATCGAGAGCCTGACGGTGGCCGAGGTCGATCCGGCCCAGAGCACCTCGCGCATCACCGTCGTCACCTCGGGGCCGCCCCAGGTGATCGAGCAGATCGAGGCGCAGCTGCGGCGCCTGGTGCCGGTCCATGCCGTCACCAACTGGACCTTCGCCACCGGCGGCATCGAGCGTGAAATGGCACTGGTGAAAACCTCCGGCGCCGACCAGGCCGCGGCAAAAACGGCGGCGGCGAAATTCGGCGCCCGCATCCTGGACGATAGGGGGCAGACCACGGTGTTCGAGCTCACGGACTCGCCCGCCCGAATTTCCAGCTTCCTCGAAACCATGCGGTCCCTGGGGCTTAGCGATGTTTCGCGCACCGGTGTGGCCGCCATCAGCCGCGACACCGCCTGATCATCATTTGCAACCATGTGACATAAGTGCCGAAACAATTGCCCCGCCGGGCGCAACTGGATAAAAGGCGGGCCGCCAGCGAAAGGATCGAGACATGCGGGTTTATTACGATCGGGATGCCGATCTCAATCTCATCAAGAACAAGAAGGTCGCCATTATCGGTTTTGGCAGCCAGGGCCATGCCCATGCGCAGAATATGCGCGACAGCGGCGTCAAGGATGTGGTGATCGCGGCGCGTCCGGGCGCCAGCGCCAAGAAGGCGGAAGCCGCGGGCTTCAAGGTAATGAATGTCGTCGATGCCGCCAAATGGGCGGATGTGATGATGATGGTGACGCCGGACGAACTCCAGGCCGACATCTACAAAAGCGAACTCGAAAAGAACATGAAGCAGGGTGCGGCGCTGTTGTTCGCCCATGGCTTCAACGTCCATTTCAAGCTGATCGAGCCGCGCGCCGATCTCGACGTGCTGATGGTGGCGCCTAAGGGCCCCGGCCATACCGTGCGCGGCGAATATCTCAAGGGCGGCGGCGTGCCCTGCCTGATCGCGGTGCATCAGGATGCTTCGGGCAATGCCCAGGATCTTGGCCTGTCCTATGCTTCGGCCATCGGCGGTGGCCGTGCCGGCATCATCGAGACCAATTTCCGCGAGGAATGCGAAACCGATCTTTTCGGCGAGCAGGTGGTGTTGTGCGGTGGCCTGGTCGAACTGATCCGCGCCGGTTTCGAAATTCTTGTCGAAGCGGGTTACGCGCCGGAGATGGCCTATTTCGAATGCCTGCACGAAGTGAAGCTGATCGTGGATCTGATCTATGAAGGCGGCATCGCCAACATGAATTACTCAATCTCCAACACGGCGGAGTATGGCGAGTATGTCACCGGCCCGCGCATCATCACGCCCGAAACCAAGGCCGAGATGAAGCGGGTGCTGAACGACATCCAGGCCGGCCGATTCGCCCGCGACTGGGTGCTGGAAAACAAGGCCGGCCAGACCTCGTTCAAGGCCACCCGCGCCCGCGGTGAAGCCCACCCGATTGAGGATGTGGGCAAGAAGCTGCGTGCCATGATGCCTTGGATCGCCAAGAACAAGCTGGTCGACACCGCGAAGAATTAGGGGCTAGTCTTTTGCGCTCCGAGTTCGTCGCGCGTGCTCACGTACGTTCGTACGCTCCGCGCGACGCTCCTGCTCAGATCGCAAAATACTACGCCCCAGTGAGGGGATTGCGATGACACGACGTCCGCCCATTCCATCGCCGCCGCATCATGGCGGTTGCCTGTGCGGCGCGGCGCGCGATCGCGTGGACGTGCCGCCCATGGCGATCAATGCCTGTCATTGCCAGGATTGCCGCAAGCTGACCGGCGCCGCCAACCTGCTGATGGTGGCGGTGCCGCGCGATGGTTTCCATCATCTGTCGGGCGCGGTCGACCGTTTTCGCAAGCGGGCGGATTCCGGGCGCGAGGTCGATATCATCCGCTGCGCGGTCTGCGGCACCAGGCTGTGGCACGAACCGCTAGCGTCTCCGGCGCTGCTGTTTTTCGCGGCGGGCACCTTGGACGAGTCCGACTGGGCGATTCCGACATCGCACATCTGGATCGAAAAAGCCGCGCCCGGCACATCCTTCCAACCGGACGCGATTCAGGTGCAAGGCCAGCCGGCGACACGCGATGTGTTGTTCGACGCGTTCGCCGCCGTCTACGCCAAATCCTGAGACACGAAATTACGTCGGGTTTTCCAGGCTGAAGAGCGCCGCATCGTCATCGTAGGAGAACAGCTCTCCAAATCGCGCCCAGCTCACCACCGTCTTCAGCGAATCCTCCGCCGCGTCCTCGGCCATATGGTCTTCCAGTTCGTCCAGGAAGCGGGTCTTGGGCGCGGAATGGCTGGCGCGTTCGTCCAGCACCCGGCGGATATGGGTCGCCAGCGGCACATTGCCGATCAGGGCGCGGGAGAAAATCTCCTTGCGCTCATTGAGATCGGCGTCGGCGAAGCGCTTGCCCATATGGGTGAGCCGGATGTCGCCGCCTTCGATCTCCGCCAGGCGCAAAAGCTGCATCGCTTCGGCGACGGGGAAGAGTTCGTCGACTTCCAGTTCCTGTTCATAGGCAATGTCGGGAAGGTCGGCCTTGCCGTCATAGGGCGCCGCCGCCAGCGCCTCGATCAGGCCGGCGATCTGGTTGGGCGAGACATGCACCAGCGGCATTTCGATGCCGGCATTGGCCCGCGCCTGCTGTTCGCGCAGACGTTCGACCCGCCGCGCCGTCATCTCGACATAGATCTGATCGACATAATGCTCGAACTGGGGCGAGGTGCGGTCGCGCGGCTGGGGCAGGTCGATCTTGATTTCCGAACTGACCCGGCCGGGATTGGACGAGAACAGCAGCACCCGGTCGCACATCAGGACGGCTTCCTCGATATTGTGAGTGACCAGGATGATGCCCTTGATCGGCAGCTTGCCGTTGCCCCACAGCTCGATCAGATCGGTGCGCAGATTTTCCGCCGTCAGCACGTCCAGGGCGCTGAAGGGTTCGTCCATCAGAAGAATGTTGGGATGCACCACCACGGCGCGGGCAAAGCCCACGCGCTGGCGCATGCCGCCGGACAATTCGCGCGGATAGGCGCTCTCGTATCCGTCCAGGCCGATCAGATCGATGGCGGCCAGCGCGCGGGCGCGAATCTCTTTCTGCGGCAGGCCAAGCGCCTCCAGTCCCAGCTGCACATTCTCCAGCACCGAAAGCCAGGGAAACAGCGCGAAGCCCTGGAACACCATCGCCACGCCTTGAGCCGGGCCTTCGATCGGCGCGCCCATATAAGAAAGATTGCCCCCTTGCGGCTTCGACAGCCCGGCGATCAAGCGCAGGAGCGTGGATTTGCCCGAACCGGAGCGGCCCAGCAGGCCGACAATCTCGCCCTGTTTCAAGGTGAGATTGACATCGTCCAGCACCAGCAATTCCTCGCCCTGGCCGCGCGGGAAGGTGCGGCGGACATGGGAGACTTCGAGCAGGTTTGTGTTTGCCATGGCCAACCTCAGGTCAAACGGAATTTGCGTTCGGCGTACCAGTAAAGCGGACGCCACAGGATGCGGTTCACCACCACCACGAAGAAGCTCATCACCGCCGTACCCAGGACGACGCGGCGAAAGTCGCCCACGCTGACGGCGTCGGCGATATAGGCGCCCAGCCCATGGGCGTGCAGCGTGCGGCTGCCCCAGCTTGCCACCTCCGCCACGATGCTGGCGTTCCACGAGCCGCCCGATGCGGTGATCGCGCCGGTGACGTAATAGGGAAACACCGAAGGCAGCGCCACCTTGCGCCACCATAGCCAGCCGCTGACCCCGAGATTGTCGGAGGCGTCGCGCAATTCCTTGGGCATGGCGCTGGCGCCCGCGATCACGTTGAACAGGATGTACCATTGGGTGCCCAGCACCATCAGCGGCGACAGCCAGATATCGGGATTGAGACCCCATATCACGATCACCGACACCGCCAGCGGAAACAGGATATTGGCGGGGAAGGCGGCGAGGAATTGCGCCACCGGCTGCACCCAGCGGGTGAGCCCGGGCCGCAGCCCCACATAAATTCCGATCGGCGTCCAGATCACGCTGGCCAGCGCGATCAGCACCACCACCCGCACCAGGGTGATCACGCCCAGGCCCATCGCGGTGCCGAGATCGCCCCAGGTGAGATTGGCATGAGCGAATTCATAAATCCGCCAGGCGCCAAAGGCCCCCAGCATCGCCAGGATCGCGTACCACAGAAGATTGGCGATGCGGCTGTCATATTCGCGGGTTGCCGCGCGAAGGCCGAAGGAGGCGGGGCGCAGCTGATAGCTCCAGCGCATCATCGCATCGAACGGCGCCGTCATCACATCCACCAGATTGGACCGGCGCAGCATGGTGAGGACCCAGCTCTGCGGCTGTTCCTCGGACTGCTCATCGTCGATGCGGAAGCGGTCGGCCCAGGCGATCAGGGGGCGGAACAGGAGCTGGTCATAGATCAGGATCACCACCAGCATGGCGAAGATCGCCTCGAAGATGGCGGGCAGATTTTTCTGGGCGATCGCCACCGCGATCCAAGAGCCGATGCCGGGCAGCGCGATGTTGGTCTTGCCCACGCTGATGGCCTCGGAGATGGTGACGAAGAACCAGCCGCCCGACATGCTCATCATCATGTTCCAGATCAGAGGCGGCATGGCGAAGGGCGCTTCGATCCGCCAGAAACGCGCCCATGCGCCCAGGCCGAACATGCGGCCGGCCTCTTCCAGCTCCGGCGGCACCGTGCGCAGCGACTGGTAGAAGCTGAAGGCCATGTTCCAGGCCTGGCCGGTGAAGATGGTGAAGACGCAGGCCAGTTCGGCGCCGAAGATGCGACCCGGCGACAGTGACAGGAACCACACAATGGTGACCGACAGGAAGGACAGGATCGGCACCGATTGCAGGATGTCCAGCAGCGGCACCAGCAGGTTGCCGGCACGAGGGCTTTTCGCCGCCCAGGTGGCATAGGTGAAGGTGAAGCCCAAGGACACGCCCATCGCGATCAGCATCCGCAATGCGGTCCGCAGCGCGTATCCCGGCAAGTTGGCGGGATCGAGATACAGATCGTGGCCCGTGATGGAGCTGAGCGGATGCACCAGGAAGCGGCTGACATCGGCGAAGGCGACGATGAAGCCAAGCACCATCACCGCCGCCAGCAGGTCCCAGCGGCTGGGCAGCAGGCGGCGCGCTTCAATCGAGACGGGCGGCAGGATCTTCATGTCCGGCAAGCCTTCGGATTAGCGGGTGCGGTTGAAACAAGCACTTCACGTGTTCGCGTGAAGGCTATGTGACAATCCTTGGCGTTCTATTGTCGCGCCAGCACGTCAAGTCAATAACGCAGACGCTGGTCCAGCCAGGCCGCGGTCGCGGCAGGGGTCTGTTTGTCCTGATCGCGGTCCACCATCAGGTTGGCCTGTTGCATCAGGGTTAAGGAAATGCCGCCGATCAGGGGCTTCAGCGCCGCCAGAAAATGCGCGTCATGGGCATGGGCCGGACCCACCAGCAGCATCGCATCATAGGGCGGCAAGGCCGCCTGGGGATCGGCCAGGATGACAAGGCCAAAGCGCGCGATGCGGCCGTCGCTGGAAAAGGCCGAGACCACATCGGCATCTCCGCTCATCACCGCCCGGTAGAGAAAATCAGGCTGATATTGCCGCCGCTTCAAACTGCCAAGTCCGTATGCCGTGTTCACCGCGCGCCATTCCGGCCGGGAGAAAATCTCGAAATCGCCCCCGATCCGCAGCTGCGGATGGTTGGCGAGATCGGCAAGGCTCTTGATGTGAAGGGCCTGGGCGCGGTCCGCCCGCATGGCGAAAATGTAAGCATTCTCGAAGCCCAGCGAACCCAGCGAGGTGACCGCATAATGCGCCGCCATCCAGCCGGCGAGCTGGTCCTGCATCGCCTGGCGGCCGGGCATGTCGGTCCGATGCATCACATTGCCCCACAAGGTGCCGGAATAATCGACATAGGCATCGATGTCGCCGGCGCCGAGCGCGCGAAATGCGATGGTCGAACCCAGATCGCTTTTCAGGCTGACGGTGAAGCCCTCGCGCTTAAGGCGCCGCGCCATCAATTCGGCCAGGATATATTGCTCGTCGAAATTCTTGGCCCCGATCACGATGCCGTGGCGCGGACCGGACGCCAGGCCAGAGGTCAGGCCGGAGGCCAGACCCGGCACCAGCGCAGCGAAGATCACGGCCACCAGACCGAGGCCTGCCAGGATCAAGCGCGGCCGCGAGCGCAAGGCCAATCCGGCGCCGGCGGTCGCCAGCAGCAGATCCAGCACCAGCGCCAGCACCGCAGCCGCGACGCAGCCGAACAGCACGAACACCCAATTCTCGATCTGCAGCCCGGTGAAGATGTAGTTGCCCAGGCTGGTCTGGCCGATGGGGGTGGAGAGAGTGGTGATGCCCACCACCCAGACCGTGGCGGTCCGGATGCCTGCCAGGATCTGCGGCGCGGCCAGCGGCAACTCGACCTTGAACAAAGACTGGCGCGGGGTCATGCCCACGCCCTTCGCCGCCATCAGAATGGCCGGGTCCAGTCCCTCCAGCGCGGTGACGACATTGCGCAGGATCGGCAGCATCGCATAGAGCGTCAGCGCCAGCAGGGCCGGCAGAAAGCCCAGGGCGCGGAATGAAAAGCCGAACAGATCCTGCGTCACCACCGACAGCGCCAGCAGCAGCGGATAGAACAGCGCCAAAAGGGCGAGGCCCGGAATGGTCTGGATCACGCTGACCATGGCCAGCAGCGGCGTCCCCAGACGGGTGCTGCGGGCCGCGATCATCCCCAGCGGCACGCTGATCGCCACGCCCAGGAGCAGCGCCGAAACGCTGAGAATGACATGCTGGCCTAAATAATCGGGCAGGAGCGCCCAGGCTTCGCGAAAGCTGTCGTTCATGCGTTCAGCGTTTCGGCCAGGGCGCGGGCACGGCGGCGCGGGGTCTCGATCAACTGGGCGACGAAATCGTTGGCGGGACGGGTCACCAGCTCGCGCGGCGTGCCGATCTGCACCAGATGACCATCGCGCATCACCGCGATGCGGTCGGCCATCAGCAGCGCCTCGGTCATGTCATGGGTCACCATCAAGGTGGTGAGTTCAAGCCGCTGATGGATGGCGCGGACATCGGCGGCAACAGCTTCGCGGGTCACCGGGTCCAGGGCGCCGAAAGGCTCGTCCAGCAGCAGAATGGGAGGCTTGGCCGCCAGCGCCCGGGCCAGGGCCACGCGCTGGCGCTGGCCGCCGGACAATTCCTGCGGGCGGCGGCTGCCGAAAGTGCCGTCACCGAGCTGGACCATCTCCAGCAGCTCATGCACCCGCAGGTTGATCCGGTCCTTGTCCCAGCCCAGCAAGCGAGGGGTCACGGCGATGTTCTCCGCCACCGTCATATGCGGAAAAAGACCAGCTTCCTGAAAGACATAGCCGATACCGCGGCGCAGCAAGACCGGGTCTGATTCGAGAATATTTTGACCTTGGATCCGGATATCGCCGCCATCGGGTTCGACCAGCCGGTTGACCATATTGAGGGTGGTGGTCTTGCCGGACCCCGATGGCCCGATCAGGACCAGGAACTCCCCCACCGGCACCGAGAAGGTGAGACCCGACACCGCCAGGGCTTCGGACCCGGCATAAGCCTTGGAAAGATTAAGAATTTCGATCAATGGAATTTGGTTACTTTTTGCCTGGCCCCATCCTGCGCGCCCTTGCTCTTTCGCGCAAATTTGGCGTAAAACCGCCCGAACGAAGGAAAAAAACGGTGATTTTCCCGCCGCTTAACCCTTCGTGGGCAGACTTGCGAATTCGGCGGGCGGAACGGCGAACGGTTCATGACGAAGGGCTTACGCGGCAGAAAGACTTTGGGTGGAATTTCCGCCCCAGGTGCCGTGTGCCCAGTTTCGAAAGCCCGTCCTTCCCTCGGTTCTTCGTACGCGCTTCTTCTTCTTAGCAGCCCCTAGGCGCCTGATGGCGCGCGAATGATCGCGCGCGGGTGTTTAGGGGAGGACGGCCAAGGAGAAACAGGAACGCCAAGCGGCGAACAGAAGGACTTATGTCATGACCAGCACCGACATGAAGAGAATCAAGATCTTCGACACCACCCTGCGTGATGGTGAACAATCGCCCGGCGCGGCGATGACCCATGAAGAGAAATTGCGCATCGCCGAACTGCTCGACGAGATGGGCGTGGATGTCATCGAGGCGGGCTTTCCGATTTCCTCGCCCGGCGATTTCAAGGCGGTGAGCGAGATCACCAAGATCGTCAAGCGGGCCTCGGTTTGCGGACTGGCGCGCGCCGGCTTCAAGGATATCGATCGCGCCGGCGAAGCGCTGAAGGGGGCGCGGCAGCCGCGCATCCACACCTTCATCTCCACCAGCCCGGTGCACATGAAACACAAGCTGAATATGGGCGAAAACGCCGTGCTGGAGGCTGTGGGCGCGTCGGTGACGCGGGCCCGCAACTGGACCTCGGATGTACAATGGTCGGCGGAAGACGCCACCCGCACGGTGCCGGATTTTCTCTGCCGCTGCGTCGAAGTGGCGATCCATTCCGGCGCCACCACCATCAATATTCCCGACACTGTGGGCTATTCGACGCCGCAGGAATATTTTGAGATCGTCACCATGCTGAGGAACCGCGTGCCCAATGCGGACAAGGTGATTTTTTCAACGCATTGCCACAACGATCTGGGCTTGGCGGTGGCCAATTCCTTGGCCGGCGTGCTGGCGGGTGCGGGTCAGGTGGAATGCACCATCAATGGCATCGGCGAACGTGCCGGCAATGCCGCGCTGGAAGAGATCGTGATGAGCCTGAAGGTGCGCAAGGACATCATGCCCTTCGCCACCGGCATCAACACCACGCTGCTGTCCAAGGCGTCCAAGCTGGTGTCGAACGTCACCGGCTTCCCGGTCCAGTACAACAAGGCGATCGTGGGCAAGAACGCCTTCAGTCATGAAAGCGGCATCCATCAGGACGGCATGCTTAAGAATGTCGAAACCTATGAGATCATGCGGCCCGAGGATGTGGGGGTGAACGCCACCTCCCTGATGCTGGGCAAGCTTTCGGGGCGGCACGCCTTCCGCGACAAGCTGGAGAATATGGGTTACGCGCTGGAAGACGCCGCTTTCGAGGACGCCTTCCGCCGCTTCAAGGACCTGGCCGACAAGAAGAAGCACGTCTTCGACGAGGACATTTCGGCCCTGGTGGATGACGGTTTCATGCGCGGCCAGGAAACGATCAAGGTCAAGTCGGTCCGGGTCGAGACCGGCACCGGCATCAAGCCGCAAGCGACGCTGATCCTGTCGGTGGATGGCGAGGACAGGCATGTCGCGACAGGCGGCGACGGTCCGGTGGATGCGGTTTTCCGCGCCATCCACGAGGCGTTTCCGCACACCGCGACCTTACAATTGTTCCAGATTAACGCCGTGACCGAGGGCACCGACGCCCAGGCCACGGTCAGCGTCCGGCTGGAGGAAAATGGGCGTACGGTGACTGGTAAAGCGTCCGATACGGACACCTTAGTGGCGGCAGCTTATGCCTATGTTAACGCACTTAATAAACTATTGGTCAAACGTGAAAAGCAGGCGCCGGAAGCACTGACCGTCGCACGGTGAGAAGCAGCCCTCGGCCCAGGCCGGGGGACCTTTCATCGGCAATATCTTTGCCAGTCATGTGTCGTTTAAATCAGGAACGGGCAGGTAATTTATGTTCGGCAGTTTTCTTGGCGCTTTTTCGAGCGACATGGCCATCGATCTTGGGACGGCGAACACGCTTGTCTATGTCAAAGGGCGCGGCATCGTGCTCAACGAGCCTTCGGTGGTCGCCACCATCACCACCCGGGGCGGCAAGAAATCCGTCCGTGCCGTCGGCAACGACGCCAAGATGATGTTGGGGCGAACCCCCGGCAATATCGAGGCCATCCGTCCGATGCGCGACGGCGTCATCGCCGACTTCGAAGTGGCGGAAGAGATGATCAAGCACTTCATCCGCAAAGTGCATAACCGCCGGTCCTTCGCCAATCCCATGATCATCGTCTGCGTACCATCGGGCTCGACCGCGGTGGAACGCCGCGCGATTCAGGAATCGGCTTTGTCGGCGGGCGCGCGCCGCGTCTTTCTGATCGAGGAACCGATGGCGGCGGCGATCGGCGCCGGTCTTCCCGTCAGCGAACCCACCGGCTCGATGGTGGTCGATATCGGCGGCGGCACCACCGAAGTGGCGGTGCTGTCGCTGGGTGGCATCGTCTATTCGCGCTCCGTGCGCGTCGGCGGCGACAAGATGGACGAGGCCATCATCGCCTATATCCGCCGCCACCAGAATCTGCTGATCGGCGAAGCCTCGTCGGAACGCATCAAGAAAGAGATCGGCTCGGCGGCGGCGCCGGAAAATGGCAGCGGCGTCACCATGGAGATCAAGGGCCGCGATCTTCTCAACGGCGTGCCCAAGGAAATCACCATCACCCAGCGTCATATCGCCGAAGCTTTGGCCGAACCGGTGGGCGCGATCGTCGAAGCGGTGAAGGTGGCGCTGGAAGCCACGCCCCCCGAATTGGCCGCCGATATCGTCGACAAGGGCATCGTGCTGACCGGTGGCGGTTCGCTGCTGGCCAATCTGGATTCGGTGCTGCGCAACGAAACCGGCCTTCCGGTTTCCATCGCCGATGATCCTTTGTCCTGCGTCGCCTTGGGCACGGGCCGGGTTCTCGAAAACACCAAGGGCATGCGTCACGTTCTTTCCACCGCATTCTAACCGCATGGGCTGAAAGGGCCCGCAGTCATGGCCAACGTCTCCTGGAAGATCGCCCGGCGCACCAATGCCCAGCTTCCACTGGTCATTGTGATGGCGCTTGCGGTGGTCCTGGTGTTGTTGGGCAAGGCGCAGTCCGGCCTGTTCGACCGGGCCCGCATGACATTCACCGATTGGACCCAGCCGCTTCTGGCGGTGGCGCATGCGCCGCTGGTGCAGTTCGATCGCTGGGTGGGTTCGGTGGACGAGGTCTTCACCGTCTATCAGGAAAATCTGCGTCTCAAGGACGAGAATGCGCGGCTCCGCCAATGGCGCAATGTCGCCGTGGTGATGCAGGACCGGGTGGGGCGCTACCAGAGCCTGTTGCATGCGGTGCCCGATCCCGGCCTCAACTCGGTCCTGGCCCGTGTCATCGGCCGGGCCAGCCGGCCTTTTCTGGAGACCATGATCCTGGGCGCCGGGTCGTCCAACAACATCAAGCCGGGCCAGGCGGTGGTGGATGCGCGCGGGATGATCGGGCGGATCTATCTGGCGGGCAGCCGGACCAGCTGGGTGATCCTGCTCACCGATCTCAACAGCCGCATTCCGGTCAGCGTCGCCCCCGGCAACCGCCAGGCCATCATGGTGGGGGACAATACCTCCATGCCCTCGCTGGATACCTTGTCCCAGATCGTGACCCTGCGGGCGGGCGACCAGGTCGTGTCGTCGGGCGATGGCGGACTGCTGCCGCCGGGCCTGCCCATTGGCACGGTGGTCGAACAGGGCGGAAAATACCGTGTCGCGCTGCTGGCCGATGCCGGCACCAGCGAAGACGTGGAAGTGCTGGCCTTCCGCAAGCCGCCGGAGCAACCGCCCGCGGTTTCCCAGCTTCCCGCCGTTGCGGCAGGGTTGCCGCCAGCGACCGCCACGCCATCCGTCAGCGCATCCGTCGTTGCGCCCAAGCCGGCCACCCCTGCGCCAATCGTGAAAGCCCCGGTCGCCCCGCAACCCTCGCCGGCCGATCAGGCCGACGAAGATCGATGAGCGGGGCATGGGGATCGCCGAGCGCGCGGGTTTTCTGGTGAGCTGGCGGTCTTTTTCCGTGCTGGTGCCGGTGCTGTGCGGGTTTGGCGCCGTGCTGATCTCCAACCTGCCGCTGTCGCTGACCAATGGTTTGATTCCGGCGCCGCTGCTGGGCCTGGCTCCGATTTATTTCTGGTGCCTGGTGCGTCCGGACCTGATGACGCCCGCCGCGGTCTTCGCCATCGGCGTGCTGGAAGACATCATGGCGGGCGGACCGCCCGGTGTCTGGACGCTTTCCTTCGTCATCACCTATGCGGTGATCGAGCGCCAGCGCGATGCCTTTGCCGGCCTGCCCGGCCTGGGCGCGGTGCTGGGCTTCGCCACCGCCGCCCTGATCACTTGCGCCAGCGCCTATTTCATCATCGCGCTCTATTACTGGCACATACCGCTTTTGGCGCCGATCGTGGCCGAGCTGGCGATGACGGTGGCATTCTATATTCCCGCCGCCTACGTCATCGGCGTCATTCATCGCCGCCTGGTCGGACCGCTCAGGAGTGAACCCTGATGCCGCTGTTCGATAAGAAGGACAAATCGCGTTACACCACCTTCACCCGCCGTTCGCTGGGGATGGGCGGCGCGATGACTCTGGTCTTTGGCGTGTTGGCGGGACGGCTCTATCAGCTTCAGATCCGCGACGGCGATCAGTACATGACCGAAGCCGAGGACAACCGCATCAATGAGCGGTTGCTGGCCCCACCGCGCGGCCGCATCTTCGACCGCTTCGGGGTCGAGATGGCCAACAACCGGCGCAATTATCGCGTGCTGCTGGTGGCCGAGCAGGCCACCGACGGCGTCGAAGAGGCCCTGGACACCATCGGCAAGGTCATCGCGCTGACCGATGCGCAAAAGAAGCGCGTGCTGGCGACCCTGGCGCAGAACAAGAAATTCGTCCCCGTGCCGGTGGCGGAGAATCTCAGTTGGGAGGAATTCTCCCGCATCAACATGCATCTGCCCTACCTGCCCGGCGTGCAGCCCGATGTCGGCGAGACCCGCGATTACCCGTTCAATGACGAACTGGTTCACATATTGGGATATGTCGCGGCGGTGTCGCCGGAAGACAAGAAGAACGACCATGATCCGCTGCTCGACATTCCCGGCTACCGCATCGGCAAGCGTGGCATTGAGCGGCAATATGACAGCGTGCTGCGCGGCACCGGCGGCGCCTCCCGCGTCGAGGTCAACGCCTATGGCCGCGTCATTCGCGAACTCGGTCATGAAGCGGGCGTGCCGGGCCAGGACATCTGGCTCACAATCGACCGCGAAGTGCAGCAATTCGTGGCCCAGAGGCTGGGCAATGAAAGCGCGGCCTGCATCGTCACCGATGTGGCGACGGGCGACATCATCGCCATGGCTTCGACACCGGGCTACGACCCCAATCTCTTCAATGTCGGCATCTCGCCGGATCAATGGCGCGGCCTGACCGAAGACGATCACAAGCCGCTTCTGAACAAGGTGATGGACGGCGTCTATCCGCCGGGCTCGACCTTCAAGCCGGTGGTGGCGCTGGCGGCGGTGGAAGCAGGTCTGGCGACGCCCGAATATCGCGTCTCTTGCAATGGCTCCACGACCCTGGGCAACCACACTTTCCATTGCTGGAAAAAAGGCGGCCACGGCACCTTGGACCTGGAAGGCGGACTGAAGAACAGTTGCGACGTTTTCTTTTATGAGACGGCGCGGCGCCTGGGCATCGACAAGATCCAGGAAGTGGCCCTGAAGATCGGCATGGGCGCGCCCACCGGGATCGAATTGCCAGGCGAAAAATCCGGCTTCATTCCCAGCCGGGCCTGGAAACAGAAACGTTATGGCGTCGCCTGGCAGCAAGGCGACACCATGAGCTGCGGCATCGGCCAAGGCTATGTCACCACCACACCGCTGCAAATGGCGCTCGAAGTCAGCCGCATCGCTTCAGGCCGCAACATCAGCCCACGGCTGGTGCACATGGTGGGAGGCGAGCCGACCCGCCGCGAAGCCGCCGCGCCGCTGGATCTGTTGCCGGAAAGCCTGGCGCGGGTGCGCGAGGGGATGAACCAGGTGGCCAATGTGCCGGGCGGCACCGCCTATGCCTTCCGCATCCAGGAGCCCGGCTTCGAGATGGCGGGCAAGACCGGCACCGCGCAAGTTCGCGCCTATAGCGCCGAAGAACATCTGCACGGCGTCACCAAGAATGCCGCGCTGGACTGGAAGCTGCGCGATCACGGCCTGTTCATTGCCTTCGCGCCGGTGGCTCAGCCCAAATATGCCTGTGCCTGCATCGTCGAGCACGGCTCAGACGGCCATCCCCAGGTGCTGATGGCGCGCGACATTCTGCTATTCACTCAGAAACGCGATCCGCTGGGCATGCCCGCGGCCTATCCGATCAAGGCGGCGTCGTTGCCGGGGAGCCCCGTGCGATGATTTCTCGCACTTACACTGAGGGCTCGCGATGATCTCTCGCCCTTATGCCGCCGCCAAGCGCACCCTCGGCATCGCCGACAAGCTGATGGATGTGAATTGGGGGCTGGTGCTGCTGATCACCATCATCGCGGCCGGCGGCATCGCCATGCTTTATTCGGTGGCGGGCGGACAGTTCCATCCCTGGGCTTTGTCGCAGCTTTCCAAGTTCCTGGTCGGCCTGGTCATCCTGGTGGTGGCGGCGTCGATCGACGTGCGGGTGTGGATGAGCCTGGCCTATCCTGCCTATGGCGTGGCGCTGCTGCTTTTGATCGCGGTCGATGTGGCGGGCCATGTCGGCCTGGGCGCGCAGCGCTGGATCATGCTGGGGCCGATCGAATTGCAGCCATCCGAACTGATGAAGATTTCGCTGGTCCTGGCGCTTGCCCGCTTCCTGCACGGCAAGAGCGTCGAGGATGTCTCCAAGCCGCTCAATCTTGCCATCGGTCTGGTCATGATCGGAATTCCCGCCTTGTTCGTGGTGATCGAACCCAATCTCGGCACCACATTGATCATTCTGGCCGATGGCTGCTCGCTGCTCTTCCTGGCCGGTCTCAGCTGGTACTGGATCACGCCGGCGCTGGCCGCGGTCGCCACCGCCGTGCCGCTGGCCTGGCGTTTTGTGCTGCACGATTACCAAAAGGCGCGGGTGATGACCTTCCTCAATCCGGAAAGCGATGCCTTGGGCGCGGGCTGGAACATCACCCAAGCCAAGATCGCCATCGGCTCCGGCGGATTGTCGGGCAAGGGGTTCCTCAATGGCACGCAAAGCCGGCTCAATTTCCTGCCCGAGAAACAGACCGATTTCATCTTCACCAATATCGGCGAGGAATTTGGCTTTGTCGGCAGCGTGGCGCTGCTGATCCTGTTCGCGGTGGTGATCTTCTACGGCATCCAGATCGCGACCGGCGCCCGAAGCCAGTTTTCCCGCCTCTTGGCGATGGGCATCACCTTGAACTTCTTCTTCTATATCATGATCAACGGCCTGATGGTGATGGGGCTGATCCCAGTGGTCGGCATTCCCATGCCGCTCTTGTCCTATGGCGGCACCGCGATGCTGACCGTGATGTTCGGTTTCGGCCTGCTGATGAGCGTGCATGTGCACCGGCAGGTGGAGATACCCCGCCACAGCGGCGGGATTATTTAATTTTCCCCCATCTGTCTGCCACGCGGGCAAGCCCGCTAGCAGACATCTTCCCCCGTCAACGGCTTCGCCGTACGGGGGAAGAAAGTCTTGACCAAGACGCACCGACCTTAGGTGCGAGACCCATCGAATTGACCCTTTTTCCCAGGCATGTGGACGAGCTGACGCGGTTTCTGGACAGGGGGATACCCCTCTGCTAAGAGGCCCGTCCTTGCCGGTCCTCAAGAGCCGGCGGGCGTGGGTGATTAGCTCAGTTGGTAGAGCAGCTGACTCTTAATCAGCGGGTCGCAGGTTCGATTCCTGCATCACCCACCATTTGCTCCATAAATACATGGCGTTACCGCAGGTCGTTTCCAGGCGCGGGTCGCCCATATTTCCCTTGCGCGGATTTGGCGCCTCGCCTTGCCGGCGAAGAGAAAAATTCGGCCGCTGTGCTACTCTCCTGGAAGAATTGGGGTCAGAGTAGATATAAAATAAATCTACTCTGACCCCAATTCTTATTAAACAGCCGGTTCACGCCAGGGTCCGCGAGCAGGTCGTCATAGCCATCGCCCGTCTCCGCTGCGGTCTTCATTCGGCGCAGCACCATGATCGCGGCGGATGATCCGGCCTTGGATTCATCGATCCGGAGAAGGTTGCGGAAGCCCAGGCGCTGATGGTGGGACAATTGTTCCGCTTCCCGAATTTCCACCATCGAATGGTCCATCATGTCGATGCCCTCAATGCTTTTTCCCGGCGCGTTCCAGCGCAGCTCGAAGTTCGCCCAATAACTCCGGGTCCAGCAGGAAGCTAATCTTTCCGCCTTCCGCCATTTCCATTCCCATGACCGTTTCAGCGGCCGGTCCCCGACCGATGGAGAATCCGGACGCATCGAACGCCTCACCAAACATTATCTTTTATGGCGCCAGACTAAATTATCGATCTTGCCACCTTCAATTCGTATTGGTGATTTACCTCGCCAATTCAAATGAAAATCGAAATGCTTCACGTGACCGACCAATTCAACTGGGATCGCGTTTCCGGCAGGATCATCTACCTCGATGTCCGCACTAAAGTTATTGATTGCTGCGTCTGGCCCAACCCAGACCAAAGGTCGTTTGTCGACTACTTTTACAGAAACGTTATTCAGGACTAAATTTTTAATAGGACTGTTGAGAGAAAATATAGGCCGTTTAGCATCTTCAACCACATCCCAATGATTGGGGCTGTTGAGGAAAAAATCCCTTAGCCATGGATAGGTTTCCAGATATTCGGCGCTCGCAATAGGGTTCACCGCAACATTCTTGAAGGTGAGCGATCCATAGTCTCCGGTGTGCTGCGTGGTAGCAAAATGACTCAGAAGAACGACTCGCATCCGCACCGCCCCCTTGAGATCTTCAAATAATATCCGATCGATCTTTTGATCTCTGGACAGCAGGCGAATTCCCTCATGCGATTCCATGAAGGTAACATCCCGAACTGTTACATCGGTTATAGGTCCTTGCCCCACATACGGACCGATTTCATCTTTGACGGTCATGTCGTCATACGAACCATCGTTCGCGTTGAGGGCAAATGCATCGTCGATGGTACGCAGCTTTAATCTTTCGGCGAGCAAATATTGAATTGGCCCATTAAAATGAATTCCATCGTCGTTGACGCCTTTGTTCACATAAGCCTGCTGCTCCGCCAAGCTCCCGGTATACGGATATGGCGGCAGACCAGTATCGACCGTAATCTTGTCGAGATGGATATATTTTGCATTTGCAATATGAATACCGAACGAGCGAATGTGAATTAGTGACAGGTTCTCCAACGTAAGATGTTGAACTCCGAAAAACTGAATTCCGCTTTGGGGTGTTTTTCCGTCTTCCTCGACAGGCGAATATCGGCCCAACAGCATTGGCCCCCCGATACGTTGATTATCGCGGTTGCCGTTTAACAAGCAGCCGCGAATGGCAATATCAGTATCGATTATTTTTCCGCGCGTTCTATTTCCATTACGCAGCATTGCGCGGTTTGCGTTATCTTTGAGGTAGAGCCCTGCGCCTGCCGTACACTCTATGGTCGTATGGCCGTAGACATTCAGCCCGCTAACAAGTGCTGGTCCGTCGATAACCAATTGCACTGCGTGCCCCGACTTGGCGCGGTCAAGGACGTTTTGCAGCATAAGCGTGTCATCATGGCCTCCTCCCGTCGTAAGATTGGAGTCTAACGAAGCGCCCGCCTCGGACGCTTTGACGATAGCCGGGCTAGGCATTGCCGCGGGGCTGAACCATAAAGCGACGCATGCGAAGGCAATTGGGGCGAGATAATACCTCATAGTCCAATGCTCCTGTAATAGGGCTTGCTATATTGAAAGCGTGGCCTTGCAACCGGCCTGACGAATATTTTGTACCAGCGGGATAGAGAGCCTATTGCATAGGCGCGGCGTGATCCAGGGGTAGTGGGATGGGGCTGTGAGTCTGTGGTGCAGGCGGTCTGTATGCCAATCCGATTCCATGAACTCAGTATGGACCTTGATCCAGTCGGGTTCGGTGAGGTCGGAGTAGAGGTTACGCATGCGGCTTGGTCGCTAGAACAACCGGGCTTACCAGCGTCAGTTTCAGCGATTTGACCATAGTTTCCACGGTTGCCTTATATCTCAAGAAATGTTCCGCCTTGAGATGGCTCTCATAGGCCGCGCGGTCGCGATAAATCTCAAACACCGTGATGCGAGTAGGATCATCCTTATTCGCTACGGCATTGAGCGCGAGCGCACCCGGTTCTTTTTCAATTGCGGTCTTAGCCTGCTCTTCCACCGCAAGTCGGTACGCCGCGATTTGCGACGGGTGGATTTCGAGCGTGGCAATCTGGACGTAAAGATCATTCATGTCGCTTACTTCCACCAAATATAAATCGCGCCATTGTTGAACAGCCGATTGAAATCCAAATCGCGGAGCATCAAATCGAATGCTTCCGACCGCTCCGCCGCGAACGCGCGGATGCGGTGAAGCAGCATAATGTTCTTGGGTTTGGTGTGAGAGTAGCCAGACCCTTTGTCTTCTTCGTCGGCAATGGCGTCGGAAGATTTCGAATTACGGAATCCGTCAATAAAACAGCCATTGTTGGGCCTTCCGATTATACGCGAAATATACGCGTTGGTTGGAAACAACTAAGCTTGTTTTAGCGCGAACAGCAGCAATTAACGACCAAAATTGCTTGATTATTCAAATGCTTATCCCCGCGTAGCCTTAACAACAATCCTAAGCCCTTGGATTGAAAACAGGAAAAATTGGGGCCAAATCGAACTCTTAATCAGCGGGTCGCAGGTTCGATTCCTGCATCACCCACCATTTGCTCCATAAATACATGGCGTTACCGCAGGTCGTTTCCAGGCGCGGGTCGCCCATATTTTCCTTGCGCGGATTTGGCGCCTCGCCCTGCCGGCGAAGAGAAAAATTCGGCCGCTGTGCTACTCTCCGGCGGTCGATGTCGGAGACCCTTGGCTCTCGAGACGAGAACGACGCACCGGCTTCGATCGCGGACCGTTTTACGAAAAACGCAACATGGGGGTTTGCATGTCCAGGAAAATACTCGGCGCGTTCGTCGCGATCTTGGCGTTAACTGAGGCTGCGGCGGCCCAGACCTGCACCCTGCCTTCTGTCGCCGACACGGTCGACCTGAAACAGGTTCCTGGAAGCGATCTGATGACCGTGCCGGTAGAGATCAATGGCACGCCCAAGCAATTCCTGCTCGATATCGGCACAAACCCGACGGAAGTCTCGCAAGCGGCGGTGACAGAACTGGGCCTGCCGGAAAACGTCAAGATGCTCGATTCCATCCAAACCGGTGGCACCGGCGGCACGTCCAATATGGGCGGGCAACAGTCCCAGCATACGAGCGTCGCCGTCTATGACGTCAAGGGCGGCAACAGCCGTGAGCAAATACGCACGCGTGTTCGTATCGCTTCCTTTACCATCGGAAGCGCCACCAACCACGCGATGCAATTTCTTGTTGCAAAAGACGTGGAGATGGGAAAATCGGAACCATATGACGGACTGATGACCGGTGATTTCTTTCGGCAATATGATGTCGAGTTGGATTTCGCCGGCAAACAGATCAACTATCTCACGCCAACCAAATGCATCGACCCGGATCAGGTTGTGTTCTGGTCGCACTCGGATGTGGCGGTTGTTCCCATCACGATGGCGGACGATAAAATCCAGGTCCAGGTCTTGATCGAAGGACACGCCGTTAACGCTGTCATTGATACGAGCTCCGCGCGCACGGTCCTGCGCCGCGATATTGCGGAGCTGGTGTTGGGCTTCAAAGCCGATGCGCCGGAAATGATGTCCGAAGGCGACCTCAAGGATGGAATGGGCGCGCAGGTCTATCATCATACCTTTTCGAAGATTGCTTTCGCGGGCGGCGTCACGGCGGTCAATGTTCCGGTGTTGATTTCGACCAACAGCTTGGTCCACGAAGCCGAGCGGGAGGTGGTTTTGGGAAGCAAGGCAATGTCAGCCGGCGTGCGCATCCCGGACTTGGAGCTGGGCATGGATGTATTGCATCAGCTTCATCTCTATGCCGTGTTCGGTCAGAAGAAGCTTTACATCACAGCCCGGTGACTTCGAACGGACGGGACATTTCAGGCACCGGCGTCTGCTGTTCCCGGCAGATCAGTGCGGCAAGGCCATCAAGCCGGTCCATCCGGTCCAGATGATCTGGATGCCGATGCAAAGCAAAATGAAGGCCGACAGCCGCACCACCACATTGGTGCCGCTCGGTCCCAGTTTCGAGACCGTTTCCTCGGCAAAGCGGTAGCAAAGATAAATCGTCGCCGCGATTGCCACCAAACCGGTGATAGCAGCCGCGCCGACCAGCAACAGTTGCGGATAATCCGCCAGGCTGGGCCGCTGGCTTCCGAGCGCGATCGCCACGGAAATGGACCCCGGCCCGACCGTCAGCGGCATCGTGAAGGGATAGAAAGTGTCCAGCGGCTTGGGGGCCGGGCTTGCGGCTGCCGCGTCGCCGTCCGCGCTTACCCCGGCATTCAGCATCTGCCACGCGAATGCAGCCACCACCAGCCCGCCGCCGATCCGCACCACCGGCAAGCTGATGCCGAAGAATTCCAGAACATGCGATCCCACCAGCAGCGAAGCCAAGAGCAAAAAGAAACTGTTCCGCGCGACCCTGCCGGCCAGGGCGTTGCGCTCGGCATTGGTGCGAAATTGCGTCATGCCGAGAAACAGCGGCGCGTTGCCGATCGGATTGATGATGGGAAACAGAGCAGCAAAAGTGAGCAGGAAGGTGGTGGCAAACATATTCATCCGGCGGCCCGCTATGCGATCTCGCAGACTAGCGCCCCAGCGTACCAGCGGCAAACCGAAGACTTGTCGGTTCGGCAAATCGCCGAGAGGCGGGACTTGCCGGCCTGCAAATGGCATGTAAGGCTTTCGCGATGGCCGCCGGTTCTCGAAACGATCTTCGCGTGGGCTTGATCGGGTTCGGTCTCGGCGGCGCCTGTTTTCATGCGCCGCTGATCGCCGCCACCAAGGGCATGAAACTGGCCAGTGTGGTGACCGCCAATCCGGAACGCAGCGCCCAGGCTTTGCGGGATTATCCCGATGTTCATGTCGCGCCGGACGTGGATTGGTTGTGGCGTAACGCGGGCAATCACGATCTGGTGGTAATCTCCACGCCCAATCGCAGCCATGTGCCATTGGCATTGCAGGCGCTGGCGGCGGGATTGCCGGTGGTGATCGACAAGCCTTTTGCGGCGACGGCGGCGGATGCGCGCCGGGTGATCGCGGCGGCGCGCGAGAAACAGCTTGCCGTCAGCGCCTATCACATTCGCCGCTGGGACAGCGAATGTCGAACGCTTCGCGGTCTGATGGAACGCGAACAACTGGGCCGCGTGCTGCGGTTTGAATCGCGGCTGGAGCGCTGGCGGCCCCAGCCCAAAGGCGGCTGGAAGGAACGCTCCGCGCCGGAAGAGGCGGGAGGGCTGCTCTACGATATCGGCAGCCATCTGATCGATCAGGCGCTCTATCTGTTCGGCCCGGTCCGCGAGGTCTATGCCGAACTGGATATTCGGCGGCCCGGCACGGATGTCGATGACGATGTGTTTGTGGCGTTGACGCATATGAGTGGCGTGCGTTCGCATCTGTGGACCAGCTTGCTGGCGGCGCAGCCGGGACCGCGCCTGCGGGTGATGGGCGAGCGGGGCAGTTTTGTGAAGCAGCTTGGCGATCAGCAGGAAGCGGCGCTTCGGGACGGCGCGCGTCCAGGCGGACCCGGCTGGGGCGAAGAACCAGCGGATCGCTGGGGCATTCTAAGTGATGGCGTTCACGCCCAGGCAGTCAGAAGCGAGCCGGGCGCCTATCAGAATTTCTATGCGCAGATGGCAGCGGCCTTGCGCGATGGCGCGCCCGTACCGGTGGAGGCGCAAGATGCGGTCGCCGGACTTGAGATCATCGAAGCCGCGCAACGCGCTTCGGCGCAGCGCGGTATCGTGAAACTCGCCTAACCAGACGCACCGTCGAACGGGACACCGTCGATCCAGGTGCCGTGCACCTTGAGTGCATTGTCGGCGACCACGAAATTGGCGCGCAGGCCCTTGGCGATCTGCCCAACCTCATGTCCAAGTCCCAGAAACGCGGCCGGCGCGGCGCTGGCCATGGTGATGGCCTCGATCAGGCTCACACCCAAAAAGTCCATCGCATTGCGCACGGCGCGGCTCATATCCAACGCCGATCCGGCCAGGGTGCCGTTTTCATCGACATAGACGCCGTTGTGGATCCGGATGGTGGCGCCCAGCAATTGGAACGTCTCCAGCGAGGTGCCGACATTCGCCAGCGCGTCCGTCACCAGCATGAAGCGGTCATGCGGCTTGCAGCGCAGCGCCAGTTTCAAAACCTCGGGATGAACATGGCGGCCATCGACGATGATGCCGCAATAGCTGGTCGGGCTGGACAGCGCCGCGCCGACCACGCCGGGCTCGCGGCCGGTCAAGGGCGACATCGCGTTGAACAAATGGGTGAAGCCGGTCAGCCCATGCCGATAGGCGTCGACGATCTGATCATAAGTCGCGTTGGTGTGCCCGGCGGCAACGATGACCCCGGCGGCAGAGAGGCGCGCGATCATTTCCGGGGTCGTCATTTCCGGCGCCAGGGTGACCAGGGTCTTGGCGCCTTTCAGCGACGTCAGAATGTCGAATGCCCGCGCATCGATCTGGCGGAATTTCTCCACATTGTGCACGCCCTTGCGCGCGGGACTGATAAAGGGGCCTTCCAGATGGATGCCCAGCACCCCGGGCACGCCGTCCCGCACGGCCTGCGCAACGGCGCCTATCGCCCGTTCCATTACGCTGAGATCGTCGCTGATCAGGGTCGGCAGAAATCCGGTGGTGCCGAATTTGCGATGCGCGGCGCTCATCCGCCGGATCGTCCCGACCGTGGGTTCGTCATTGAACAGCACGCCGCCGCCGCCATTGACTTGGGTGTCGATGAATCCGGGCAGCAGCAGAGCGCCCTTGAGATCGTGGTTCGCAATGGCGCCAAGTCGCGAATCGTTGCTCGGCACGATGTCGGCGATCCAGCCGTCTTCGATCAGCACGGCATGATGGTCGAGCATCCGGTCCTTTGCCGCGATCCGGGCGTTGGTCAGGGCCTGAAGCATCAAATCGTCTCTGTCACTTTGCGCAGATGCGGCGGATGATCCGGATCGAAGCCGCGCGCCACCGCCAGCATCGCGGCCCAGCGATAGAAGCTTTGCGCCAACAGCAAGGGCGCGATCGCCGCCGGCGCTGAAATTGTGGGGAGATCGCAAACCCCGGCGGCACGGCTTCCCGCGATCAGCACGTCGACGCCGCCTGCCGCCAATTCCCGCGCCAGCGATTCCAGGCCGTCGCGGGTTTCGTCATCCTGGGCGAACATCAAAACCGGCAGGCCCTTTTGCAGCAGCGCCATCGGACCGTGCCGGACTTCCGCACTGCTGAAGGCTTCGGCGTGCAAGCCACAGGTCTCCTTGAATTTCAAAGCCGCTTCCTGTGCCACGCCCAGCCCGAGGCCGCGGCCCAGCACGAACAGGTTTTTCGCCGGCCGCAACAGGTCCACCATCGGCTGCCAATCGAGCTGCCAGGCGGCTTCCAATTGCTTCGGCAATGTCGCAAGAGCGCCGAGCAATAGATCGTTGGCGGACCAGCTCGCCACCAGATGCAGCAAAGCGGACAAGGCGCAGATATAGGATTTGGTTGCGGCGACGCTGAGCTCCGGTCCGGCCCTGAGCGGGATGATGTGATCGGCCAATGCCGCCAAGGGCGAATCCTCGACATTGATCAGCGCCATCACCAGGGCACCCGATGCCTTGGCGGCGGTCGTGGCGGACAAGAGGTCCGGACTGCGCCCGGATTGCGATATCACCAGGAACACGCACTGGGTCAGGTCCTGGCGCACGCCATAAACCGAACTTACCGATGGTGAAGCCGATGACGTCACCAGCCCCAGATTGGTTTCGATCAGATAGCGGGCATAGGTCGCGGCATGATCGGAACTGCCGCGGGCACAGGTCAGCACGGCGCGCGGCTGGAATTTCCGGAGCGCTTCGGCGATGCGCGAAACGCGGGCGCGATCCTGATCCAGCTGGGCTTGCACGCGGGCGGAGGATTCCTGCGCTTCCTGAAACATGCGGGTAAGGGTGGCGGGCTGGATCATGGCCCATAGATATCGCCGCGAAAGCGGGATTGCACCTTTGTTGGCGAAGGCGAATTTTGCGGCGACGCAATTCTTGAGAATGTGTAGTTATTTCAATGGTATATAGACGTTTTGGCGCCAAGTTGCTTCGCCCCGGATAGGGCCCCAGAATGACACGAGGGTAAATTGTCGGTTGAGGGCGAGTCAGGGGTGCGGATTTTGAAGCAAAACGATGCCGGATCGGCTGATCGGGTTCCGGATCTGGTTCTGCTGGCGCCGCTCGATGGCTGGGTCGCACCTCTGGACGAAGTGCCAGATCCGGTTTTCGCCGACAAGATGATGGGCGACGGCGTGGCGATCGATCCGACCGGTTCGATGCTCACCGCGCCCTGTGACGCCGAAGTGATCCTGCTGCATCCCAGCCTGCATGCGGTTACCTTGCGCGCGGCGAATGGCGCCGAGATTCTAATGCATATCGGTCTGGATACCGTGGCGCTGGGTGGCGCCGGCTTCACCGCGCATGTGACCAAGGGCCAACAGGTTCGGGCCGGCGACAAACTGATTTCCTTCGATCTCGACCGGCTGGCGCAATCGGCGCGAAGTCTGATCACGCCGGTGATCGTCACCAATGGCGAGGATTTCGCCATCGCGCGCCGCTCGGTGAGTGCCGCCATCGCGAAGGGTCAGGAACTGATGACTTTGCGCCGGCTGACGCCGCTATCCGCGCTGGCGACGACCGCGCAACAGGAAGTCCGCGGCCATTTTCGTGTGCCCCTGGCGCTTGGCATTCATGCCCGGCCCGCGGCGCGGCTGGCGGGTCTGGCCAAGTCCTTCAATGCCGAGATCGTCATCCTGTTCGAGGACAAGCGCGCCAATGCCCGCAGTCCCGTCGCCCTGATGGGACTGGGCCTGACCAAGGGCGCGCGCGCCGTGGCGATCGCCAAAGGCGTTGACGCGGAAAAGGCCGTTGCCGCCTTGGTGGCGCTGATCGAAAGCGGAATGGGGGAAGCGGATCTCGCATCGCCGGATATCGCCGTGCCGGCACCGGCGCGGTCTGTGACAGCAGGCACATTGGCCGGCATCCGGGCCGCGCCCGGCATCGGATTGGGCGTCGCGGTACGACTGACGCGGCCCACGATCATGGTCGAGGAAATCGGCCAGAGCGCCAGTCATGAATTGAAGAGCCTCAATGGGGCTCTTGGCATGGTGAAGGAAAATCTGCGCGCGTCGATGGGCAAAAGAGGCCCGCAATCGGAGATCCTCGCCGCGCATCTCTCTTTTCTCGACGATCCCGAATTGGTGGATTTTGCCGCACGGACAGTCGCGCATGGCAAAAGCGCCGGCTTTGCCTGGCGCCAGGCTGTCCAGGCTCAGATCGCGATTCTGCGCGGCTTGAAGGATCCCCTCCTGGCCGAACGCGCGGCCGATCTCGCCGATCTGGAAGGCCAGGTTCTGGCCGCGCTGGGCGGCGCGCCTGCCGGACCGGCGCTCGCGCTTCCGCAAAATGCCATTCTGCTGGCGGAAGACATTCTACCCTCGCAACTGATCGGCCTGGACGCGACCCGGCTCGCGGGCATCGCGACCGCCGGTGGCGGTCCCACCTCCCATGTCGCGATCCTGGCGGCGGCGATGAATATTCCGGCGTTGGTGGCGTGCGGTCCCGGACTTTTGGACATCGCCAATGGCGCGACCCTGTTGCTGAATGCCGACCATGGCGTCCTGACCGTCGATCCGTCCGAAGCGGTGCAGGAACAGATCCGGCAGAAGATCGCCGCCCGGCAGACGGCGCGCGCGGCGGCGCAAGCCAAGGCGCATGCGCTATGCCATACAAAAGATGGCGTGCGGATCGAGATCAGCGCCAATCTCGGCTCTGTCGACGACGCGGTCATCGCCGTGGCGGCGGGCGCGGAAGGCTGCGGCCTACTGCGCACCGAGTTTCTTTTTCTGGACCGCCAATCGCCACCCGGCGAAGCCGAGCAGATCGAAGTCTACCGGGCCATCGCGAAGACATTGGGCGACCGGCCGTTGATCGTCCGCACTCTCGATATAGGCGGCGACAAGCCTGCCGCCTATCTGCCGTTTCCGCCAGAAGAGAATCCCGCCCTGGGTTTGCGTGGGGTGCGGGCCAGCCTGTGGCGGCCGGAGCTTCTGGTCACTCAATTGCGCGCCATTTTGCGCGGCATTCCCGCCGAACAATGCCGCATCATGGTGCCGATGATCGCCTCGCTGGCGGAATTGCGCCAGGTGCGCAAAATCCTGGACGATGTGCGCCGGGAGCTGGGAATCGCGGATAAGATCGCGCTGGGCGTCATGGTGGAAACTCCGGCGGCGGCGATCACGGCCGACATCCTTGCGGGCGAAGCCGATTTCCTGTCCATCGGCACCAACGACCTGACGCAATATTGCCTGGCGATGGACCGGGGCAATGCCAATGTCGCGGCCGGGTTCGATGCCCTGCATCCGGCAGTGCTGCGATTGATCGCCGCGACCACCGAGGGCGCGGATAAGCATCATCGCCGGACAGGTGTTTGCGGCGGGCTGGCGTCTGATCCGGCGGCGGCGCCAATCCTGGTCGGGTTGGGCGTGCGGGGATTGTCCAGCACCGCCAGCCAGATCGCCAACATCAAGGCCTTGCTCGGCAATGTGACCCTCGAACAGTGCCGGCATCTTGCACAAAAAGCGTTGCTTGCGACGTCGGCGGCCGAAGTGCGCGCGCTTGCGCTCAACATGGGAGAACCCTGATGCGTGCTATCCTTGGATGGCTGCAGCCTTTGGGCGGCGCCTTGCTGCTGCCGATCGCGGCCTTGCCGATTGCCGGATTGCTGCTCAGGCTGGGCCAACCCGATCTTCTGAACCTGCCTTTCATCGCGGCGGCGGGCGATGCCGTATTCTCCAATCTGGGTTTGCTGTTCGCCATCGGCGTCGCCGTCGGTCTGGCGAAAGACAATAACGGCGCGGCGGGGCTTGCCGGCGCGATCTGCTTTCTGATCGCCAACAAGGGCGCCATCGCCTTGCTGCAGCCGCCGGCGGAATTATTGAAGGGCGTGCCCGCGGCGTTTCAGGCCATGACCATCGCCACCTTCAAAGCCGACGCCATTGCCCGCAGCAGCGTGCCGATGGGGCTTTTGTCCGGCATCATCGCGGGCAAAGCCTATAACCGCTTCCACGCGCTGAAGCTGCCCGAATATCTCGCCTTCTTCGGCCGCCGCCGTTCGGTGCCGATCATTTCCGGCCTGGGTGGTTTGGTTCTGGCGGCGCTATTCGGCTTCACCTGGCAGGCGCTCAATCAATTCATCGATGTCGCCAGCCGCGCCGTGCTGGCGCATGGTCTGCTGGGGGCTTTTCTGTTCGGCATTCTCAACCGGCTGCTGATCATTGTCGGCCTGCATCACATCCTGAACAATTTCGTCTATTTCATCATGGGCGATTATCACGGCGTATTCGGCGATCTGAATCGCTTCTTCGCCGGCGATCCTACGGCCGGCACCTTCATGACCGGATTTTTCCCGGCCCTGATGTTCGGCCTGCCCGCCGCCTGCCTGGCGATGTATCACGCCGCGCGGATCGACCGCAAAGCGGCGGTCGCCGGCATGTTCCTGTCGATGGCGCTGACCGTGTTCATCACCGGCGTCACCGAGCCGATCGAGTTTTCCTTTATCTTCCAGGCGCCGATTCTTTACGCCCTGCACGCGTTGCTCACCGGCATTGCGATGGTGATCATGAGCCTGTTGGGGGTTCATCTCGGCTACACCTTCTCGGCGGGACTGATCGACTATGTGATCAATTTCAAGCTGGCGACGCGGCCCTTGCTGCTGCTGCCGGTGGGATTGGCCTATTTCGCTCTCTATTACGGCCTGTTCCGCTTTGTCATTCAGCGCTTCAATCTGGCGACGCCGGGCCGCGAAGCGCCCGAGGTCGCGGTCGCCGCGCAACGAGCATCCGCGGGCAACCGGGAAGATGGTTTCGTCGTGGCCCTGGGCGGCGCCGCCAATCTGATATCGATCGATGCCTGCACCACGCGGCTGCGATTGATCGTCGCCGACCAGAGCAAGGTTGACGAAGCCGCGCTCAAGGCGCTGGGCGCGCGCGGTGTCATCCGGCCCTCGGACAAGGCGCTGCAGGTCGTGCTGGGGCCCATCGCCGACCAGGTCGCCGGCGATATCCGCGCCGCGGTGGCGCGCGGTTCGAAAGCGGCGCCGGCCCAGGACCGGGACCGATTGCTTTTTCTCCTGGGCGGCCGCGCCAATCTGGTGAATATGGTCGCGCGCAGCAGCCGTCTGGTGGTGGATGTGAAAGACCCCGCCAAGGTTGCCGAAGCGGCTTTGCGGGATTTTGCGCCCCGCGGCCTGGTCCGCATCGCACCAGCCCGCTGGCAGATCATCATCGGGCCGGATGCGCCGGCATGGGCACAAACATCTGGCGCTTGAGCCGTTCTTCTGCGAGAGGAAGGCGCCCATTTTGATGGAGTTCGCATGTCCATTCTTCTGGAAGTCTGTGTCGACAGCCCGGTCGGCTTGAAGGCCGCGATCGCGGGCGGCGCCGACCGGATCGAACTCTGCTCATCCTTGTCGGTGGGCGGCTTGACCCCCAGCCCGGGCTTTATCGCCTTCGCCTCGAAAAGCTCCAGGCCCAGCCGCGCCATGATCCGCCCACGGGTGGGCGACTATGTCTATTCGGAAGACGAAATCGACGTCATGCGGCGCGACATCGATACCGTGCGCGCCGCCGGGCTGGCTGGGGTCGTCATTGGCGCGAGCCTTCCCTCCTACCATCTGGACGAAAAAATCATTGCCCGCCTGGCGGAGCATGCCAAAGGTCTGGAACTGACCTTGAACCGCACCGTGGACATGTCGCCCGAACCATTGGCGGCAGTGGACATGGCGCTGTCATTGGGATTCCGCTCCATCCTGACATCGGGCGGCAGCCTCAAGGCGCCGGACGGCGCGGAGACCATCGCGGCGATGGTTCGCAGGGCCGGTGGCAAGCTCGAAATTCTCGCCGGCAGCGGCGTCAGTGCCGACAATGTCAAGCAACTGGTGGCAAAGACCGGCGTGCGCGAAGTGCACGGTTCCTTCAGCGCGCCCTGGCCCGGGATCGACGAGAGGCTGGTGTGCTTCGGTTATATCGGGCCGGACGCACGCGAAACCAGTGAAGCGCAAGTGCGGCGCGTGAAGTCGGCCTTGTCGGAAATCTGAGCGGGATTATTTGCGGTTGCGGTTAAGGCGCCGCGGCGTTCCATCCGCCGCCCAGTGCCTTGAACAAGGCGACGACCGCGACCAGATGGGCGCGGCGGATATCGGAATATTGATTACGGACGGCATAAAGCGCCCGTTCGGCATCGGTCACCACCAGAAAGTCGGTATAGCCCGCGATATATTTGCGCTGTGCGGCGCGAAGGACTTTTTCGCTCTGCGTCGCCTGTTCCTTCAGGGCGTCCTCCTGGGCCGACAGATGCTGAATGTTGCCCAAGGCATTCTCGACATCCGCGAAAGCGGCAATGACCGCGGCCCGGTAGGCCGCCAAAAGTTCTTCTTCGCGCGCCTTGGTTTCGTCCGTCTTGGCGCGGATTTTTCCACCATCGAAGATGACCTGGACCAGCGACGCCGCCGCATTCGCAGCCAAGCCCGTGCCGGGAAGCGTATCGATGGCGGCAGCGAGTGCGGGATAGGCAAGCCCGCCATTGGCGGTCAGCGTGATGTCGGGCAGGTAGGCGACGCGGGCCGTTTCCAGGTCGGCATGCGCGGCCTTGAGGCTGGCTTCGGCCGCGGCGATGTCGGGACGGCGCACCAGCAATTCCGATGTCAGGCCCGGCCGCACCGCCGGCGCCATCAGCTTGTCCAGATTCTCGCCCGTGACGACGAAGCCTTCCGGCGTGCGGCCCAATAGCGTCGCCAGCGCGGTGCGCGATTCCAGTTCTTGCTGTTCGAGCGCGGGCAAGGCGGCCTTGTCCGCCGCGATGGTGGCCAGCTGCTGCGTCAGTTCGGAATTCGCCGCGTATCCGGCCGTCACCCGCCGTTGCACCACATTCAAGATCTCGTCCGAGGATTTGAGATTGGCTTTCGTCACCCCAAGCCGTTCGCGCAACGACAGGAGCTGGAAATAGGCGTTGGCGACACTTGATGTCGTGGTCAGCGCCACCGTCGCGCGGTCCGCGCGGCTGGCGTCGCGGGCGAATTTGGCGGCATCGGCGGCGTCCCGGTTCTTGCCCCAGAAATCCAGCTCGTAACTGGCGCCCAGGGCGGCGCTATAGTCGGTCTCGCGCTGTGAAACCCCGCTGGCCTGCCCATAGAAGGAATTGAGGTTGGCGCCGAAGCCCAGGCTTGGCAAAAGCGCGGCGCCCGCTTGCCTGGCGCGCGCGTCCGCCTGCCGCAGCCGGGCGGCAGCCTGGGCGATATCGAGATTGCTGGTCTGCGCTTGATCGATCATGGCCGCCAGTTGCGCATCGCCAAAACCCTTCCACCAGTCTTGCGCTGGCCAGACCGAAGCGTCTGCCGCCGCCGGCTGCTCAAAGCCAGCCGGGACGTCTTGCGGCGAAAGCTGTGGAACGGGTGTGCTCTCGCAGCCATAGAGCAGAAGCGCGCAGACCGCGGTCGATGCCAGCCCCTTCTTCATGGGCTCACCTTTCGCGGACCGCCAAAACGCTCTGCCAGGGCCGGAAGAACGATCAGGTTGAGAAGGGTCGAAGTGATCAGCCCGCCCAGCACCGTCACCGCCATCGGGCCTTCAATTTCCTGACCCGGGCGGTTGATGCCGATCGCCAGCGGCATCAATCCCAATGCGGTCACCGCGGCTGTCATCAGGATGGGAATAAGCCGCTCCTGGGCGCCGCGCAAAACGATGCCGGGGTTCCAGGGCGCGCCTTCGACCTCGACCAGATGCTCGTAATGCGACAGAAGCAGTATGGCGTTGCGGGCGCTGACCCCGAAGACCGTGACCAGGCCTACCATCGCGCCCAACGACAGGCCCCCGCCGATCGAGGCAAGGGCGGCCACGCTTCCGATCAGGCTGAAGGGCAAATTCACCAGAACCAGCCAGGTGTGCGCCCGCCACTGGAAGCTGACGAACAGGATCAGTCCGATCAGCGCCAGCGCCAGCGCCGTGAATAGAAGCATCTGCAATTCGGCGGCCTGTTGCGCCTGGGCGGCGCCGCTGAATTCGACATAGACGCCGGGCCGCAGTTTGAGGGCCGCCACGCGCGCCTGGGCATCGTTGACGGTGGTCTGAAGCGAACGGCCCACGACATTGAACGTGATGACGTCGAAGCGCTGGCCGCCGTCATGGGAGATCGCGGCGCGCGTCTGGGTCGGAATGATGCGTGCGACCTGGTTGAGCGAAACCGGGCCCAGCGGCCCCGAGATCATCAGGCCGGCCATGGTTTCGGGACGGTTGCGCTGGCTGGCGGGCAGCAGCATGACGACATCGACCGTGCGGATGCCGGCATAGGTCTGGCCTACCGTGGCGCCGGAAAAGCCGGTCTGCACGGTGTCCAATACGTCCCCCGCCTTGAGGCCGCTGGCGGCAAGACCGTCGGGCCGCAATTGAACCGAAATAGTCGGCGTGCCGCTCTGGGGCTTGAATTGCAGATCCGCGATTCCCGGCGTTCCCGAAAGCGCCGCTTCGATGCTGTGCGCGGTGGCGTCCAGAGCGTCGAGCTGATCGCCAAAGACCTTGACCGAGACGTCGCCGGTATCGCCGGTCAGGCTTTCACTGATGCGGTCGCCCAGGAAGGTGACGACTTCGGTCTGGACGCCGGGATAGTTGGATAAGATTTGCCGTAGCGTGTTCTCCGCCTCGGTCTGGTCGACCCCGGAATTGGGCTTGAGCTCGATATGAAATTCGCTTTGATGCGGCCCATTGGTGTCTTCGCCCAGTTCGGCGCGCCCGATCTGCTGCGACACGGTGGCGACATAGGAAAGCGCCAGTATCTCGGCGCTGATGCGCTTGCCGATTGCGCGCATCTCCTCCAGGGAGGCGCCCGGCGTCGAGGCATCGACCTGCGAGACGAAGTGGTTTTCCTTGAAGTCGGGCATGAAGCTGGACGGCAGGAAGGGCAGCACCGCCACCGCGGCGACCGTCAGCACCGCCAGCACCACCACGACGGAACGGAAATGGCCATAGACAAACCCGATGGAACGGCTCTGCCATTGCTTCAGCATCCGCATCCAGCCGAAATCGGCATGCGCATCGCGCGGGGTGAGCCAAAGGGCTGAAAGCGCGGGCGCCGCCGTCAAGGCGACGACCAGCGAGGCCAGCACGGCCAGGATGAAGGCCAGCGCCAACGGGCCGACAAAGTGCCCCTGGACATTGGTGGCGAAAAGCTCGGGCAGAAAGACCGCGATGACGACAAAGGTCGCATAGACCACCGGTCCGCGCACTTCCAAAGTGGCGTCACGGATGACCGCAAGACGCGGGCGCGGCAGTTCCAGGCCGGCATTTTCGCCCAACCGGCGAAGCACATTCTCGATCCCGATGATCGCGTCATCGACCAGCACGCCCAGAGCGACCGCGAAGCCGCCCAAGGTCATCGTATTCAGCGTCAGGCCCATCCGTTCCAGGATGGCGGTTGCGGCCAGAAGCGACAGAGGAATCGCCAGAAAAGTGATGAGGGCCGAACGCCAATCCCGCAGGAACAGATAAAGCACCGCCAGGATAAGGATGGCGGCGATGACCAGCGATTGGGCCAGCGAGGTTACCGCGCTTTCAATGAAGTTGGCCGGTCTTTGCAGCGCCGGATAGACGGTTATGCCCTGCGCCTTCAAGGCGGGGGCAAGATGGGCGAGGGCCGCTTCGACCGCCCGGCTCGTCTCCAGCGTGTTGGCGCCATACTGGCTGGCAAGCGAGAGAAGAATGCCCGGTCGGCCCTGGATGAGGGCGTCGCCGGATCGCAGCCCCGCTTCCTGCTTGACGGTGGCGAGGTCGCCAATGGTCAGCGGCGTGCCGGAGCGAACTGCGAGCACGGCATGGGCGATGGTCGCGACATCGGGCGAGGGTACGGGCGTCTGGATCAACACGCGCTGATGCGCCAAATCGATGAAGCCCGCGCCCTTGAGCGAGAGAGCGGCGCGGGCGGCGTCGGCGATCTCGGTCAGGGTCACGCCATAGGACGTCATCCGCGCCAGGTCAGGCTGAATCTGGATCTGCCGCACCGCGCCGCCATAAACGATGACATGCGCCACGCCGGGCACGGCCAGCAGAGCCGGTTTCATCACCCAATCCGCCGCATCGCGCAGGGAAAAAGCGTCCAGCTTGTCGGAGGTCAGTCCGATCTTCAGCAGGTCCATGGTGCTGGAGGTGAGCGGCGAAAGTTTCGGTGTGCCCACGCCAAGTGGCAGGCTCGAGCCCAATTCACTCAGGCGTTCGGAAATGCCCTGGCGGGCATTGTAGAGATTCACATTGTCGGCGAACTGCACCTTGATGACCGACAGGCCGGGAATAGATTGCGACCGAATCGTCGCAAGGCCATTGGCGCCATTGACGGCATTCTCGATCGGCTTGGTGACAAGCTGTTCGACCTGCTGCGCCGTGAAGCCCGGCGCCTCGGTCTGGATGTCGACGGTCGAAGGAACAAAGTCGGGAAAGACATCCAGCGGCGCGCTGCGCGCCGCCCAGAATCCCGCCAGCAGTGCGATCAGAGTGAGCGTCGCAATGGTGCCTGAGAAGCGGACGCACAGATCGACAAGCCAGCGCATCACTCAGTCACCGGCGCCGGTGCTGGGATTGGATTCCCGCGACAAAAGCAGGCCCGCTCCGTTGGTGACGATTTTCTGGCCTGGGGCAATGCCTGCGCCACCGGGCACGAAATAATCGTCACCCACCGGCTTGTCGGTACTGACGGGCGCGCGCAGGAAGTGAAGGTCACCGTTCTGCAGATAAACCCAATTTTCTCCATCGCCCATGACCAGCGCGGCGGCGGGAACCAGAACGCCGTTCTGCGGCGGGCCGTCGAACACGGTGGCGGAGACATGCTCGTTCTGAGCCAGATCGCTGCCGTCGATGACGGCATAAAGCCCGGTGCCGGGCAGGGCTGGATCGGCGGGGGCCTGCCAGATTCTGGACGTCGTCCAGGTCTTGGCGCTGTCGCCCAGGCGCGCCACGGAAAGACTGGCGGGCTGCCGGTTGCGCAGGCTGCCGGCTGGAAAGGTCACTCGCACCAGGACCGATTTGCCGCTGGCAAGCCTTTCCATCAGCGCGGCGCGATCCTTGGCGTCGCGAAAGGGTGCGTTGAAGCCGAACGCCGCCTGGGCTTTGCGCTCTGCCAAATGCAGCGCCGCCTGGTCGCTGGCCGCCTTGCTTTGCGCCGTCTCCACGATTTCCTGGGACACTGCCGCTTCTTCGCCGCTGCCCAGCGATTTGGCCCGTGCCGCGGCGGCGGCGCTTTGGGCAGCTTGCGCCGTGGCGGTGCGGGTCTCGGCATCCGCCTGGGCAATGGAATCCAGCGCGGTGACCGTGCCATAGCCGGCCACTTGATGACGAAACGCCGAAGCCCGTGCCTGGACGGTGGTGACGCCCAGGCTCTTTACTTCCTCTGCGGTGAGCGCCACGCCCGGCGCGTCGGCAGCTTCCTTCTTGTCCGCCTTGTCGGGCGCGTTCTGGCCGCAGGCGGACAGAAGGAATATCGCGGCGACCAGGTATCTGCGCATTATCGGCCCAGCACGATCAATCGGAATGTGCCGGGAACCGGAACAGCGCGGGGATGCGGCTGTTCCGCCGTCGGAACGCCGGGTTTGCGATCCGCGGTGATCAGATAGACCTGATGATTTTTTTCGTTCAACTCCATGGTGCGGGCCCCGGACGCCGTCTGGATCGTGTCCGCGACGGTATATTTGTCGGGGCTGTCCTGGTGGACGATGGTGAGCGTTCCGCTTTCGCCATTGGAGCTGAAGATCAAACCGGTTGCCGGATCAAAGCGGCTGGCATCCGGTCCGTCGCCGATCTTCGCGGTGGCGACGACCTTTCCCGTGCTTGTGTCGGCCACGGTCATCACGCCGCCGTCACAGACCGAGAAAATCCGGCCATGGCGGGTGTCGATCGCCTGACCCGACGGTGACTCACACGGCGCCAGGGAATGACGCGATTTCACGGTCAGGGTTTTGGCGTCAAACGCCACCAATTCGTTCTTGTCCTCGATATTCACGAAAATGGTCCCGGTTCCGTCGGAGGATGCAGCTTCCGGCTTTCCGCCCAGCGCCACCGATCCTACGCTTTTGCCTGTGGCGGGGTCCACGGCGGTGGCATCGTTGCTTTTGCCGTTGAAGGAGAAAATCCTGCCCGAGGCCTCATCATAAATAATGCCATCGGGGCGTTCGCCCACCGCGATTTCGCCGATCTTTTTGAGACTTTTCTTGTCGATCACGGCCAGACGATTGGCGCCGCCTTCCGTCACATAGGCGCGGTCCTTCACAAAGGCCGTGCCATGAATGCCCTGCAAATCCGCGATATCGCCCAGAACCGTGCCTTTGTCGGGATCCACCACCATGACGTGGGAGCCACGCGTGATGTAGAGGTTTCCGGTCGCGGTATCGAGGTTGAGATAATCCCAGCCTCCGTCGCCACCCAACGTCACCGTGCGCAGTATGTGATAACCGGTTGGCGCGGCCTCTGCCGCCGAGATGCAAGCGAACGACGCAGCCGCGGCGAGCAACATGGATATTCTTTTCATCGCTTATACCCCTTCAAGACGGCCGGCAGCATAAGGGCGGTGGCGCTGGAAAACTCCCTAAAATCAAGCACATTGGGAATTTGTATGCGTGTTTCAGCTCTGCGACAGCGGGATTCGCAGAACGATGGAAAAGCCTGCCGCGGCGCGCGAATGGATTTTCACGCGCGCGCCATGCAGCTCGGCGATGGCGGAAACCAGCGCCAGGCCCAGGCCGTAACCGGGGCGGGTGCGACTGGCTTCCCGGCGATAGAAACGCTGGAACAGCTTCTGATGCTCCTCGGGCGGAACGCCCGGACCGTCATCGCTGACCGTCACCACGGCATCGTCACCCTCGCGGTCAAGCCCGACCAGGACCTGGGTTCCGGCGGGGGTATGAATGATGGCGTTTTCGATCAGGTTGGAGAACATCTGGGTGAGAAGTTCGCGGTCGCCCAGTATCGACACCGGGCCGCGAATGGCGGGATTGAGACGATGCCCGGCATCTTCCGCCACCGGACCGAAGACTTCGCACAATTGCGCAAGCAACAGGGCCAGATCGAACGGCGCGAAAGCCGCGCGGCGGGCACCGCCTTCGATCTGGGCGATGCGCAACAGGGCGCCGAACAGGGCCAGGATATCGTCGGAGGCCGCGATCGCCGCTTCCAGGGCCTGGTCATAGTCCTGGACGGTGGCGGCTTGGCTGCGGGCCCGCTCCAGCCGATGGCGCAGATGCGTCACCGGCGTGCGCAGATCATGGGCGATGTCGTTGGTGATCTGCCCCAGATTTTCCATCAGAGCGGCAATGCGGTCGAGCATGGCGTTGATGGTTTCACATAGCCGGTCCAGTTCGTCCTGGGTGCCGCGCACGGGAATGCGGCTGGCGAGATTGCCCGCCATGATGGCGCGGCAGGTTCTGACAATGTCGTCGGTGCGGCGCAGAAATCCGCGGCTAACTGCCATTCCGCCCAGCACCGCTAGAATCAACGCGCCGGCAAAGACCCAGGCAAGCGTGCGCAAGATGCGGCGGCGCGCCAGCCTGGCATGATAAAGATCGCTGCCGGAGAATACATAAAGGTCCGGTGCGACAAAGCTGCCAACGCCAAGTATCGCATGCCCTGCCGCGTTACCGGGATAGGGCAGGGTGAGGATGCCGGTCCTGGGCGCCATCACCGCCAGGTTTCCCTCCAGCTTGGTGTTTGTGCCGCGCTCGAGCAGGAAGAAATCCGAGGCCCCCGGCGCCGCCATGCGCTGGCGGATGACCTCGCGCGCCTCGCCTTCGCCTTCGGTGCGATAGCCATCCTTGACGGAGGCGATATCGGCATTGGCGAACTGGACGATCTGATCCTGGAATTCCTGATTGACGATCACCAGAGTGATGATGGTGAAGACTGCCGCCGACAGCGCGAAAATCGCGACAAAGATCGCCGCGATGCGGAAACCCTCGGTATGGAACGCCCTAATCCGCACGCAGGATATAACCGTTGCCGCGGATGGTATGGATCAATTCGGTATCATATCCGCGATCCATCTTGGTGCGCAGCCGGCTCATATGGGTTTCCACGATATTGGTGCGGGGATCGAAATGAAGCTCCCACACATTCTCCAGCAGCATGCTGCGGGTGACCACCCGGCCCTCATTGCGCAGCATATATTCCAGCAGCTTGAATTCCTGAGGCTGCAACTCGACCAGCTTGCCGCCGCGATGCACCGCCCGGCGGATCAGATCCATTTCCAAGTCGCCGGCCCGCAATGTGACAGGCTGGCGGGCGTCGCCGCGCCGGGTGATGGCATTGACCCGGGCAAGGAGTTCCACCAGCGCAAAAGGCTTGGCGAGATAATCGTCGCCGCCGCCGTTCAGCCCCGCCACCCGGTCATCGATGCCGCTCATGGTGGTGAGGAAAAGCACGGGGATCTGGCTGCCCTCGGCGCGCAGCTGTTTGACCAGGCTGAGGCCGTCCAGGCCCGGCAACATCCTGTCCACGATCAGGGCCGCATAATGGCCGTCGCGCGCCGTGGCCAGGCCGGCCACGCCATCCCGGCTTTCGTCCACCTCATGTCCCTGCGCGCGCAGGGCGTCGCAGACATGTTCCGCTGTTTCCGGGTCGTCTTCGATCAGCAATATCTTCATGGCGCCCATTGTCCGGGTTCGGCACGGTCGCTGGCAAGGGTGCAATGCACCCACAGGCGCGGCCGCGCGAACGCAGTAAATTGATTTTTCGTATAGTCGTTGTCACCAGGCCGACAAACGCGCATGCGAATTCACCTCCCGCAAGAGGGCATCCATCCAGCGCATTATGCGCCCCGGCGGCTTCGCAAAATAGGCGGGGACGTCAACGGGATCGCTTACCCCCTCGGTTCGCGAAGGCGTTTTTCATGTCGATTTTTTCCGGCCGTCTCAAGGGCTCCGTTGCCGTGATGGCTTTGTTCATGGGCGCGCTGCTGGCGACCCCCGCCGCCGCCCAGCAGGTGGCAGCGAGCGACCAGAGTTTGGTGACCGGAGCAGCGGCGGGCGAGCATGAGACGGTGGTGGTGACCGGCACGGCCTTCAATGCCGATGTGGCGCCGGCCAAGGCCTCGCTCGACACCATGGAGCCGCAGACCATCATCAACCGGTCCTATATCCAGGATTCCGTCGCCAACACCTCCGACTACACCACCATCCTGGCCATCGCGCCCAGCATGACCGGCATGGACATCAACGGCCCGGGCCTGTCGGACGGCAATGTCAAGAACACGCTGCGCGGCCTGCCGGACGGCAATTTTGCATTGCTCTATGACGGCATTCCCTTCGGCGACACCAACGGCCCCACCCACCATTCCGAGTCTTATTTCCCCGGACCGACCATCGGCAGCATCGATGTCGATCGCGGTCCCGGCAATGCCGGCAATCTGGGCGCGGCCACCTATGGCGGTTCGGTCAACATGTTTTCCGAAACGCTGACCACCGACCAGCATATCCGGGCCGGTGTCACCTATGGCAGCTTCGCCACCTCCGAGCTCGACGCCAATTTCCAGAGCGGCGATTTCAAGATCGGCGACACCAACACCCGCGCCATGATCAATTTCGAGGATGCCAATTCGGACGGCTATCTGACGCTGCAGAGCACCGCGCGCCAGAATCTGCTGGTCAAGGTGCAGAACGAGTTCGCGCCCGGCTGGACCGTCACCGCTTTCGCCAACTACAATGGCCTGTTCCAGCATCTCAATGACAATAACGGCGCCACCGCGGCCCAGATCACCACCTTCGGCCAGAATTTCGCGCTGCAGAACACCAATCCGAATGCCGGCACCTTTCAGGCCTACAATTATATCGCCAAGAGAACCGACAAGGATTATGTGCGGGTCGAAGGCGATCTGGCCGGCTTCGCGCTGGACGACACTGCCTACACCTGTGCCTATGTCAACAAGACGGTGACGGCGACCAATATCCAGCAGACCGCAGCCGACATCGCCAACGGTGTTACCGAGGGCTTGGGCACGAACGTGGGCGGCACAAAATTTTCCAAGGACGTGCCCGGCTATACCAAGAAGAATGCCTATCGCGTCTGGGGCAATATCCTGCGGCTGTCGCGCGATTTCGATTTCGGCTGGCTGACCGGACAAATGCGGACCGGCCTGTGGTGGGAAATTGCCGCCACCCAGCGGGCGCGCTTCGATTTCGACATCCAAAAATGCGTCGCAGTGTCCTGCAATCCGTTCCACAGCCAGGCCTTCGCGGATTCCACGCTGGCGGGGAAAAATCCCACAAAAGCAGCGCCTTTCGACGGCGGCTTCGCCGAATATAACGAGCATTCCGGCTGGAATCAGTATCAGCCCATTGTGGAGCTGGAGCTGCATCCGGTTACGGACCTGACGGTCACGCCAGGGTTCAAATATGTGAACTGGGAGCATATCGTGAATGCGCCGCTGGAGCAGAAGACTTCACCGGTCATTCCCTTCTCGGGCTCCTTCACCACGACGCGGTCGCTGCCCTTCTTGATGGCGAACTACAAGCTCGATCAGAGCTGGAGCGCGTATGCCCAATATGCCCAGGACATCTATATTCCCGACATCAGCGCCTTCGAGCAGAAAAGCCCGGCGCTGACCTTTCCCAAGGCGGAGACCACCACCAATTACCAGGTCGGCACGGTCTATTACGCCGATCATTTCACCTTCGACGCCGATCTCTATTATATCGGCGTCAACAACAATATCATCGAGCAGCCTTGCAATTCGCCGCCGCTGAACGGACCGACCGGCGAGACTTGCGCCATCAATACCGGCACCGCGACCTATAAGGGCATCGAAGGCGAGACCACCTACGCCTTCAGCGATGACATGTTCAACGGCGCGCTGGACGGGTTGGTGCTATTCGCCAACGGTTCGGTCAACAATTCCAAGACCCAGGGCAAATGGGTCAAACTCGCGCCGATGTGGACCGAAGCCAGCGGCCTTGTCTACAAGATGGATGCCATCAAGTTTTCGCTGATTAACAAATTGGTCGGTCAGCAATATTCCGACGCCACCAATTCTCAGTTCTACAAACTGGGCGCCTATGACAATACCGATCTCAAGGTCAGCATGGATGTCGGCCATTTTGAACTCACTCTCGGCCTCTACAATCTCCTTAACGAGCGCAATCTGCTGGCGGTGACCGTCAATGACAGCCAGCCGACCCAGGGCATCAATGTTCACGACCTGGCGGCACGCTCTTCAAGCCTCGATCAATATTATTTCCAACCGTCTCGCAGCTTCCAGGTTTCCGTCACCGGGCGTTTCTGAAGGATGAAGCGCGCCTGGCCCTGATCCCGGTCCAAGATTTCAAGGCTCTCAACGATTATTTCCTGCTGGTCGGCAGCGACAATGATTTCATCACCCGGCACGGCATGATGGCGGGCAAACCCTATGCCGATGCATCGGGCGCCGAGGTGGATACGCTGATCCTGGCCTACCGCGTCATGCTTCCCGCCGGGCCGTGATCAGTTCCTGAAATCCACCTCCGGATCGGGTTCGGATTCCGCGGTTTGCGCGCGCCGTCTTGTCCGTCCGGCTTGCAGTCCCAGCAGGCCATGGCGTTCATAGGCCCTGATCCAGCTATAGAATTCTTCGTTGGAGATTGCGTAGCGGGCGCAGGCATCGAATTGACTGAGCATACCGCCGCTGACCGCGGCAACCACTTCGGCCTTGCGCCGCGGCACCCATCGCTTGATGTTTGGAGAGGGCAGATCATCCCAACTCAGGATTCCGCCGTCGGGACCGATCACATGATTGATCACCTGATCAATCCGATGATCCGCGATGCGGCCGATGGCCCGGCCGGACTGTCTGCTGTTGCTTCCCATTGGGCGGCCTCCTCGCGCCGCCCCAGCCTGTGATGAAATTAAACCCGCACTGTTAACGGATGGTCAATGCGAAAATTGAAAGTTCCCTTGGGAACTTTTTGTTTCAACTTGCGCGCGTCAGCAGAATTTCAGCAAGCGCGAATTCCATTTTCGCAAAAACGCCAGTCCAATCGCCGCGCTCCGCCTGACGGAACAAGCGCATGCCGGGATACCAGGGGCTGTCCTCACGCTCGAGCAACCAGCGCCAGTCCGGCGCGTAACGCAATGCCGTCCAGGTTGGCCGCCCCAGCGCGCCCGCAAGATGCGCAACCGAGGTGTCGCAGGTGATGACGAGATCCATCGTTTGCATCGCGGCAGCGGTGTCGGCGAAATTTTCCGGGAAATCTCCACCCAATGCCTGCACGGACATCCCGCCGGGCAAGGCGTCCAGCTGCTCGAGCCCGCCGCCTTTCTGCAGACTGATCAGGCGCACACCCGGCAGGCGCGAGATTCCTTCCAGACAGCGCAAGGCAAAGGACCGGTTGCCGGCGATGTAGGATCCCTGCCAGCAGATGCCGATCTTGAACCCGGCATCTCCGATTCGTGTCCGCCATCGCTGCGCACGCTCCGGTTCGGCGCGCAGATAGGGAATGTTTGCGGGAATGGTCGTGAGACCGGTCTGGAATGCCAGCGGCAGACTCAAAAGCGCGATGTGATAGTCGAACTGAGCCGGGATATCACCGGCCGTAACGACATCGATACGCGGGTCCAGGGTTCGCAGCACGGGCGCCAGGCTGTCTTGCGCCGACAGAATGACGCGCGCGCCCAGATCCGCCGCCATGGGGGCATAGCGGCAGAACTGAATCGTATCGCCCAATCCCTGTTCAGCCTCGATGAACAAGCGCTTGCCGGAAATATCTTGCTTTCCAGTCCAGGCGGGCCGGCCCTGCGCATGGAACGCATCTTCGGCGACGCGGCGCTTGCGCCATTCATAGGGCGGCCAGCCCTCCGCGAAGCGGCCATTGGTCAGGAGGATCAGGCTCCTGCCGAAATGCGCCTCCGCCGATTGCGGATCGATCGCCGCGGCCTGGCTATGGCTCGCCAGGGCTTCGTCATAGCGTTTGAGTTCGGCGAGAAAATTGCCGCGATTGGTATAAGCCTGGACGAGATCGGGCTTGAGCGTGATGGCGTGGTCCAGGCTTGCAATCCCTTCATCCAGCCGGTCCAGCAGCGCCAATGTGGCGCCGCGATTGCTGTGCGCCGCGGCGGAATTGGGATCGAGCGCCAGCGCGCGCGCATTGCTTTTCAGCGCGTCCTCAAGCCGGCCAAGCGTCGCCAGGGCGCTGCCACGGTTGTTGTGGGCGGTGGCGAAATCGGGATCGAGGGCCAGCGCCCGGTCATGGCTTTCCAGCGCGTCCTGCGGCCGGTTCAATCTCGCCAGCGTGGTGCCGCGCCCGTCATGCGCGCTGGCGAGCCTGGGATCGATGGCGATGGCGCGGTCAAAACTCTCAAGGGCTTCCTGGGTCCGTCCCAGATTCGTCAGCATCGTGCCACGCTGGTCATGGGATTGCGCGCTTTGCGGATCGAGCGTGATGGCGTTGTCGATATCCTTGAGCGCGTCTTCGTGGCGGCCCAGATCGGTCAACACGCTGGCGCGATTGGCGAATGCCTTGGCATAGCCAGGCGCCAACATGATGGCCTTGCTGAAATCGGCAAGCGCTTCGGCGCCGCGCCGCTGTGCGGACAGCACGGTGCCGCGATTGTTATAAGCTTGCGCGTTATCGGTCTTCAGAGCGATGGCGCGGTCATAGCTCGCCAGGGCGTCGTCGGGCCGCCGCAGGGCGGCAAGCGCGGCGCCGCGATTGTTGTGCGCGTCCGCCAGGTCGGGCCTCTGCGCCAGCGCCTTGTCATAGCTGGCGAGGGCTTCGGCATAACGGCCCTGCTGCTGCAAAGCATTGCCGAGATCGCGGTGGGCCAGCGGCTGACGCGGCTCGAGCTTGAGCGATTGGCGCAACAATTCGATGCTGCGCTCGATCTGGCCGCGCTGCAGCGCCAAGACGCCCAGAAGATGCAGTGCCTGGAAATTCCTGGGCTGGCGCGCGAGGAGTTCGGTATAGGCCCGTTCCGCCTCGGCGAACTTGCCCTGGCTGTGCAACGCGAAAGCTTCCTTGAGCATCAGACGGTTTCTTCCGCGCCTCGCTGGGACAGGCCGTTATGGGGCGTGGAAGTGATACCATGGCCGCCGGTCTCGGGTCACCCGGGCATTGCGGCGGCGCTCAGGCTGCCGCGTCGGATGCCTTGTCGATGGCCTGTGTCATCGGCAATTCGCAGGTCACGGCCGTGCCGACGCCTTCATGGCTTTCGATCGAGAGCCTGCCGCCATGCTGATTCACCAGGGCCCGCACCAGCGACAGTCCCAGGCCGGTGCCTTCACGGGTATGGGCTGGATCATTGATCGCCTGCTCAAAGGGCTGGCCGATGCGCGCCAACAGGCTTTCCGGCATGCCGATACCATGATCCTTCACGGTCAACGCCAACCGATTGGCGATGATCCGCGCGCTAACCTCCACTTCGTCGCCGGGGCGGGAGAATTTGATCGCATTGGAAAGAAGATTGATCAGGATCTGACGGAAGGCGCGCTGGTCGGCCGAGAATATAAGACCTTGTGCAGGCAATTGCGTCGCCAGCCGGATGCCCAACTCGTCGGCGCGCTTTTTCACCAGCCGCATGCAATAGGCGACACTTTCGGTAAGGTCGACATCCTGGATGTCGAGAACGAATTTTCCCGCTTCGATCTTGGCGATGTCCAGAATGTCGGAAACCAGGTTCAAGAGATGATTGCCGGACTCATGGATGATGGTGGCATAGTCGCGATATTGCTTCTGCACCGGCCCGAACATCTGGTTCTGCATCAGGTCGGAAAAGCCGATAATCGCATTGAGCGGCGTGCGCAATTCGTGGCTCATATTGGCGAGGAATTGCGACTTGACCTTGCTGGAGGCTTCGGCGGTTTCCTTGGCGACCCGGTTGTCGCGCAGAGCTTCCTCCAGGGTGCGCTTTTCGATGACATTGTCGCGGAAGAGACGCAATGCCCGCGCGAACTGGCCGATTTCGTCGCGCCGGCTCTGGTACGGAATGGCATGATCCAGATTGTTGCCCGCCACCGCCTGCATTGCCTTGGTGATATGACGCAACGGCCGGATCACGCGCAAAATGGCATAGAGCGAGGTGAAGGATGCCAGGCTGATGGAAAGGATCATCAGCATCACGGCCAGGTTCAACTTGCGGCTGGCTTCGGCCAGGGTCTCCACCACGCCTGCGCGCGTGAGGACGAAGGCGGCACGCGAAACATCGGTGACGGTGAGCAGGCCGCGATCGGACTCCGCAAGCCAATTCAATGCCGTGAGAGGCGCCGGTTTGCCGTTGCCAAGCGCATCCAGGATATTCCGCCTTATGCCGCGAACCTCGCCGAAATAAACTTTCGCGACATTGTCCACGTCACGCCCCAAGCTCTCCGGGAAGGTCGGCAGATCGGTCCGGTCGCTCGAAAGCACGGCCCAGGGATAATTGACGTTGCCGTCCTGTTCGGCGAATTGCTGCAATTGGTTCGAGGTCAATTTTCGCCCGGCGATGATGGCTTGGGCGATGAGCACACGATCGCGGCCCAGCGTTTCGCGCATCGACCAGACCATGCGGATGATCTTGGTCATCTCGTTGTTGAAGGCGCTGGCGTCGGCGATATACATGGATCGCACGCGCGTGCGCAGGTTAATCGCGGCGAGCAGCGTGTTCATCGCCGCCGGCCAGTCGGCTTGAATGGTGGCCGTCCGGCGCGCCAAGGGCAGCCCGAGCTCGGTCATGGCTTCGGCATAGCGCTTTTCGTAGATATCCCAGGCGCCACGGATTTTCTCAATATTGGGTATCGGGCCGTCTGTCTCCAACTGCGATCCCTGATGGGTTTCGCGCAAACTGCGTTCCGATGTCTGGTGCAGCGTTTGCAGCTTGGCGCGCGTGGCTGGATCCAACGGGCCATCCAGGGTCAGCGCGGTGCTGATCTCGCCTTGCTCTAATCGCAACGCCTCCTGGGCGGCAAAAACATCGCTCAAGACATCGACGGTCTTGAGCAGCTGGACGGCATTTTCCCGCTGGTCATAGGCCTGTTTGGCGGTAAAGGCGAAAACGGAAACCAGCAGAACGACCAGCACGGCGGTAATCGCCGACAACAGCACGCCGATCGACTGAAATCTCTTCATTCCCGCAAGGTCCCGAATAAGGCGCGAAGTTAAATTGAAAGAATGGAAGATGCTTTAATGGGCAAGTCGCGGGTGCACGGCATTGGTTGAACGCCGTTAACCGTACTTCTCGGGCCTGCGCTGGCGTCAGCGGTTCCCGCCGGGTGCGGACTTGTCGCCCTGGCTGCGCCATTCGTTCAAGACCAGCACCAGGGTCAACAGGTCGAACAGGGCAAAACCCAGCAACCAATCGGACCAGCGAATGGTGAGGCGCCAGCTCATATAGGCAACGAACCCGGCGAGGATCGCGGATGCGAGCGGAAACACCCAGCGTCCGCCGCCCCGCAACAGCGCCATCACGATGCCTAGCTTCAAGAGCCCGTGCACCAAAAGATAGAAGATGATGAATTGGTGCGGGCTTTGCTCCAGCCGGGTGGCGCCGCTGCGAATCGCATGCAGCGCGGGATGATGGCCCGTCAGTTCCGGTGCGGTGAGACGGATGACCCATCCATAGATCCATTCCGGACCCGCGGCGGCAATGATCAGGCCGGCCAGCGCCTCGACCGCGCCGTCGAATCCCTTGATCAGGATCACCGCCAGATAGGCGCGATGCAGCAGAGGCGTGCGCTTGACCAAAGTGTTTCCCATCCGCCGGACGCCCTGCGTTATAGAGGGCGGGCGGGGCACTATAAAAGATTCATCCTTTTCATATGGTTATTGTGTCCCGCGGCAGAGGGGCGCGGCATGAAGGTCGCCGACCTCTTTGCCCTCGCCACCGGAACTTGGGCTCGCTAGGGTCGCGGCCGCAAGAAGCGCCTGCGGAGATATTCGTGATGCAATACCGGATCGGACTTTATGGCGTCCTGTGCGCCGCCTTGTTTTTGGCGGCGGCGCCGGCTTTCGCCCAGACACGGGATCAACCGGATGCCGACCCCAACGCCTATCCCGATCCCTATACCCAGGTGAATGAATTCCTCAAGCCGCCGGCCGGCCGCACCATGGGCTCGACCAGCGCGGTGGCGGTGGATCACCAGGGCCATATCTGGGTCGCCGATCGCTGCGGCGCCAATGACTGCAAGGGCTCCAAGCTCGATCCGGTCATGGAGTTCGACGCCAATGGCAATTTCATCAAGGCCTTCGGGGCGGGAAAATTGCTGTTTCCGCATGGCATGTTCATCGACAAGGACGATCACATCTGGCTGACCGACGGCCATGTTGGCGACGGCATTGGTGATGACGTTCTGGAATTCGACCGCGACGGCAAGGTGCTGCGCACCCTGGGCACCCCCGGCGTGGCGGGCAGCAGCGAAAATACCTTCAATGAACCCAATGCGGTGATCGTTTCACCGCAAGGCGAAATTTTCGTTTCCGATGGTCATACGCCGGATGCGGGCAATCCCCGCATCCTGCATTTCGACAAGAACGGCAAATTCGTGAAATTCTGGGGCGGCCACGGCATCGGCGTGGGCCGGCTCGAAGTCCCGCATGCGCTGGCGATGGACAGCAAGGGCCTGCTCTATGTCGCCGACCGCTACAACAACCGCATCCAGATTTTCACCCAGGACGGCATGCTGGTCGATATCTGGAGCCAGTTCGGCCGGCCCAGCGGCATCTATATCGACGAGAACGACATTCTCTATGCCACCGACTCCGAATCGCGCACACCGGTGGAATATGGCTTTCATCCCGGCTGGGGCCGTGGCGTCCGCATTGGCAGCGTCAAGGACGGCATCGTCCGCGCCTGGATTCCCGACATCGACCCGGAAGCGGATCGTCACATCACCAGCGGCGGCGAAGGTATCTGGGCCCGCGACGGCGTGGTCTACAGCGCCCAGGTGCGTCAGCACACGATCGTCAAATACGTACCTAAAAAATAACCGGGCCGACAATTCAGTCACAGGCTTTCTTCCCCCGCATGGCAAAGCCATTGGTGGGGGAAGATGTGCGCTAGCGGGCTTGCCCGCGTGGCGCGCAGATGGGGGAGCTTAAAGATACTTCAAGATGTTCTCAGGACGCGCGGGCCGTGCATAATAAGCGGATATTGTGAAGCGACATTTGAGCCGGGCTGTTGCGGCGGCGAGGGAGTTTTCATGCAGATCGGCATCATCGGTCTTGGCCGGATGGGCGCCAATATCGGCCGCCGCCTGATGGGCAAGGGCCACAAGGTGGTGGCCTTCGATCGCGAGCCCAAGGCGGTCGCGGCGCTGACCGGCGCAACCGGCGCCGCCTCTCTCAAGGAACTGGTGGAAAAACTCACGCCGCCGCGCGCCGTCTGGGTGATGCTGCCGGCAGGCAAGATCACTGACGACACGATTTTCGCGCTGGGCGATCTTTTGGCGTCCGGCGATGCGGTGATCGATGGCGGCAATACTTATTACAAGGACGATATTCGCCGCGCCAAGGAATTGAAGAAGAAGAACATCGCCTATGTCGATTGCGGCACCTCCGGCGGCGTCTGGGGCCTGGAGCGTGGCTATTGCATGATGATCGGTGGCGACAAGGTGGTGGTCGACCGTCTCGATCCCATCTTCGCGGCTTTGGCGCCGGGCGCCGGCAGCATCGACAAGACGCCGGCGCGCGATGGCCGTGATCCGCGCGTTGTGAACGGTTATCTGCACGCCGGACCTGCCGGCGCGGGCCATTTCGTCAAGATGGTTCACAATGGCATCGAATATGGCCTGATGCAGGCCTATGCCGAGGGCTTCGACATTCTGCGTGGCCGCGGCAGCGACAAACTGCCGGAAGATGAGCGCTTCACGCTCGACACCGCCGACATCGCCGAAGTGTGGCGGCGCGGCAGCGTGGTGGCGTCCTGGCTGCTCGACCTTACCGCCATCGCGCTGGCCAAATCGCCGGAGCTGAAGGAATTCGAAGGCGCGGTGGACGATAGCGGCGAATGCCGCTGGACGGTCGAGGCGGCAATCGACGAAGCCGTGTCGGCGCCGGTCATCACTTCGGCGCTTTATGCCCGCTTCCGCTCCCGGCTCGACCATAGTTTCGGCGAGAAGCTGCTGTCGGCGATGCGCAACGAATTTGGCGGCCATGTCGAAAGCCTGGCTCCGAAGGCCGAGGGCAAATGAGCGCGCCGCACAAGGAACCGCCGCCCAGCTGTGCCATCGTCATCTTCGGCGCCAATGGCGATCTCACCAAAAGACTGATCATACCGGCGCTTTACAATCTGGCGCGCGCCGGCAATCTGCCCGAGCAATTGGCGCTGATCGGCGTCGATCACAACGACAGGACATCGGCGCAATGGCAGGGCGCGTTGCGCGATTTCCTGGCGCAGTCGCTTGCCAAGGGCGGTGGCGGCGCGATTGACGATAAACTCTGGAACCCCATTGCCGAGGACATGACCTTTCTCAAAGGCGATTTCGAGAAAGACGAAACCTACAAGCAGCTTGGCGATCTGCTGGCGGATCTCGACAAGAAAAGGAATCTGGGCGGCAATGTCCTGTTCTACATGGCGGTGGCCGACCGGTTCTTCGGTCCCATCGCCGGCAAGCTGGGCGAGGCCGGTTTGGTCCGCCAGGATCAAGGCGGTTTTCGCCGCCTGATCGTGGAAAAGCCGTTCGGCCATGATCTGGAATCGGCCAAGGCCCTCAATGCCTGTCTGCTCAAATATCTCAAGGAAGAGCAGATCTATCGCATCGACCATTTTCTGGGGAAAGAGACGGTGCAGAACATCATGGCGCTGCGCTTCGCCAACGGCCTGTTCGAACCGATCTGGAATCGCGACCGCATCGATCATGTCCAGATCACGGTGGCCGAAAATATCGGCATCGAAGGCCGCGGCAATTTCTATGAAAAGACCGGGGCGCTGCGCGACATGGTGCCCAATCATCTGTTCCAGCTTGTCGCCATGACGGCAATGGAGCCACCGGTCTCCTTCGATGCCGAGGATATCCGCGCCAAGAAGGCCGAGATGTTCAAGGCCGTGCATGCCCTGACTTTGGGCGATGTCGTGCGCGGCCAATATGATTCCGGCGTGGTGGCAGGCCAGCAGGTCGCGGCCTATCGCAAGGAAGAGAATGTCGCGCCGGATTCCAACATCGAGACTTTCGTGGCGATGCGGGTGCTGATCGAGAATTGGCGATGGGCGGGCGTGCCTTTCTATCTGCGCACCGGCAAGCGGCTGGCGGCGCGGTCCACCGAAATCGCCATCCGTTTCAAGCGCGCGCCTTATGCGCTGTTCCGCGAAACTCCGGTGGAAGAGCTGGATGCCGATTGGCTGATCCTGCGTGTCCAACCCGACGAAAGCATTCGCCTGCGCTTCAACGCCAAGCGGCCAGGCCCGGCCATGGCGCTGGAAAGCGTGGCGATGGAATTCAAATACAAGGACTGGTTCCATCAGGCGCCGGCGGTCGGATACGAGACCCTGATTTACGATTGCCTGATCGGCGATGCCACTTTGTTTCAGCGCGCCGATCAGGTCGAAGCGGCCTGGGGCGTGGTCGAGCCGGTATTGAAGGGCTGGGCCAATACCTCGCCGCGACATTTCCCCAACTACAATGCCGGCAGCGAAGGACCCAGCGCCGCCAATGATCTTTTGGCGCGCGACGGGCGTTCCTGGCGCACCATAAAATGAGGCGCGCATGAAGATCGCCGGCGAAATGGAAATCGTCAAGGATCTGGAGGCGCTGTCCGCCCGCGCGGCGGAGATGATCGCCGACCGCATCCGTGGCTCGGCTGCGCCGTTCCGCTTGGCATTGTCGGGCGGCAGCACGCCGCGCGGCTGTTATCGCCGTCTCTCCCATCTGCATCAGGTGCCATGGGATGGCGTGGAGATCTATCTGGGCGATGAACGCTTTGTGCCGCCCGATGATCCCGCCAGCAATTACCGCATGATCCGCGAGACTTTGCTGGCGAGCGGCATGGTGGCGCCGCGTGGCCTGTTTGCCGTGCCATTCGATGGCGAAGCCGAAAACGCCGCCCAGGCTTATGAGGAAATCCTCCGCCAGCAATATGGCAGCAGCCGTCTGCTGCCGGACCGGCCTTTGTTCGATTTGCAGGTGCTGGGTTTGGGCGAAGACGGTCACACCGCTTCGCTGCTCCCGAATGAACCGGTGCTGGAAGAACGGGGCCGCTGGGTCGCGGTGGTGCCGGAAGGCCGGCGGGAGCCGCGCATCACCTTGACCTATCCCGCCCTGGAATCCAGCCGGCTGACGCTCTTTCTGGTCAGCGGCGCGGCCAAGAAAGAGGCGCTGGCCCGTGCCCGCGCCGGCGACATCACGATCCCGGCGGGGCGGCTCCAGCCCCAGGGCGATGTGATCTGGCTGGTGGACCGCGCCGCGGCCGATGCGGATTGAAGACCATGGTATTTGCCCAAGTCGCGCCGATCGACGCCGCTCTGAATTCGATGCAGAAGGAAAGCCGCCAACATGCCGATAGCAAGCCGCGAAAATAAATCGTCCGCGCGTAGGATCCTGGCGATCGACATCGGCGGCACCGGACTGAAGGCCGCCCTTGTCGATACAAGGGGCCGCTTCCTGACCGAGCGGCTCAAGGTCATGACACCCAAGCTGCCATATCCCAAGCATGTGGTGTCCGCCCTGATCGAGCTGGTGGCGCCGTTGAAGAAATATGATCACATCTCGATCGGCTTTCCGGGTTATGTCCGCGACGGCACGGTTTTCACCGCGCCCAATCTGGATACCAAGGCCTGGGCGGGGTTTCCCCTTGCCCGCACGATCGCGAAAAAGCTGGGCAAGCCCACACGCCTCAACAATGACGCCGATGTGCAGGGCCTGGCGGTGATCCGCGGCAAAGGGCTGGAGTTGGTCTGCACCCTGGGCACCGGCTTCGGCACCGCCTGGTTTCGCGACGGCGAACTCATGCCGCATTTGGAGCTGGCGCATATGCCGATCCACCATAAGGATGACTTCGATGCCTATATCGGCGAGCGCGAGCGCGAGAAAATCGGCGACAAGGAATGGAACAAGCGGGTCAAGAAATTGATCCCGGTCCTGGCCACGGTGATGAATTACGACCATCTTTTCATTGGCGGCGGCAATTCGCGGCGAATCCGCTTCAAATTGCCGAACAATGTCACCTTGGTGTCCAATGATGCGGGCATGGAAGGCAGCGCCTTTGTCTGGCACCCCAAGGGCCCGCGCAAAGTCCGCCGATAGCGGAACCAGAATCTCTGCTCGCGCGTTAACGGCCAAGACCGGAGCTATTGGCTCCGGTCCATTTTAACGTGCGCCTTTTGGACAGGATGTATTTTGGACAGGTCAGGATGACGCCGCCTGTGAAGAAGAACTCGGCCCTTTTTCTCGACATTGACGGCACATTGCTCGACATGGCCCGCACCCCCGATGCGGTGATCGTGCCGGCCGAACTGCGATTGGCCCTGGTGCGGCTGTATGATGTCTTGGACGGTGCGCTGGCCTTCGTCAGCGGCCGTTCGCTGACCTCGATCGACCGCCTCTTCGCACCGCTGCGCACCGCCGCAATCGGCTGCCATGGCGCGGAAGTGCGCGGCACAGACGGCACTATCCGAGCCCTGGCCGATCCGATCCCCGATCCGGTGCGCGCGATCTTTCGCGGCCTGGCGGAAAGCCATCCCGGCACCATCTTGGAAGACAAGATCTACGCGCTCGCATTGCATTATCGTCTGGCGCCGGAAGCCAAGCTGGCCCTGGCGGCGGCGGTGGATAGACTTGAGGGGCTCTTTGCGGCCGAGAAGGTTGCCATTCAGCACGGCAAATCAGTGATCGATGTCAAGCCGCTGGGCATCGACAAGGGCGTTGGTGTGCGGACCTTGATGCGCCAGACGCCATTTCGCGATCGCCCGCCCATCTTTGGCGGCGACGACACCACCGATCTGGATGTGTTTCACATCCTGCCCGAACTGGGCGGACACGGTTTTTCCGTGGGCCGGGCGTTCAAAGGCGTGGACTATAAATTTCCGTCACCCCGCGCCGTCCGCCAATGGCTGACGCGCCTGGCCGAACGCGGTGTGGCGGCATGACGGCGCCCCAATCCCTGGACTTGGCCGTCATCGGCAATGGCCGCACCGCCGCGCTGATCGATCGCAAGGCGCGGATCGTCTGGTGGTGCTTCCCCCGCTTCGACAGCGATCCCTTGTTCTGCCGCCTGATCGCGGGCGACGAGGAAAAGGGTTTCAGCGATGTCGTGCTGGAGGGTTTTTCCCACAGCCAGTCGCATTATGAGCGCAACACCGCCACGGTGATCACCTTGCTGACGGCGGCGGACGGATCGGCGGTGCGCATCACCGACTTCGCGCCCCGTTTCCGCAATTTCGACCGCACCTTGCGTCCGCCCCAACTGATGCGCCGGATCGATCCGGTGACGGGTATTCCGCGCATCACCATCCGGGTCCGGCCGGCGCAGAATTACGGCAAGCCGATGCTGCGCCGGGTGGCGGGTTCCAACCACATCACCTATGGCGAGCCGGCGCTGATCCGCCTGACCACCGATGCGCCGCTGTCCTATATCGAAGACGAGACGATCTTCGCCTTGACGCGTTCACTCAATCTGATCCTGGGCGCCGATGAACCCTTCGCCGCCGATCCCGCCACCACGGCACGCGAGTTCCTGGATCGCACCAATGACTATTGGCGCGAATGGGTGCGCCGCCTGTCCATACCTTACGAATGGCAGGACGCCACCATCCGCGCCGCCATCACCTTGAAGCTCTCCAATTTTGAGGAAACCGGCGGCATTGTCGCCGCGCTGACCACTTCGCTCCCCGAAGCGCCCCATTCGGGACGCACCTGGGACTATCGCTATTGCTGGCTCCGCGACGCCTATTTCGTGGTGCGGGCGCTCAACCGCATCGGCGCCACCAGGACGATGGAGGATTTCATCGCCTTCGTGTTTTCCATTGTCGGCGAGGAAGATGCGCTGAAACCGGTCTATGGCATTGTTCCCAGTCGCGATCTGACGGAATGGATCGCACCCGATCTAACAGGCTTCGAGGGTCACGGTCCCGTCCGCATTGGCAATGCGGCGGTGAACCAGATCCAGCATGACGCCTATGGCAGCGTCATTCTTTCCGCCGTGCCGATGTTCTTCGACCGGCGCTTGCCCAATCCGGGTGGGGCGCCGCTGTTCCGCCTGGTCGAGAAGATGGCGCGGCAATGCGCGGCGCTGGCGCTGGAGCCCGATGCGGGGATCTGGGAATACCGGGGCAGAAAGCGGGTGCATACCCATTCGGCGGCGATGTGCTGGGCGGGTCTGTCGCGTGCGGGGGCGATCGCGGCGCGGCTGGGCTTTTCGGATCGCGCCCAATATTGGAACGGCATTGCCGACAAAATCGGCGGCGTGATCCTGCAGCGCTGCTGGAACGAAAAGCGGGGCGCCTTCACCGCCGCCATCGATAGCGATGACATGGATGCCAGCGCGCTGCTGTTGCCCGAACTGGGGCTGATCGATTCCACCGACCCCCGCTTTGCTTCGACCGTGACGGCGATCGAACAGGATTTGGTGCACGGCCAGCATGTGCTGCGCTACGCCGCCGCCGATGATTTCGGCCTGCCGGAGTCGGAATTTCTGGTCTGCCGCTTCTGGTTGATCGACGCCTTGTGCCTGCTTGGGCGCAATGACGAGGCGCGCGGCCGTTTCAAGGATGCGCTCGCCTTGCGCAATCATTTTGGCTTGTTCTCCGAGGACATCGACCCGAAGACCGGCGCCCTGTGGGGTAATTTCCCCCAGACTTATTCCATGGCCGGCCTGATCCTGAGCGCGATGCGTCTCAGCAAGAGTTGGGAGGAACGCTATTGGCACGCGTCTTCATAATTTCCAACCGCGTCGCCACGCCGCAAGCGGGTCTGCATGCCGGCGGGCTGGAGGTGGTGCTGAAAGCCACCTTGAAGAACTATCCGTGCGTCTGGCTGGGCTGGTCGGGCGAGATCAAGGCGCATCCCAAGACCCGCACCATGCACCAAAAGGGCAACAGCTATATCGTCAGCGATCTCACCGAGGAGGATTTCGACGAATATTATAACGGCTTCGCCAATCGCGTGTTGTGGCCGATCCTGCATTACCGGCTCGATCTGGCGGAATTCTCCCGCCGCGATCTGTCGGGCTTTTTGCGCGTCAATGAACATTTCGCCGACGAGCTGGCCAAGGTGCTCAAACCCGACGATGTCGTCTGGGTGCATGATTATCATCTGATCCCGCTGGCCAAGGCCTTGCGCGAACGCAATCTGCACAATCGGATTGGCTTCTTCCTGCACATCCCGATGCCGCCGCCCGAGATCATCACCGCCATGCCCAATCACGAGCATGTGATCCCGTCGCTCTGTCATTACGACCTGGTGGGATTTCAGACCGACAATGACGCCGCCAATTTCGCCCGCTATCTCGCCAATGAGTTGGGCATGCCATCGCATATCTCGCGGCGGCTGGGCACCGGCGACCGGGTCATGCGCATCGGAACATTCCCGGTCGGGGTCGAGACCCGCGGCTTCGCCCGCCTGGCGCGGCGCGCGATCAAGGCCGAACTGGTGCGCAAGGTGATGAACAGCGTGCCGGGGGCCTTGATGATCGGTGTCGACCGGCTGGATTATTCCAAGGGCATCACGCTGCGCCTGGAAGCCTATGAGCGCTTCCTGGCCGCCAATCCCGCCTGGCATGGCAAGATCACCTATCTTCAGATCACCCCCAAGAGCCGTTCCCAGATCAAGGAATATGCCGAGATGGCCGATACCGTGAATGCCATGGCGGGCCGGATCAACGGCACTTATTCCGACGCCTCCTGGTCGCCCATGCGTTACGTCAACCGGCCGTACAGCCGCACCGCCTTGTCGGGCCTTTATCGCGGCGCGCGGGTGGCGCTGGTAACGCCGCTGCGCGACGGCATGAATCTGGTGGCCAAGGAATATGTCGCCGCCCAGGACGCCGCCGATCCCGGCGTGCTGATCCTGTCGCGCTTCGCCGGCGCCGCGGCCGAGTTCAAGGAAGGCGCGCTGCTGGTGAACCCCTACGATCCCGACGCGGTGGCGGCCGCTATCGCGCGCGCCATGGCGATGCCCCAGGCCGAGCGCAAGAGCCGCCATGCCGCGCTGTATGCCGCCTTGCTGCGCAACGACGTATCGGAGTGGGGCAACAAGTTTCTGTCGGCGCTGATGGGGACCAAGGAATTTCATTTGAAGGGCGAGGACGTCGCGTCCCGCAAAAGCTTCGAGATGACGTCACGGCCTCATTGAAGGGTTGGCGCCAACAGCGCCAAGGCCATCGCCAGGCCCACCACGATCAGGCCCAGGCCCAGCTCCCACCCGACATGATGCTTCAATCGGATGACCGCGCCGGTTTGGCCGAGACGCGGCATGAGACGGAATTGGTTGACCAGCGCCAATGCGATCATCGTCACGACCAGAGTCAATTTTACGCCCAGCACGGCGAGATAGGGCAGGGCATCATGACCGGGCGTGCCCAGCAGCACCATGGCGGCGTTGATCATCCCGGTCATCACCAGAAGCGCCACCGCGATCATTCCCCATTCCGCGAAAATCGAGATCGCCAGGGCCAGCCTCGGGGCGGCAGGCCGCTCAGCCAGCAGGAAGGCCAGAACGCAAAGGCTGCCGATCCAGTATCCGGCGGTCAGAAGATGCAGGCCGTCACTCGCCGTGCCGACCAGCCAGAAACCGAAAGGACTGGCGGTGGCGGTGTGGCTGGTGACGGCAATCAGGATCAGCACGGCACCGGCAAGACAGGCGGTCAGCCGCGTCCAGCCAAGCCACACCGCAACGATCAATCCCAGCAGCAGCGGCAGGCGGGCGATGAATAACTGCCCGAACAGGGTCGCACCCGACATCGGCGCAGAGGCGAGTGCCATCCACAGCAGCGCCGAAACCAGGGACACCAGGGCGCCAATGCGCCGGCCCAGCGACAGTGCGCCGCTTTCCAAGGCGAGTTCGGGGACTTTGGCGGCGAGCAGCGCCAACAGGCAGGCGCTGCCGAATAGCATCATCAGGCTCGCTTCATTGAGCCAACGCATAAAGCCGAGAAACGCGATCACGGCCGCACGGTGAAATGGATGCGGCCTTCCAGGCGATGGGTATCGTGGCCCACCGAATGCCAGCTCACGATGTAGTCACCTGGCTCCAGAGGACCGGGCGAGAGCGTCATCAGCCTGCCGCTGACCTTGACCGGCTCGCCGCTCAGATTGCGGCCATCCTTGTCCATCAGCAGCGCTCCGGAAAAGGCGGGCTCCAACGCTTCCGTGAAAGTCAGCACGATATGGGCCGGGCTTTTGACCTTGGCCGCTTCGGCCGGAAGCGATTTGACCAGATGCGCATGGGCCAGCGCGGGCATCGCGGCCAGCAGAAACAACACAGATAATGACAGGTTTTTCATCTCGGATCCGGATCGGTCCGCACTTTTCTAGACCCGGGCGCTGTCACCCGCCAGCCCATCGATCCGGTCAGGCCGCGTCGTGAAAAATCACGCCCAAAGTGAATCGCGCGCCACTGGCCAGGGCGCTGACGCCGTGGCGGTGATTGACGGTATAGGTTCCCCGGCTTCCCTTGACCGGGCGGCGATGCACCGCAAAGACCACGCCATCGCCTTGCGTCAACGGCACCACGCTGGCGCGCGACTGCATTCGGGGCCGCTGCTCGGTCATCACGAATTCGCCGCCCCTGAAATCCTCGCCCGGCCGCGACAACAGGATCGCCACCTGCAGCGGAAAAACATGCGCGCCGTAAAGATCCTGATGCAGGCAATTGTAATCGCCGGCGCCATATTTCAGCAGCAGAGGCGTCGGCCGCGCCTGGCCGGCCTGGTGACAGCGGTCCAGAAAATCCTGGTGGTCCACGGGATATCGCGTCTCTTCGTCCCGCATTTGCGCCCAACGGTTGGCGATCGGCGCCAGATGGGCATACAGCGCGGGCCTGAGCGCGGCGATCGGATCGGGGAGGGGATAGGAGAAATATTTGTATTCTCCCCGCCCAAAGCCATGCCGCGCCATGATCACATGGCTGCGGAAAATCTCCTTGTCGTAGAGGCCGCTCAGCCGGGCGGCCGCCGAAGCATCGATCAGCTTCGGCAGCAGCGCCCAGCCTTGGGCATCAACAGCGGTGGCGACACCGTTCCAGTCTTGCGCGGCAAGTCTCATGCCGCTTCTTCACGCGCCAACAGTTCCTTCTTGCGCGCCACGCCCCAGCGATAGCCCGACAAGCCGCCATCGGTCTTCACCACCCGATGACAGGGAATGGCAATCGCCAGGGAATTGGCGGCGCAGGCCTGGGCCACCGCGCGCACCGCGCTGGGCTTGCCGATTTTGCGGGCGATGTCCGCATAACTGGCGGTCTCGCCGGCCGGGATCGCGGTCAGCGCTTTCCAGACGCGCTGCTGGAAGGCGGTGCCGCGAATATCCAAAGGCAGATCGAGATCCTTGCGTGGACGCTCGACAAGCCCCACCACCTTCGCCACCAGCTTCTCGAACTTGGCGTCGCCGCCCACCAACCGGGCCTTGGTGAAGCGGTCCTGCAGGTCTTGCAGCAACTTTTCCGGATTGTCTCCCATCAGGATGGCACAGACGCCTTTCTCGCTGGCCGCCACCAGAAGCGCGCCCAGTGAGGTCTCGGCGATGGCGAAGCGAATCTCCTCGTCCGCGCCGCCGGCGCGATATCGGGTCGGCGTCATGCCCAGCAACGATTTCGATTTCTCGTAGAAGCGGCTGCCGGAATTATAGCCGGCGTCATAAATCGCCTGAGTGACGCTGGCGCCTTGGTGCAAGCCATCGCGCATCTTCCGGCCACGATGGGCGGCGGCATAATCCTTGGGCGTCAGGCCGGTGATCGCCTTGAAGACGCGGTGGAAGTGGTGCGGGCTGAGACTGGCCCGGGCCGCCAGGCTGGTCAAGGACGGCGTCTCCTCGCTGGCGGCGATGCGGCGTGCCGCCTCGGCCACCTTGGCGGCATGCGGCGCCTCGCATCCCAGGTCGGGCTTGCAGCGCTTGCAGGCGCGAAAGCCTTGCGCCCGGGCCGCTGCCGGCGTGGCATGGAAACGGACATTGGCGGGGTTGGCCAGCCGCGCCGCACAGGATGGGCGGCAATAGACGCCCGTGGTCTTTACGGAATAGACAAATTTTCCGTCGCTGGCGGAATCGCGGGCTACGACTTTGGTCCAGCGGGGATCGGCTTCGGTCGCGGCTTGTGCCGCCGCGCGGGCTTTGGAATTTTTCATCTCAGACACTCCAGATCATCTGACGCCAATCTGGCAGGGCCTCAAGCGGCCCACACTCCGGCGCTTGCGATCAAATCGGGCCCTTGAAAGATGTCCAGGCCAGCAGTCCCCAGCCGGCGATGAGACACAGGCCGCCGATGGGTGTAATCGCGCCGAGCAAGGTCATGCCTGTCAGCGCCAGCAAGTAAAGCGAGCCGGAAAAAAGAACAATTCCGGCCAGGAACGCCATCGCCGCCCACCTTGCGGAAACGATCGCCGCCAGCGCCATCGCCAGGGCATGATACATTTGATAGCGCGCGCCGGTCTCGAAGACCGACAGCGCATCGGCGGTCAGATGCGCCTTCAAGCCATGCGCCGCGAACGCACCCGCCATGACGGCCAGGCCGCCATTGATCGCCGCAATCCCCGCCCAAGTCCGGTTCATGCGCAATAATAGACAGGCAAGTACCTCCTGGGATAGTCCTCGCAGGCACAGACTTTCTTCCCGTGAGGCCGAAGAGCAAAATCTCCGGGGGAGCTTTTGTCGGCCGAACGCCCGCGATAGCGGGCAGCGATGAAATTGTAGGAATGAAGACTTGACCGAATTCGCCACCGCCTCCGACGGCATCCGTATCGCCTATGAACGGCAGGGCGAGGGACCGCCCGTGGTGCTGGTGCATGGTTTCGGCTCCAGCAAGGAGCAGAATTGGAAATCCACCGGCTGGTATGGCTCGCTCACCGAGGCGGGGTATTCGGTGCTGGCGATGGACAATCGCGGCCATGGCGAAAGCAACAAGCCACACGATCCGCTGCTCTATCATCATGACCGCATGGCCCAGGATGTCGCCACCGTGATGGATGCGGCGGGCATCGCGGCGGCCTCTTATGTCGGTTATTCCATGGGCGGATTGATCGGTCTGCGCTTTCTCAATCAATTTCCCGATCGCATGATTCGCCTGGCGCTGGGTGGTGTGGGCGAGACCTATCTGAGGGGCCCGCGCGTTTCCGATCCCGAACGGCGCGATGTCATCGCCGACGCGTTGCTGACCGATGACAGGGACAGCATCACCGATCCGCGCGCCCGCATGTTTCGCGAATTCTCCGAACAGAAGGGCAAGGATCGATTGGCGCTGGCCGCCTGCATGCGCGCCATGACCGGGCCCCTGCCGCTGGCGACCCTGCAGACATTCTCCAAACCCATCCTGGTGGTCGATGGCGACCAGGATTTCATCGCCGGAGCCTCTGGCCCCTTTGCCGCCATATTTCCCCACGGCTCCGCCGCAATCGTGCCTGGCCGCGACCATATGTCGACGGTGGGCGCGCGTCCCACCCGTCAAGCGGTGGTGGATTTCCTCAAAGGCTGAAACTTCATCTCAAGCTGGCGCGTTTGCATCCTGCGAGCCGCGTGATTTTCGCGCGCGTCTGGTGCGGGGGAGTTTTATCCGTACACAGACAGTATATGATCTGTATACGGAGTATTGATATGGCCATTGGGACTCGAAATTGCACAAACCCCGTACGTTTCCGTACGGAAATAAGCATGGGTTTTTGTCGCAGGCTCGCTAAGTTCTCAGGGTGGTGTTTCTCGACTCGCGGGGCGCTCGCTTCGATAACCAAAAGGACCGCCGGCCATGACGATTGAGGCCGGTTTGAAATCCATGACCGATGCCATGCCTTCGCGCACGGATGTCCGCAACCGCCTGCTCAACATGATGTCGGGTTCCGACTTCGCCCTGCTGGCGCCGCATCTGGAGATGACGGCGCTGAAGGAACGGCAGGTGGTGGAGGTGCCCAACCGGACCATCACCCATGTCTATTTCGTCGAGACCGGGGTGGTCTCGGTGGTGGCGGTGAATGTGGATGATCACCGCATCGAAGTCGGTGTGATCGGCAAGGAAGGCTTGACCGGGGTGCCGCTGATTCTGGGCGACGATCGGGCCCAGCATTCCGCCTATATGCAGATCGGCGGCATTGGCCGGCGCATGCCTGCCGCCGCCTTCATCGAGGCGTTGGGCAAAAGCCCGTCCTTGCGCGCCCTGATGATGAAATCGGCCCAGGCCTTCATGATCCAGACGGCGCACACGGCCCTCGCCAATGGCCGCGCCAAGCTGGAGGAACGGCTGGCCCGCTGGCTGCTGATGGCCCATGACCGGCTGGACAGCGATGCGGTGCCGTTGACCCATGAATTCCTCGCCGTGATGCTGGGCGTTCGCCGCGCCGGCATCACCGTGGCGCTGCATTCCTTCGAACGGCGGGGCCTGATCACCACCCGGCGGGGTCAGCTCACTCTCATCAACCGGGCCGGCATCGAGCAGGTTGCTGGCAGCTTTTACGGCATGCCGGAAGCCGAACTGAAGCGCCTGATGAGCGAAGCGGTCTAGGAGCGTCGGCCAGCAAAAGTGCTACGCGGTTTTGTGTCCGGCGCCGGAGGCGCCATTAATCATTGGGTGCGTCCGCGCCCGGACCGCGCGACCAAAAAAAACTCCTCGCCTTGAGATCAGGCCGCGTGGGAAAAGCTTCCCATGCTGCCGCAGCGCTTTGAGGACTGGTTTGCCGCCAAGGGATGGACCGCGCGCCCCCATCAATTGGCGCTGGTGCAAAGAGCGCAGGAGGGACAAAGCGTGCTGCTGGTGGCGCCCACCGGCGGCGGCAAGACCCTGGCGGGCTTTCTGCCCAGCCTGATCGAATTGTCCGTCCGGCCGAAACGCGCACGCGCCTCCCGGCTGCACACGCTCTACATCTCGCCCCTCAAGGCGTTGGCGGTGGACGTCGCCCGCAATCTGGAAACCCCGATCGCCGAGATGGGGTTGGCGGTGACGGTGGAGACGCGCACCGGTGACACACCGGCCGCCCGGCGCCAACGCCAGCGCCATGTGCCACCCGACATTCTTCTGACCACGCCCGAACAATTGGCGCTGCTGATCGCCCATCCGCGCGCGCCGCAATTGTTCGAAGGCCTCAAGACCGTTGTGCTGGACGAATTGCACGCCCTCTACAATTCCAAGCGCGGCGATCTGCTGGCGCTGGGCCTGGCGCGGCTGTCGCGGCTGGCGCCGGGGCATCGCCGGGTCGGCTTGTCGGCCACGGTGGCCGATCCCCTGCCGCTCAGGCGATTTCTGTCGCCGCAACCGATGGCAGGCGAAGCCCTGGCCGAACTGGTGATCGCCAAGGGCGGCGCCAAACCCAGGATCGCCATCAGCGCTTCGGATTCCTATGTCCCCTGGGCAGGCCATCTGGCGCGTCATGCCATGCTGGATGTGATGGCGGCGATCGGCGAGTCCAAGACCGCGCTGGTCTTCGTCAATACCCGCAGCCAGGCCGAACGCACCTTTCAGGAGCTGTGGCGTCTCAACGAGAACAATTGGCCCATCGCGCTGCATCACGGCAGCCTAGCGCCCGAGCAGCGCCGCAAGGTCGAAGCGGCGATGTCCAAGGGCGGTCTTCGCGCGGTGGTCTGCACCTCCACGCTCGATCTTGGCATCGACTGGGGTGCGGTGGACAAAGTGATCTGCATCGGCGCGCCCAAGGGCGCGGCGCGGCTGGTCCAGCGCATCGGCCGCGCCAATCACCGTTTGGATGAACCCAGCGCGGCCTTGCTGGTTCCCGCCAATCGCTTCGAGGTCTTGGAATGCAATGCCGCCCGCGATGCAGTGCTGGCGGGCGAACTGGATGGCGAACGGTTGAAACAGGGCAGTCTCGACGTTTTGTGCCAGCATATCTGGGGCATGGCGGTGGCGGCGCCGTTTCAGGCCCAGGCGCTCTTTGAAGAAGTGCGCTCCGCCGCGCCCTTCGCACAACTGAGTCATGCCGATTTCGAGGCGGCGCTGGGCTTTGTGGCGACCGGCGGCTATGCGCTGAAAAGCTATGACCGTTATGCGCGGCTGCGGCAGCTTCCCGATGGCCCCTCTTCCAAAAATATGTGGCGGCTGGCGCATCCGCGCCTGGCCCAGGCCTATCGCTTGAATGTGGGTGTGATCGTCGAGGAACCGATGATCGATATTCGGCTGCAATCCCGCGGCAAACCCATCGGCGCGGGCGGACGCCGTCTGGGTCAGCTCGAGGAATATTTCATCGAGCAATTGTCGGCCGGTGACACTTTCGTCTTTGCCGGCGATGTGTTGCGCTTTGAAGGGTTGCGCGAGACCGCGGCTTATGTCACCCGCACCAACGACCCGGAAGCGCAGGTTCCGAGCTATAATGGCGGCAAGTTTCCGCTTTCGACCTTCCTGGCGCAGCGGGTGCGCGAGATGGTCTCGGCGCCGGAGCGTTGGCATGTGTTGCCCGAGCCGGTGCAGGAATGGTTGAAGATCCAGGAATGGCGCAGCGTCATTCCCAAGCCTGGCCAATTGCTGGTCGAGACCTTTCCCCGCGCCAACCGGCACTATCTCGTCTGCTATCCGTTCGAGGGACGTCTGGCGCACCAGACCCTGGGCATGCTGCTGACGCGGCGGCTGGAGCGGGCCCGGATGAAGCCGTTGGGTTTCATCGCCAATGAATATGCACTGGCGGTGTGGGCGGCCCGCGACATGAGCGGTCTGGACATGGGCAAGCTGTTCGACGAGGACATGCTGGGCGACGATCTGGATGCCTGGCTGGCCGACAGCAATCTCTACAAACGCACCTTCCGCAACTGCGCCATCATCTCCGGCCTGATCGAGCGCAAAATTCCGGGCAAGGAAAAAAGCGGCCGGCAGGTGACGTTTTCCTCCGACCTGATTTATGACGTGTTGCGGGCGCATGAACCGGATCATGTGCTGCTGCGCGCCACCTATGCCGATGCGGGCAGCGGGCTTCTCGACATCGCGCGGCTCTCCGATATGCTAACACGGGTGCGGTCGCGAATCGTGACCCGTAAACTGGACCGGGTTTCGCCCCTGGCGGTTCCGGCGCTGCTGGAAATCTCGCGCGAAATGGTGGCGCGGGGCGAAGTGGAAGAAGACATATTGCGCGACAATGAAGACGCGCTGATTGCGGATGCGATGCGTGTGGACTGATCTTTGCCTGACCGTGAATGGCGAGACTCTGCTGCTGGACAAATCCGGGGCAGCCTGGTGGCCGCGCACCCGCACCCTGATCTTCGCCGATCTGCATTTCGAGAAAGGCAGCTCCTATGCGCGGGGCCGCCAGTTCCTGCCGCCTTATGATACCCGCGCGACCTTGCTGCGGATGGCCGAGGTGGCGGCACGCAGGTCGCCCGCCCGAATCATTGCCTTGGGCGATTCCTTCCACGATCCCTTCGCCGCCGAACGGTTGGGAACGGAAGAGCGCACCTTGTTGGGGGCGTTGGCGGCGAGGGCGCAATTCATTTGGATCAGGGGAAATCACGATCCCCATCCGCCCGCCTGGCTGGGCGGCACGGTGATGGAAGAATGGCGGGAAGGCGGGCTTGTCTTCCGCCATGAGCCGCGCGCCAAGGCCGAACCCGGTGAAATCGCCGGTCATCTGCACCCGGCAGCCAGGATCGCCAAATATGGCCGTAGCGTGCGGCGGCGCTGTTTTGCCGGCGACGCCATGCGGCTGCTGCTGCCATCCTTCGGCGCCTATACCGGCGGCCTGGATGTGGGCGATCCGGCAATCGCCGGTCTGTTCGGCGCCCGCTTCCATGCCTTCATGCTGGGCCAGGACCGGGTCTATGCGATCCCGCGCATGCAATCTGGCGGCGATCCTTCGCGTCTGCCTGCGCGAGGCATTTTGGTTTCTGGCTAGGAGCGAGGCGCGTCCACACGCTGCCGCTATGGACGGACAAAGCGTCCATGAGCAACGAGCGGTCCGTAGCGACAGCGTGGGGACGCCAGGGACCAAAAGGACCGCGTCAGGTGGGGCGGCGGAACAGCAGGGAGGATATCCAGCCCATGATCACCGCCATCACCACCGCCGCCAGGCCATAGCTAAAAGGCTGGTTGTGGGCGAAATTGTAGAGCCGCCGTTCCAGCCCGGTCTGGTCGATGAATAGCGGCGTGGACTGGGCACTTTCCACCATGCCGCCCCGGAACAGATAGACCTCGACATTATACTGGCCGCGCGTCACCCCCGCCGGCACCGGCACATGGGCGCGGAACAGCGTGTCGCTGAGAAATTCCACGCCGCCCGGCGTCTCGGTATAGAGCCGGTCTTGCAACAGATGACGCAAGGCCGCCTGGCGGAAAGGCTCATAGTCATGATGGCTGTGGACGGCGTCGGGTTGCAGATTCTGAAGCCCGATCGTGTAATGGGTCAGCGCGTCCGGCGGCGCGATCGATTTGAGCGGGCGCGTGCTGGCGAGATAATAGTAGGACGGCATGCCCGACAATTTCGCGGCGTCGTGATTGATCCAGACGCCAGCCACCTGGTCGCGGCGGCGCACCGTGATGTCGGCGTCGGGCCCGCGCACCACCACCACCACATCCCGCGGTCCGCGATTGTCGGCATTGGCCTCGCCTTCGATGGCGCCGAACACGACGATATCGCTGCCGGTATAGTTGGAGGTGATCTGGATCAGGTCCTGACTGATGCCGGAGACCAGCTGCTCCGCCGCAGCGGGCGTCGCGGCCAGCAGAAAACCCAATACCAGCGCGCGCCGCATCACGACCCCGCGATGCTGTAGAAATCGGCGGGCCTGACCACCAGGCCCCAGAGCAGTCTGAGCGCCACCGCCAGCACCAGCAGCGCCAGCAGCAGCCGGATCTGCTCGCCTCTGAGCTTAGCGCCGGCGCGCACGCCGAATTGGGCGCCGATCACCCCACCCACCACCAGGATCGCCGCCAGCACGATGTCCACCGAATAGTTGCTGGTCGCCTGCAGCAATGTGGTGACGATGGCGACGCCAATGATCTGCACCAGCGAGGTGCCGATCACCACATTGGTGGGCATGCGCAGCAGATAGATCATCGCCGGCACGATGATGAAGCCGCCGCCGATGCCCATGATGGCGCTCAGCGCCCCGACCAGAAAGCCGATCACCAAAGGCGGAATGATGCTGATGTAAAGCCGCGATTGGCGAAAGCGGGCCTTCAGCGGCAGGCCATGAATCCAGACATGATTGACCGGATGAATGCGGGTGGGGGCGTTGCCGCTCTGGCGCGCGCGCAGGGTCTTGATGCTTTCATTCAGCATGATGCCGCCGATAATGCCCAGCATGGGGACATAGGTGAGCGTCACCACCAGATCCATCTGGCCGGCGCGGCGCATGACGGCGAACAGCCAAACGCCCGTGGCCGTGCCCACCAGGCCGCCTGCCATCATCACCCCGGCCATCTTGAAGTCGATGGCGCGCTTCTTCCATTGCGCCACCGCGCCGGAGATGGACGAGGCGGTGATATGGCTGAGGGTGGTGGCGACCGCGACGCCGGAGGGGATGCCATAGAACACCAGCAGCGGCGTCAGCAGAAAACCGCCGCCGACACCGAACAGGCCGGACAAGAATCCGACCGCCAGGCCCATGCCCAGAATGACGGCCCATTGGACCGAAATTTCCGCGATGGGCAGATAGATTTCCATAAGCCCAGTCCGTCAGCAACGAGACGAGTCGCGAACCCCTCCGCGATGACGGAATGTGCGCGTCAGCGGTTGATGGGTCAACCGCGAGAGCGGGAAAAGACGCAGTTCAATCTTGATTCAATTCGACGAAAGATCCGCGGGCTCGGGCGGCACGTTGGCGGCGCGGTTCAGCGGCGCGGCGTGGAAGGTCTGCGCCGAACGAACCGCGGCGGCACGATCGGCTTCGGACAATTGGGTCTGCAGCACCGCGATCCGCGTCTTGGATTCCGCATCGCCCGCGGCGGCGGCGATGGAATACCATTTGAAGGCGTCGATCAGGCTTTGCGGCACGCCGTCGCCCCGCTCGTACAGGACCGCGAGATTGAATTGGGAATCCGAAAGCCCAAGTGCCGCGGCCTTGGAAAACCAGCGCGCCGATTCCGCCATGTCCTTCTTGCCGGTGGAACCTTCCGCGAAAGCGACCGCAAGATTGTGCATCGCCTTGCGGTTGCCCAGCGTGGCGGCGGCCAGATACCATTTCGCGGCAGTGGCGGAATTGGTGGTGACGCCCTGGCCGCGTTCATACATGGTGCCCAGGCGATACTGCGCCACGGCCTGTCCCGCGTCGGCGGCCTTTTGCAGCCATTTCAGGGCCTGGACCGGATCGGCGGCAATGCCCTGACCATCGAGATATTTGAGACCGATAATGGTCTCGGCGGTCATGTTGCCCGCATTGGCGGCGGCCGCGATCTTGTCGGCCGATGGCGGCGGCGCCTTGGCGGGGGCCGCTGCGGTTTGCGGGGTGGCCGGTACGGACGGCTGAACTGCTTTGGGGATCGCGGGCGCCGGCGCCAAGGTCGATTGCACAGCCATCGCGGGAGCCGGTGTCTTGACGGCGGATAATTGGCCGGCGGAATTTTGCGATGGGACGACCACGGCCTTAGGGGCGTGAACGGTCACGGTCCGGGGCGTGATGGCTCTGGTCTGCGGTTCGGTATTGGCGATGCGCAGACGCTGGTTCAGCATCATCACCGCCGCGACCACCAGCAGCGCGATAAAGATCATGACCAGAACGCCCACATAGCGCGGGCTGGTCTTGTCTGCGCCGTCATTGGCCGGGCGGCTCCAGCTGAAGCCGCGGGGGTCGCGCACGGATTCGGAGTCGGCGGCGGCCTTGGCCGAACGGCGCGCCGCGCTCAGGAAATGGTCGCCGGCGGGGATGGGTTGCGCCAGCGCGTCGGCGAAATCCGCCGGCATGTCGAAATTGTTTTCGAAGGCACCTTCCGCCAAATCGCTTTGGGCAAAGGCGTCCGGCCCAAAGCCGTTGGGCGCAACGGCAGGATGATCCTCGGCGGCGGGCTCGAAATGAGGTTCCGGAGAATCGGCGAAAGGATGATCCTCGGCGTCTTGTGCCTCGATAGCGGGCGTCTCGAACGCCGGTACCTCGAACACAGGTGCCTCGACCGCTGGCTCTTCGAATGCCGGTGTCTCGACCGCCGGAGATTCGAAAGCCGAGGTTTCGAAGTCGGAAGTCTCGAAGGTTGGCTCTTCAAAGGCCGGGGTTTCGGAAGCCGGGGCGTCGAACGCGGACGTCTTGAACGCGGGCTCCTCGAACGCGGGCGCCTCGAAGGCGGGCATTTCCGGGAGGGGCTTGAAGCTGGGCAGGGGGGTGTTCGCGGCTTCTGGCGCACGCGCCAGGCTGCTGCGCAGTTCGGCCAGCATTTCGCCGTGGTTCTTTTCCACCGCGTCCAGCCTTTGACTCACTTGGCGCAGGGTATCGGCCAGGGCCGCGGACGGATCGGACGATTCCAGCCGCGATACGATGCCCGCCAGGGCGCGTTCGATATTGTCTAGGCGGCGTTCCATTGCCGGATCGGCGCCTTTGACTTCCAGCCGGGCGATGCGGTCTTCGATCCGTTCCAGCGATCCTTGATGCCTGGCTTCGCGTTTCTGGACCTCCGTCAGATCTTGGGCGCGGATCGTGTTCTGGGCCTCCACCCGTTCTTGGGTGTGGTCCAGCGCGCTGGCAGTGAATTGGAAAGAGGTCTCGACCGAGGCAATCCGTGTTTCCAAGGCCCGGGTAGCGTTCTCGGCATCGGCGCGGGCCTGCCCTAGGCGGGTGGCAAGCTGCTCCAGATTGCTGGCCAGCGACGAGATCTGGGTGGCGGAATGATTGGCGGTTTCGCCGATCTGGTCGGCGAGGCGCGAAAGGCCCTGATGCAGGCCTTTGACCGCGTCCTTCAGACCGTCCTGATGGGCGCTGCGCTCCAGCCGTTCCAGCCGCTCGGACAGGCCCAGAACATGGCCACCCAATTGGTCGAAAGCCTGAGCTTGTTCGCGGCTGGCGATGTTGATTTCGCTGGCCGCCTGGCTCATCGCCCGGTTGCTCTCCGATTGGCTGCGCTCGGCGCTGTCGAGACGGCGGCCGACATTGCGCAATTGGTCTTCGACGCGGCGATAAGAGTCCGAGGATTCGGTTTCGGACCGGCGCACGCGCGCCAGCATCTCTTCGGTATCCCGGCGGCTGGCAGCCGACACGGGTAGTCCCCACGGGTCCAGGTTGGAGCGCTCGAAGGTGGTGGCGCGATCATTCGGCATGGGTTGGGGTTCCTCTCCCATGTCGGAAAAGCTGCGCAGGATGCGGCGGGTCAGCCACTCTCCCACAGACAGCCCTTCGCGCCTGGCAGCGGCCCGTGCGGCTTCCCGCGCTTCTGGCGGTATTCCGGCCACGTTCCACGGAAGTTCTGCACGCATGTCGAATCACCGGCCCCAGCGGTCCGCTATAGAAGGTAAAGGGGCCAAGATATATATTGTAAAGGAAGCACCCTCCACCGAGTCGATGTAGGCCGGGCCTGGATGCTTCGTCATCCACAGATAGTTGGCCCAACAGGCTTAACAAGCGGTTTATTTGAATCGCGCGCCGTAGCCGTCGTGCGGCTTGGTCGAGGCCCGTCTCCACCGTCCGTGCGTAGCACGCTGATGGGGGAGGGTCGGTAGCGGCAGCGTGCCGACGGAGCAGAGCTTACGACTCGTAGGCGAGAGCCGGAGCGCAAAAGCAAGATGCGTAGGGCGGAGGGGGAGAAAACTACGGCCCTACACCTTCGGCGCCGCGCAGGCGGACCGGTGCAGGTGGCGCGGCATCCCTCTGCGCCTCGGCGGCGCTGGGATAGCGGGTGACGGTGCTTTTGGGATCGTCGCCGGCCGGCGGCTTCAGACCCATATCGCTGGCGAAAAGCTGGGTGACATAGACCGTGTCGCCATTGACCGCGGCCCCCACGCCCGTGCGGTCATAGGCGGGGAAAGCGAGATTGTCGCGATGCGGATCGCTCTTCATCCATTCATCCAGAAAACGCGCCGCGAAGGCATCGACATCGACACCGCTCTGCTTGACGTAATGCTGCGCCGCCAGATTTTCGCCCAGCAAGCCCTGCCATTTGGCGTCGGCTGCCATCAGCAGGGAAGCCGAAGTGTCGCCATTGGGGGCGTCATGCGCCAGATAGTTCTTTTGCGCCATGTCGCGGGCGCGGGCTTCGGCGATCCTGGTGAGTTCGGGGTCGATCGCCAGTGCCTTGGCACTGGGATCAAGTTTAATTCGCTGTTCTTCCACCAAATCGGCGATGCGGGTTGCAAGCGCTGTCATCTGGGTCTGCGGATCGGGCGCCGCCGGAAGCGTGTCCGGGGCCGTGACACAACCGGCCAGCAGCAGCAGAGCCAAACCCGAAATCGCCAAACGCATCATGCGGTCAGGACAGAATCTCGAACAGGCCGGCCGCGCCCATGCCGCCGCCGATGCACATGGTGACCACGCCATATTTGGCCTTGCGGCGGCGTCCTTCGAGCAACAGATGTCCGACCATCCGCGCCCCCGACATGCCATAGGGATGGCCAATGGAAATAGCGCCGCCATTGACGTTCAGTTTTTCGTGGGGAATGCCGATCTTGTCCATGCAATAGAGCACCTGACAGGCAAAGGCTTCGTTCAACTCCCACAGATCGATGTCGTTGGCGCTAAGACCGTGGCGCTTCAAAAGGCGCGGCACCGCCAGGGCGGGCCCGATTCCCATTTCGTCCGGCTCGACACCGGCAACCGCAAAGCCCTTGAAGATGCCCAGCGGCTTCAGGCCTTTCTTCGCCGCCAATTCTTCGCTCATGATCACGGACGCCGATGCACCATCGGCGAATTGCGAGGCATTGCCGGCGGTGATGTATTTGCCCACCGCTACCTGCTGGCCACCCATATGCACCAGCTTGAGCGCGGCAAGGCCGGCCAAGGTGGTGTCGGGACGGTTGCATTCGTCCTTTGAAACCGTGACTTCGACCATGCTTTCGGCGCCGGTCGCCTTGTCGAGTTTTTTCATCTGGGTGGTCAGCGGCACGATTTCGTCGTTGAACTTGCCCGCCGCCTGCGCCGCCGCCGTGCGCTTCTGGCTTTCCAGTGCATATTCGTCGGCGCGTTCGCGGCTGATGCCATAGCGTTCGGCCACGATCTCGGCGGTTTCGATCATCGACATCCACAAGGCGGGTTGGATCTTGAGCAGATGCTCTTCGGTGTAGTGGCTCAGATTGATGCCGCCCATCTGCACCAGCGAGATCGATTCCACGCCCGAGCCCACCGTCACATCGGTGCCATCGGTCATGATCTGCTGCGCCGCCATCGCGATCGCCTGCAATCCGGACGAGCAATAGCGGTTGATGGTGACGCCGGCGGTGGTCACGGGGCAGCCGGCCCAGAGCGCGGACTCGCGGGCGATATTGTTGCCGGTGGCGCCTTCGGGCATGCCGCAGCCCATGAAGACATCTTCCACTTCGCCAGGATCGATCCCGGCCCTGGCGATGGCGTGGTTGACGGCATGACCGCCCATCACCGCGCCGTGGGTCTGGTTGAAGCCGCCACGCACCGACTTGGCGAGGGCGGTCCGGGCTGTCGAAACGATCACCGCCTGTTTCATGGGACCTCTCCTGGAATGCGCGAAATTAGCGCGGCAGCCGCTCGGCCGCCAGCACGGGATAGCGCAGGGTGAAGGTGATGGCGAATGAAAGCGCCACCACATTTGCCGCGATGCCGAGATAGAAGGACACTGGCAGGAAGGTTACCGCGCCATCGGCCAGCGCCATGGCGGCGAAGCTGAGGCCCCAGACCAGCGAGATCAGCTGGTTGACGCGGATGAAGGCCGGCAGCGGCCAATGCCGGCCTTTGGAATCCTGGCTGGCATATTGCAGCGAAAATGGCTGGTGGCGCAGAAGCGATGCGAAGATCACCAGGCAAAGGCCGGTGTCCACGATGGTCCGGACCGCGGCCAGTGAAAGCTCTGGTGCGACAAAGCCGCGTCCCAGCGCCAGAACGCCGAACAGGGCCAGGCTGGCGCCGTCCAGCAGGCGCAAGGATGGGCTTTCCATGAAGTCGCGAATGGTGACGACAAAGGCCGCAGCGAAGGCGAGCCATAGCGCCAGATCGGCCGACAGGCGCGAGAGGATGGCGAAGAGAAGGAAGGGCGCGAAGCCGAACAAAAGGGTCATCTTCGCGCGGCCCTTGAAGGTTCAGGTCCAAAGAAAAAGGCGGGACGCGAAAGCCGCGTCCCGCCTCATCATGCTTGCATTATTTTTTCGCCGGTGCCGCGGACGCGGTGGCCGGTACAGGCGGGTTCTTCTTGATGTTCGCCAACGCCACCCACAGGCGCGTGATGCGCGCGGTGGCAGGACCGCCACCTTGGACCTGACCGAAGGCCGCGATGGCTTCGTCATATTTGCCCTGCGCGGTGAGCGATTGGCCCAGCACCATCGGAGCTTCGGTGGAATCCGTCACGCCGCCCTTGCTGATGGCAAGCTTGGCCGCGGCTTCGGCTTCCGGATACATGCCGTAGCTGTAGAGTGCTTCAGCGAGCTTGGCGCTGTAATTGCCGTTCTGCTTCGCGCCCGCCGCGATCTGGGCCGGGATGGTTTTCTTGTCGGCATCGGCGCGGGCATTGGCATCGGGGAAGCCGGTGCCGCCATGTTGCGCCGCCACCTGGGCGTCACCGAAGAAGGTGAGATGGCTGGCGGTCGAGCCGAACAGCGAAGCGTCCTGCGCCGAAGCGGTGGCGCCCGACAGGAACTGCAACCGGCCCAGCCAGATCACTTCCACGTCGCGAATACCCTTGGAGGAAATCGCCACATCGATCATCTGGGTCCAGTCGGCGGGATCGTTGAACTGGGCGACCAGCTGCTCCAGCGTCCGCTCGGCACCGGCCTCGTCCTTACTCGCCACCTGGATGTCCAGCATGATCTGAAGAGTGCCGCGGTCGCTTTGCTTGCCGGCCGCTTTTTCGGCGTCGATGCGCTTCTGGGTGAAGTTGAGCGCTTCGGGATAATTCTTGTTCAGATAATAGGCCTGGGTGATGGCGGTCTGCGCCACCGGGTCGGTGGGGTTCGTCGCTTGGAGCTGCTTGGCGTAGATCACCGCCTTGTCATAATGCTTCTGGTTGTTGGCCAAGATCAGCGCGGTGCGCTGCGCGTTGGCTTTCTGATCGTCCGGAATGGCCGGCGAATCCGCGGCAGCCTCGGCGGCCACTTCGGCAGTCGCCATGTCCTGACCCTTCACCGCCACGGCGATGGCAACGGAATTGATCATATAGTCGTCATAATCGGTCTTGGTGGCCACGGCGCGGGCCTTGGCGATGCCGGCATTGGCGGCGGCAAGATCGCCGGCATTGGCCGCTTTCTGGGCTTCCGCCAGGGCATTGTTGACGGCGGTGGTGAGTTTGGCGGCGGCGGCGGCCGGAGATGCCAGGAGCGCCACGGACGCTGCCGCGGCGAAAAGCGCGGCCGTCAGAGAGGCGCGGAACGATTTGCTCAACATGAAAAGAATTCCCTTTGTTTGGGCGGCATGGTGAAGCCGCGCGAAAACGCCCCTCGAACTCGCTGAAGTATGGGGTTATTGCAACTTTAATTTGGCGGAGGTCTGTTTCCAATAGGGCCGTGGGCCGCAGGCCGCCCGTCTTGCTGCACTGCAGCGTAAACAGGTTTTTTACCATGTCGGGGCGATTCTGACCGCCCCTCAAGGCGCCCCGCTTGATGCCAATTCCCCAGCCTTTCCGGCTCGACGGCCGCATCGCTTTTGTTTCCGGCGCACGGGGACATCTGGGTGCCGCGATGACCCGGGCGCTGGCGGGGGCCGGCGCGCATGTCATCATCAATGGCCGCGACGACAGCAAACTCGCGCGGTTCCAGGAGCAGTTGGGCGGCGAGGGATTTTCCGTCGAGCGCGCGACTTTCGACATCGCCGATATCGGCGCGGTGCGGGCCTTCTTTGCCGGGCGTGAGCGGCTCGACATTCTGGTCAACAATGCCGTCTCGATGCAAGTGAAGGGTTTCTCGTCCCTGCAGCCGCAGGATTTCGCCGCCACCTATGAAAGCGCCGTCACCGCGGCTTTCGAGGCGGTGCGTGCCGCGCTGCCCGCCCTCAGACGGGCCGTGGCACTTGCCGGCGACGCCAGTGTCGTCAATGTTTCTTCCATGTACGGCCAAGTCGCACCCGACGGCCGGCTCTATGCGTCGCGCGATGGCCAAAGCCCTTTTCATTACGGTCCGGTCAAGGCAGCGCTGCTGCAACTGACCCGCCATCTCGCCGCCGAATTGGGGTCAGAGGGAATTCGGGTCAATGCGCTGGTGCCCGGACCCTTTCCGGCCGGGATCGACGCCGAAGTCGGACAGCGGCTGGCGGAACGGACCATGCTGGGCCGGCTGGGCAAAGCCGCCGAGATCGCGGGCCCGCTTCTGTTTCTGGCGTCGAAGGCGTCCAGCTACATGACCGGTGCGGCGCTCAACATTGATGGTGGCTGGACCGCTTGGTAGTAGAAGCATGACCATGTCGTTCCTTTCCTCCTTTCGTATCGGGCAGCAGACGCTTTATCCCGAAGAATTGCGCGAAAGGCTCCAGGGCTTCGCGCTCCTGGAAAATGTGGGGGACGGGGCGCTCAAGAATCTGCTGGCGGAAGCCAATTGGTTCGGGCTGCCCGGCGGTGCGCTGCTCGATCGCGACGGCGAGAATGACGCGGCGCTGTTTCTGGTTGTCACCGGCTCGCTGGGCGTTTTTGTGTCAGACGTGCATGGTCAGCGCCGCCTGGTGGCGCATGTCCCGGCCGGCGAAACCGTGGGCGAAATGTCACTGATCGCGCGCGATCATCATCATACCGCCCAGCTTGTCGCGTTGCGCGATAGCGAATTGCTGCGCATCAGTCCCCAAGGCTTCGAGGCCCTGATCGCGCGCCATCCCAAGGTGATGATGAATCTGATGCGCGTGCTGGTGAAGCGTCTGGCCACCACCACCCGCAATGCCGGCGATGGCGCCCGCCCCAAGACCTTTGCCATCGTGCCGCTGCAGGACAATCTGGAATCCGCCCCCATCGCCCACCGCATCGCCAATGCGCTGTGCGAGATGGGAAGCCGGGCCGCCGTGCTGGACATCCAGGCCTGCGAGCAGAGCGCCGAATGGTTCAACAGTTTCGAAGCGGCGCATGACGTGGTGTTCTATCGCGGCGATGCGCCCGACAGCGCCTGGACGCATCAATGTTTGCGCCAGGCCGATCGCATCTTCCTGCTCGCCCGCGCCGACGAACCCTTGCCGCTCAGACCGCTCGACCTGCCTGCGTTCAAGGAACGCGCCAGCGGGTTGCCGGAATTGCTGCTGCTGCATCCGCCGGGCGTGCGCGCCGGATTGCCCGAACATTTTTCGCTGCGTTCGGGATTGTTTGAATCCCATCACCATATCCGGGCCACCAACAATGCCGACGTGCAGCGGTTGGCGCGCTTCATCGCGGGCCGCGCCGTCGGTCTGGTGCTGGCGGGCGGCGGCGCGCGCGGCTTTGCCCATATCGGCATCATCAAGGCGCTGACCGAGGCCCAGGTGCCGTTCGATCATCTGGGTGGCACTTCGATGGGTGCGATCATCGCCGCGGGCCTTGCCCAGGAATGGGGTGTGGAAGAACTGACCGAGCGAATGCGCAATGTCTTTGTCACCAACAATCCGCTTAATGATTTCACCTTCCCTTTCATCGCGCTGGTGCGGGGCAAGAAGGCCAGCACCATGCTGCGGGCCAATTTCGGCGACATTCTGATCGAGGAACTGGCCAAGCCCTTCTTCTGTGTCTCCTCGGATCTGACCTCGGGGCGCATCCATGAGCACCGTGCCGGTCTGTTGTGGCGGGCGCTGCGCGCCAGCGTCGCGCTGCCCGGCATTCTGCCGCCGGTCACCCATCATGGCCATCTGCTGGTGGATGGCGGAGTGATGAACAATCTTCCCGTCGACGTGATGCGCGAACATTCCTCCGGCGCCGGGCCCATCATCGCCTGCGACATTACCGGTGAACTGGATCTGCAGGTGCGCGACGACCGTTATGGCGAACGCTCCTTGTGGTGGCTGATCAGCCAGCGCATGCGGGGCACCCCGTCCATCGTCTCCATCCTGATGCGTTCCGGCACTGTGGGCTCCGAAGCGCAGCGCCGCGTGGTGCGCGAGCAGGCCGACTATCTGATCGAACCGCCCATGCCCACGATCGGCTTGCGCGACTGGAAGAAATTCGACCAGGCGATCCAGGAAGGCTATGAAACCGCCAGCGCCTATATCGAGAAACATGGCGTGCCGCTATCCCAGGTCTGGAGCGACGGTCCCGCGATGGCGATACCCCAACGCACCGGGTCTTTTGCCCCCTGAGTTATTTTTTATTTCCCCCATCTGTCTGCCACGCGGGCAAGCCCGCTAGCAGACATCTTCCCCCGCTGTCGCTCCGCTCGCGGGGGAAGAAAGCCAGGGGCCTCGATCAGATAGATTCAGAACCGCTCGGTTCGGTCAGCACGATGTTATGCAGCAGGTCGTAGCGGCCGCCGTTTGGTAGAGTGAGGATCATGGATTTGATCTGGACCTGGCCGTGAGAGGTGTCGGCTTCGACATCGAGGGTGCCGCTGGCCTTGTCGCCGGTGAGCGTGACTTCGTAATCGGTGCGCGCGCCTAGCCCCGGCACGAATGAGAAGGCGTTGCCATCCATGCCGGTGACATGGATGTCGTCACCCAGCACCTGATGCGCCAGTCCGTCGCGGCGGACCAGTTCGCTCACCGTGCGCAAGACCGGATCGTGACGGAAGCCCTGATAGAGGAACCAGGCGCCATAGCCGCCTGCCACGATCACGGGCAGGAAGATGAAGGCCAGTATGGCCAGGCAGCCCCAGAGGCAACCGTTGGAACGTCGCGGGGCTTGTTGCGTCATCGTCATCGCGTCATGAGATCACAGGCCCTGGCCTCGTGCAAAGTGCCAAGGCACAATGGCGGCAAAAGGAACACAGCCATGCCGATCGACTATGATGACATGATGCAGAGCGGCGCCACCGGCCTGGAGGCGCGCTATGACGAGAAGGACGCCATGCTCTATGCCCTGGGCGTGGGCTTCATGCGCGATCCGCTGGACGAAAAGGAACTTCCCTTCGCCTATGAGAATAACGGTCTGAAGGTGGTTCCCACCTTTGCCAGCGTCATCAATCGCGGCGAAGCGCCACCCGAGCGCCAACGCATGCCGCAGAAATCCTCCATCAACTTCATGATGGTGGTCGATGGCGAGCGCCGTATCACCTTCCACAAGCCGCTGGCGCCGCGCGCCGAAATCATCGCCGACGAACGGATGATCGCGGTTCTGGACAAGGGCGAAGGCAAGGGCGCCGTGCTGGTGCAGGAACGCGCGGTGCGCGACAAGACCAGCGGAGAGAAATTATTCACCATCGTCTCCTCCATCTTTGCGCGCGGCGATGGCGGCTTTGGCGGACCGAAAGAAGGGGGACCGGAGCCACATGCGATTCCCGGCCGCGCCCCCGATCTGGTCAAGGAATGCGACACCCGTCCCGACCAGGCCTTCCTCTATGCCTTGTCGGGCGACCGCAATCCGCTGCACCGCGACCCCGCTTTCGCCAAGGCGGTGGGATTTCCCCGCCCCATCCTGCACGGGCTTTGTTCTTATGGCACCGTCTGCCGCGCCATTCTCTCCACCGTGGCGGAGTATAAATCCGAACGCATCCGGCAGTTCGATGTGCGTTTCTCCAAGCCCGTCTTTCCCGGCGAAACCATCGTCACGGAAATCTGGGTTGACGGCGCCACGGTCTCCTTCCGCGCTGCGGTCAAGGAACGTCCCGGCACCGTGGTCCTGAACAACGGGCTTTGCATTCTTGGAGACTGATCCCATCGCCGATGCCGAAGACCTGATCGCTTCGGGAGGCGCAGTGCAGGCGGTGGGTGATCTGCGTGCGCGCCTTGCCGCGGGGCGGGGCGGTCTGTTGGCGCGCTTGACCCTGGTGAAGGCGCTGCTCGCATCGAACGATCTTCAAGGCGCGTTGGAAGAAGCGCGCGAAGCCGCCGCGCTCAATCCCGGTGTGGCGGTGGCGGCAATGGCGCTGGGCGAAGTGTTGCTTCGGCTGGGTGCGCTGCCGACCGCGATCGCTGAATTACAGCGGGCTTTGCGGCTGGACCCCGGCTTGGAGCGCGCCCGCTTTCTCACAGGACGCGCCTGGCTCGATGCGGGCGAAGCACAAAAAGCGTTGGAGGTATTTGAAAGCCTTGAATCCGCGCCGCAGATCGACGATCTGATCGCCCGCGCCCATGCGATCCAGCACGCGCCGCGGTCGGATGCCGGCTATGTGCGCCATCTCTTCGATCAATTTTCCGCCGATTACGATTCGCGCATGATCGGGCAACTGGCCTATGCCGCGCCGCAGATTCTGCGCGACCTGGCCGATCTGATAATTCCCGGCCGCGAGAATCTTTCGATTCTCGATCTGGGTTGCGGCACCGGGTTGGCGGGCATGGTGTTCAAGGCCAGGGCGGCGCGGCTGGATGGCATCGATCTCTCCCCCACCATGGTCCTGAAAGCGCGGGCGCGGGGCATTTACGATTCCCTGATCGTGGGCGATATCGAAACCTCGCTGACCGGCACATACGATCTGGTTGTCGCCGCTGATACGCTGGTCTATCTGGGCGATCTCGCCGCTTTGTTTCGCACCGTTCACGCGCATCTGTCGCCGGACGGTTACTTTCTCTTCACCACCGAAGCCAAAGACGCAGACGGCTTTGAACTGGGCCCCAAGCGGCGCTGGCGGCACAGCGAAGCCTATCTTCGTGAAGAGGCCGCCATGGCGGGCTTTTCCGTAGCCGGACTTGTGGTCGCCTCGCCGCGCACCGAGGCCAATCAACCGGTTCCAGGCCTGGCGGTGGCGCTTTCGCGCTGACGACGGGCACGATTCTTGCGCTGGCGCGTTCAACTTCATGGACACCAGAGCTTCCAGGGATTTGCGTGGTTGCTATCAAACACAGTGCGACGCTTGCCGGCCTTGGACGTTTTGCGCCTCAGCGGGCATGGGCTGTGATCGCCATCTTCGCGGCATTGCTTTGTCTGGGCGGCTTTGCCGTTCGCGGCTTCAGCGACAATGGCTTGCGGCTCGGCAGCCAGCTCGCTTGGCGCTTTACGTTCCTGGTCTATTTCGCCGCCATCGTTGCCGGTCCATTGGCACGGCTGGTTCCCTCGCAAACATTGCGCCGCCTCTGCGAGGAGCGCCGCCAACTGGTGTGGGGCTTCTGTGCCAGCTTCGGGGTCTATCTCGCTAGCATATTGGTACCCAACACCTTGACGCTTCCAGGTCCGGATCGGGATACCGCCGGCATGTCCGTCTTTATCGTCTTCGCGGCGGCGCTGGTTCTAGTCGTCGCCTATACAACCAGCCGTCAGGCTGCATCATTTTTGGGCGACAAGGCGCGAGGCGTGATGCTGGGCATGGGCCTGGCCACCTTCTGGCTGGCCTATGTGCTGACGGGGCTGTCCCGCATTGCCGGACCGCATCGCCCGGATGCCTATTACGGCTTCAGTCTCGCCCTGATGGTGATCGCGCTGCTCCTGCGTTTTGCCGATCGTTTCGCCGCCCAGTTCCGGGCGTGGGGCATTGCAGCGTAAAATTCTCGGAATGAATTGCCGGACGAATGAGACCTCACGGCACGGTTTGGGCACGGAGCGCGGCCGCGCCGGGCACTGGCCCGGTCAAATAAAACATGCTTCACTCCTTGGGCCTCCAAAGGGCGCGGATTTTAGGGGAGTTCCGGAAGAGATGCGGCTCAAACTTGGCATTATGCTTGCAATTCTGACGGTCGCGGGCGCGGCCCCGGTATTTGCGCAGGCCAATTGTGCCACCCCGATCCCCCCGGCCGCGCTTGACGGGCGCACCGCCACCCAGCAGCAAATCACGGCCGCGGTCGGCGATGCCAAAGGCTTCATCTCACAGTCCGACGTCTATCAGCTGTGCATGCTGGATTACGTCAAGGCGCAAAAGGATCAGGCCGTCACCGACAAGAAGCCATTCGATCCCTATATCGAAGCCGCCGCGCAAAAGAAGATCGAGAGCAATCAAGTCAGCAAAGTGAAGGTCGGCGCCGAAATCAACACCGCCATCAACGACTTCAAGATGGCCCACCCGAAATAGGGGCGGCGCTCCGGCAGCTTTTCGTTTGAGGCGGCGAATCGCATATCATCACGCGCCATGCGCCAAGCAGCATCAGCCCCTATCGAGACGGCAGCGGTCAGAAGCGGGAAAAAAGCCCGCCCCGCCCATATGTCAAAGGCCGCCTCCCGCTCTTCCATTCTGGAGGCTGCCCGCCGGGTTGCCGCCCGCGATGGCGCCCGCGATCTTTCGCTGCGCGCCGTGGCGGCGGAAGCGGGGTTCGCGCCGGCAGGGTTGTACGGCTATTTCCGCGGCAAGGATGAATTGCTGCTGGCGCTGGCGGCCGACGATCTCGCCCAGCTGGCGCGCGCCATGCGCGAGGCGGGCGGATTGAAGGGCGCGAGCGCGGCGGCGCTGTCCCTTCTGGGGGGCACCGAGACCATTGCGGCGGCATCGCAGGCGTTGCCGCGCGAAGGCGGCAGCGGCGATGCGGAGCGGCTGTTCAATGGCCGCATGATTGCGGCGTTGCGGGCGCTGTCCGAAGCCAGCGGCCTGCCATCGGACAATCGCGAAAATCAGTGCGATGTCGTGCTGGTGGCCGCCGCCTTGGCAGGCATGGCGATTTTGGAACGGTCGGGCCGGCTGGGCGCGCTAGGCTTCCAGTCCGACGAAATCCTGGCCCGTCTCGCCAGCCGCTTCGCCAAGCCGGGCTAAGCCGACACCGATCGATCCTTTATTTTCCAGAGGCGTTGCGGACCGCAAAGGTGGCCTCGATGCTGGAATTGTCCTTGAACAGCAAGGTCACCGGGATGGTGGCGCCCGGCTTGATGGCGGGTTTGGCCTCCATGCACATCAGATGATAACCGCCTGGCGCGAATTTGACGGTGCCGCCGGCGGGCACATCGACGCTACCGACATCCTCCATCCTGGCAAGGCCACCGGTGTTTTCCGACTTGTGCAGCATCAGCATGCCGCAGCCGGGCGAACGCGCGCCGATCAGGGTGATTTGCCGAGGCCCATCATTGTGCAAATTGAAATAGCCACCGGACGGTATGCTGGACGGCAGGGCGCGCATCCAGGCATCGGTGACCGTCACCTGCGCCGTGGCGGCCATGCCGGTCGACGCGAAAGGGATTGAGAAAAGCAGAGACGCGGCAATGATAAAACGCGATGAATTTGTCATGGGATTCCCACGGATCGGGTGAGCGGATGTCCGCCGGAGCGGAACGGCTTTTGGCTCAGGCGATCTTAGGTGGGGCGCGGGGAGATTGCGGCGCGAAGGGCGCGCGCGTGACGCTGCGTGTTTGCGATGCCGGCACAATTGTCATGGCGGCGGCAAGAAGTGGCGCCGCGAAATGATTATTTTCCTGGGGTGGGGACAGATGAGCGGCGGCGGCGAAGGGGCAGGCCTCATGGGCGCGCGGATCATTGCTGGCAGGCTTGGCCTTGCCAACCGCCTGCAGCGCTCCCTCCATGGTGCAGATGACAAAGAGTGATCCGGCGGCGGGATTGGGCATCCAGCCCGCCGGCAGCAATGCGCGCAGCATCAGCGCGACAAGCGCAAGATGGACGGCGGCGCGGCGAAAGCGGCTCATGACGCGGAACCTTGTCTTTTCCCCGGGCAGGGTCAACGCCCGCAATGCCGCAGGAAAAAGTGAACCCCGCCGTGTCAGCGGCGGGGTTCGGGAATTTTCAGATTGTCTTGGTCCGACATCAGGCCGGACACTCTGTTCGGGATTGCTCCCGTTTCGCGTACGATTCAATTTTGTTGCGGCGGTTCTTGTTCAAGGAACCGTTGGCCCCTGCTGGAGGGGCCGGAATTTTATCGCCGGTGGCGTGCTTTCCATGCGGAACCTCCTGCGAGAGTTTCTACCCACGCGGCAAGAAGTGTTGGCGCTGTTCGCGGGTTCGTCGGGGCGAAATGGTCCGTTCCAACAGACCTTTGCGATGGCGATCCTCAGGGATCCCGACCATGCGCACACCCGAGAAACACTCGACGGCCAGCGGCAGAACTTTCCGTCCGCGAAAAAATTAGACGCCCGCATCGCCTCCGCGTCAATGCGTAATTCAATTGTGGCGAAGGCAAAAAAAGGCCGGATTGGGCGTTATGCGCGACCCGCGAATTTCTATGCCTAGGTTTTTTTTGCTGTTTCGCTGAAAACCGGCATGGAGAATTCCGCGCCGGATTTGATGCCGGACGGCCAGCGCGCCGTGACGGTCTTGGTGCGGGTCCAGAATTTGATCGAATCGGGGCCGTGCTGGTTGAGATCGCCGAACGCCGAGCGCTTCCAGCCGCCGAAACCGTAGAAGGCCAGCGGCGTGGGGATAGGCACATTCACGCCGACCATGCCGATCTGGCAGCGATTGGCGAAATCGCGCGCCGTGTCGCCGTCGCGGGTGAAGATGGCGACGCCATTGCCATATTCATGCGCATTCACCATTGCCAATGCGGTTTCGTAATCGGGCGATCGCACGATCGACAGGACCGGGCCAAAGATCTCGGTCTTGTAGATGTCCATGTTGGTGGTGACGCGGTCGAACAGGCAGGGCCCCACATAGAAACCCTTTTCGTAGCCCTGCATCTGGAGGCCACGGCCATCGACCACCAGCTGCGCGCCTTCCTTGACGCCCTGATCGACCAGGCCGGAGATGCGGTCACGCGCCGCTCCGTTCACAACCGGACCGAAATCGCTGCTGGCGTCGGTATAGGGGCCGACCTTGAGAGCTTCCACGCGCGGCTTCAATGCCGCGACCAGGCGGTTGGCCGTGGCTTCGCCCACCGGCACCGCCACCGCGATCGCCATGCAGCGTTCGCCTGCCGAACCGTAACCGGCGCCGATCATCGCATCCGCCGCCATTTCGATATCGGCGTCGGGCATGATCACGGCGTGATTCTTGGCGCCGCCAAAGGCCTGCACGCGTTTTCCATGTGCCGCAGCGGTGGCATAGACATGCGCCGCGATGGGCGTGGAGCCGACAAAAGTCACCGCCTGGATGCCGGGATGCTGAAGGATAGCATTCACCACATCCTTGTCGCCCTGCACGACGTTGAACACGCCTTTGGGCAAACCTGCTTCGATCAGGAGTTCAGCCAGACGCAGCGGTACGGAGGGATCACGCTCGGACGGCTTGAGGATAAAGGCATTGCCGCAGGCGATGGCGGGCATCCCCATCCACATCGGAATCATGGCGGGAAAGTTGAACGGGGTGATGCCGGCGCCGACACCGACCGGCTGGTGCATCGAATACATGTCGATGCCGGGGCCGGCGCCATGGGTGAACTCACCCTTTTGCAGATCGGCGATGCCGATGCAGAATTCCGCCACTTCCAGGCCGCGGGTGATGTCGCCCACCGAATCCGCAACAGTCTTGCCATGTTCGCGCGACATCAGTTCGGCCAACGGCTGCATGTTCTGATTCAGCAGCTCGACAAATTTCATCAACACCCGGGCGCGGCGCTGGGGATTGGTGGCGGCCCAGCCGGGCTGCGCCGCCGCCGCGCTTTTCACCGCGGCATCGAGATCGGCGGACGAGGCGAAGGCGACCTGCGCATCGACTTCGCCGGTGGCGGGATTGAAGACTTCGCCATGGCGCTTGGCGTCGCCGGCGACCATATGGCCGTCTATGAAATGCCCGATCTTGCGCATGTCAGTGTCCTTGCAATGCGGCAATGGCTATACCGCGCGGAGACCTATCAGGTCTAAAGCTTCAACGCCGCGGCCACCGCCGGATGGGTGATCTTGCCGGCCTTGACGTTCAGACCCAGCGCGAAACCGGGATCGGCGGCCAGGGCCGCATCCGCGCCCTTGTTGGCGAGCGCATAAACATACGGCGCGGTCGCGGCATTCAGCGCATAAGTCGAAGTCAGCGGGGCGGCGCCGGGCATATTGGCGACGCAATAGTGAATGATGCCGTCCACTTCGAAGGTGGGTTCGGCATGGGTGGTGGGATGGCTGGTCTCGAAACAGCCGCCCTGGTCGATCGCCACATCCACCAGCACCGAACCTTTGCGCATGCGCTTCAAGTCTTCGCGTTTGACCAGCTTGGGCGCGGCGGCGCCGGGCAGGAGCACGCAGCCGATCACCAGATCGGCATCCGCCACCGCTTCGGCGACGGCATGATGGGTGGAGAAGACGGTCTTCAAGCGCCCAGCGAATTGCACATCCAGATCCTCGAGACGCGCGGGCGAGATATCGAACAGGGTGACATCGGCGCGCATGCCGACCGCCATCTCGGCGGCATGTTCCCCCGAAACGCCGCCGCCCAGAATAACCACCTTGGCCGGAAGCACGCCGGGAACGCCGCCGATCAGCATGCCGCGTCCGCCCGCTGGCTTGAGCAGAAGCGCCGCGCCAACCTGGGTCGCCATGCGGCCCGCCACCTGACTCATCGGCGCCAGCAAGGGCAGCCGGCCCTTGGCGTCGGTGATGGTCTCATAGGCGATGCAGGTGGCGCCGGATTTCATCAACCCCTTGGTCTGTTCCGGATCGGGCGCCAGATGCAGATAGGTGAAAAGAATGTGATGTGGCTTCAGCCGCGCGATCTCGACCGCCTGCGGCTCCTTCACCTTGACGATCATGTCGGCGGCCTCAAACACCTTGTCGGCATTGGGCAGGATTTCCGCGCCGGCCTTTCTGTAATCCTCGTCGGACTGGCCGATGCCGGCGCCGGCGCCGCTTTCGACAAAGACCTTGTGGCCATACACGGTCAATTGATGCACCACTGGAGGCACCAGGCCGACGCGGAATTCCAGGGTCTTGATCTCTTTGGGGACGCCGATTTTCATGGCCCGCACCTCATCCTTGGTTGGCGGGAGGTAATCCCATTCGCGCCCCCGAGACCAGAGCAATTTCGCTTTTCGCTTAATTCCGATTTTGCTCCAGTTTTTTTACTTTGTCGCGCGATCCGCGGAAAAGCGGTGACCGCTATTACGGATCGCGCTCCATGCCAAAAACCATGTTATAGGTGCCATGCAAGCGGCGCGGGGCAGCATGAACAGCGGTTTGAAGGCGAATTCCCTTTCGTTCTTCGAATCGCTGGTGATGGGGGTGGCGGGCAGCGCTCCTGGCTACACCATCGCGGTGACCACGGGCGTGTTGCTGGCCAGCGCGGGGGCTTTGGCGCCTGGCGCACTTGTCATCTTCGCCATTCCCATGCTGGGCATCGCCTTTGCCTATCGCGCCCTCAACAAGCGGGCGGTCAGCGCCGGCGCCGCCTATCAATGGACCACGGCGGTATTCGGAAAATTCTTCGGCTTCTTCTCCGGCTGGGCGCTGCTGATCGCAGCTCTGGTTTTCATGGTGACGGGCAGCATTCCCGCCGCCACCGCCAGTTTGAATTTCATCGATCCTGCCCTTACCGGCAATGTGATTCTCACCGCGTCCGTCGCCAGCCTGTGGTTCGTGGTGGTGGCGTTGGTCTTGATCATGGGCATCGAGATCACCAGCAAAGTGCAGGTGGTGATGACCAGCATCGAACTGATCATTCTCACTTTCGTGCTGATCGCCGCCTTTGTGCATGTGACCCAGGCGGGTGCGGTGAATCTGTTTTCCTGGTCCTGGTTCGGGCTGGGTTATTCGCGGCAGAGTTTTGCCGCCAGCGCCCTGGTGGCGGTGTTTTTCTATTGGGGCTGGGACGTCACCGCCAATCTCGGCGAGGAAACAGTGAATGCCGAGGACACCGCCGGCAATGGTGGATTCTCCAGCGTCATCGTCACCATCTTCTATTATCTCGGTTTCACCATCGCGGCCCTGTTTCTGTTTTCGCTGAAAGACGCCAAAAGCCTTACCGACAATATCGTCTATAATCTGGCGGTGGCTTCCGGCCTGGGGCGAAGCGGCGGGCTGGCGGCGTCGCTGGCGGTGATCCTGTCGTCGATCGCGACATTGGAAACCACCATGCTGCAATTCTCGCGCACCCTTTATGCGATGGGCCGCGACGGCGCCTTGCCGCGCCTGTTCGGCGAGGTCTCTTCCAAGACCCAAAGCCCCGTCCGCGCCATGTATCTGCTGATCGGGATCGGGCTGGTGTTGCTCTGGGCCTCCAGCCTGATGCCCAGTGTCGGCGCCATCATCACCGCCTCGGTGAATGCGGTGGCGATCCAGGTGACTTACTATTATGGACTGGCGGGCTTGGCGGCGGCTTGGACCTTCCGCCGCGAGCGCGGTCCGCGATGGTTGATGCTCTGCCTGTTTCCCGGCGTCAGCGGATTGATGCTGGTCGGCTTGGGCATCTATGCTATCACCACCTTCAATCTCATCACCCAGATCGTCGGCGTCGGCGGTTTCGCGCTGGGCATTCTGTTTTTTCGCCCGCATCGCTATCGCGCCGGCCATTGAGGCGTAGGATGGCCGCTGAAATTGGGAGCATGCCATGACCAAAGCCCATGATTCCTTGGTGACCGGCCAATTCGGACCCCGCGCCAACGCCTATGTCGAAAGCGCGGTGCATGCCCGGGGCGAGGATCTCGCGGCGCTGGAAGCGGTGGTGGCAAACGCCAAGCCTACCCGCGCGCTCGACCTGGGCAGTGGCGGTGGTCATGTCGCCTATCTGATGGCGCGCCATGCCGGCAAAGTCGCGGCCGTGGATCTGTCGGCGGAGATGCTGACGGCGGTGGCGCAAACCGCCCAGGCGAGGGGCCTGAAGAATATCGAAATCCATCGCGCCTCGGTCGAACGCCTGCCATTCGCCGATGCCAGCTTCGATTTCGTCGCCAGCCGCTATTCCGCCCATCACTGGCATGACTTCGAAGGCGGCCTGCGCGAAGCCCGTCGGGTCGCCAAAAAAGGCGCGCCGGTGATTTTCCTGGATGTCTTCGCGCCGGGTGTTGCGCTGCTCGACACCCATCTGCAATCGGTCGAATTGCTGCGCGACACCTCGCATGTCCGCAACTACACGCTGGCGGAATGGTCCGCCGCGATGGTCCGCGCCGGTCTGTCGCTGCAGGGCGTCCGCACTTGGCGGCTCGATCTGGAATTCGAAAGCTGGATCGCCCGCATGCGCACGCCTGAGGTTTTCGTGGCGGCGATCCGGGCTTTGCAAAACGGCGCCTCCGAAGACGTTCGCGCCCATTTCGCCGTCAAACCCGATGGCTCCTTCACCATCGACACGATGATGATCGAAGCCGTCGCTGGCTGACGGATCATTCCATGCCTTCGACGATGCGGATGTCGCGGTCGGCGCCATTGCCCAGCGCGGCCAGGGCTTCCTGATAGGCTTTGCTGTCATGGGTGGCGATGGCGGCGGCGACGCTGGCGAATTCTATGACGATGGTGCGCGCCTTGATGCCGGATTCATACGCCGCCGCCGCGTCGCCTCGGACCAGGTATTTGCCGCCGCCGGCGGCGATCGCCGGACCGGCCAGCACGACATATTTCGCCAGCTTGTCCGGGTTGTTGACGGCGCGATAGGCGGTGATCCAATAGCCCTTGGCCATGATGCGGTTTTCCTCTGGAATATTGCAGGGCATTGAAACGACTTCCCGCCGGGAAAGCCAGTGCGGCGGCGTCATGGCTGGCCGTCATTTCCCGTGCCGGTCACGGCTGCTAAAGTCGCCACCATGGATCATGTCGTCAGCCTGATCGAACGCTTCGGCCTTCTGGCTGTTTTCCTGAATGTCCTGCTGGACGAAGGTGGCTTGCCGCTGCCCGCTTCGCCGCTTTTGGCGGTGGCCGGTGCCCTGACCTTTCGAGGCGAACTCAGCATCGGGTCGATTCTGGCGGCGGCCGTGGCCGGTTCCTTTGTCGCGGACAATGGCTGGTACTGGATTGGCCGTTCGCAAGGCCGCCGTGTGCTGGGGCTGCTTTGCAAGCTGTCGCTGTCGCCGGATGGCTGTGTCCGTCAGACCGAGACGCTGTTTGCCCGGGTGGGTTCGTCCGCGCTTCTGTTCGCCAAATTCATTCCCGCGCTGGGCAATATCACCATCGCGCTGGCCGGCATCACCCGCCTGACTTTCGCGATATTCGTGCCCCTGGAAATCATCGGCGCCACAGTCTATCTGGCCGTCCCTATTCTGCTGGGACGCATTTTCCACAGCGCCGTAGCCCAGCTGCTCGACACGCTTGAAAGACTGGGCGCCATCGGCCTTGGACTTATTGCCGTCGCGCTGGTGCTTTATCTGTTGATCCGCTGGTGGCAGCGCATGATGTTCATCCGCCAGCTGCGCATGGACCGCATCACGGTCGCGGAACTGGTCACCCTGTTGGACAATGAAAACAAGCCGCTGCTTCTGGATGTACGCTCCCGTTCCGCGCGCGCCGAAGGCATGATCCCAGGCGCCATCTCCGCCCACCCGACGGAAATGCATCCGACCCTGGAGCATTACGACCGGAATTCCGAGGTCGTCGTCTATTGCGCCTGTCCCAACGAAGCCACCGCCGCGGTTGCCGCCAAACATCTCAAAAGCGCCGGATTCAAGAAAATCAGGCCATTGCTGGGCGGCGTCGAAGCCTGGGCGAAGGCAGGCCACAAGCTGGTCATCGTCGAAGATGAGGAATTGGGAAAAGCGGCGTGAGACGGCAGCCATAAATCTGCAGCGCGAACCGCCTATTGCCGCGCACGCCGGTCCTTGACCGGCAAATCCCCCCGATTTGGCCGCCCCCCGCCGCGCGGTTTTTCATTGCCGCCAGGGGCCTGGCCGGTGGCTCTAACTGCCGCAGGAAGTGGATATTTGCTGCAGCTTGGACGCTCTTTACACACGGCCCTTGCCATACGACGGTTCCTCGGTGGATTCGGCGGTAAGCGGAGTTTGAAGTCTGGAGGGGTGTGATGGATCGCAGGGACTTCTTGAAGACGGCCGCGCTGGCCTCCGCCAACAGCATCCTTGATCGCAGTTCAGCCTCGGCGCAGATCCTGAGACCGATCAGGATCGCCATTCAGACCCAGGCACCCGACAGCTTCAAGACGCGTCTTGCCGCGCGCGAATTGAAGAGCGGGTTGCTGATGATCAATCCCGGGATGGAGGTAACGCACACCACCGAAGACCCTGGTGCGAACGCCACCCTGTTGAGGCTTGCCATCGATGCCTCGTCGTTCAAAGGCGCCGAGGAATACGAAATCGCCGCCTCCGGAAATGGCGCGGTTCTTCGCGCGGCCAATGAGCAGGCGCTTCTCTATGCCGTCTTCGAATTCCTCGAGCGGCAAGGAATGGTCTTCGGAATTGATGGCTCAAGCGCTCCGATCGATCATCCTGGCCGGCTGCATCTGCCGCAACAAGCCAATCCCTGGAAGGCGTCACCGAGTTTCGCCGTCAGGGGCCTTCTTCCGTGGCCGGATTTCTGGAACTGCATCAGTGTTTATAACGACGAGGATTTTAGCGCCTATTTCGCGGCCATGATGCGAATGCGCTTTAATATGTTCGGCATGCATGTCTACACGCAAAATGAACCAGGTCCGCTGGCGGAGTCCTATCTTTCGTTTGACTTTGCGGGCGCCGGCCATCGTGCGGCACTTGAAGACACCACCATTACAAGCTGGGGATATCTGCCGCAACGAACATCGACCTTCAAGATGGGGGCGGCGCAGTTTTTCGACAAGGAAACTTTTGGGTCAGATGCCACCCGGCTGGCGGCAGACAATTGGGAGATCGCGGACCGCACGACCGCAATGATGCGGCGGGCATTCAATTATGCGGGGCAACTCGGCATCCGCACCGGCATCGGCTTTGAGCCATACCAGAATCCGGCGGAGATCGTGCGCGCGTTGCCACCGGAGGCGCTGTCTCATCCTGGCGGGTTCATCGAATCGAACACCGCCCGCGACCTGCTCGAGCGCCGGCTAGCCGATCTGCTCGAACGATATCCGATGGTGGATTACGTTTGGCTGTGGCAGGACGAAAATGCGAACTGGGAGAGCCGCAAGTCGAAGGTTCCGCTGTCAGCGACCCCGTTTACCCAGGCGCATGCCTTTTTGAAAAAACACGCACCCGGCAAACGGCTTGTGCTCGCCGGATGGGGTGGAGTGACCCAGCATTTCGAATCTCTTCATCAGCGGGTTCCCGAGGACATCATCTTTTCATCCCTCAACGATACCCTGGGCTGGGATCCGACAAATGAAGCGTTCGGCAAGCTGGGCAGCCGGGAGCGTTGGCCGATTCCCTGGCTTGAAGACGATCCTTCGATGTGGCTTCCACAATTTCGCGCCAGCCGTTTCCAGACCGACATGAAGCGGGCCAAGGATTTCGGGTGCCAGGGCATGCTGGGCATTCATTGGCGGCATCGCGTTGTCGACCCCACGGCCACCTATTTTTCGCGCGCCGGTTGGGATAGCGGCTTGACGGCATCGGCTCACTACCGGAAATTCTGCGCGACCCAGGCATCGGGGACGCGAGCCGCTTCTCTTGCGACGCTCTTTGATGACTGCGACGAGCATCATGCAATCTCATCGACATTTTTGGGGACCTACGACAAATCGGGATTCGCAAATCGCGTCGAGATCACCGGGGACTATAGTGAGGCATTCAATTATGGGTCGAATGAACCGGACCTAACGGTTCTGACCAAGCAACGCGAGACCGCCGAGCGGTTCCGCCAGCTTGTCGCACAAGCAGGCTCGCCGCTTGAGCGCGATCGTATTGGTTATTTTTCAGGCTTTGTCGGTTTCATGGTGCCGTATTGCGACGCCTATGAGACCGCACACCAAATCGACTTGGTGCTGAAGCAGGCGGTCGGCCTGAGAGCGGCGGGGGAGCAGGATCAAGCGCGCACGCTGGTATCGCAGAAATGCGTTCCGCTTTGGCTCGCGATGGCACCTTTGGTGCGCCAAACGATGCTCGAATACCAGGCCGTGATTGCGACGCGCAACGATCAGGGGCAACTCGCTTCGATGCAAAATAAATTGGTTCGCCTCGCTCTCGATCGGCTCCGGCTCTCGATCAAGGAATTTCTGGAGGTGCTTCCCGCCGAGATGGATCAAGCCTACGCGGCGGCGATCTCGCCGGTCGGCGCCAATCCCCCCCGACTCTTCATTCCCACGCGACCGTCACTTTTGAGGCCGGGAGAAATCTTGCGGCTATTCATTGTTGCGCCGGGTCAGGACGTTGTCGATGTCAAGCTGCAGACCCGCCGTCAGGGCACAAAAGAGTGGCAGAGTTCGCCCGCCGCCCATGCCGGCCGCAGCGTTTACAGCGCCAGTCTGGGACCGTTCAAATCCGAAGACGGTGCAATCGAGTATTACGCGAGTTCGCCAGGCGAAAGGCCGTCACTGTCCGACCCGCCGCAAGCGCCTTTGAATTTCCATACCCTGAATATTCTGTCCTGAATTGTTTGGTCGGCCGGCTCTCGGGTTTGCCGATCAATTGTTTTCTGCACAATTCGACTTCGAAAGCTCGACTCAAATCGGTCAGTTGCAAGCGCCAAATTTGCTCGCCCGGTCGATTGTCGAGAGGCGTCGCTGGCATCAAATGATGCATTCCACTAACATTAACACCGGACCGGTTGGTTCAGGCAGTTCAGTCCCGTTGGGTTCCGGCGTGGACAAGTGGTCAGATGACGGGGGGATTGCAGCTGTGACTTCCGTGTCAGCGTTTTCCGCATCGCCGCCCAAACGTCTGGACGTCAATCTCGAAGGCCAGGTCGCTTACGTCACCGGCGGTGTCGGCGGAATCGGCCGTGCCTGTGTCGACACCCTGTTGGCGCATGGCGCGCAGGTGGCGCTCACCTTTGCCCAAAACAATGAACGCGAGGCGGTGGAAGCAAAAAATCTTGAAGCCGCTTATCCGCGCGCGCTTTCGACCCACCCCCTCGAACTGCGTTCGATGGTCTCCATCCGGCAAGGCTTGGCCGATGCCCAAACACGCTGGGGCAACCTCCATATCCTGGTGAACAGCGCCGCCGTGGGTTCGGCGACCGTGGCGGCATTTGCCGGCGATGCCGCCGGGCAGGACACCGCCATGTTCCTGATCAACGCTGATGGCGCACTCAAGGTCGCGCAGGCCTTTGTGGAGATGGCCAGAAGCCAGCGGTGCGAACAGCCCCGCAAGATCATCAATTTCAGCTCAGTAGGCGGCGGCGTACAGGCCTTTCCGGGCTTTCGTTTGTCCGATGGCATGAGCAAGGCGGCGGTGGCGTTCATGACCAGGCAATTGGCGGCTGAAACCGTGGACACCAATATCGACGTTTTCGCCGTCTGCCCTGGCGCGACCAATACAAGAATGTTCCAGATGAGTACGCTCGATCCCATGTCGCCGGAGGAACGGGTCCGCTTCACCCGCTCACTCCCAAAGGGACGGCTCATTGAGCCGGAGGAAATCGCCCACATCGTGCTGTTTCTGGCCTCGGACTACTCCACGCCGATGCACGGCGCGGTGATCGACGCGTCGATGGGGCTGGGTGTTCGTCCCGGCCTGATTTCGGAGCGGACCCTTTGATGCCGCGAGCAGATATCGTGGATATGACACCAGGAGAATCGATGTGAGCTTCGAGCAAATTCAAGAACGCGAACGCGGACTGCACCGCAAGCTCACCTCCCAGCAGATGAGCATGATCGCGATCGGCGGCGCCATCGGCACGGGATTGTTTCTGGGCAGCAAATTTGCCATCGGCTTTGCCGGGCCCAGCGTCATCCTCAGCTATGCCATCGGCGGCCTGATCGGTCTTCTACTCATGGGATGCCTGGCCGAAATGGTCGTGGCGCACACCACCTCGGGATCGTTCGGCGCTTATGCGGAATGGTACATCAGCCCACTGGCGGGATTCTTGGTCCGCTATGCCTATTGGTCCTGCATCGTCCTGGCGATCGGTACCGAAGTGACCGCGGTGGGCGAATATATGGCCTTCTGGTTTCCGGCGGTTCCGCCCTGGGTCTGGATGGCGGCATTTTCCGCGGCCCTGATCGGCGTCAACGCCATGAGCGTGAACATGTTCGGATCCGTCGAATATGTATTTTCCAGCATCAAGATATTTTCGATCATCGGCTTCGTCGTCGCTGGTGCCTATGTCATTTGGGGACAGCACAATCCGCAATTCGGGCCGCAGAATCTTGTCGCGGGCGCCGGCTTTTTCCCCAATGGACTGTGGGGCATGTGGGTGGCGGTGGTCGTCTCCATCTTCAGCTACCTCAGCATCGAGATGATCGCGGTCGCCGCCGGCGAAGCGGAAAATCCCGAGCAGGCGGTCAAGCGCGCCTTCAAGGCGACCATATTCCGGCTGGTGCTGTTTTATCTGGGATCGCTGTCCATTATCCTGATGATCGTTCCCTGGAACCGGATCAGCACTGGCGGCAGCCCCTTCGTGACCGTGATGGAGGTGCTCAAGATTCCCTATGCCGCGGGGATTTTGAACTTCGTGGTCGTGGTCGCCGCCCTGTCGGCGATGAACAGCCAGATCTACATCACAACCCGCATGATGTTCAGCCTGTCGCGGGCGGGTGACGCACCGAAAATACTGGGCCGGCTGAACGCGCGGGGCGTTCCGATTTTTTCTCTCTCCTTGTCGACGCTCGGCGTGGCGGTGGCGACCATCCTGGCGTTGTTGTTCCCCCAGCAGGCATTTCTGCTAATGGTGTCGATCTCCATGTTCGGCGCCATGTTCACCTGGATGATGATCTTCATCACCCATCTGTTCTTTCGCCGCGCGCGCCGTCTGGCGGGAAACGCCGCCCTGCCGTTTAGACTGTGGTTCTTTCCCTTCAGCACGTTATTGGGACTGTCGCTGATCGTGGCAGTGCTGATCACCACCTGGTTCACGCCGGACTTCCACCTCACCCTGGTTTTCGGTGTGCCTTATATCGCGTTCATGGTGGGGTTGTTTGCGCTGATCCGGCGGGCAAGGCGCGGCGGCGAACCGGGCGTGTGAGGCATTGACCGAAATCCCTTGGATGGGATTCGAGGGCCGTGCGAAGCCTGTACTCCCGGGTGGCACAAGCTGGGAGCGACAAACTTCAGGAAAATGTGGTCGGAGAGAGAGGATTCGAACCTCCGGCCCCTACGTCCCGAACGTAGTGCTCTACCAGGCTGAGCTACTCTCCGATAAGTCGGACGGCTTTGACGGCCTGTCTCGCGGGAGCGCCCTTATAGCGATGCCCCCCCGGGGCCGCAACCAAGCAAAACGCGTGGATTTTTAGGCATTCCATGGCCGTTTTTGGCATTTTCGCCGCGTTGAAAGCGCCAGCACCCCTCTATATGGTCCCGGCCCGGACCGCAGCTTTGGGGCGTCGCCAAGTGGTAAGGCACTGGATTTTGATTCCAGCATTCGAAGGTTCGATCCCTTCCGCCCCAGCCACCCAGTTCTAGGATTGGGGGGAGATCTTCAGTCTCCGGGAACTAGTCCGACATTTCCGGGGCTTGCAGGCAGGTTGTCCCGCTTGGAGCATCCGAATGCTTGTTGACCCACCTTACAACTAACCGAACCAGGCGCCAATCTCTCGTCTGCGAAAGCGGGTTTCCGCAATCGCGCGCCAACACGACCAAGAGACCGGTTCGAACTTGGCGGAGCCCGGTTTGACGTCCGTTTTTGACCCAAAGCTGACATTGGGGCCGCAGAGCTATCCCGGCGCATTCCGGGTCGGATTAATATTTTTGCCTAATCGTCTCCGTCAGCGTCACTTTTGGGTTTGCGCGCCGCCGCCTTTACAAAGGGGGCCGGTGGCATGATCCGGGTTTCTCCCGGATAAGGACGTTGCCAGTCCGTCGCCGCATACCAGATCGCATGATTGAGGAAATTGGTATCAACGGAATCGGCCTTGTTGAATTTGTCCTTCATCATTTTGGTGGAAGCCTCGAGCCAGGCCTTCTGCAGCGGTCCGGCGGTGCCAGAGCTGTCACCGGGCAGGCCAGGTCCCTTGTTGAGGGGGATGACAGCCGCCAGGTGCGTAAAGGGCGCAAGGTCCGGCGTATTCTGGAACACATCAAACATCGGCGAGGCCACAAGGTCGAACTGGGTCAGGGGTTGTGTGCCCAGGATGTTTTCAATCGTGCGGTTGATATTCTCCGCCGTATAAGTGGTGTGGATCACCTTGCCTTGGTCCGGCGCCTGAGGAGCCACCGTATAGGGGCTGATGACATAGACCGGCTGGCGGTGGCCATCGACATGATCGACCCCGTTCTGGGCATCGTCTTCCTCGATGAAGATTGCCGATTGCGCCCAGGTCTTGCTGTGACTGATGGCATCCACGATGCGGCCCAATGCGAGGTCGTTGTCGGCCTCGTAATTGATGGGACTGGGAAAACCCTGGCTGGTGCCATTGGTGTGGTCGTTCGGCAGCCACAGGATCGTCAGGCTGGGAACCTCGCCGCTGGAGTCCTGCTGCTGGAACAACGGGAGCCAATAGTCGGCGCGATACTGGTCCGGAATTTTGAGATTGAAGGAGGGGTAATGCGGATCGAGTATCCGGGCCGCCGACGGAATGCTGGAGGCCTCGCTGTCCGCATTGTCGGGGACGATGCAGGCTGAGGCGGGCGCCAGTCCTTCCTTGCACAGCACCGTGCTGTAGAAGTCGCTCCAGCTGTACTCGCCGCCGTCCGGCTTTTTGGCAACCACGGAGGCGTCGCTCCACTCGCCAAAGAGTTTGGCCGACAGGCCCCTTGCCACCGCTGCCGACCACAGGAAGCCCTTGGGCGTATAGGTCAAGGCGTCATCGCTGTTGCCGCCCGGATAGCTGCGGATCCAGTCCGGCGCCAGAATGTCGTTGGAATAAAATGAACCCGACATGGAAATCCAGGGATGGCCGTCCGCGGATTGGCGGCTGGGCGCATAGACATTGTCCAGCAGCGGGAAGCGCTTGATGAATTCATGCTGGTTGGGCAGGGCCGAGGCAAATACCGCCAGCGACGGATCGCCATTGGCCCAGGTCACGTCACCCAGCACCTGGTCGTAGGTTCGGTTTTCCTTGATGATTAGGAAGACATGCTTGATCAGTGACGGTTCACCTATATGCCGTGGAACCGCCACCGGTACGGCATGGGGATCGACATATTGCGGCCCGACTTCGATATTGGTGGTCAGGTTCCAGTGGTTGTTGTCGATTACCTGCTTCGTATATCTCGCCAATTGGGCCGCCGAGGGCAGGGGGATCAGGTTGACCACGCCAGTATCCTGATGGGTATTGAAGCTGGAAACGCCCTGTGCCGAGCCGATCGAACCTTGCGCGCCCAGGCCCTTGTCGTCTGCGACCACCAGCTGCCGATGGGCCGAGTCATAGGCAATGGAGGTGGGAAAATAGGCGGTCGGAATATAGCCGACGACCGGATTGGCATCACGCCCGCGCAGGTCAACAACTGCAATGGCATTTGACTGGCCCAGCGCGACATAGGCCTGGACTCCGCCCACCACAGCGACGCTGTCCGGCCCGGACCCGAAGGCGCCGCCGGCCACCGGTACGCCGATCTTGATCGTGCGCACCACCTTGTTGGTATTCAGGTCTACGACGGAAAAGCTGTCGCTATAGGCATTGGCGACATACAGACTGGATCCGTAAATCGTCATGCCGGCGGGATGCAGGCCGACGGCGACCGTTGTTGCGACCCTGCCTGTCGAAAGATCGACGACGGAAACCGTGCCGGTGATCGAATAGGCGTCGTTGCGGTCGGCGACGATCGGAGTGCCGTCGGAATTATTTGTGAAGTCTCCGCTGGCGGCCGGGCGGCCGCCTTCGTTGCTGACATAGGCGTATTTGCCGCGAATGACGACACTGTTGGGCGCGTTGCCGACCGGGATTTGGGTCGCCAGCCGGGCCGGGGCGGCTGTCAGGTCAATCACACCGAGCGTATTGGCCGCGTTCAGGGCGACATAGGCATGCCTTCCGTCCGCGGATACCGCAATGCCGCCCGGATTGATGGCGGTCGCATTGTAGTAGGGACGCCCATCAGCCTGGGGATTCGGCAGTTCGACACTTTGGCCATTGGCCAGCAGGCCCGTGACCGGATCGACAAGGGCGATCACGACATGATTGTCGTCCTGGCTGAAGAATAGCGCCCGGCCATCACGGGAATAGGAAATGCCGGTGAAGGATCCGGCTTTGTCCGGGGCAAAACTCGCGTCGCGGCGGGTGGTTGGAATGAAGCGCTGAAGAACTCGACCGGTTACGACATTGAACACAATCACCGGTTCAGCGGCGCCCATGAGCAGAACGGCGGCGCTTTTGGTATTTGCGTTCGGATTGAGGGCTATGGATTTTGCCCGCACTGGCGAGCCCAGCTCGACGATCGTTCCGGCTGGCGTGAGGGTCTGATTGTTCGATGCAACAATCGACCCGTCGCTTTGCGGCCCGACGGTACGATCCGGGTTGTCTGCAGCCCGGGAAAATGGGGCCGGAAGCAGCGCCAGTGCGGCAAACGCCACGATTGCTAACCTGAAGTTGAAATCCATGGCCAGGTGTCTCCGTCTTGAATGGCGTAGCCGAGGTGGGCGCGGCCCATGGCACGACGGGCGCTTCTTCATCTTGCAGGGACGCAAGCGCTCAGCGGCCGACTATAATAACGGAAACCGCGGCCACACGAATATAATCCGTATATTCCAGTTTCGTGACAATATGAATGGCAACGATGCCGCCACCGGCCTGGCCGTTACAAATCATCCTCAATGAAATGTCCGCTTATGGCGCGAAACAGTCATTTCAGAGTTCGCTCTTGGGCTGCCCACGAATAAGGTAATAATTGCGCCAACTTGGTGATCGTCGTGCCCGCCGGAACTGCTCTTTCAAGGATTGCTTGCACGACTCCCGGCGCTGCAAATGCAAGCGGTAATAGCAATCGAATTTGCCGCGCTCCCTTACCCTCCCGCAGAGCAATATCTTCAACAGAGGTATGCCCCATCGTCAATCCTTCGATCCAAATTCGCGCCTTCGCGATTGCAGCAACCATCGCGTCAGAACTCTCTGTTGTCATTTCTGACCGACCGTTCGCTCGGCTCTGAGACACGCCTTTTATCGATGTGAACTTCTGCGGCGACCAAGGGATCGATACAACGATCGCAATCTGCTTTTCGGTGTCAGGGGAACTCTCGACGATATGAATGCGAATTGCTTCAGGTGCCAAAACCGCACGTTCCAATCGAGCAAGCAAATCGTAATCCCCAGTTTGCTCTGAAGGGATCTGGATCCTGCGTTGCGTTCGAAGCGTCTGAAGCACTAACTCCTCAATTTCTACCGCCGACACGCGTGATACTGATCCGATTTTGTCATCTCGCTTTTGCAAAACGGCGTTCGAAACATAGTACCGATATCGGACGCCTTTTTTTGTCGTGTGCGATGGGGTCATGCGATTGCCGCGATCATCGAAAATGCGGCCTGCAAGGAGCGCTACGGTGCCCCGCTTTTTGATTCGGTATTCGACGTTGTTGGCCGCGAGCTTGGCTTGTACTTGTTCGAAAATCTCACGTTCCAGGATAGGTTCTTGCTCTCCGGCGTGGATTTCGCCTTGATAGGCAACTTCCCCGATATAGAAGCGATTCTTGAGAAAGTGGGACAGCGCTCCAACGCCAAAGCGTCCACCACCGGAGATTCGGCCACCAGATAGTTCTCGGCGCTTGGACACAATACCTCGTTGATCGAGATCGGCGGCAAGCAGGCGGACAGAACCTAACTCCAGATATCGGCGGAATATTGCCCTTACTGTTTCGGCTTCCTCGGGCACGATGACGAGTTTCTTGTTTACGCTGACATAGCCAAGTGGCACTGGACCGCCTACCCATATGCCCTTGCGCTTAGAAGCGGAGATCTTATCCCGTACGCGCTCCCCAATGACTTCCCGCTCAAATTGGGCGAAGGACAGCAGCACATTTAGGGTCAGCCGGCCCATACTGGTCGTTGTGTTGAACGACTGGGTGATGGAAACGAAGGACACCCCAAATTTGTCGAACAGCTCAACCAACTTGGCAAAATCGGCCAGCGACCGGGTAAGCCGGTCGACCTTGTAGACGACCACAATGTCGATCTTGCCAGCTTGGATTTCTGAAAGGAGCGCCTGAATGGCCGGCCGGTCCAGGGATGCGCCAGATATTCCGCCGTCGTCATAGGCGACTGGAACGAGGCGCCAGCCCTCATGGGCTTGGCTCTTGATGTAGGCTTCACACGCCTCCCGCTGGGCATCGAGAGAGTTGAACTCTAGATCCAGGTTATGATCGGTCGATTTCCGAGTGTAGATGGCGGAGCGGAAGATTTTCTGAGGGCTGTTCATGGGTGAACGGCCTCGCCAATATCACGATCGACTTGTAGGCGTTTCCTGCGGCGGCCCGCTATTGGTCCAGCGGTCACTGCGGGGTTTTCGACTGCCATTCTGAGACCGAAGAAGCGGGGCCCGTTCCAATTGGTGCCGGTGATGATCCTAGCTATGGCCGTCAAGCTGGGATAATCACCCTCGCGCCACCGAAATCCCTCTGCTGTGATGATCACCGTATGACGCTCACCCTGATATTCTCGAACAATCTCGGTACCGGGCTTTAGGCGCCGCGTTCTCTGGGCGTCCGGCGCGCTCTTGGCGTAACTGGCCAGAATTTTGAGCGTCGCCCGATCATGCCCACCAAATGCCTGCTCCTGGATGTGCCAGGCCAGCATTCGGACCAGCAGATCCCGAGATAGAGCCTTTGGTACGCTCTTTTTGAAGGTCTGCTGCCAAAGGCTCCTAACATCGTCCAAACCTAGCGTTTGGATACGCTCGATCTCGTTTTCAATGTGAGCAACGGGCGCCGGATTATGACCGGTCCGCTGTTGAACCCTAGGTTTATGACCAATCATGTGGCCCAATCCGCAATAAATAACCCAGAGCCACACACGCTCCTTCCGGAGCCAAAGTCGAGCGCATATATGAGCAATCTTGTTGCTCGCTAGTCACCCGAACCGACAATGACTTGGCTCGGCTGGCTGCGATTTGCGCCGGTTCCTATCACGCAGCGCAAAATATCCATTCAATTTGCTACAGTATGACATTGAAATGAGATAGATGGGGGATGGCACGGCGTCTAGGCTTTTTGAGTGAATCCAATGCTGAGGTCATCATGAGCGAGCGCGCAAAGGACTTTGTTGAAACTTTTAAGCAGGAACGCCTCCATCCGTCAGCCTATGAAGGCGACGATTTGAGCGAGTCCAAAGCATTGGCAGCCGCATGTTATGAAGCTGCCGAAGCCGCAGGCATTTCTAAAGAGGAAATTGACGAAGAATATGAGGACTTAGTATCTGACATCGCTACTACCGCCGAAAGCATGATTGATGCAAAAGTGAAGCAGTTGGCTGATAAGGGCGATTGATGACAAAATGACCAAAAGTTAGAAGCGCGCAGTCGAGCGGGTGCGGTAATTGTGCTCGGTTTTATTCGGAAGTCTGCGTGCCACCACTGCAGCTACTCATCCGAAAAATCATGCCGACTGTTCTATTCGCCATAACGAGTGGTCTCGCGAGCGGTCGGGCCAACTGGAATATTACCAATAGATGAGTGAAGCTTAGGTTCGTTGGGTTCAATTCGCCGGAGCGATAAGGTCATGAGAACTTTGTTTGTGGCGGCGATCATCGCCATTGCTGCTACCTCCGCCGATTCTACGCCATCGCGCCACAAGCTCCTAGTGGTTTCTATCGATGGGCTGGACTGGCGATATGTCCGCGACGCGGACAGGCTGAAACTGAAGATCCCCAATGTTCGTAAATTGCTCGCGCATAGCCAATATGCTGATGGCGTTATCGGTGTGTGGCCCAGCATCACTTGGCCATCGCACACTGCTATCATCACTGGCGCCCGGCCTGATCAGAGTGGCATTTTAAACAATGGACGTGGCAAGCTCGATCCCGCCCTTTCCTATTGGTCGGCGAACAAACTGCGCGTGCCGACGCTTTGGCAATGTGCGGGTGAACTTGGCCTCACAACCGCCGCGGTTACGTGGCCAGTGACTATGGACGCTAAGATCACATGGAATCTGCCCGAGGTATTTTTGCGTCGGAATGGCGGTTCGATGGACCTCGAATCGATTTCTAAATTTGCCACGCCTGGCTTGGTGGACGAGATTGGTAACACCTATCCATCCTTCTCTCAGCAATGGGTTGATGACCGTACCCGCACCCTGGCGACCCTGTTTCTCTTGAAGCACAAAAAACCTGATTTAATCCTTATCCACCTGGTCGATCTGGATTCAGAAGCCCATGATCAGGGCCCGTTTGGTGCCAACGCGAATGCGATTCTGGAACACACCGACGAGCTGCTTGGCGAAATGCTGAAAGCGCTGCCAAAGACTTATGACTTCGCCCTGGTTTCCGACCATGGCTTCGAGCGCATCGACCATATTGCGAATATGAAGGCCGAAGCCATCGCCGCTGGCCAAATTGGCGATATCGAGCCAATGGGAGGTATCGTCGCTACAAAGGACTCCGAAATGGCCAATTGGCTGCGCAATCAATCCGGCGAGAATGGCAGTGATATCGGCCGCGAAATCCCGCGTGCAGAGCTCCTCCGCTATGCGCCACAACTCGGTGATACCGTGGCCGCGTTCGAGCCTGCGGAGCATGTTTTATTTTTTGGGGGTGAGGCCAGCGGACCTACACACACGACACCTCCAGAAAGGGGCGATCATGGCTTTTGGCCGCTACGTCATGATTATCGAAGCGTGTTTCTTCTCACGGGTCCCGGCGTGAAAGTGGGTAACTTAGGTCCAGTTGAAATGACTTCATTGGAAGGTAGGCTTGCAATACCGTTGGGTTTGAAGTGCCCTCAGCCAGGACAGCGGCCATCATGAAGACTTGAGTGGCGCTATGCCAGTAAGAATTTCCAACAAAATCGGGCGAGCGGGCTTACTCGTCATCACTACTCAACGAATGATGACCAGGCATCCAATATTATGGCTATATAAGGCCCTATTCTTTTAGTATGACGTCAAGGGATGCCTGAGAATTCTCCGCCCAGAAATGCCGATCCCGCCGCATCATCGATTTGGGCGCATGCATTCCTTTTGGGCGACCGGCTAACAATCGACCGTTCTGGACAAGGCGATGTAATATCAACTGCGCCTTTCGCCTTTCGCAAAGGCGAGGGTTTTGTCGTTATATTTCGCTACGGAGCGACCGTCATGATCGCCCTCACGGAAGGGGAAGAAAGAGAAGCGCTAGCGCGAATCGCCACCGAATCCGCACCAACCGCCTATATTGAGGAAGAATGGATCGGAATTGAGATCAACTCAGGCTATGAAGACGTCCCCGCCGCTGCGGGAGTCTTGCAATTAAAAGAACTCAGCCCAGCTCGCGCACTGGTCATTGCCGACGTGCTGGCAAAAAGTGTTGCTTTGGCGCGATACGAAAGAGAGATCGCATTAGTCTTTGATACAATCGAGCCTGCTGCAAACACTCTTGCCAAAAGTGGTCGAATTCCGAAGAGCAGACGATCTCTCCTCCAATTAATCGGAGCAGCGCTATTGGCCCAACATCGCGTATCTGGGCGCATTGCATTCGCAGAAAAACCAGAGATTCTTTGGGAACATCCAGAGTTAGAAAGGTTTTTTAGTCGGCTCGAGGACGAATATGAAATCATTGAGCGTGGAACACTTCTTCATGGCAAGATGAATGTGATCGCCAGTGCCGCGCAGACCTTTACCGACATGATCGATACTGCGCGATCGACAAGGCTGGAACTGCTGATTGTCATCCTTATTCTTGCCGAGCTTGTCGTTGCAACCATCACGATGGTTCGACACTAATACATCTGGCCGCCGTCTCCTTCATCGTGGAACGCGCCCTTGACTGCCACACCATCAAGCAGGCCGTGAGTGTTTCACAGCAGATCCGATACAACATCCTCAAAATTGGTACCAATTCGAATGATCAGTTGGATGCGATTATTTGCATTTCATGGACAGAGAAATTGATATCAAAATGTCACGACTGTTCTTCGCATCGAAATTTATTGACCGCAAAGAAGTCAATTAATCCAGCCGGTACAGAATTCCCGTGTCAACAACGTCAATTAGAGGAAAGGCTGTGTAGTGACGGTGCAACTATCTTCCTCAAAATCCGGATCGAGTGCTCAGCCAGCGGACGAAACTAATCCGCCGGAAATGCTTGACCGTTACCTGCATGCCATTCAGGCGCATTTTACCGGGTTCATTTCGCCAGTCTCCTTGTTACTTGCCTTCGCGGACTGGCAGCTCCATCTGGCGAACTCACCGGCCAGGTGCTTGGAGCTAATGAAAATAGCAGGTAGGCAGTGGGCGCGATTGGCCAACCCCGAGGCATGGATTGAGCCGGCGCCACAGGACCACCGCTTCGGCGATAAAGCGTGGTCGCGGCCGCCATTCAACTTCATGTCTCAAGCATTCCTACTTGGGGAGGAATGGTGGTGCGCCGCGACCAATTTCTTGCCGGGCGTCACCAAGTCACATAGCGATATGGTTGCCTTCGCGACACGGCAAACGCTCGATATAATCTCGCCTTCAAATTGTCCCTGGACAAATCCGGAAGTGCTGCGCGCCACAAAGGAGCGACGCGGCCAGAATTTGATGGACGGATTTCGCAATTTTCTCGACGACGCAGAGCGAATTACTGACAGGGATCATCCGAACAGAAGCACGAAATTCGAGGTTGGCAAGGCTGTCGCGACAACGCCTGGCAAAGTGGTCTTCCGCAACGCATTGATGGAACTAATTCAGTATGCGCCGGTGACGGAGCTTGTGCGGCCGGAACCTATTCTGATCGTCCCAGCCTGGATTATGAAATATTACATTCTCGACTTATCTCCCAAGAATTCCTTTATTCAGCACCTTGTGTCACAGGGCTACACCGTGTTTTGCATATCCTGGCGTAATCCCGGCCCGGAGCTGCGCAACACCACCCTTGATGATTATCGCAGATTGGGAGTGATGGCGGCACTAGATGCGGTCGATGAAATTGCTGGCCGGAGGAAGATTCATGCTTGCGGCTACTGCTTGGGAGGGACACTACTTTCCATCGCGAGTGCGGCTATGAGGCGAGATGGTGACGAGAGAATTGCGACCCTCACAATGCTCGCCGCCCAAACCGATTTCACCGAGGCCGGAGAGTTGCAGCTTCTCACAGATGAGAGCCAATTAGCACTTTTAGACGACGTAATGTGGCTCCAAGGGTTTTTGGATGCCACGCAAATGGCTGGCACGTTTCAGATGCTGCACTCTAGCGATCTTATTTGGTCGCGACTAGTCAAAACCTATCTTATTGGCGAACGGGATACTCCTAACGATCTCATGGCATGGAATGAAGATGCGACGCGTATGCCATTCCGCATGCATTCAGAATATCTTCGCAATTTATTCTTGCATAACGATCTGGCTGAAGGTCGCTACATGGTTGAAGAAAAACCTGTTGCGATCTCGGAGATCACTGCACCCAATTTTGCCGTCTCCACCGAGACAGATCACGTTGCGCCCTGGCGGTCGGTGTACAAGATCCATCTGCTCAATGAGGGAGAAGTAACTTTCGTGCTGACCTCGGGTGGCCACAATGCGGGCATCGTCAGTGAACCAGGTCATTCCAACCGACATTTCCGCATCGCCCACCGGGCGCCAAACGAGCCCTACCTGGCGGCCGAAGCTTGGGAGACCGTGGCCGATAAAAGAGATGGTTCCTGGTGGCCGAGTTACGTGGATTGGCTTGGAAGCTATTCCACAGCAAGAACAGTGGTGCCACCACTAGGTACCGGGAATTATCCGGTGCTAGGTGATGCTCCTGGCATTTATGTCCGAGAACGGTGAATTGAGCTTCAACCTGCGCCGACACCGGTAACTGCGGCACTCGAGCACGCGTTGCGCCTCGTTTTCGTCGTGAGCATCTAAGGGATGGCGCTTTGGATGGGTATCGGCGCCTGAGCGAACGGCGCTAGAGCGTTCGCGATCTCAAGCAAGACATCGCCATGGCAAGGGTCGCGTGGTTTACACCAACAGGCAAGATTATTTCCACGCAAGGTCGGAATAGCGTGCAACATGCACTGTCTCTTGTTGGCGAGCCACGCACCGTTCGAAAATCTGCCATGGCCACAACAATCGGCCAATTCGTCGGGTGACATATTACCCAGCAGCCATCTGTGAAACATTTCTACCGCCGCCGTTGGTGCGGATCCCTCGCCGAGAAATGGATTCTCCCAACCCGAGTTGCGGTCGATGCGTATCGCCGCAAGACCGTTGATGCTTCTACTTGTTTCTTGAAGGTTGAATTTTGACCCTCGGAACAGTCTGATGCGTATGGGCGAGGCGTCTGATTTCAACGCCTCATTAAGGCTGGCCGACCTGCCAAATGTGTCAGACATGGCCTGTCTCCCTGATACGGCCCAGATCAATTAGGGGCGGTTTTGACCTTGGCCATCGCCCTTTCGCTCAGCCAGCCGATACAGGCATTACACACTTCCATCATTCATTTTATTTTATGACAGAATTCCGACAGCCCCCATTTTTAATCGCTGGGCCAAATGTCGCGGACAGGTTGGGATTTCTTAGTACGGACTGTTACGCAACCGTAAAATAACAATGCTAAAGGGAACCCTTAAAGACGAAGTCACACGCATCAATGCGGACCCGCAAAAGATGTGGGGATTGCCCTTTTGGCGTTTTGCGTCGGGGGCTGAAAAAGGGAATTTTATGTCTGCAATCTATTTCGGCTACTTGCGCAATTCCGCCGCATGCTTGGCACTCTTGGCTTCGGGCGCGCTTTGGGCTTTGCCGGCTAGCGCGCAGCAGCTTGATGCCAGTTCCGCGGCCACGGTCAAGCCCGGCGCATACGCGGGCGGGGTCGAGACCGTTGTGGTCAGCGGTACCGCATTTGATCCGGAGACCGCTCCAGCCAAGGCGTCGTTAGATGCCATGCAGCCCCAGACCGTCATCAGCAAATCTTATATCGAGGACTCGGTCTCCGAGACTGCGGATTATACCACCATTCTGGCCATCGCACCTGGCCTGACGGGCTTTGACGTCAATGGCCCCGGCCTCTCCGATGGTGGCGTCAAGAACACTATGCGCGGCTTGCCGGACGGCAGCTACGGCATGACATATGACGGCATCCCCTTCGGCGATACCAATGGCCCGTCACATCATTCTCAGTCCTATTTTCCCGCCTCTACTATCGGAAGTATTGAAGTTGAGCGCGGTCCCGGCAATGCCGGCAATTTTGGCGCCGCCACCTATGGTGGCTCGATCAACATGTTTTCAGAAGCCCTTACTTCCCATGCACATGGCAAGGTGTCCGCTACTTTTGGCAGCTGGGGTACCAAGCAGTCCGTCGGCAACTACCAGACCGGCGATTTCACCGTTGGCGGCATAACTAGCCGAGCCATGATAAATTTGCAGTACCAAAGGTCAGATGGCTATCTCACCCGTCAGTCCAGCGACGCCAAAAACATCACCATCAAAACCCAGACAGAACTCGCGCCCGGCTGGAATCTGACACTGTTCAGCAGCGTCAATGGTCTGTTTCAAAACCTTAACGACAATGCCGGTATAACTGCCGCGCAGGTTGTTGCCTTTGGCAAGACCTATGCGCTGCAGATTACCAATCCCAAAGCTGGCAACTACGCCCCCTACAACCATGTCCACAAGAAGACAGACATGGATTATGCCCGCCTGCAGGGCGACTTGGGCAACGGCCTTTCCATCGATAATACGTTGTACACCTATGATTACCGCAACAAGACGCTGAGCACGACCTCGGCGCAGCAGACGACTGCCGATATCGCGAATGGAGTAACTCGGGGCAATGGTAGCATCGTAAACGGGCTATTTTTCCCGAACGACGTGCCCGGCTATACCAAACAGAATGCCTTCCGCGTCTACGGCAACATCTTCCGTGCGGCGAAGGATTTTGACTTTGGCTGGCTGACCGGCCAGCTGCGCGCAGGCGTTTGGTGGGAATCACAAAGCTCACAGCGCGCCCGCTCTGACTATGACGCCACCCAGTGCTTTGCCTCCCTGGACTGCAATCCCTGGCATGGCGGCAATCAGACGTATGCAGATTCGCGTCTTTACAATAGCACTGCCAAGCCCAGTACCGTCGTTGCCACGCCCACCTCAGCGCCATATGGGGGCGGCTTCTTCGAATATCAGGAACATTCCAATTGGAACCAGTACCAGCCCTTTGTCGAACTGGAACTGCATCCGCTTGAGGACCTGACCGTTACGCCGGGCTTCAAGTATGTTGAGTGGTCGCGCAGCGTTGCCGCGCCGCTGGAGCAGAAGACCAAGCCGGTAGTGCCAGTGTATGCAAGCTACACCACTTACCGCGACCTGCCCTTCCTGATGGCGAACTACAAGATCCAGCCCAGCTGGAGCGTCTATGCCCAATATGCCGAGGGCATCTATGTGCCTGATATCAGCTCCTTCGAGCAGGCCAAGCCGACCACGACCTACCCCAAGGCCCAGACCACCACCAACTATCAGATGGGCACGGTTTTCTATGCAGATCAGTTCACGTTTGACGCCGACCTTTATTACATCGGGGTTGCAAACAACATTACCTACCAAGCCTGCAACATAGCTCCCTTCACGGGCTCAGCGAGCGAAACCTGCGCGCTCAACACTGGCAATGCCACCTATCACGGCATCGAGGGTGAAGGCACCTATGCTTTTGACGGCGACTTGGAAGGTTTGTCGGTGTTCCTCAACGGCTCACTCGGATCGGGCAAGACGAATGGAAAATGGCTCAAGCAGATCCCGATGTGGACTTCGGCTCAAGGCATTTTCTACAAGCGCGGCGCATGGAAATTTTCTCTGATCGACAAGGTTGTCGGTCAGCAATATTCCGATGCCTCAAACAGCAACTTCTACAAACTGGGCGCCTACTCCAACATGGACTTCAACGCCAGCTACAGCTGGGAAACGCTTGAGTTCGGCATAGGCATCTCCAATGTGTTGAATTCCCGCAGCATCGGCGCAGTCAGCATCGTCGACAAGACGCCAATCGGCGGTAGCAGGGTGGACGACGTCTTTAATCGCGGCAACAGCTTGGACACCTATTCCTTTCAGCCCTCGCGCGGCTTCCAGTTTACCGTCAGGGCCCGCTTCTAGGAGAAGACCCATGCGATACGGAATTCTGGTTTGCGTCGCCATGGCGCTGGGATCGGCCGGCGCGCAGGCTGGCATGCTGGCGCCGGGCGAATTCGCCGCCGGGCGTTACCTGCCGCCGCCGCCAGACGCGGTCACCACCCACCGCGAGATGGACGAACTGCACGCCATCGCCGCCCGCAGCACGGCTGAAGATCGGGCCGTTGCCAAACTTGACGCGGAG
>CAIUCH010000031.1 GCA_903897605.1 uncultured Alphaproteobacteria bacterium
ACAAAGGTCGGTGCGGTGGAAAGCTGGATGGTGGGCTGTGCGATGTAATTGTCGGGATCGGATTTTATCTTCTGGCCGAATTCCTCGCGCTCGGCCTGGCTGGCATGCGGCCCGACCAGCATGCCATAGCCGCCGGATTCGCCCACCGCCTTCACCACCAGCTTGTCGAGATTGGCCAGGACATGGCCGAGCGATTTCTCCTCGCGGCAGAGATAAGTCTCGACATTGTCGAGGATCGGTTCTTCGGAAAGATAATAGCGGATCAGGCGCGGCACATAGGCATAGATCGCCTTGTCGTCGGCGACGCCGGTACCCAGCGCATTGGCGATCACCACATTGCCGGCGCGATAGGCGTTGAACAGGCCGGACACGCCCAGCGACGAATCTTCGCGGAAAATCAGCGGATCGACAAAATCGTCATCGATGCGGCGATAGATCACGTCGATGCGTTTCAGGCCCGAGGTGGTGCGGGTATAGACGACATTGTCGTTGACCAAGAGGTCGCGGCCTTCCACCAGCTCCACGCCCATCTGGCGGGCAAGAAACGCATGCTCGAAATAGGCGGAGTTGAAGACACCCGGCGTCAGCACGGCGATCGAAATATCCTGCTCGAACGGCGCCAGTTCGCGCAAGGTCGCCAGCAATTCCAGTGGATAATGCTCGATCGGCCGCACATTCATGCTGCGAAAGACACCGGGAAAGGCGCGGCGCGCCACATCGCGATTGGCCAGCATGTAGGAAACGCCGGACGGCACCCTGAGATTGTCCTCCAGCACGACGAACTCGCCGGCCTCGTTGCGCACCAGATCGCTGCCGCAGATATTGACATAGGCGCCGTGGGGAACGGGAAGCCCGCGCATCTCGCGGCGATAATTTTTGGAGCCGTAGATCATCTCGCGCGGCACCACGCCGTCCTTCAGGACGCGGCCATCGCCATAAATGTCGCGCAGAAAAAGATTGAGGGCCTGGATGCGCTGCGTCAGACCCCGCTCGATCCGCGCCCATTCGCCGGCGGTGACAATACGCGGCAAAAGATCGGTGGGGATGATGCGCTCGGTTGCCTGGTTGTCGTTATAGACGGTGAAGGTGATGCCCTGATGCAGGAAGCTCTGCTCGCAGGCATGCTGGCGGCGCACCAGTTCCTCCAGCGGCAGGCTGGTGAGACGGGAATCGAGCGCCAGATAGGGCGGTCGCGGGCGGCCATCGGCCGCGAACATTTCGTCATAGGGAACGCCCAGCTGATATTGCGCGTAAGGGGCATCCTTGCCCGGCTGTGCCGCGCGTGCCGGTCCGGTCACCAGATCGGAGCCGCCAAAGTCTTCCGTATTCGCCAGCGCTTCCTGCTGCATGCTCGGAGTGTGGCGGCATGGTGCGGCGCGTCAAGGCCGGTCTCCATAAGGCGGTCTCCAGCCAGGCGGTAGCACCCATGGAAAAAGCGGACGACGATATTACGTCATCCGCGCCAGGGAGAGTTGGCGGCCGGGGCCAGCCTTAGGGAAGCCAATTACAATCATAGATTGTATTCAAGGCTACAAACACCAACCTAAAGGATACCCAGCAGAGCAGCCTGGTTGGGGGCCTGGGCGATCCGTACCTCGGCAAAAGGCAAGGCGGCCAAGACCCGGGCGGTGTTGGCGCTGATACAGACCGCGATGATCCCGGCGGTCGGAAGCCCGGCCCGGGTCACGCAATCGATGAAGACCCGGGCGCTGCGGGGTGAGAAGAACAGCGCCGCCTGCACCGAGCCTTGCCGCAGCGCCTGGACGGCAGCGGCCGGCAATTCGGTAGCAGCCTCGACGCGATAAAGGATTTCCCGCCGCACCTCGAAACCGCGTTCGCTCAGGGCTTGCGCCAACCCGCCGCTGCCGTCCTCGCCCGCCGCATGCAGCAGCACACCGGCCGCCGGATCCGCCCAGTGCGGAACAAGCCCGGCCAGCGCTACCGCATCGCCAGCTGCATTCCGTACACGGAGGAAACCGCGCCGCGCGGCGGCGTCCGCGGTTTGCGGCCCGACGGCGAAGAGTGGAATGTCCCGGCGCGTCGTCCGCCTGGCCAGCGCGCGCACGCCATTGGCGCTGGTGACCAACACCGCCTGCACGCCCTCCAGTGCCAAGGGAGCACCTGCGTGAAACTGGACCGACAACAACGGCGCCAGCAAGGCCTCATGTCCCAACCCTGCCAGAACACGCGCAATTTCCGCGCCGTCCTTGCTTGGCCTTGTGACCAGAATTCTCATCTTTCGACCGCTTCGCGTTGCACGGCTTTCAGGGCCCGCTTTTCTAGTTTAGAGGAAAGCGCCTTTCGCGGATAACCACCATTTGAACAGTCTGACGATATTGGGCCTGGAAACCAGCTGCGACGAAACCGCGGCGGCGGTAGTGCGCGGCACCCCGCCGGGACCTGGCGTGATTCTCTCCAGCATCGTCTTCAGCCAAACCGAAGCCCATGCGCCCTATGGCGGCGTGGTGCCGGAAATCGCCTCCAGGGCCCATCTGGAAATACTGGACGGATTGATCGAACGCGCATTGGACGATGCGAATGTCTCGTTGCACGCGGTGGATGCGATTGCCGCCACGGCGGGACCGGGCCTGATCGGTGGCGTGATGGTGGGACTGACCACCGCCAAGGCATTGGCGCTTTGCATGGGCAAGCCGCTGATCGCGGTCAATCACTTGGCCGGTCATGCGCTGACAGCGCGGATGACCGACGGTGTGGGTTTTCCATTCCTGCTGCTGCTGGTTTCGGGCGGTCATTGTCAGCTGCTGGCAGTGGCGGGGCCAGAGGATTACCGGCTCTATGGCACGACAATGGATGACGCGGTCGGCGAAGCCTTCGACAAGACCGCCAAAATATTGGGCCTGCCTTATCCCGGTGGACCGAATGTGGAAATTCATGCCGCGCGGGGCAATTCGCGCGCCTATCCGTTGCCGCGCCCATTGCTGGGCCGCCCCGGAATGGATTTTTCCTTTTCGGGTTTGAAGACCGCGGTGCGCCAATTGGCGCAGACCCAAGTGAACGTCGATGACGCCTGCGCGTCGTTCCAGGCGGCGGCGATCGATATTCTAAAGGACCGGACCGCACATGCCCTGACGCGTTTTCGTCAGGATTTCCCGCAAGCACCACATCCCATGCTGGTGGTGGCGGGCGGGGTTGCCGCAAATGCCGCCATCGGCGCGGCGCTCAGGCAATTGGCGGAAAGTCATGATTTCGACATCCGCGTACCGCCGCCAAAATATTGCACGGATAACGCGGCCATGATCGCCTGGGCGGGGCTGGAGCGGTTCGCGCTGGGAAAGCGCGATCCGCTCGATTTCAGCCCCCGCGCGCGCTGGCCATTGGACGCGTCAGGCGACGACGGCCACAGTGGCAAGCGCCAGCAAGGCGCTTAGGACAATCAGGACGCCATTCAGCGATTCGATGACGAAACTGCCAAAATAGGTGCTGGCCTCGACGGGATGGGAATGAACACGCATGGAAAAACTCCTTCAACAGACTGGTTCCGAAACATTCTGGAGCCATTTGCTGCACTGCAATATGGGCAGTATACGGAGCGATTCAAGAGAAGCTTTTGCTAACCTTACGCAACATTATTGCGCAGAAGCCATCTGCTATGTTGCTGAAAAACAATGATATTTCAAAGGGCTCTGCCCGCCCTCAGTCATTACGCAGTTGCAGCATGGAAGGGTTGCGTTTGATGAAAATTGCCACCTGGAACATCAATTCGGTGCGCCACCGCATCAACCTGGTGACCCGCTTCCTCAGGGAGCATCAGCCCGATGCCCTGTGCCTGCAGGAGACCAAGGTCATCAATGAATTGTTCCCCAAGGCGCCGCTGGCAAAACTGGGATACGAGCATCAGGCGATCCACGGCCAGAAGGCCTATCACGGGGTGGCGATCCTCTCGCGGCTGCCATTCAAGAAAACCGGCGTGCAGGATTTCTGCCGCGAAGGCCATGCCCGCCACATTGGCGTGACGTTCGAGAATGGCGTGGAGCTGCACAATTTCTATGTGCCGGCGGGCGGCGACATTCCCGATCCGGCGAAGAACGACAAATTCGCCCACAAGCTGCACTTCCTGGGCGAGATGGAAAAATTCTTCGCCCGGCGCAAAAGCCATCGCAAGGATCCGGTGGTGCTGGTGGGCGATCTCAATGTCGCGCCGCTGGAGAATGACGTCTGGAGTCACAAGCAATTGCTGGATGTGGTGAGCCACACGCCGGTGGAGACGCGGCTGCTGGGTGAGGTGCAGGCGGCATTCGACTGGACGGACTCCACCCGGGTTTTCATTCCGCCGGAGGAGAAAATCTATTCCTGGTGGAGTTATCGCGCGTCCGATTGGGAAGCCTCGGACCGGGGGCGGCGCCTTGACCATGTCTGGCTCAGCCCGGGATTGAAAGGCGCGCTGAAGTCCCAGACCATCCTGAAAAAAATGCGCGGCTGGCAGAAGGCGTCGGATCATGTGCCGGTAATTGTCGAGGTTGCGGTTTGAGAATCGCGTTCCTGCGCCACGGGCCGACGCTGTGGAACGCGCAGGGCCGCATCCAGGGCCATACCGATATTCCCCTGAGCAATGAAGGCTTGGCGATGATGCGCGCGCTTCTGCCACCCGCGCCCTTCGAACAGGCGCGGGTGTTTGCCAGCCCATCGCGGCGCGCCCGCCAGACTGCCGAGGCGTTGGGGCTGCATGATGCGACCTGGGACGCGCGGCTGATGGAGCAGAATTGGGGTGACTGGGAAGGATTGAGCCGCGACGCCATTCTGGCGCGCGATGGCGAGGACGCATTCCAGCGCGCCGGCCGGGCGCTTGCGTTCCGCCCGCCCGGCGGTGAATCCACCGCCGAATTGCACGACCGGGTCGCTGCTTTCCTGCGCGATGCGATCGGCGATCCCAATGACGCCATCGTGGTGGCGCATCTGGGTGTGCTGCGCGCCGCTTACACTTTGGCGACGGACTGGGACATGGCGACGCCGATGCCGCCGGACCTGGATGTTTCGAAAGTACTGATTCTGAATCTTGGCGCCGATGGCACGCCCGGTCTTGACACCCTGAATGTGCCCTTCAGACCCAGAACGGCGTGACCTTGCGGAATTTCCGCCAACGCTTGAGCGCCTTTTTCGCGATCAGCGGCCGCCGCGCCCGGTACCAGCCCGCCACCAGCCCCGCCGCGTAACGCTCGCCCGGCGAAGCGCGCTTGCCGTCGGTCTCGCGCAACATGGTGGTCATGCTGGCGCGGACATGAGCGATATCGTTGATCGCGCCCAGTTGTTCCTGCAGCCCGCGCAGTTTCTTGACATAGCGGCGGACTTTTTCCTTGGAATAAAGTGGTGATAGGAATTCGGCGGTGTAACGCAACTTTTTCAGGGCGATCCGCAGGCGATGCAGATCGCCTTCCTCGCCGCTCCGCGCCTTGCGGCCGCGCTTGACCGCGCGCTTCTGCTGGCGATCCAGCAGTCGCGCCGCAACACGATTCAGCCTGGTATCCGGCGCCATCGGCAGACGCGAATGCGCCAGCGCCGCCACATCGTCCACGAACAGGGCGAAATCCGTGCCGGTGATGCAATCGACCGCCTGCTTCCAGGCCTTGTCGCGCATCTCTTCCATGCGCAGGCGCAGATTGGCGAACGCCTCGCGGTCGCCTTCCTCGGCGGGCACGTCCAGCAGCTGGGTAATAAAGACATCCAGGTCGCGCGCCGGACCCAGCCGGCTGGACAGGATCTTGGCGCGGCTGCGCAGATCGCCAAGCCATTCCTGCCGGAATTCCTCGCCGAACCCTTTCAGCGCCACTTCCAGCCGCCGCAAGGCGACGCGCAATTGATGCAGGCCCTCGACTGAACGTCCAGCTCGCAAAGTGGCGGCGTTGGCTGTCATTTGCACCAGGCAATCCGACAGGCTGGCGCGAAACGCATCTTCCGGCCGCATGGTGCGATTGATGCGCGTCGGCCGCGCCTTGACCGGCTGGGCCGGACCCAGGCCGTGGCGGGCGAGGGAATGAATCGAAGCGGGGCGGGGATCGTCCATCCGGCGAACTTAAGTCAGGCGCGCACGAATGCAAGACGCACTCAAATGATACGCACCGGCAGTCCCGCCTTGGCCAGCGCCAGCTTGGCATCGGCGATGCTGGCTTCACCGAAATGAAAGATCGAAGCCGCCAGCACGGCGCTGGCATGGCCTTCGGTGACGCCCTTGACCAGGTCATTCAGCGAGCCGACGCCACCGGAAGCGATCACCGGCACATGCACCGCGTCGCTGATGGCGCGGGTGAGTGGAATGTCGTATCCGGACTTGGTGCCGTCGCGGTCCATCGAGGTGAGCAGGATTTCGCCGGTGCCATATTCCACCAGCCTTTTGGCATGGGCGACGGCGTCGATGCCGGTGGCGCGGCGTCCGCCATGCGTAAAAACCTCAAAGGGCGGGCCGTTATGAGCGTGGGCGCCCCGCTTGGCGTCGATGGCGGCGACGATGCATTGGCTGCCGAATTTCTCCGCCGCCTCGCGCACGAATTCGGGCCGAGTCACCGCTTCGGTATTGATGGAAACTTTGTCGGCGCCCGCCAAGAGCAAGGCGCGAATGTCTTCCAGGCTCCGCACCCCGCCGCCCACCGTCAGCGGCATGAAGCAGACTTCCGCCGTGCGCCGCACCACATCCAGCAATGTGCCGCGCGCTTCATGGCTGGCGGTGATGTCCAGGAAGCAGAGTTCGTCGGCGCCCGCCGCGTCATAGATGATCGCCTGCTCGACGGGATCGCCGGCATCGCGCAGCTGCTCGAAATTGATGCCCTTGACGACGCGGCCGTCCTTCACATCCAGGCAGGGGATAATACGAACTTTCAACATTCTCAGCGCGCCTTCGCCAGCGCGGCGATATTCATCAGGGTCCTGCCGCACACCGCTTCGGCGGGAACGCCGGTGGTGCGGCTGAGGGCCTCCGCCTCCAGCAGCATGTCGAGTGCGTCGGCCAGCCTTTCATCGCTCCAGCGATTGGCCTGCGCCTTGAAGGATTGTTCGCGCAGGAAATGAATGGGCGGCCGCTGCCGCTTGACCACGGTTTCCAGGCTTTCGCCGCGATTGACGCTTTCGCGCACCGAAGCCAGGCGCTGAAAATGCCCCATCGCGCCGCGCAGGATCTGGGCCACCGAGGCATCGGCGATCCATAGCCGCTCCAATGCCAGGTCGAGGCGGGCAAAGTCGCCGCTGCCCGCCGCATCCGAGGCTTCCTCGGCACGGGCCTCGGCTTCATCGCCCATCACCGCACGGACATCCTCGAGGCTGATGCTTTTCTGCCCTTGCGCGTAGAGCGCCAACTTTTCCAGTTCGCGCCGGGTCACGCCCCGGTCGGAGCCCAGCCGCGACACCGCATCGGCCAGCGCGTCCGGCGCGATGGCAAGACCTTGGGCGCGCAAGCTGTCACGCACCACATCTTCCAGATTGCGCGCGGTATCGGCATAGCAGGCGATCGCCGCAGCCTTGTCGTCGCTTTCGAACAGCTTGCGCAGGCCTGTGCCTTTGGAAAGATCGCCCGCTTCCACCACCACCAGCGCATCGCCCGGCGGATCTTCAAGAAATTGCTCGAACAGATCGGTGAGATTGTTGCCGGCGCCGCGCACCCGCACCACCCGGCGCCCGCCCATCATCGAGATCGCCGCCGCTTCGTCCGCCAGCCGGGCCGGATCGGACGACAGCACGCTTTCACTCAGGTCGGAGACATTGAAAGGATCGGCCAGATCGGCGACCACGCTTTTCAGCAGTTTTTCGGCGCGTTCCTGCACCAGGCCGGCATCGGGGCCGAACACCAGGACCGCGCGCAGAGTCTTGGGCGGATTGGCGGCGAAACGATCCGCCTCCTGGGTCTTGACGATCATTTGCGGTCGCCGAAGAACACGCCCAGATCCATGCGGATGCGATCGGCCAGGTCATCGGCGGCGCGGCGGTCGGAATCCTGCTGCACTGCCAAGGTCGAATAGGGCGAATTGGACACGTTGAACGAGGACAGGCTGGTCTGGGTGCCGCGCGTCACTTCGGTGCCCTTGGCATCGGTCAGGACATAGGTGGCGGTGATAGTGTCGTTATAGCGGGTGATGGTGGCGTCGTTCTGCAAGGTGACGCCGTTCGACAATTCATTCAGCGTGAGTTTGAGCCGATAGGCCTTGCCGCCTTCGCGGCCATCGGAACCCAGCAGGTCGATCAGCTGGTTGCGCAGTTCATAGCCATCGCGTTCCGCCAGCGGTTCGACATAGATCGAAGACAATTGCGGCGCCAACCGCCCGCCATACAGCGGATGAAAGCCGCACGCCGCCAAGGCGAGAGAAGCGCATGCAATGAGCAAAGCCTGCTTCATGCGACAATGTTCACAATTCGGCCGGGAACAACAATTACTTTCTTCGGGACGGTGCCGTCCAGGGCGCGTTTTACGCCCTCTTCCGCCAAAGCCGCCGCTTCCACCGTCTTGTTGTCGGCACCGCGGGCCACCACCACTTCGCCCCGACGCTTGCCGTTGACCTGCACCGCGATGGTGACGGTGTCGGTTTTAAGCAGTGCCGGGTCGTGCTTGAGCCAGGCCGTTTCGGCCACGAAGGTGTCATGGCCCAGCGAACGCCAGCATTCTTCCGCCAGATGCGGCATCATCGGCGCCGCCAGCAGCACCAGCGCTTCCAGCGCCTCGCGCCGTGTGGCAGCATCGGCCTTGGGCGCGTCGGCGATGGCGTTGGACAACATGTAGAGTTGCGCCACCGCACGGTTGAACCGCAGACCCGCCAGGTCTTCGGTCACTGCCGCAATCGCCTTGTGCGCCGATTGGCGTAGCGCTTTGGAAATATCGTCCACCGGCACCGCCGCGGTGCCAGGCGCGGGCAAGCCTTCCGCTTCGCTCACCAGACGCCAGACACGCTGAACGAAACGCCAGCAGCCTTCGGCGCCCGCATCGGTCCATTCGATGTCGCGCTCGGGCGGGGTGTCCGACAGCATGAACCAGCGGATGGTGTCGGCGCCATAATCGGAAATGATCGCTTCCGGCGCGATCACATTGCGTTTCGACTTGGACATTTTTTCCGACGAGCCAATCTCGACCGGTGCGTGATTGTCCTTGCGGAATGCCTTGCCGCCTTCCTTTACCACCTCGTCGGGCGAAATCCAGCCTTCGGCGTCACGATAGGTTTCGTGACAGACCATGCCCTGGGTGAACATTCCCGCGAACGGCTCGGAGATCGAAATCAAGCCCAGTCTGTGCATCGCCCGGGTGAAGAAGCGGGCATAGAGCAAATGCAGAATCGCATGCTCGATGCCGCCGATATACTGATCCACCGGCAGCCAGTAATCCACCGCGTCCTTGTTCACGGGCGTCTGCGCGTGGGGATCGCAGAAGCGCGCGAAATACCAGGACGAGTCCGCGAAAGTGTCGAGCGTGTCGGTGTCGCGGGTGGCGGGGCCGCCGCAATCCGGACAAATGGTGTTTTTCCACTTCAGGTCGCGGTCCAGGGGATTGCCGCTCTTGGAGAAATCGATCTTATCCGGCAGCAGCACCGGCAGGTCGCTTTCCTTCAGCGCCACCACGCCGCATTTGGGGCAATGGACCATCGGGATGGGACAGCCCCAGGGACGTTGGCGCGACACCAGCCAATCGCGCAGCCGGTAATTCACCGTGCGCTCGCCGATGCCCCTTTTCTCAATTTCTTGTACGGCACGATCAAATGCTTCTTGAATTGAGAAAACTTCATCTGCTCCAAAGAAATTCTCGTAATGATACCAATCTTGCTCTTCGTAACGTTTGAACTTCTCGATTAGCTTTTGGATTTTCGGCTGCTTTCTAAACGCCGCGGAATAAAAATGGTCATTGCGCCCGACGTCAAAAGCCTTAGTCGTGACTGCAAAAACCCCGTCTGCCTCATCATGCGCAGTGTAATAGGGATTTTCAGCAAATTCCTTTTCATGAGTAGAGATTTCTTGGGGCGTCGCTTTCTTGGAAAGATACGGGCGAAGCGCAACTGTCACCGGCAGCCCATATTTATGGGCAAAATCCAGGTCGCGCTGGTCGTGCGCGGGACAGCCGAAGATCGCGCCAGTGCCGTAGCCCATCAGCACGAAATTCGCCACCATCACCGGCAGCTTCCAATTCGGATCGAAGGGATGCGCGGCGGTGAGGCCGGTATCATAGCCCAGCTTTTTCGCCTTCTCGATTTCCGCTTCCGCCGTGCCGGTCTTGCGGCATTCGGCGATGAAGTCCTGCAGCTTGAGATCGGTCTTGGCCAGTTCCTGGGTCAGGGGATGATCGGGCGACAGAGCGACAAAGCTGGCGCCGAACAAGGTGTCGGGTCTTGTCGTGAACACGTCCAGCTTCTCGCCGTCCGACAAGGTGAACTGGAATTTCAGCCCTTCGCTGCGGCCGATCCAGTTCTTCTGCATGATCCGGACTTTTTCCGGCCAGCGGTCCAAAGTATCGAGCGCGGTCAGCAATTCTTCCGCGAAGGCGGTGATCTTGAAGAACCATTGCGACAGTTTGCGCCGTTCCACCACCGCGCCGGAACGCCAGCCGCGTCCGTCGATCACCTGTTCGTTGGCCAGCACGGTCTGATCGACCGGGTCCCAATTCACATCTGCTTCGCCGCGATAAACGAAACCGGCATGATAGAATTGCAGGAACAGTTTCTGCTGCTGGTGATAATATTCCGGATCGCAGGTGGCGAATTCGCGCGACCAGTCGATCGACAGGCCCAACATCTTCAGGCCTTCGCGCATATGCGCGATATTCTCATAAGTCCAGTCGCGCGGACTGACGCCCTTGTCGCGGGCTGCGTTCTCGGCGGGAAGACCGAAGGCATCCCAGCCCATCGGATGCAGCACGTTGTAGCCCTGGGCGCGGCGGAAGCGGGCGAGGACGTCGCCCATGGTGTAGTTGCGGGCGTGACCCATATGGATGCGCCCCGACGGATAGGGGAACATTTCCAGCACATAGCATTTGGGCTTGGTGCCGTGATCCGGCGTCTTGAACAGCTGCAGCCGTTCCCATTCGCCCTGCCAGTGCTTCTCGGATTCCTTGGCGTTGTAACGCGCCATGCAACAAGCCTTTCGTGGCTCTATGTTTGTCGCGGGGCCGGACGGAAAACCGCCGCACACTTTTCCTGGCCCCGCTCCCGAGCCCGTCGAACAGGCTTGGCCCTTATTTACGCGCGGGGATTCAAGGTCGCCAGGCGCAGTTCACGCGCACGGGTGAGGATGGAGTCTTCCAGCTTGTGCGCCGTGTCGGGGTTGGGCGCCGCATCGCTCCAGCCGGTACCGGCGCGGGTCTGGCGGAAAACCACGACCTTGAGCCCGTCGGCGCGCAGATTGCGGTCCATGATGTAGATGGTGACTTTCAAGCGCTCGTCCGGCGCGTTGGGCGCGACATACCAGTCGGTGATGATGACGCCGCCAAAGGGATCGGCGCTGGCCAGCGGCATGAAGGACATGGTGTTGAGCGCGGCCTGCCAGAGATAGGAATTGACCCCCAGGGTCATCTTGCCCGAACCGCCCGCCACGATGGTGGCGCCGGTCTCCATGTCGGTGGATTTTTCGTCGCCGCTACAGGCCGCCAGGGTCGGCAGCGCCAGGGCGCACAGCAAAATGGGCAGGATTCGCATCAGGTTCGTTCCTTTGACGGTGCCCAACAGGGTTACCGTCCACCCCCTGGCCTGTGCGGCTTATACTGGCAGCGCGCGCCCCGCGCAACGGCGCGCGCCTTGTCGCAAGCGCCTCGGTTTGGCTTATGTTAGAAGGGCTTATGACCGGGGCAGCATTTCAAAAAGGCAATGCAAGACGGCTTGGCTTGGCGGTGCTGGGGCTGTTTCTGGCTGCCGGATCGGCGGCGGCTCAGGATGCCGATAACTTTGCGCTTCAGCCTTTCCAGGCCTCCATCGGCGATGCCCAGCTTTCCGTGGGCGGCGTGGCCAGCGGCGGGGCGTTCGATTCCGGCCTCAAGCGCCAGCCCGCGGTTTCCGGCTCGGCCAAGCTCATGCCCCGGCTACACCGCGACTATGACAGCGGATTGTCTTTGGGGCTGGACGCCACTTTGGCCGTCAGCGACCCCTTGTCGCGCGGGCGCTATGGCGGGGACTTTTTCGAGAAAGCCTATGGCGAAGCGCGCACCGGCTTGGGGAGGGTTGAGATCGGTCAGACCGACGGCGCGGGTTACGCATTGGCGGTCACGGGTCCGAAAGTCGATGCCCAGGTGTCGCTGGACGATCCCCAGACCAGTTTCTTCCGCAATCCCCTCACCAACCGCGCCGTGATCGACATGTTCGCGCTGCGCACCGAAGTCGGCGCGTCGTCCAATTACGCCAAGTTCGCCTATGTCAGCCCGGCCCTGTTCGGCGTGCAGCTGGCGATTTCCTTCACGCCCAATCAGGGCAAGGAGGTGCTCCCTTTTTTGAAAGCCGGTCCGCATCTGCCGGGCCGCCAGGCCGATATGTGGGAAGCGGGTCTGCGCTATAGCGACGATATCGGACCGGTAAGCGTGACAGCATCCGGTGGCGTCGCCGAAGGCCGCGCCGAGCACAAACTCGCGGGCCAGGAAGGGGTCAGCGATCTGGGTTTGGGTCTGCGCGCCGATTACACGGTTGATGACGATCTCAGCTTGTCGCTGGGCGGATCGTACCGCACCAGCAATGCCTATGCCTTCGATGTCACAAGCAGCTTTGACCGCGCCACCACCCGCGCCCTGCATGTCAGCGCCAGCGCGACCTACGGCCAATGGGTGGCGGGCGTCGAATATGGCAATGGCGTTGCCGGCAGCGTCGCGACCCAGCCTCGCATTGGCCTCAATGGGTATCAGGCGTCACTGGGGTATGTGCTGAACACCAACTGGCAGATCACCGGTGGCTGGCAAAAACTGGATTATGCCCGCTCCAGCGGATTGTTCTTCAACGGCGCGCCGAATCTGAGCATGGATGCGGGGTTCCTGCATCTCAATCTGCACGTCTAGGACAAAGCCGTGATCGCGGCGATTCCGGAAAATCCAGACAACAATGCTGCGTTCTGCGTGTTGACGCCGCCCAACGCCAGCACGGGCAGCAACGCATGGCGCGCGATCAACCGTGCCCGCGCCGGGGTGAGCGCAAGGGGCTTGGGATGACTTGTGGTGGCGAAGACCGGCGACAACAGTGCCGCATCGGCATAAGGAATTTGCAAGCCGCGCGCGGAATGCGCCGCCACGGTAATCACCCAATGCGGCCTCACCGCGCGCCAATGCGCTGCATCGCGGGCCCGTGCTTCCGGCAGGTGCAGTCCGTGCAACGTGTTCGCCAGCACAGGATCATCCGCCGCCAAAAGAATCAGGCCGCTGGTCTGGGCCCGCAAGGCTTCGCCCAGGGCGCGGCGGCGTTCGGTATCGCGCGAGCGTATGATCACCAGACTGCCCTTCGGCAGCGCGCGCGCCGCGCCGACCGGATCGGGCAATCGGTCATCATCTGTCATTAATACGAGCATACCTGCGTTGAGGCGGGCGGCCGCTCTTGCTAGGGTCGAAACCGTCATGAGCATTCCAGAGAATCTTGCCGCCATTCTGGCGCGCATCGACGCGGCGCGGAAGGCGGCGATAGCGCCTGCGCCGCACACACGGCTGGTCGCGGTCAGCAAGACGGTGGACGAAACCGGCATTCGTGAAGCCATTGTCAGTGGCCAGCGCCTGTTCGGCGAAAACCGGGTGCAGGAGGCACAGCGCAAATTTCCGCAACTGAAAGCGGAATTTCCGGATCTGGAACTGCATCTGATCGGTCCGCTGCAGACCAACAAAGTCAAGGAAGCCGTGGCACTGTTTGACGCCATCCAGACATTGGACCGGGTCAAGCTGGCAGATGTGCTGGCGGCGGAGCGCGACAGAAGCGGCAAATGCCCGCGCCTGTTCCTGCAGGTCAATACGGGAGAAGAGCCGCAAAAGGCCGGTGTGATGCCGGCCGAGACCGAGACCTTGATCGCCTATGCCCGCAAGCTGGAATTGCCGCTGATCGGCCTGATGTGCATCCCGCCGGTCGAGGACGATGTCGCGCCGCATTTTGCCTTCCTTGCCAAACTGGCGAAAGAGAACGGCCTTGGCGAACTCAGCATGGGCATGAGCGGCGACTTCGAGATGGCGGTGCGCTTTGGTGCAACCTATGTGCGGGTCGGCAGCGCGATCTTCGGCGAACGAGCGAAAATCTAACCGGTGATCCGGAGTTTGTCCCCGTTGCGCAATTGCGCCAGCGCGGCGCGCAGATCGTGATCGGTGAGCGCAACGCATCCCGCGGTGGGCGGATAACCGTCGCGCGCCAGATGCAGGAAAATCGCGCTGCCCGCGCCCGAGACCACCGGATCGTCATTGAAGCCGACAATCACGATAATGTCGTAGACATGACTGTCGAGCCAAAGATGTTCGGCGCTGACGGGATAGGGATGCTTCACCAACTTGTTGTAATTGGGATCGCCGGGGAAATCGCACCAGCCATCCTCGGGCACCAGCGCGCGCGACGGCAGAACACAGACCGGCTTATCCGTGCGGTCGGCGCGCCAGAACAATTGCCGCAGGGGAAAAACCCCAAGCGGCGTCTTGCCGTCGCCTTCCTTCTTCTGGCCCATGCCATGGGGACCGATGGCGCAGCGGCGCGGGCCCGCACCCCAGTCCATCACCGGTCCTGCCGGAGAATTGGAAACGATCAGATCCATGTGGCGAGTTTAGCTTAACTGGCGGCCCCGGCAACCAGGGTGCCCGGCGTCATGTCCGGCAGGGCGATGGATTTGCGATAGGCCGCGAGCGCGCGGCGCGCCAGATCGCCATCCACGCCATTGCGGCTGAGCGAAGCCTGCAACGCCGTCATGTCGCTGGTCATGTCGGGCGCCTGGACATCGGTCGGCGCCGGCATTTTGGCGGACGGCGTGACCGTGACATTGGCGGCCAGCGCCGTGTTCGAGTGATGGCCGCTGAAAAGCGCCAGGACAGTGGAGCCGAAATCCTTGCCGGTGACCGCTTCGAAGGCGGCGTCGGCCGCGCCCGAAACCGCGCCCCACAATCCGCCATACAGCGCATCGCCCGCGATCTTTTCGGGGATGCCGATATGGGTGCCGGTGATGGCGCGGTAGATCGTGCCGATGATCGGCAGATGTTCCAGCGGGTTGATGATGTCGAGCAGGTTGTGGAACGAAAAATCCCAGTCGGAGGATTTTGACGCGGGCTTCTGATCCGCCGACGGAAGGGCGGGCGCTGCGGCGGCTTGCGTGGTGGCGTCGATCCCCATTGGCTTGTTCCTAGCAAGCCCCTTGCCAGCGGAAAAATGGCTCTATTGCTGGAATTTCATCGCTTCCGCTGGGGTTTGCGGCAGTTTTTGCCGCCCTGGGCGGTTTTTTGGCAGGTGCAAATCACGCTAGTCTCCCCCACCCAGATCCCGGAGACCCATGGCCAGCGCCAAGCGCGTTTTATTGGTGGATGACGATGCCGTCCTGCGCGCCTCGCTGGCCGAGCAGTTGGCGCAGGAAGGCCCTTATATCGTGATCGAGGCCGCCAGCGCCGCCGAGGCGCGCGCTGGCGAAAGAGGGCGGTTATGCCCTGGCCATTGTCGACCAGGGCCTGCCCGATGGCGCGGGCGATGCGTTGGCGCGTGAACTGAAAGCCGAAGGTTTTGACGCACCGATCCTGCTTCTGTGCGGGCCGGATGTGCCGCCTCCCGCCGCCGAACATATCGAAAAGCCGTTCCGGTTTGCCGATCTGCTGACCCGGCTGAACCAGCATCTGAGCCGACACGCCGCCAGCGACGACACGCCGATGGCGATCGGGCCTTATCTTTTCCGGCCGGGCGCCAAGCTCCTGACCGAAGGCGCCCGCAAGGTGCGGTTGACGGAAAAGGAAACCGACATCCTGAAATTCCTCCATGCCGCCGGTGCCACGGTGGCGCGCGAAACTTTGCTGCATGAGGTGTGGGGCTATAACCCCGCCGTCACCACCCACACCCTGGAAACCCACATCTACCGGCTGCGCAAGAAAATCGAGGAAAATCCGGGAGAGGCGCGCATTCTGGTGACCGAGGACGGCGGCTACCGGTTGAGCTAGGGAAATAGGCCTCAGTTCCTGGCCGTCGCCGTTTGATGTTGTCGCGCGGCCGGACGGAGTTGCTTAGCGCCAGCGTTGTGGCAACCGCTCGCCGCTTCGCGGCTCCCACTTTTCCTGGCCGCCGCTCCGGTGGTTAATAAATTCTTTAATCCTCGTTAACCTTTGAGTCGCCACCATCTTTCCATGAGCAAAAGGCGGCCGCCATCCGATTTCGACGACGACGAACCGCGTGTGTACCGCCGGGCCGCCGGGCCTGCGCCAAGGTTTGACGACGAAGCCATCGGCGAGGACGGTTTCGACGACGACGTCCTTGATGATGAAGGGAATGATTCCGAGCCCCGGCGCAAGCATGTCTGGCCCTATGTTTTGATGATGCTCCTGGTCTGGGGCGTGATCTTCGGCGCGATCCTGTGGTCGCATTTTCTCTCCGACCTGCCCGATGTGCGCAATCTTCTGGCAACGGCGATGCCGCGCGACGTCACCATTCTGGACGATCACGGGCGTCTGGTGGCGCGGCGCGGATTGACGCAAGGCGCGACGGCCAGTGTCGAAAGCCTGCCCTCTTACGTTCCCAACGCCTTCATCGCCATCGAGGACCACCGCTTCCGCGAACATATCGGCATCGATCCCGTCGGCATGGCGCGCGCCGGGGTGCAGAACATGATGGCGGGTCATGTCGTGCAGGGCGGCTCGACCTTGACCCAGCAGCTTGCCAAGAATCTGTTTCTCGATTCCGGCCGCACCTTCGATCGCAAGATCCAGGAAGCGATGCTGGCGCTGTATCTGGAGTCGCGATATTCCAAGAACCAGATTCTCACGCTCTATCTCAATCGCGTTTATTTCGGCGCCGGCGTTTTCGGCGTCGAGGCGGCGAGCGAGAAATTCTTCGGCAAGCATGCCGATCAATTGGGCCTGACCGAGGCGGCGATGCTGGCGGGCAGCGTCAAGGCGCCGGCGCGCTACAATCCCCTGGCGGACGCGGATGCCTCGCTGGCGCGCGCCGCCGTGGTTCTGCGTGCCATGCAGGACACTGGCTTCATAACCGACGCGGCACGGGCGCAGGCACAGGCGACGCGGCCACGCATCGTCTCCGGCAGCGGCACGCCGGAGGCCGGCTATTTCACCGACTGGGTGGTGTCGCAGTTGAACGGCATTCTGGGCCAAGAAAATGGTCACGGAACCGACGCGGTGGTGGTGGAGACCAGTTTCGACCTCGACACCCAGAATCTGGCCGAGCGAGCGGTGGCGCAAGGCATTGATGCCGAAGGCGAGAAGATCCGCGCCAGCCAGGCGGCGTTGGTGGCAATGACGCCGGACGGCGCCATCCGCGCCATGGTGGGCGGGCGTTCCTATGCCCAATCCAGCTTCAACCGCGCCACCGACGCGGTGCGCCAGCCTGGGTCCGCCTTCAAACCCTTTGTCTATCTCACCGCCTTCGAGCATGGCCGCACGCCCGACGACATCATGCATGATGGACCGGTGAATATTCACGGTTGGAAGCCGTCGGATTTCGAAGGCGAATACAAAGGCGACATCACTTTGACACAGGCCTTCGCGGAATCCTCCAACACGGTGGCGGCCCAGCTCACCGATCAGCTGGGGCCCAAGGAAGTCGCGGCCACGGCGCGGCGGCTGGGCATCACCTCGCCGCTGGAGGAAGTGGCGTCGCTGGCATTGGGCACCTCGGGCGTGACGCCGCTGGAACTGACCGGCGCCTATACGCCCTTCGCCAATGGCGGCAACGGCATTGTTCCCTTCGCGATCCTGCGCGTCCGCTCCAGGACGGGAAAAATACTCTATGACCGCAAACCGGGTGGGCTCGGCGCGGTGATGTCGCCCGCCAACAACATGGCGATGACCAGGCTGATGGTTCAGACCGTGACCACCGGCACCGGCAAGGCGGCGCGTCTGCTGGAGCGGCCCAGCGCCGGCAAGACCGGCACCACCCAGGATTTCCATGATGCCTGGTTCGTGGGCTTCACCGCCGATCTGGTGACCGGCGTGTGGGTGGGCAATGACAATGCCGCGCCGATGAAAAAAGCCACCGGTGGCGGCCTGCCGGCGCATATCTTCCACGCGTTCATGGAAGATGCCGAACAGGACCTGCCGGTGCGGCCATTGGTGGGAAGCGAACTGATCGCCGATGCCAGCGATGCGCCGGTGGTGGCGTCGGCTGAACCTGTGCCTGAACTGGCGCCACCGCCTGCCCCAGTTGCGACCGCGAAGCCGCAAGATCCGTTCGAGAAAATCCTGAATAGCTTATTCGGCGGTACTTAATTGTACCGAAGCAAACTGCGGCCGTGATCGCGCAGCCATTGGCGGGCGCGGGTGGCATCGGGAGACAAAGTCTTCACATGCGCCCAGAATCGCACCGAGTGATTCATTTCCTTCAGATGCGCCACTTCATGCGCCACCACATAGTCGCGCACGAATTCGGGTGCGAAAATAAGCCGCCAGGAAAATGACAGCGACCCAGCCTGGCTGCAGGAGCCCCAGCGGCTTTGGGTATCGCGTACACCAATGCGCGACGGCCGCGCGCCCAGCCGCGCCGCATAGTCCATCGCGCGGACGGCAAAAATTGCCTTGGCCTGGCGCTTGAAGAAATCGGACAGCCGGCGGGGCGCATGTTCCACGCGTCCGCTGATCAGGATCGCGCCATCCTCGGTCCAGACCGGCGCCGGCCCCCGGGATAGGCTGTGACGGATGGGATGGCTCACACCAAGGAAAGGCACCACCGCGCCCGGCATCAGGGCCACCGGTTTGGGCATGCGCGCCAATTGACGTGCGATCCACTGTGTTTCACCGCGCGCAAAGGCCATCGCCGCGCCGGCGCCGCCACGGGTCGGGGCGGTGACGCTGACCTCGCCGGTGGTAGGGTTTACGCGCATGACGATGCGTCGCGCGCGCGGATTGAGCCGCACGCTAATCGCCACATCGGCGCCGTCTATTGCAAGCAGTTCACGGCGAACCGCTCGCTTTTCGACGCGCTTGGCTTTAATCTTGCCGCGCAACAGGGATTTCAACATGTCAGAACGTCCACGCTTTCATATGGCGTTTCCAGTGCGCGACCTTTCCGAAGCGCGCGCCTTTTACGGCGACCTGCTCGGCTGTCCCGAAGGCCGCTCGAGCGATGATTGGGTCGATTTCGATTTCTTCGGCCATCAGATCGTCGCACATTTAAGCCCGGATGAGGTCGGACACAAAGCACATAATGACGTGGACGGCGATTCGGTGCCGGTGCGTCATTTCGGTGCAATCCTTTCCATGAAGGATTGGAAAGCTCTCGCCGAAAAGCTGACAAAAAGAAAAACGTCCTTCATCATCGAACCCGGCATCCGTTTTGAAGGCCTGACCGGCGAACAGGCGACATTCTTTTTTCTCGATCCATCCGGCAATGCACTGGAGTTCAAGGCCTTCCATGACGACTCGGCAATCTTTGCGCGCTGATCAAATCGCCCTGCTGGTGGGCGCGGGCGGGACATGTCTGTTCCTGGGGGCGCTGGGCTTTCAATATCTTGGCGGCATTCCGCCTTGCGAGATGTGCCATTGGCAGCGCTGGGCGCATATCGGCGCGGCGTTGACCGGCATCATTGCGATCACCACGGCGAAAAACGATTCGACGGCACGCGGATTGGCCTGGATCGCGATCCTGTTCGTGCTGACCTCAGGCCTAATCGGCGCTTATCAGACCGGGATGGAATATCATTTATTGCCGGGGCCTGCCGCCTGCAGCGGCCACCGCTATGTCCTGGGCAGCAGCGGGCCGCCGCCGGAAGTGCAGTGCGATGTCGTGGCCTGGTCGTTGTTCGGAATCTCGATGGCGTCCTACAACGCGATCTGCTCGTTCTTGATCGCCGCGCTGGGAGCGTTCGGACTTTCGAAATGCGCCGCGACATCCGGCAACGGTGCGTTGGGCCAGCATGCCGCGTAAACCCAAGCCCAAGGCACCCGGCGCGGCGCCCGATACCGATGCGATGATCCGGGTGGATCATGCCGGCGAGTATGGCGCGGTGCGTATCTATGAAGGCCAGCTCGCAATTTTGCGGAACCGCGCCAGCGCCGACACCATTCGCCACATGGCGGAGCAGGAACAGCATCATCTGAAGACCTTCGACCGCCTGATCAATGAACGCCGTGTCCGCCCGACCGCGTTGGAGCCGGTGTGGCGGGTGGCGGGCTTTGCCCTGGGCGCCGCCACGGCGCTGATGGGCGAGAAGGCCGCCTTTGCCTGCACCGCCGCCGTCGAAGAGGCGATCGACGAACATTATGCCCAGCAGATCGCCGATCTGGGCGACCGCGATCCGGCGCTGAAACAGACGATCGAGGAATTCCGCGCCGACGAAGCGGTGCATCGGCAGACCGCGCTGGACCATGGCGCGGAACAGGCGCCGGGTTATCGGCTACTCAGCACGGCAATCAAAGCCGGCTGCCGCGTGGCGATAAAATTGTCCGAGAAAATCTGAACCGGCACTTCACGGCTCGAGTTCAGAATCCCAATACAAATAATCCGCCCAGGAATCGTGAAGATAATTCGGTGGGAATTTGCGCCCGCGCTCGCGCAGTTCCGTCACCGTGGGCTGATGCGGACGGTGACGCGGATGCATGCGGGCCTGCGCCGGCAGGCGCCCGCCTTTGAGCAGATTGCAAGGGCTACAGGCGGCCACGACGTTCTCCCAGGTGGTGCGGCCACCCTTGGAGCGCGGAACCACATGATCGAAGGTCAGGTCCTTGGGATCGCCGCAATATTGGCATTCGAAGCGGTCGCGCAGAAACACATTGAACCGCGTGAAGGCGGGATGGCGCGCCGGCTTGATATAGGTCTTGAGCGACACCACCGAGGGCAGGCGCATCTCGACGCGCGCCGAGCGCACCACCCGGTCATACTCCTCCAGAATGTGCACCCGCTCCAGAAACACCGCCTTGATGGCGTCTTGCCAGGACCAGAGCGACAGGGGGTAATAGCTCAACGGACGGCAATCGGCGTTGAGCACCAAAGCCGGGCAATTGCTGGTGGACCGCAGAGGGGCTAGCACGAGGGCAATTCTGTGAAGGCGGCGTCTCCCATTATTCGCAGTCCGATTGTAAAGGCGATTCGAACCCGTCCTCAAGCCGGGGGAATCAGTCCCTGCCAAACTGCGATTTGTGTGTGACAGGCCTGCTAAAGCGGGCTTGAAAAAGGCCCATCCGCCTTCAATCGCCCGCCAAAGGCCAGCGCCAGGAACAGGCCCGCCAGGGCCAGGCCGTCCGGATCGATGCCATGGGCCATGCCCGGCGCCAGATGCCATTGCACCGGCAGCCCGGCCTTGCCCAAGGCCCCCGCCGCCGCAAACATGGCGCCGACCGGGATCACGGTATCGGCATCGCCATGGGTGAGAAGGATCGGCGGGGTCGGACCATTCGCGGGCGGCGGACCCGCCAGCAGTCCCGAAAAACCGACAATGGCGGCCGGGGGGATGGCACGGCGCAAGCCCAGATGCAGTGACAGCATCGCCCCCTGGCTGAACCCCACCAGCGCGAGTTTTTCGGGCGGAAGATTGAGCCGCGCCAGCTCGGCCTCCAGAAACGCCTCGATGCGGGGCGCCGCCGCGATCACGCCCTGCTGCATTTCACGCGGATCGATGCGGGAAATGGGAAACCATTGAAAACCGGAAGGCGCGCCCGGCACGGGGTCGGGCGCGTGCGGCGCGACAAAGGCGGCGCCGGGCAGAAGGTCCTGCCAATGCGGCGCCAGCCCAATCAGGTCATTGCCGTCGGCGCCATAGCCATGCAGCAGGACGACAAGTTGCGTGGCCGGACCTTTGCGAGGATCGAGGCGCGGACCGGAGAGCAAAGCCATGGGTGCGAAAAAATGTTTAAGTGTCCGCGATGATGGTTACACGCTTCGCGCCGTCGCCGACAGGGTATCTGCATCTGGGCCATGCTTTTGCGGCCTGGACCGCATCCCGGTCCGGAACGCGCTTTCTGCTGCGGCTGGAGGATCTGGATACCGGCCGGGCGCGGGAGGAATTCGTCGCCGCGATCTTCGAGGACCTTGCCTGGCTGGGATTGTCCTGGGAGGAGCCGGTGCTGCGCCAGTCGCGGCGCACGGGAGCCTATCGCGAAGCGCTGGCCCGGCTGGCACCCTTCACCTATCCCTGCTTCTGCACCCGCAAGGAAATCGCCGATGAAATCGCAAGCGCGATCGAGGCGCCGCACGGACAAGCACAGCGGGGGCCGGACGGACCGCTTTATCCCGGCACCTGCCGGCATTTGTCCGCCGATGAACGTGCGATGCGGATCGCGCGCGGCGATTCCTATGCGTTGAGGCTTGATGCGGCGAAGGCGGCGGCAAATGCCGGACCGCTCACCTTCATCGAGCAGGACCCGGCGCATGCCGTGGATCCGCTTTTGTTCGGCGATGTGGTGCTGGCGCGCAAGGATGTGCCGGCGTCCTATCATCTGGCCGTGGTGGTGGACGATGCGTTCCAACACATCACCTTGGTGACGCGCGGGGAAGACCTGCTGCCGGCGGTGCATGTGCAACGATTGTTGCAGGCCTTGCTGGGGTATCCGGCGCCCCAATATGCCCATCACCGCCTGATTCTCGACAAGGATGGCCGCAAATTCTCCAAGCGCGATCAATCCGCGACGCTGCGAAGTTTGCGCGCGGCGGGCGTTACGCCATCCGGGGTTGTGGCGCTGTTCTGAATTCGCGGCTCGCCAAACGGCCCAGAACAACAAGCAGAACAATCGCGGCGCCAGCCAATCCCATCGGGGCATGCACGACCGTGAAGGCAGCCATCGCCAGCTGGGAAACCAGCAGCAACGCGGTCTCGCCGCGCGTGAAAGATTGCGCCCGCCAAAGAAAAGCGATCGCAACCGACAGGATGGGAAAATCGTAGAAATAAAGATACGGCGTTGCCAGCAGGGCCGCGACGCAAAGGCCCGCGCATTTGAGCGCCAAGGGCCGCGCGCTTCGCCACAGCCAGGCGACAAATGCGGCCATGGCAAGGAACAGAATTCCCTGCCCGGCAAAGGCGGCGTGATCGCCAACACCCAGTGTCCTGAGCAGGCCATACAGGCTTTGCTGCCGGTAGAAGGCGACAACGCCGCCACTGAGGAAATTGTCGCTCATGGGGCCAAGATGCGCGGCGAAAGCGGCGAGGCTGTCCGGCGTGACCAACCATGACAGAATCAGAATTGCGCATGTCGCGACAGCCGCGGCAAGGAAGACGCGCCAATAACCGCCAAAAACCAGCGCCACGGGAATAAGCAGCCCAAAATGCGGCTTGTAGGTCAGCAGGCTCAGCAACAGGCCGGCAAGCAACGGACGCGTTTCCAGTTGCAGCAAGGCGCCGGCGAAAAGAGCCGCGGAGAGAAATCCGTTCTGCCCCACCATCACACAAGCGAACGTCGCCGGTGCGGCGACAGCGAGCAGCATGGCACCGCGATCTTGCGCGACACGGGCAATGGCGACGCAATAGAGCACGAGCGTGACAATCACCCAGGTCAGGAAGGACGCCGCGTACGGCATCAGCGCCAGCGGGATCGCGGCGAGGAAGAACAGCGGCGGATAGGCCCAGCCCAGATAGCCGCCCGGGTTCCGGCCCATCAGCTGATGCTGCAGCATATGCATGGCCGGCCAGTCATAGGCGGCGCTGGCGGGACCGGTCAGCGCCAGATGGCCCGCGCTCCAGAAAGACAGAAAGTCTTGCGCGATGGGATGGCCGAACGGATCCGTGATCCAGCCATGGCCGGCGAGTTGCCCGGCGAAATAGACCAGATAAGCGAAGGCGACACCCCCGGCCATGGCAAGGGCCAACGGTGCAACCCGCGGCGGAAGGGATGACCCTTGGATCATGGCTGCATTTTGAGCCGCCAGCCCTTGCGGAGTGTTTAACCAGCCCGCCGGTCTCGGGCGGCTGGCCCTCAAGGACTGGCCCGTGCTAAAGCCCGCCAATGAGCGAAATTCACCCCCTGGACCGCCTGTTTGCCACCATCGCGGCGCGCCGGGCCGCCGGTGACGCCGACCGATCCTACACCGCCAAGCTGCTGTCCCAGGGCGTGGAGAAATGCGCCAAGAAATTCGGCGAAGAGGCGGTGGAAACCGCGCTGGCCGCGATGACAGGGGATAAGGCGCATCTGGCGTCCGAAAGCGCCGACGCGCTTTATCATCTGATGGTGCTGTGGGCCGCCGCGGGCGTTACGCCGGACGATGTCTATGCGGCGCTCAGAGCGCGCGAGGGCCAGTCGGGCCTGGCGGAAAAAGCGGCGCGCGCGCCCAAATAGTCAGGACGCCTCTTCCTCTTCGGCGAGGCTTTTGACCAGGTCCAGCACGCGCTTGCGCACTTTCGGATCCCGGATCTTCATGAAGGCGAGCGAAAGCTGCAGGCCTTCGCCGGACGAGACAAACTCCATCACTGGCGGCGTGGCATCAGAGGGACCTTCGTTGGGAACGCCAACCCCGTCATAGAAAAAGTCGATCGGCACACCCAGGATGCGCGAAATCTCGAACAGCCGGCCGGCGCCAATACGGTTGACACCCTTCTCATATTTTTGCACTTGCTGAAATGTCAGGCCAAGCATGTCGCCCAGCTTTTCCTGACTCATGCCGATCAGCATGCGCCGAATGCGCACACGATTTCCAACCTGAGCATCTATGGGATTGGCTTTTTTGTTCACGGTTTTTCAGGTGATTGAGCGGGCGGAACTTAGCCGCACGGTCACAGAACTGAAAGAAGTAATTGCCTGCTTAGTTACCGTGCCTCTTTTTGCGCCAGAACAAAGGCGACAACGGCCGCACCAACCAAAAGTATAAGAAATATTATATCGCCAAATTGCGCATAGGGCGTGGGCGCCAGCGCCGCCGGCAAGGATGCATCCACCGCACCCATGCGGCCCAGATCAAGTGACGTTGTAATTCTACCCAGCGGATCGATCATCGCCGAGATTCCGGTATTGGCTGCACGCGCAACGGGAAGTCCCTCTTCGATAGCCCGGACGCGTGCAATCAGAAGATGCTGAAGCGGCCCGGCCCACGGACCGAACCAGGAATCGTCTGTGACATTAACCAGCCAGCCCGGGCGCTGACGCGGTGTCACCGCGCCCGGGAAAATGATCTCGTAGCAGATCAGCGGCGTGACGTCGGGGGCCCCCGAAATTTGATAGGTGTGCGGACCATCCCCCGACGCGAATCCGCCCTGACCTTCCGTCAGTTTGGTAATGCCGATATGGCCCAAAATGTTGGCGAAGGGCACATATTCGCCGAACGGCACCAGATGGAATTTGTCATAGACCGCCGCCGGCGATCCATTCGGCCCGAACATATAAAGCGCGTTATAAAACGAGATTCCATCACCCGCCGGCGCGGCACGGACGGAGCCGGTGATCAGGCTGCGCCCCCCGCGCGTGAGAATTGCGATCTCGTCCAACGCCACCGACGAGCGGTCGATCAGGAAGGGCGGCGCCGCCTCGGGCCAGATGATGTGGGTGACATGTCCGGGCCGGTTTGAAAGATCCAGCAGCCGTTGCCAATTTCGCGCCACATAGCGGCGCACATATTTCTCGTTCTGGGGAATGTCGGGCTGCACCAAACGCACCATCACACCCGGCACCGTGCGGGCCGGCGCGTCGGCCAGCCGCAGGGCGCCAAAGGTCCAAAGCCCGGCGAAGAGCAGGATCATGATGGCCGGCATCGCCATTCGGCGCGGCGTGCCGCAGAAATCGGCCAGCGACGCTCCCAGAAGAATGGTGAGGAACGACAGGCCATAGGCGCCAAACAAAACGGCGCTTTGCATCACCGCCAGCGACGCGCCCCAGCCATAGGCGGGAAGGTTCCAGGGAAAGCCGGTGAGCGCATGGCCGCGCACCCATTCGCCGATGGCGTATAATATAGCGAACACGAGCAGCCGGGCGGGACCGTCCTGCCAGAAAATGACCGCCAGGGCGCAAGCGATGCCGGCATAGAGCGCCAAGCCACCGGCAAGAAACAGGATGGCGAACGGCATCTGCCACAGATGCGCCGAGGGATCGACCATGAAGGCGTAGCCGATCCAGTGCCAGCCAATCAGATATTGCCCAAAGGCGAAGGCCCAGCCCGCCACCGCGGCCTTGCGGAAGGGATGCGGGCTTTGTTCCGCGCCGTCCAGCAGTAGCACCAGCGCGGCGAAGCCCAGCAGAAGCGCCGGAAAAAAATTCACGGGCGCGAAACCGAGCGCGGATACCGCACCGGCTGCAAACGCCAGCAGGAACCGCCGCCAGCCCGTCAGACTGCGAATTGCGACACCCAGGCGGTCGAGCCAAGCCATCATGCGGAGGCGGAATTTTCGCCACGGCGGATGCGAAGCCGTTTGACCCGGCGCGGATCGGCCTCCAGCACCTCGAATTCATAGCCCACCGGATGGGCGATGATCTCGCCCCGCTGCGGCACCCGCCCCAGCAGCCAGGCGGCAAGTCCGCCCAGCGAGTCCACATCCGCATCGGTTTCCGGCGTGGCGAGATCGATGCCGGTCTGGGTCTTGAAGTCCTCCAGCTCCAGCCGCGCATCGGCGATGAAATCGTCACCATCGCGCTTCAGGGCAGGCGCCTCTTCGTCATGCTCGTCGGCGATGTCGCCCACGATCTCTTCGATGATGTCCTCGATCGAGACCAGGCCGTCGGTGCCGCCATACTCGTCGATCACCAGCGCCAGGTGGGTGTGGGTCGCCTGCATCTTGAGCAATAGATCGAGAGCCCGCATTGACGGCGGCGCGAACAGCACCGGGCGCTTGATCCGCGCGATGGAAGACGGGGTCGGGCGATAGCCGCCGGTGCCATCGGGCTCCAGCAAGGCCAGCGCGTCCTTCACATGCACCAGCCCGGTGGGATCGTCGAGGGTCTCGCGATAGACCGGCAAGCGCGAATGTTTGGCATCGCGGAACAGCGCCACCAGCTCCGCCATCGGCATTTCCTCGTCCACCGCCATGATCTGGGCGCGCGGCACCATCACGTCTGAGACTTTGAGCTCTCCGAAGCCCAACATGTTGGCAAGCATCACCCGTTCCTGCTGCGACAGGGCCGGCTCCTTGCGATCGCTCTCCTCGATGACCTCTTCCAGGCTTTCACGGATCGCGGCGCTGGACGGGCTTTCGCCGCGCAGCCGCTGCATCAGGCGCTTGAGGAGCGGCGAATGGCCGTTGGGAGCATCGGTCATGGCGCCGCCTCATAAGGATCGGCGATGCCGAGACGATCGAGAATCCCGATTTCCAGTTTTTCCATCACCCTGGCGTCGCGGGCGCGCACATGGTCATGGCCCGCCAGATGCAGCACGCCATGCACCACCAGATGGGCCGCGTGATCGGCCAAACTCTTGCCGGTCAGTTTTGCTTCACGGCGGGTGACGCCCAGCGCCAGCGCGATATCGCCGCGATAGCCGTCACGGTTGGGGGCCGCTGGAAAGGACAGGACATTGGTAGGCTTGTCCTTGCCGCGAAATTGACGGTTCAGCGATTTCAGTTTGCGGTCGCCGGCCAAAAGCACGGTGAACGAGGAGGAGCCGCGAAATTTCGCCGCCTTTTCCGCCGCGGCAGCGGCGCGCTTCAGCCGCGGCAAAAGCCCACGGAATTTGCGCCAGCCCGGATCGTCCACCACTACCAGAATGCCTTGTTGAAGCCTTGGGGCGGTCATTTTCCGCTGGCACTATAGGCGGCGACGACGCGGCTGACGAGGGCATGACGCACCACATCGCCTTCACCGAAACGCGCGATGCCGACGCCTTCGACGCCCTCAAGGATGGAAAGCGCCTCGTTGAGGCCGGAGGCGGTATTGCCGGGCAAGTCGGATTGTGACGGATCGCCTGTCACCACCAATTGGCTGTCCTCGCCCAGGCGGGTCAGCATCATCTTCATCTGGGCCGCCGTGGTGTTCTGGGCTTCGTCCAGGATGACAAAGGCGCGCGTGAGCGTGCGGCCGCGCATGAAAGCTAGGGGCGCCACCTCGATCACGCCTTGTTCGATCAGCCGTGTGGTCTGGTCGCCCAGAACGTCGAATAGCGCGTCATAAAGCGGCCGCAGATAGGGATCGATCTTGTCCTTCAGATCTCCAGGCAGGAAGCCAAGCCGCTCGCCCGCTTCCAGCGCGGGACGCGAGAGGATCAGCCGTTCCACCCGGCGCTGATGCAGCATGTGGGCGGCGAAGGCGGCGGCGAGATAAGTCTTGCCGGTGCCAGCCGGACCGATGCCGAACACCAAGGGGTGTTCGCGCATCAGATCGAGATAGGCGCTCTGCGCCGGACTGCGCGGCCGGGTGATGCGCGAGGACGCCGTGCGAATGGAGCCTTCGGCGGCGGCGCGGTTGCCGACCGGATCGGTGAAACGGATTTCGGCGTCCACTTCCGCCAAGGTGACGCTTTCGCCCGCTTGCAGCCGGGCGTAGAGCGCGCGCAAGATTGCGGTGGTGCGCGCCCGGGTATCGGCGGTGCCCGCGACCGCGATCAGATTGCCGCGCTGGGTGATGAGAACCGACAAGCGTTGTTCCAGCCTCGCGAAATGTTTCTGGTGCGGTCCCGACAAGGCGGCCACCAGTCTGTTGTCGGCGAATTCCAGGGTGACCTGTTCGGCATGGGCCTTGCGAGGCAGGGACTTGGAGCGCGCGCTCAAGCCAGGCTGCCTTTCACGCTGTTGGCGGTCAGCGCTTCGATCCGCACCGGGCGAACCTTTCCGATCAAAGACATCGGCGCCTGGACATGGACGGGGTTCAGATAGGGCGTGCGGCCCACGATCTGATCGGCATTGCGGCCGGGCTTCTCGAACAGCACGTCGAGAGTTTTGTCCATGATCGCCAGATTGGCGGCATCCTGCTGCGCCAGGAGCAGTTTCTGCAACGTGTCGAGGCGCGCGGTCTTCACGGATTCGGAAATCTGTTTTCTTGCTGCCGCCGCGGGCGTGCCGGGGCGCGGGCTGTATTTGAACGAGAAACATTGCGCATAGCCGACATCGCGCACCAGCTGCAACGTTGCCTCGAAGTCCGCATCGCTCTCGCCTGGAAATCCGACAATAAAATCGGAAGAGAACGCGATATCGGGCCTGCGCTCGCGAATGCGCCCGATCAGGCGCCGATAGTCGGCGGCGGTGTGCTGGCGGTTCATCGCTTCCAACACGCTGTCCGAACCCGATTGCACCGGCAGATGCAGGAAAGGCATCAGCTTTCCGATGCCGCCATGCGCCTCGATCAGATCGTCGTCCATATCGCGGGGATGGCTGGTGGTGTAGCGGATGCGCAGGACATCCTCGATTCCCGCGATGGCTTCGATCAGGCGCGCCAGGGGCCAGCTTCTGCCGCTCGCGTCCATGCCGCGATAGGCGTTGACGTTCTGGCCCAGCAGAATGATCTCGCGGGCACCGCGCGCCGCGAGCATACGGGCTTCGGCAAGAATTTTTTCCGGCGGACGCGAATGTTCCGGCCCGCGCGTGTAAGGCACCACACAGAAAGTACAGAATTTATCGCAGCCTTCCTGCACGGTGAGAAAGGCGCTGACGCCGGTGTCCGAAACCGCGTCCGGCAGGGCGTCGAATTTTTCCAACGCCGGGAAATCGGCTTCGATCCGCTCGCCCGAGCCCCGCGCCAGCCGCGCGATCATTTCCGGCAACCGGTGATAGGATTGCGGTCCCACCACCATATCCACCATCGGCACCCGGGCGAGAATTTCCTCGCCTTCAGCCTGTGCGGTGCAGCCCGCCACTGCCACCAGCATGCGATGGCCGCTTTTAGCCTTGCGATCCTTCAATTTCCGCAGACGGCCCAGTTCGGAATAGACCTTCTCCACCGCCCGCTCGCGAATATGGCAGGTGTTAAGGATCACCATATCGGCGTCCGCCGCTGTCTCGGTGCCGGCATAGCCCAACGGCGCCAGCAAATCCGCCATGCGCGCCGAATCGTAGGCGTTCATTTGACAGCCATAGGTCTTGATGAAGAGCTTCTTCATGGGGCGCAGGTTATCGCGGCCTGGGCCACTATATTCAATACTGCCAAAAAACACGGGAAAACTCAGGCTTTCTTCCCCGTGAGGCCGATGAGCCAAAGCTCCGGTGGAGCTTTGGCCGGCCGAACGCCCGCGGAGCGGGCAGCGAATGACCGGGCAAAGTGAGGCTAGCTAAAGATTCCCCGCTAGCGCAGCCGCCTGGCCTTTTCGCACCGTATCCCAGGCCAGCCGGGCAAGTTCCTTGCGGTCCATGGGCCCCAAAGGCTCGTGAAATTGCACGATTACATCCAGCGGGCCGGCTTTCAGCGCTTCCCACAGATGGGGCACCAGTTCCATGTCGCCATACCAGGCGTAAAGCGGGCGGTTCTCGCGGCCCATCGGAATGCCCTGGCGCGCCACATAGGCGGTGGAAACCGGCTGCACCGGCACCCGTGTTCCGTCCTCCAGCACCGTTTCCGCCGCCCCCAAAAGCGCGCTTCGGAATGGCAACACGGCATTGCCGTCATTCGATGTGCCTTCCGGAAACAGCACCAGCACATCGCCTTGCGCCAAGCGCTGGGCGATGGCGTCACGCGCCATGCCGGTCTCGCTGCGCCGTGCCCTGGTCACGAACACGGTGCGCTGCAGCCGCGCCAGGGTGCCGAAAAAAGGCCAGTTCCCCACTTCCGACTTGGCGACAAAGCAAAGCGGCGCCACTGCCGAAAAGATCACGATATCCAGCCAGCTCGAATGATTGGCCAGAAGCAAGGTGGCTTTCTTCGGCGGTGTGCCCTGGACGCGGATATGAATGCCAAACAGGCGCGCGACAAAGCGATGATAACGGTGCGGAAAGGTTCGCCGCGCGGGCAAGCCTAAAGTCAGCAGCAGCCACTGCCAGGGAATGAGGATGAGCGTGACGACGAGAAAGACCGCCAAGATCACGGCTGCGCGGAAGGTAGGCATTAAGGCTTGAGCTTCTTGCCCTTGGGCACGCCGTAAAGCTCCAGCCGGTGGTCCACCAGCTCGAACCCCAGTTCTTCAGCGACGCGGCGCTGCAGCTTTTCAATCTCTTCGTTGCGGAATTCGATCACGCTGCCGGTCTGCACATCGATGAGATGGTCGTGATGGCTCTCCGGCGCCTCTTCATAGCGGGCCCGGCCGTCGCGAAAGTCGTGCCGCTCCAGGATGCCGGCATCCTCGAAGAGCTTGACGGTGCGATAGACGGTGGCGATGGAGATATGCGGGTCCAGCGCCGCGGCACGGCGGTAAAGCTCTTCCGCATCGGGATGGTCTTCTGCTCCCGACAGGACGCGCGCAATGACGCGGCGCTGCTCGGTCATCCGCAGACCCTTGTCGACGCAGAGTTTCTCGATCCGCGTCACCTTCATCCCCGTCTGTGACTATTGCCGGACGAGGTTAGGCGAAATCAGGGGGATTCGGAAGCGGAAGGATAACCTTCAGGACATGGGCATCCTGACCCGCATAATAGGCCTTGCGCGTACCGGCCTTGGCGAAGCCGAGCCCCGTATAAAGCCCTACCGCCGGACCGTTATGGGTTGCGACTTCCAGAAACAGGGTTTCGGCGCCCAGCATTTCGGCGTGAGCCGCCGCCGCCCGCACCAGGGCGCGTGCGAGCCCCTGGCGGCGCGCGGAAGGGGTGACCGCGAGAGTCAGGATTTCCGCTTCGCCCCCCGCCGCCCGGGCAAGGATAAATCCATTGGGCAGCAGAAAAGCGAATACACCCGGAGTTGCGAACAAGTCGCGGAAGGATGCGGCGCTCCAGGCGTCTGGAAAGGACGTCGCGTGCAGCGCTGCCAGCGCCGCGGCATCTTCGGTCCGATGATCGAACAGGCGCGGGTTCATCGTGGAGCGGCGGTCGCCGGAAGCTTGGCATCGGGCGCCCGCAGATAAAGCGGCGCCGGCGTTTGATCCGGCAGGGGACGCGTCATCGCCAACCGCGCCACCCAAATTGCATCGGGCTGTCGGATGTCCGTCAATGTAAAGCCATCGCCCAGCGCGGCGGCGGCCATGACCGCACCAGTGCCGCACAACGTGCAAGGCCCGAAGCCACGGATGCGCGCCACCGCATCGTCAAACGGCATCACGGCGGGCGCGAGAATTGTCGCGCCATGCTCCCACAGCAACAAATACGCCTCGTCACGCTTGGCATCATGGATCGCGGCCGCGCGATCAGAGGCCGTGGCCGCCGCCATCGCCTCCAAGGTGGTGATGCCGATAAGGGGTTTCTTCAACCCCACGCGCATGCCGCGCATGAAGGCAAGGCCCACACGCTGGCCGGTAAAGGTGCCGGGGCCGGTGGTGACGGCCAGGCGGTCAAGCGCGGCGAAGGCGATGCCAGCCTTCTGCATCGCTTCGGCCACCATCGGCGCCAATGCCTCGGCATGGCCGCGCGTCATCTCTTCAAAGCGATGGGCAAGAACGGCATCGCCGTCCAGCACCGCGACCGAGCAGGCGCCCAGCGCGGTATCAACGGCCAGAATCGATTTATTATGGTCGCTCTCGCTCACGCGAACGCTCATTGGTGGTCGCTCTCGCTCGCGCGAACGCTCTAAAGGATCTTGCACGCTTCGTCGAAGGACAGGCGCGGATTGCGGGGGAACGCACCGGCCGGATCGCCATGGCCGACCGCGCAGATGAAGTTGGACTTGATGTTGGTGCCGGTGAAGAACTCCTTGTCCACCGCATCATTGTCGAAGCCCGACATCGGCCCGCAATCAAGCCCCAGGGCGCGGGCGGCGACGATGAAATAGGCGCCCTGCAGGCTGGAATTGCGCAAGGCGAAGGTCCGGATGAATTCCTCTTTCCCGGTGAAGACTTCCTTCATCTTGGGATTGTTGGGGAACAGCCGTGGAAAATGTTCCGGAAAATCCAGGTCCATGCCGATGATGGCGACCGCGGGCGCCGCCATGGTCTTTTCCTGGTTGCCGGGACTGAGATGCGGCTTCAAGCGATGCTTTGCGGCGTGGGTGGTCAGGAAATAGAAACGCGCCGGCGAAGCGTTGGCGGAGGTCGGACCAAACCGCATGAGGTCATAGATCGCCATCAGATGGGCGTTGGAGACCGGCTTGTCCTGCCATTTGTTCTGGGTGTGGGCATCACGGAAAATTATGTCGAGCGCTTCATCGCTGACCGCGTGGGATGTCATGGCAAACTCCGAACGAATGATGGGATATTAGACAGCTTCGACCGCGGTCACTTCCGGCACATAATGCCGAAGCATATTCTCGATACCGTTGCGCAGCGTCATGGTCGAGGACGGACAGCCGGCGCAGGAACCCTGCAGATGCAGCGCGACGATGCCGGTGGCGCCGTCGAAGCCCTTGAAGATGATATCGCCGCCATCCTGGGCGACGGCGGGGCGCACACGGGTTTCGATCAACTCCTTGATCTGGGCGATCACTTCGGGATCGCCGCCCTCGCCATAGGAGGTTTGGTCTTCCTCTTCCGCGCCGCCTTCGATCAGCGGCAGATCACGGGTGAAATGCTCCATGATGATGCCCAGCAGCGCCGGCTTCAGATGCTTCCAGTCGCCGTCGCGCTTGGTGATGGAAATAAAGTCCGAACCGAAAAACACCCGCGACACGTCCGGCGTCGCGAACAGCGCCCGCGCCAGGGGTGAGCGGCCGGTCTGTTCGACCGATGGAAAATCCGCCACCGCGCCCTCGCCCATCACGGTACGGCCGGGGAGGAATTTCAGGGTGGCGGGATTGGGGGTGGCTTCGGTCTGGATGAACATGGTCGGGTCCTAGCAAGGCTATCCCCTTTTACATGGACCTTGGCCCGGGCCCGATCAAGCACACTCAAAAGTCGGAAATCAGGCCTTTTTTCTCCCAATCCCCGTACCTTGTGGGCTCTGGTCCCTTGGGGCCGCCCCGTTCCGGCGGCAGCTGCAGCGGCTTGGCGGCGGCGCGGCGGGCCTCGGCTTCTTGATTGGCCCGCTTGGCGGCCTCGGCGAGACGGGCAGCGATCTCTTCCGGAGATGAAGCTTTTTTCGGCGTGTCCATGAGCGCTTGACCCTGTCGGAACAAAGCATACATCACTGTCATCACTAGGGATATTCCAGAATGAACCTGTTCAAAACCGTCTTTCTAATGTCACTCCTGACCGGTCTTTTCCTGGTCATCGGAGCGCTGATCGGCGGTGGACCGGGCATGGTCATCGCCTTCCTGTTCGCGGCGGGGTTGAATCTGGCCGCCTATTGGAACTCGGACAAAATGCTGCTCTCCATGTATGGCGCGCGGCAGGTGGACGCCAGCACCTCTCCCGATCTGGTACACATCGTGGAACGGCTGGCGGCCCAGGCACACCTGCCCACGCCCAAAGTCTTCATTTCCGAAAATCCGCAGCCCAACGCTTTTGCCACCGGCCGCAGTCCCGCGCATGCCGCCGTCTGCGTTACCAGCGGCCTGTTGGCCACCGTCAGCAACGAAGAACTGGCGGGCGTGATCGCCCATGAGTTGGGGCATGTGAAAAATCGCGACACCCTCACCATGACCATGACCGCGGTGATCGCGGGCGCCATCGGCATGCTGGCGAATTTCGCCTTCTTCATGGGCGGGCGGCGCAATCCCTTGGGCCTTGTCGGTGTACTGTTGGTGACCTTGCTGGCGCCGATCGCCGCCATATTGGTGCAGGCGGCGATCTCACGCTCGCGCGAGTTCGAGGCGGACCGCGCCGGCGCCGAATTGACGGGCCGCCCGTTATGGCTTGCCGATGCATTGGCGCAGATTGATCGCTCGGCGCAGAAGACCTTGAACGCGCCCGCCGACGCCAATCCCGCCACCGCGCACATGTTCATCATCAATCCGCTGCATGGCGGCATGAGCGGCTTGTTCGCCAGTCATCCCGCCACCGCGGAACGCATCGCGCGCCTGCGCGCCATGGCGGGCGTGGCGGACCAGCAAGCCGGTCCGTGGGGATGAGCGACGCCGCGGCGGACCGCGCGGGCCTGGCTGCGCGCAAGGCCGCGCTTGCCATTTTTTCCCAAGTGCAGCGGCAACGCCGTCCGTTGGATACCCAACTTGACAGCTTGAAAAATTTACCGCCGCGCGATGCGGGTTTCGCGCGCGCGCTGGCGAGCGAGAGTTTGCGCCATTTCGGCGCGCTGGACGCGGTGGTCCGTCATTTCGTTCCCAAGCCGCTCCCGCCGCACAAGGCGGGACCGGCGACGGAAATCCTGATGCTGGGCGCCTGCGAGCTTCTGATTCTGAAAGTGGCGCCGCATGCCGCGGTGGATGCGGCGAACGATCTGGCAAGTGCCGACAACAAGGCGGTCCATTTCAAATCCCTCATCAATGCGGTGCTGCGCCGGATCGCGCGCGAAGGCGAAGCCGTCCGCGCTGGCCGGGATACGCCCCGTCTCAACACGCCGGATTGGCTATGGTCGCGCTGGGCCGCGCAATATGGGGACAACATCGCGCGCAGGATCGCCGAGGCGCATGCCAAGGAAGCGCCGCTGGACATCACGTTAAAGCGGACCGATGCGGTCCATCCCGAAAGCGTGCCGTTATTCGGCCTGTCACGCCGGGTATCGGATCAGGCCCGGGTGGAAGACCTTGCCGGCTTCGCCGATGGCGGCTGGTGGGTGCAGGACGTGGCGGCGACATTGCCGGTTGCTCTTCTGGGTGATGTCGCTGGCAAACGGGTGATCGATCTGTGCGCAGCGCCCGGCGGCAAGAGCTTGCAGCTTGCGGCACGGGGCGCAGAAGTGACGGCGGTGGAAATGGATTCTGTGCGCGCCGGGCGCATCCGCGAAAATCTTGAACGCACCGGCCTGAATGCGCATGTGGTGCAAAGCGATGTCCGTGATTTTCAAGGCACCGCGCCCCTGGTGCTTCTGGATGCACCCTGCACCGCCACCGGCACCATCCGCCGTCATCCCGATCTGCCCTGGATCAAAAGCGCCGCCGATGTGACGGCGCAAGCGGCGGTCGCCTATGATCTCTTGGAAAGCGCCGCTGCGATGGTCGAACCGGATGGCCTGTTGGTATTTTCGGTCTGTTCGCTGGAACGCGAAGAAGGCGAAGAGCAGATCGCGTCATTTCTGGCGGCGCATCCGGAATTCGCCCGTGTCCCAGTCACCGCGCCTGAAGTTTTCAATCATGCCGAATGGATTTCACCACAAGGCGATCTGCGCACCTTGCCCTGTCATCTGTCCGAGATCGGCGGAATGGACGGCTTTTACGCCGCGCGGCTCAGACGCTTATAACCGTCCGAGCGCGTAAGCGATGGCGAGATAAATCTTGCCGGTATCCGCCGAAAGAATGGAAGACGTCAGAAGTCCGCCGCCATCACCCTCACGGGTGCGCGCCAGCAGCGCCTCGAATTCATTCAGATAGGCATCCGCGGCGTCATGAAACCGCTCATCCTCGCGATAGAGCGTGGTGATCCGGTCGATCGCGCCATCGTCGATGGCGCTTGCCAGCTTGCGCGCGAACACGGCGCGGTCGCCCGCCAGATAATGTTTCCATTCGTCATTGCCGGGGACGGCCTCGGAGCTGATGGCTTCCAGATCCACCGCCATGTCGGCGAGTGCCGCCTGCAATGCGCCCATCGCGGCGGCCGCATTCGCATTGGCGATATCACGGACCGTCGGCTCGTTGCTTTCCGCCGCCGCCAGCAGGGTTTTCATCTCCCAGGTCTTTGCGTCGCTTGCTCTGTCATTGCCGCGCATATCGACATTCTTCTTGGGCCGCTGGGTCAGTTTGCGCGCCAGGCCCTTGAGGCCATCGCCTTCTGCCGCCGCTTCAACGGGCGGTGCGCCGGTTTGGTGCTGCAGCAACAGCGCACGGCTGCCCTGGGTGTTGCGCGAATGGATCGAGGAAATCGTGCGGGCCGACAGATCCAGCATCTCGTTGGTTTCGGCTTGCACCATCTGGCGAATGCGCTGGGCCTCGCCCTGCGCCACGGTGGGAAGCCGCGTCAGATGATGCTCCACATCCGCAATTGTTTTGGCCAGGTTCTCGCGGATCTGGGTCGCTTCGGCGCTCATCTCGCCGGCAACCCGCAGCAGCCTCTCGCATTCGGCCATCGCCTCGCCCACCAGGGCATGGGCGTCCTGCTTGGCCTGGGCCGCGCTTTCGCCGATCAAGGTCTGGGCGCCGCTGCCCGCATCGCGCAAAGTCCCGACCAGGCTGGTCAGCATGGCGTTGGCGGTATCGGAGGTTTCCTTCAACCGCGTTGCCTCTTGCGCAAAAGCGGCCGTGAGCTGGGAAGCACGCGCGGCGGCGTTGGACATGATGACGTCCATATGCTGCTCGGCATCGCCGGTTACCGCTTCCAGCTTCTGGGCTTCGCCGCCAAAGGCGCCGATGGCGGCTTCCATGCCGGCATATTGCTTGGTCAAGGCGGATTCGAATTGGGCACTGTCTTCCTTGAGCTTGCCCAGCAATTCCGACATCGCGCCGCGATGCTTTTCCTGCCGCGCCAGCACGAATTCGGCACGCTGGATCGCTGCATCGGCAATCGCTTCGATTTTTCTTGCCTGGCTGTCCAGCTCGACGGCGGCGGCATGGGGCGCTTCGGCGGCGGCCTGGGTGGCGGCGCGAAAACTTGCCGCCTGAACATCCAGCGATTGCGACGCCATCTTGAGCGAGCCTTCCGCCGTCTCGATGGCGGATTTCAATTGCGCCGAGCGGCCGGCCACGGTTTCGGTGGCGCGCGATGCGACTTCGGAAAGATTTTCGGAGACCGATTCCAGCCGCTGGCTTTCCTGAGAGAGGCGCGCGGCAATGGCTTCGCCCCGCACTTCGGTGCGCGCGCCGGCTTCGTCCAGCGCCACGATCTGGTTTTCCAGCGCCGTCTCCAATGCGCGCAGGCGGCCGAAGGCGCCATCCAGTCCGGCGTTCAGGGCATCGATCTCCCGGCGCACCACCCGGCCAAGGTGGGCAGCGTTGCGCGAGATGCTTTCATCGGTGGAAAAAAGATTCTCGGCGGAACCCCGCAGGGTCTCCGCCATGCGTCCCATGCGATTGGCGAGGGCAAACGCGGCCGCGACGGCGACAAACAGAAAGGGCGGCAAGAAGATCGCGGCCGCGAACAAGGCGACCTGCTGCAATTCAAGGCCGAGAAGCCCGGTGGGACCGAAATAACCCCACAGATAAGCGCCCCAGACTCCGACCCAAAAAAAGGATGCAACGGCGGCAAAGAACACCGCCATGACGCCGAACCGGCCGGGACCGGGAGCCTTCAGGACGACCCGGCCATCGCCCTGTGCGAGCGGGATTTCCCCGCCGACATCGACAGGCTCCATTACAACTGGCTGATTTCGCTCGAAATTCCGTACCATCGGCGAGGACCCCTTATCCAGGCACGATACCGCAAAGGCGACAGGGCGGGAAGGCTAGCAGGCCTGGCGTTAACGTGACGTTAGCCTTTTGGTTACCAGGCTTGGTTATCGCAAATGGAAAACGTCATGGCCGCAAATGCGATCGATTTGGACCATCTCGCCCGCTATACCGGGGGTGAAAAGGGCCTGAATTCCGAAATTCTGCGCCTTTTCGACAGCCAGGTCACCGAGATGGTGGGCGAGCTGAACACCCTGCTTGCCAGCCAGGACGCCAAGCGCTGGCGCGAAGTGGCCCATACCATCAAGGGCGCGGCACGCGGGGTCGGGGCCTTCGAGATGGGCGAGGCTGCCGCCAAGGCCGAGCCGGTGAACCCCGCCGATGGCGCCCAGGCCCAAGCCGCAATCCAGAAGCTGGAGCGCGAAGCCATCACCGTCCGGGCTTTTATTCAAACTTATCTGGCGGCCTGACCGCTAAAGACCTATCCACGCGCCCAAGCCTTTTTCCTCCCGCGCGGCGAAGCCGCTGGCGGGGGAAGATGTCTCTGAGCGCCTGCGCGAAAGAGACAGACGGGGGCAGCAAAAAACGGGGGTTGTTGGCTTGTGCATTTTTACATATAAGAACGACGTTTTCCCAACCATTACATGAAGTTAGGTGTGGAATAGGCGCCTTGGACAAGATCATGACCGCTGCCGCCCCGATTGAAACCGACGTCGCCATCATCGGCGCGGGCCCCATTGGCCTGTTCGCGGTGTTCGAACTGGGGTTGCTGGATCTGAAATGCCATCTGGTCGACATCCTCGACCGGCCGGGCGGGCAATGCACCGAGCTTTATCCGGAAAAGCCCATCTACGACATTCCCGGTCTTCCCATCGTCACCGGCCAGGAACTGACAAATCGTCTTCTGGAACAGGTCAAACCGTTCAATCCGCAATTCCATTTCAATGAAATGGCGACGGGATTGGAGAAGCTGGCCGATGGCCGCTGGAAACTTTCCACTGATGCCGGCACCACGCTGATCGTGCCCGTGGTGGTGATCGCGGGCGGGGCTGGTTCCTTCGTGCCCAAGCGTCCGCCCATTCCCGGAATCGAAGTATTTGAAAATGCCGGCGACGGCGTGGGCGTGCATTATGCCGTGCGCAAGATGGAGAATTTTCGCGGCAAGAATATCCTGATCGCGGGCGGCGGCGATTCCGCGCTGGACTGGACCATAAACTTGGCGCCGCTGGCCAAGTCGCTGACCCTCGTGCATCACCGCGACGGCTTTCGCGCCGCCCAGCACAGCGTCAATCAGATGCGCGAACTGGAAGCGGCGGGCAAGATCAAATTCCATGTCGCCAGCGTCAAGGCGCTGCATGGCGAGGCCGGCAAGCTGGCAAGCGTCACCTTGGCGGGCGCCGACAAGAGCGAATGGCATCATGAGACCGATGCCTTCCTTCCCTTCTTCGGCCTCACCATCAAGCTGGGACCGATTGCCGAGTTCGGCATCCACCTCAACGAAAACCTGATCCCGGTGGACACGGCGAAATTCGAAAGCCAGACGCTGGGAATCTTCGCCATCGGCGACATCAACACCTATCCCGGCAAGCTGAAATTGATATTGTCCGGCTTCCATGAAGCGGCGCTGATGTCCCAGGCCGCTTTCCATATCGTCAGGCCGAACGAGAAGTTGCGCTTCCAATACACAACCTCTTCGTCCAGCCTGCAGAAGAAACTGGGGGTTTCGTGAAGATCGTCGCCATCGACCGCCAGGGCAAGGAACACACGCTGGAAGGCCGCGACGGCTGGACGGTGATGGAAATTCTGCGCGACGGCGGGCTGGACATCGCGGCGGAATGCGGCGGCGCTTGCGCTTGCGCCACCTGCCATGTCTATGTGAATGACGGCTGGTTTGAGAAGCTGCCCGCGCCGTCGGAGTCCGAGATCGACATGCTGGACATGGCGCTGGCGGTTGAGCCCAATTCACGTCTCTCCTGCCAGATCGTCTGCAGCGAAACCACGGACGGGATAAAAGTCACCGTGGCTCCCGAATAGAAAGCCGCTCGCTAGAACCCGGAATAACAGGCTGTGGCCGCTTCCGGGGAGGTCAAATTGAAAATCACGACTGCCCTGATCCTTGCCGCTTATCTGGCCTCGCCGGCGGCGGCCTGGTCGCAGGATGCCCCGATCAAGATCTATACGGCTCCACTATTCTCAACACTCCATCACAGGGATTGGGCCGGTGTCCGCGAGAATATATTGGCGGATGCCGTGCGGGCCGCCTTTTTACAGGCGCAATTCCAATCAGCGCCCGGGCCTGGCGCCGACATATTAACGCTCGCGGCGCCGGATGGGGTTAGTAAAGATAAGGAAGACTATATTTTCACGGTCGTGTTTTCACGGGACGGCACAAAAATTGGCGAAGCCGTCGAATCCTGCCCCATCAAAAAGCTAACCGATTGCACGGACCAATTGGTTTTGGACATAAAGACTGCCGCCCAGTGAGCGGCGACCGCCCGTAGCGTCAGCGTATGGGCGGGCAAAACGATCCTGCGGATCGTTTTGAGCCGCGAACGCCGCGAGCACGAGCGAGTGGCGGCGACCGCCCGTAGCGTCAGCGTAGCGCGACGATCGTTTTGAGCCGCGAGCACAAGCGAGCGGCGGTTGTGGACTCGCCAGCTTTCTGAATTCTGATTAGTGTCTCCGCCAGTTGGGGGCGGAATGACTGTCGCGCATATTTACACGGTTGCGTTCCAGGGGATCACTCCATTATGCAGCAAGCACACCTAAGGTCGATCGTTTTTCTGATATGGAACGGTAGGGAAAGAAGTCCATATATGGGTAACCGCCGTCGTGTAATCATCCAGCGGATTTGTCGCGCAGTAGTCCCGAATGGCCGCTTCCTGAGTTTGGTAGCTTGATGCCGCAAGGTCTTTCGTAGGGTGGAGGACGGCGTGAGCAATTGCATTTAGGCCGCTCATGTATCCCTGCGCCCAAGTGTAATATTCGGCCTCGATAGCGACATTCTTTTTGTAATCCTGGTCGAACAGAGCGCAAGTTGTTGCGCCTTTACCCCTTAGCATCGCTGTGTCTATGGCCCTCGCTGGTAGCGTGGCCAGGACCATCAATATCGCGCAAGAGAATGCCCACTTCATACCCAACCCTCCCCAGAAGCCGGGACAGGCTATCCCGTGCCCCTCAGTCGGGGAATGGCGACCCGGGTGAGCCGCAAAATGTGGGACGATAGGCCGTTAACGTCCAGAGATGTTGCAAAAAAATCCTCTCTTGAGTCTCTGCGACTAACCCCTTGATCTGGTGACAATATTTTTCTCACCGAATCAAAGAGATAAGCAAGACGTGTTCCCGGTTCGACCCTCTATGGGCTTGTCTGGTCCAAGACAGCCATTGCAAGAGAGTAAGAGGGGGAATATACGGCAAGAGAGAGGTTTTCTTGAGTTTTAACTCATGCGTGACATTCGGGAAGATTTGAAAGAGCGGATCAGGGTCGAACATGCCCGCCGCGAACCGCACCAAGAGGCGCTGAAGCAGATCGACGACAATATCGCCGGTCTGGAGCGCCTACTGGCGACGGAAGAATCGCGGTCGAACGGCAACGGTAGCGTCGCTGCAATACTCCCGCGCCCCGCTGGCAACCTCACCGACTACCTGACCAAGATGCTTAAGAAGGCCCCGCGAACCTTGGACGAAATGCGAGACGCCGCCGTGGCGGCGGGATATTTCGAGGGCGCTAAGGAAAGCCCCGGTCGGGCAATCCACGGCAAACTTTTGAACCCGATACGCGCGGGCCGGGTCATCAAAGATGCGGAAGGAAAATATCACGCGATATGAAAACCCCCGGCCTTAGGGGCCGGGGGGATCTGAATTGGAGACGTGACTGAGAGGCAAAGTACCGGAAGTCCTAATCCGGCGTCGGCGTCGCGAGCGCCGCGAGGGTTCGACCCCCTCCGTCTCCGCCAATCTCCCGGGTCCAATCCGGGAGGCATAAGAAGAAGGAAGTGACCAAACCGCCTTGGGTCCAAACCAGGGCGGTTTGTGTTTTAGGCCCCCATGGACGGAGGCGCAAGTAACGATATCGGTATGATTATGGCGTTTCCGTCGCCTTCGCGTCCGGCATGGGCAGGGACTTCACGCCGATGGCGCACATACATTGCAGCAGGAAGGCCGCTGAGAAGCCGCCCCGACTGAGCTTGTTGGCGATATTCGCCGGGCTTTCCTTTATCCCAATCTTTTCAAGGCGTTGGGATAGCTCCTTTTGGGTAATCCCGTTGGCGGCCAACTGAGCCTTCAAGAGCCGCGTGGCCTTTTCCTGCCAATCTTTGTCCGTCACCACGACCGCGTTTCCGGTAGAAATATATCGTATTCGATATATTCCTATTGACTACGTTATGCAACACTATCATATTCGATATGGATATATCGAAATCGTGTATAAAATGACCCAACACTTCCTCCTCTCCTCGAAAGCCCGAACCCTCTCGCTGGCTCAGGTCATGCGCATGACTGATTCGGAAGCCTTCGACCTTTTCGTGGCCCTTCGGTTCGCTGAGAACAGCGGCAAGCCCTACTGCCCGAAATGCGGCGGCTTGGACGTGTACCGCTACGCAAGCCGTCCCATCTTCAAATGCAAAGGGTGCAGCGCCCAATTCAGCGCAACCAGCGGGACCGTTTTCGCCAGCCGCAAGCTCGCTATCAAAGACATTCTCGCCGCCGTCGCCATCTTCGCCAATGGCGCGAAGGGTCACAGCGCCTTGCAGCTTTCGCGGGACATAGATTGCCAATATCGGACGGCTTACGTCCTGGCCCACAAGCTGCGCGAGAGCATGACGGCGGAAACCAAGGACGTTACGCTGTCGGGCACGGTCGAAATTGACGGCGCATATTTTGGCGGCCACGTGAAGCCCGCCAATTACAAGGACGACCGGATTGACCGCCGCCTGTCTGAGAACCGGACCGGCAAGCGCCGCTGCGTTGTGGTCATGCGCGAACGTGGTGGCCGCACCATCACCACCGTTGGCAATTCAGAACTGGCCGCCGTTCCTACCGTCATGGCCCGCGTTGCCCCTGGTACCGTCATCCACGCCGATGAGGCGACCTCCTGGGATGGGTTGCAGGCTCACTACGAAATGCGCCGCATCAATCATAGCGTTTGCTATTCGGACGGCATGGCTTGCACGAATGGCGCTGAGAGCTTTTTCAGCCGCCTCCGTAGGGCAGAACTCGGCACCCATCACAGCATCAGGAAGGCTTATCTCGGAGCGTATGCCGCCGAAATGGCGTGGCGCGAAGATCATCGCCGCGAGAGCAACGGCGCTCAGTTTATTGGGATTGCGAAGTCAGCAGCGCAATCGCCCGTTTCCCGCCAGTGGAAAGGCTATTGGCAGCGCCACCTTCCGAAGTAAGCCGCCAGATGCAACGGCCCCGCTGCTTCGGAAGTTTCTCGACCAAATAGCGGCGGCTCATCCCGCGCAATGATTGCAGGACACTAAAGCCGATGGAGCGCGCAAGCACTCTATCGGCGGCGTCCAATCCCTTTGCGGTCATGACGTGTTTTGCAAGATCCGGGGTCGAAAACGGCCCCTCTGTCAGCTTGGCGCGGCATAGGGCGGCAATCTCTCCATATCGGAAGGCCCGGCACAGGTGAGTGTAAGGCCGCTGTGAGCCGGGTCTGTCGCCTGCGTCGAAAATCGCCAGCGCCGCCGTGATATGCGCGAAGTCCGCCTTAGCACGCTCTAACTCCCGTTCGTAATTGACGATAGCAGCGGCGATTTCCTCGCGCTTTGCTCTCAGGATCGTGACGGTTTGGGACTCGGCCATGCGCCGAAATTACCCCCGGACCCCCGAAGTACAACTAAATCTCTAGGTGTGCTTGCTGCATAATGGAGGGGGATCGAGGCGCGCGACGTGGACGTGCAGGTGCATGTCGGCGATTCGGGCGGCGGGCAATTCAACATTGTCGGCTTGGCCGACAAGGCGGTGGCGGAAAGCCGCGAGCGGGTGCGCGCCGCCCTCACCGCCATCGGGTTGGCGCTGCCGTTCAAGCGCATCACGGTCAATCTGGCGCCTGCCGATCTGCCCAAGGAAGGCTCGCATTATGACCTGCCGATCGCGCTGGGTCTGCTGGCGGCGATGGGCGTCTTGCCCGCCAGCGAGATGGCGAATTATGTCGCGCTGGGTGAATTGTCGCTCGACGCGCACGTGACGGCGGTGGCCGGTGTGCTGCCGGCCGCGATTGCGGCGTCGGCAGCGGGGCGCGGCCTGATCTGTCCGGCGGCGTGCGGCGCGGAGGCGGCGTGGGCGGGCGATCTCACCATCCTCGCCACCCCGTCCCTGATCGCCTTGGTCAATCACATGAAGGGCGTCACGGTGCTGACACCGCCGACGCCGAAACTCGCCAGCACATCACGCGCCGTGCCGGACCTGAAAGATGTCAAAGGACAGGAAAGCGCCAAGCGGGCGCTGGAGATCACGGCGGCAGGCGGGCACAATTTGTTGATGATCGGCCCGCCCGGCGCGGGCAAATCGATGCTGGCGCAGCGCCTGCCCGGGCTATTGCCGCCGCTGGATGCGCGCGAGGCATTGGAGATCTCGATGGTGCGCTCTTTGGCGGGCGAGTTGACCGATGGCACGATCAGCCGCGAACGGCCGTTCCGCAATCCGCATCATTCCGCCTCCATGGCGGCGCTGGTGGGCGGCGGCCTGAAAGTGCGGCCGGGCGAAGTCTCGCTGGCGCATCTGGGCGTGCTGTTTCTGGACGAGCTGCCGGAATTCCAGCGCGGTGTGCTGGACAGCCTGCGCCAACCAATCGAGACCGGCGAAGCGGTGGTGGCGCGCGCCAATGCCCATGTGCGCTATCCCGCGCGCTTTCAATTGGTGGCGGCGATGAATCCCTGCCGCTGCGGTTATCTCAGCGACCCCGCGCAAGCCTGCTCGCGCGCGCCCAAATGCGGCGCCGATTACCAGTCGCGCATCTCCGGGCCGCTGTTCGACCGCATCAATCTGCATGTCGAAGTGCCCGGCGTGCTGGCCAGCGATCTGGCCTTGCCGCCGCCGGCAGAAGGCAGCGCCGAAGTCGCCGCCCGTGTCGCCCGCGCCCGCGATATCCAGCGCACGCGATTCGAAGGCACGGCCATCCGCACCAACGCCGAAGCCGAAGGCGAATTGCTGGACCGCATCGCCACGCCGGAAGCATCGGGCGTCAAGCTTCTTACCGAGGCGGCGGAACGGATGCGGCTGTCGGCGCGCGGCTACAGCCGGGTGCTGCGGGTGGCGCGCACCATCGCCGACCTTGCCGGTTCGCCGCAGGTACTCAGGCCGCACATCGCCGAGGCCTTGTCCTATCGCAGGTTGAATCTTCAAAGCTGAATCCGGCCCCGCAGCCAGTGGACGGGCCTGGCGGATTTGCGCAGAATGGTTCCACCCGCGACGCACGCGCCGCGACAGGCAGGGCCCCGGTCATGCATTCGAGAATAATTGCGATCCTGATTCTAGCGTCCGCTGTTCCCGCGCTTGCCAATGCGCCGGGCGCGAACCCGCCAGCCAGCAAGCCCGCCAAGCCCATCGGGCATTCGCCGCATCCGTTTCTGGATGTCGGCCGCATCGATCTGTTTCACGGCTATCTTTGCGGGGGAGCAGACTGCCTGCTGCACCAGCAAGGCTATCAATGGGGGGCGGATCACAACATCGTGAATCCCAGGGACTGCCAGGGCACGTCGGAAGAATTCCTCGAAGGCTGCCGCGCCTTCGCCGGGGTTGTCGGGCCATTGGGCGAGCGCGACTTCGACGCGAGTTTCCCGCATCAGATGGATTGAGCATGCCTTGGAAAACTGCCGCGATCCTGTTCATTGCTCTTGCGCTCGGTTCGCTGGGTGCGACGGCAGCCGCGCAGACCAATAAGGCCACCGCCAGGCCGGCCGGACATTCGCCGCATCCGGTGCAGGATGTCGGCCGTGCCGATCTGTTTCACGGCTATGCCTGCGGCGTGGACTGCTCCATCCATCAAGAGGGTTACAAATGGGCGGCGGACCATAGGATCATCAATCCGGTGGATTGCCAGGGCAGCTCTGAAAGCTTCATCGAAGGCTGCCGGGCATTCGCGGGATTGGAAGGCCCGCTTGGCGAAAGAGAGATCTTCCAGGACGAAGATTGAAAGCGCGCTTATCGCCAATGGAACTTAAGTTCCTTGGTCCCGTTTCCTTGACTTAACGGGAGGCACCTGATGAAACCCATGACCATTCTGGGCATCGTTCTGATCCTTGGCGGCATTTTCGGGCTTTTCTTCAGCCGCGTGAGCTGGACCGAGACCAAGCCGCTGATCAAGGCCGGACCGATCCAGATCGATCATGATGAGGATCACACGGTCTGGATTCCCACCGCCGCGGGCGTGATTTCGGTGATCGCGGGTCTTGGTCTGGTGATGGTCAGCCGAAGGGCTTGAGTCTTCGCCGGCGCTAGACCTTCAACTTCGCCAACGCTTCCAGATCCGCCTTGATCGCGCGGGTGGCGCGGCGCTCGGCGCTGCGGAACAGCTTGACGATGTCGCGGCCACGCGCATTGAGCGCGGCGCCGCCGCCGGACTTGCCGCCGGTGCGCCGCTCCAGCACCGCGCCGCCGAAAACTTTCTCGATGTCCTGCAGCAGCAGCCAGGCCCGCCGATAGCTGAGCTTCATCTTGCTGGCGGCCGCCCGGATCGAGCCGGTTTCGTCGATCAGCTCCAGCAGCCGCGCCTTGCCGGGCCCCAGATTGCCGGATTCTCCAATCGGAATTCGTAGAAACAGCCCCGCCATGCGAGGCATCCTGACGCGGCGGGGCCATAACGGGCAAGGGTTTTGCACGGGCGCGGAACGTGATATTCACCAGGACATCACGATCCATGAGGGGGATTTATGACGAGATTTCTGCGCGCCCTGGCCGCGAGTTTGTTGCTGGCGCTGACGCCGCTGCCGGCCTTTGCCGCCGATGTCACGGTATTCGGCGCCGCCTCGCTGTCGGATGCCCTGAAGGAGATCGCCGCCGATTACCAGAAGCAGAGCGGCAAGCAGGTGGCGGTGTCGCTGGCGGCCTCCTCAGTGCTGGCGCGCCAGATCGAAGCGTCAGGCGGCGCGGATGTCTTTATCTCCGCCGATCTCGACTGGATGGATTATCTCGACAACAAGGGCCTGATCCAGCACGACACCCGCGAGAACCTGCTGGGCAACCGGCTGGTGCTGGTGGCGGGCAAGGATGTCAGCACCAACATTACAATCGCGCCACATTTCGATCTGCTGGGCGCGCTCAAGGGCGGTCGTCTCGCCATGGCCGATCCGGATTCGGTGCCTGCGGGCAAATATGGCCGCACCGCGCTGATATCGCTGGGTGCGTGGAATGGCGTGGTCAATCATGTGGTGAATGCCGAGAATGTGCGGGTGGCGCTGGCCTACGTGTCGCGTGGGGAAGCGCCCTTGGGCATCGTCTATGAAACAGATGCCAAGGCGGATGCGAATGTGAGAACCGTGGGCGTCATTCCGGACAACAGCCATCAGCCAATTCTGTATCCTGCCGCGCTGGTCAAGGACGCCAAGCCGGAAGCGCGCACCTTCCTGGCCTATCTGGCGTCGCCCGCGGCGCGTGCGGTATTTGAGAAAGACGGCTTTACGTTTCTGGTCAAATAACGCCGGGAATGAGAAGAAGAAATCCGGCTGACGACCAGCCACACGTGACTTGAGGGGACAATATGAGACGGATTCTTTTGATGAGCGCCGCCGCCGCCATGATGGCCGCCGCAGCGCCTTCGGCTTTCGCCGCCGACGACAGCGCGGTGATGAAGCGCCTGGATCAGATGCAGAAGATGATCGATGCGCAGCAGAAGCAGATCGAATCGCAGAAGCAGGAAATCGGCGGCTTGAACCGCGCCCTGGGCCGCAAGGGCATCACGGTGCCCGCGCCGGAACCTGTCGCGACACCTGTCCCTGCCGCACCGCCCGCGCCGTCGCCGATGATCGAGACCCGGCTGCAACAGCAAGATCAGAAGATCGACGATGTGGTGGCGAAATTCGCCGCCGAACAGGATGCGCGCCGTTTCGCCACCCAGGAACAGGCGGTGCCCAGCGTCGCCAATGGCCGCTTGCAGATCGCGTCAGCCGATGGCCGTTTCACGGCGGCGCTGCGCGCCACCGTGCAATACGACATGGGCTATTACATGCAGGGCAACCATGCCCGCACGCTTGCCACCGGTCCCGATCTTTCCAGCGGCAACAATTTTCGCCGCGCCCAACTGGGTCTTCAAGGCAAGGTGTTCGGCGACTGGTCCTATTACGTCAATATCGATTACGGCTCGGGCGGCTCGACCGGCACGGAAACGCCGGGCCATGTCCAGCAGGCCTATATCGAATATGACGGACTGGCGCCGTTCGTCTTCCGCGTCGGGGCGCATCCGCCATCCGTTGGCCTTGATGATTCCTATGCCTCCACCGATCAGTTGCTGCTGGAGCGTTCTGCGCCAGGTGATCTGACCCGCAACATGGCGGGCGGCGACGGCCGCGATTCCCTTGAACTGGTTTACCAGGGCGACAGTCTCTATGGCAGCTTCGCCTATACCGGCGACAAGGTGCAGGAGACCACTTTCCTGTTCGACGAACAGCAGGCGATCGTGGCGCGCGTCAATTATTCCCCGGTCGCCAATGCCGATTGGCGCTGGGTGGTGAGCTTGGCCGGCACCGATGTGTTCCGCCCCGGCGATTCAACATCAGCATTGAACTCCCCCCGGACCTTCACGCTGTCCAATCCGCCGGAACTGAACGTGGATGACAACAGCACCAAGCTCGTCAATTCCGGTACAATCGCCAATGTCACCGACGCCTGGGCGTGGAATCTGGAAAGTGCCGTCACTTATGACAATTTCCTGACTCAGGCCGGCTACTTCAAATACGGCGTCGACCAGCGCGGAATCACAACTCTGCGCGGCTTGGGCTTCAATGGCTGGTATGCGGAAGCAAGCTGGGTTCTTACCGGTGAAAGCCGTGGCTGGTCGGCCGCCAATGCTTCTTTCACCAATCCCAAGCCGCGGGTCAATTTCTCGGCCGATGGCGGCGGCTGGGGTGCCTGGGAATTGGCCGGGCGGTTCAGCACGCTCGATCTCAACGACAATCAAGGCGTGATCGGCGGGGCGCTACCGGCCGGCGGCTTGCGCGGCGGCGAGCAGCGCATCGGCACCCTCGGCATCAACTGGTATCCCAACCAGGTGCTGAAATTCACTTTGCAGGCGCAGAATGTTCAGGCGAGCAAGATCGGTACCACCGCCGTGGCGCCGATCACGGCCAACGCCAATCTGGGCCAGAATTTCAACACCATCGCATTCCGGTCCCAGCTCGCGTTCTGAGCCGACTTAGACTTTGCCAAAGGGGGCGGTGCATTGCGCCGCCCCCTTTTTTGCGCCTAGCATCGCGCATCAGACCTATTCGGGAGGCAATCATGCGTCTTTTCCGTATCGCGCTTGGCGGCGCGGCATTCCTCGTTTGCATGGCCGCCGCGTCCGCCCAGAACAGCAAGCCAGATCCGGCCCATATCGTCTTTACATTGCCCAAGGACATTGCGTGGAAGTCCGGCGACGGCTCCGACCAGGCGGTGATCTTCGGCGATCCCGGCAAGCCGGGCCTTTACGGCATCCTGATCCGCTGGAAGCCGGGGCATTTCAGCCGCCCGCATTTCCACAGCAGCGACCGCTACGCCTATGTCATATCGGGCACCTGGTGGGTGAGTTCGAGTGACACCTACGATATCTCCAAGACCTATCCCATGCCCGCCGGCAGCGTGGTCACCGACCTGGCGGGAACCGTGCATTATGATGGCGCCAAGGATACGGAAGCCTTATTGGAGCTGGTCGGAATGGGCCCAGTGACGACCACGCCGGCGGAAAAAAAGTAGACAAGGGATTTTGGGGGGCATGGCGCACGGACTTGAGGCCGATCCCGTCACCGTGACGGTATTCCTGTTGCTGTTCGTGGGCGTGGCGGGTGCGGGATTGTTTGCCGCCCGTTGGCGCCGGGGCGATCTTTCGCAATTGACCGAATGGGGACTTGGCGGGCGGCGCTTCGGCACGCTCATCACCTGGTTCCTGCTCGGCGGTGACCTCTACACCGCCTATACGTTTATCGCCGTGCCGGCCTTGATGTTCGGCGCCGGCGCGACCGGCTTCTTCGCCATTCCCTATGGCATGCTGGCCTACCCGCTTCTGTTCATCGGTTTTTCCAGATTGTGGTCGGTGGCACAGCGCCATGGCTATGTCACCGCCGCCGATTTCGTGCGTGGCCGTTTCGGCTCACGCAGCCTGGCATTGGCGGTGGCGCTTACCGGCATTGCCGCCACCATTCCCTATATCGCGCTGCAACTGTTCGGATTGCAGGTGGTGATCGCGGCCCTTGGGATCCAGACTCTGCCTGGCCTGTCGGCGATTCCCAACCTGCCGCTCCTGATCGCTTTCCTGTTCCTGGCCTTCTACACCTATTCCAGCGGACTGCGCGGTTCCGCCCTGATCGCCATCGCCAAGGATTTGCTCGTCTACACCACCGTCATCGCCGCGATCATCGTGATTCCCATCGAACTGGGCGGTTACGGCAAGATCTTCGCCAGCATCGATCCCAAGCTTTTGCTGTTGCCGCATAGCACGCCGACCAATCTGGGCGGCGGTTTTGCTTATTCCTCGCTGGCGCTGGGCTCCATATTGGCGCTGTTTCTGTATCCCCACGCCACCACCGGGATGCTGTCGGCGGGCAGCCGCGACGTGGTCGAGCGCAATTCCATCATCCTGCCGATCTATTCCTTCGCCTTGGCGTTGATTGCGCTATTGGGCTTCATGGCGGTGGCGGCGGGGGTGAAAGCGATGCCGGGTTTTGCTCCCGGCTTTGCCCACTTCGGCAACAATTTCGCGGTGCCGGCCCTGTTCCTCTCCATGTTTCCCAACTGGTTCGCGGGTATTGCATTCGCCGCCATCGGCGTTGGGGCGCTGGTGCCGGCCGCGATCATGTCCATCGCCTGCGGCAATCTCTTCACCCGCAATATCTATCGCGACTTCATCGATCCCAACTGCACGCCGGAGCGCGAAGCACGTGCCGCCAAGATCGCGGCCTTTGTGGTCAAGCTGGGGGCGCTGTTCTTCGTGCTGGCCCTGAAAAGCTCCTATGCCATCGAGCTGCAATTGCTGGGCGGCATCTGGATCTGCCAGACCGTGCCGGCGGTGCTGGTGGCGCTGTTCACCCGCGCCATGCATCCGATGGCGCTTTTGATCGGCTGGGCTTGCGGCATCGCCGCCGGCACCGCGATGGCCTGGAGCCTGGAACTCAAAAGCTCGGTCTATGTGCTGCACATCTTCGGCGTGGCGGTACCGTGCTACGCCGCGCTGAGCGCATTGGCGCTCAATCTCACCGTCGGGATTGTGCTGAGCTTGGTGTTCAACGCGCTTTCGTCGGGCAGCAAGCCCGACGAAACCGTGGCAGCGGATTATGTCTAGCCGAAGCGTCCCGTAATATACTGCTCGGTGCGCTTGTTATCGGGCGCAGTGAAGATTTTCTCCGTGGCGCCATATTCCACCAGCTCGCCCAGATACATAAACGCGGTGTAGTCGGAGGCGCGCGACGCCTGCTGCATGTTGTGGGTGACGATCACGATGGTGTATTCGGCCGACAATTCATCGATCAGCTCTTCGATCTTGGCAGTGGAGATCGGATCGAGCGCCGAACAGGGTTCGTCCAGCAGAATGACTTCCGGGCGCGTCGCCACGGTGCGGGCGATGCAGAGCCGCTGCTGCTGGCCGCCCGATAGCGAAAGACCGGAGGCGTGCAGCTTGTCTTTCACTTCGGTCCAGAGCGCGGCGCGGGTGAGTGCGTTTTCGACACGCAAGTCCATTTCGGAGCGCGGCAGGCGCTCATAAAGTTTGATGCCGAACGCGACATTGTCATAGATCGACATGGGAAATGGCGTCGGCTTCTGGAACACCATCCCGATGCGGGCACGCAGAAGATTGAGATCCTTGACCTTGAGAATGTCCTCACCGTCGAGGGTGATCGCGCCTTCGGCATGCTGGTTTGGGTAAAGTTCATAGATGCGGTTGATGGCGCGCAGCAACGTGGATTTGCCGCAGCCCGAGGGACCGATGAACGCCGTCACCTTGCGATCATAGAGCGGCAAGGTGATGTTCTTCAGGGATTTGGTCGCGCCATAGAAGAAGGACAGATCCTGGACATCGATCTTGGTCTTTTCCTGGTGGGAGATGCCGTTGGCGGAATCCATAAGATCAGTTCCGTTTGGTTTCGAGCAGGCGGGCGATAATGGAAAGAGTCAGTACCGTGGCGGTGACCAGCAGCGCGCCGGCCCAGGCCAGCTTGTGCCAGTCGTCATAGGGCGACAGCGCATATTGGAAGATCACCGCCGGCAGCGATGCCATCGGCGCATTGAAGTTGGTGGTGAGGAATTGGTTGTTGAGCGCGGTGAACAATAACGGCGCGGTCTCGCCGGATATGCGGGCGACCGCCAGCAGCACGCCAGTGACGATGCCCGCCTGGGCCGCCTTCCAGGTCACGCTGCGAATGACAAAGCTCATCGGCGCGCCCAGTGCGCTGGCGGCCTCGCGCAAGCCACCCGGCACCAGGATCAGCATGTTCTCGGTGGTGCGCACCACCACCGGGATCACGATCACCATCAAGGACAGTGCGCCAGCCCAAGCCGAGAAATGACCCATCGGCAACACCACGATCTCATAGATGAACAGGCCGGTGACAATGGACGGGGCGGAAAGAAGAATGTCGTTCACGAAGCGAACGACGAATGCAAAGCGGGTATGCTTGCCATATTCGGCGAGATAAGTGCCGGCGAAGAGCCCAATGGGCGTGCCGAAAAACACCGCCATCCCGCTCATCAGCACACTGCCCAGAATGGCGTTCGAAAGACCGCCCGGCTGGCCGGGCGGCGGCGTCGATTGGGTGAAGAGAATCGGCGAGAGCGCCGAAAAGCCCTCGGACAACAGGGCGGAAAGAATGAACCCCAGCCAGACCAGGCCGAAGAGAGCGGCAGAAACCGACAAGGTGGTGAAAATGCCGTTGGTGATGCGGCGGCGAAGATAAAGCATTTCCGACGGGCTCATTTGGTGCTTGCCTGCCGTTCCAGCGTGCGCAGCATCAATTGCGCGCAAGCCAGCACGATGAAGGTAATGAAGAAGAGGATCAGGCCGAGCGATATCAGCGAGGAGGTGTAGAGCGCGCCGGTTGCCTCGGTGAATTCGTTGGCGATGGTGGCGGAAATGGTGGTGCCCGGGGCGAACAGGGACGAATCGATGGTGTGGGCGTTACCGATCACGAATGTGACCGCCATGGTTTCACCCAGCGCACGGCCCAGCGCCAACATCCCGCCGCCCACCACGCCCGAGCGCGCATAGGGCAGCACGACGCGCCACATCACTTCCCAGGTGGTGCATCCCAGGCCGTAGGTCGCTTCCTTCAACATGGTCGGCACGGTCTCGAAGACATCGCGCGTCACCGCTGAGATGAAAGGAAGGATCATGATCGAAAGAATCAGGCTGGCGGTGAAGATGCCGATGCCATAGGGGGCGCCGCCGAACAGGGTGCCGATCAGGGGAATGCCAGCGGTGGCGTCGATGATCGGCTGCTGCACATGGGCCTGAAACCAGGGCGCGAACACGAACAGCCCCCAGATGCCGTAGATGATGGAAGGAATGCCCGCCAGCAATTCGATGGCGATACCAATCGGACGGCGCAATGGACGCGGACACAGTTCGGTCAGGAAGATCGCCACGCCGATGCCGATTGGAACCGCAAGGATCATTGCCAGCGCCGACGTCACCAGGGTGCCATAGATCGAAGGCAGTCCGCCAAACCTGTTCGCGGTCGGATCCCAGGCGCTTGAGGTCAGAAAGGAAAAGCCGAAAGCCTTAAAAGCGGGAATGGAGCCGATCACCAAAGAGGCAATGACCCCCAGGAAGATCAACAGAACAGTGGCCGCTGCCGCCAGGGTGAGAAAATGAAAGCGGGCGTCGCCACGGCTGGCGCGGCGCGTGACTTCCGCGCGGGTGGCCAGATCGGCGATGGCGTTTGCTTCGGTCAAGGCGATATCGGCCATAAATCATGAAGCCTGTTGGGCGATCGAGTGCCAATTCACATGGCTCTCACGCCACGAACATCACAGTTCTGCAAAGCTTTTGTGACGGCAAGGGCGGCAATTGCCAGGCCCTATCTAAACTACTGATAATAAAAGAATATATGCCATTTTGACGAACGCTGGGCCTGCGGATGGCTTAATCGACGCTAACCAAGGAACTTTAAGCTTTTTTGGGTGTGCGGTCAAAATAAGGCAGGAAAACCAGAAAACGGAAAGACGTAGGCCACGTGACGGCGGCACGGGTGATCAGGGCTGTATTCGGAGCAATCGCGGGCCTGATGCTCATCCTGGCCGTCGGCGACATCATATGGTCAGGCCATCTGACCATCATGTCGCCCACCAACTTCGGCGCCCTGCTGGCCATGGCCCTGGCCTTTCTGATTTCCAATCTTCTCAATGCCCGCGAGCGCGACAAATTACTGACCCGCCAGGCAGGCGAAATGCGCGCGGCCGCGCATCGGCTGGAGAATTCGCTGCGCAATGCCGCGGCGGTGAATTCACGGCTCTATCAAAGCGAGCTTCGCTACAAGGGCCTGGTGGATGCACAGGGCGATGCCATTTTCCGGCGCGATGCATCCAGCCGCCTCTCTTATGCCAACGACGCCTTTCTCAAAATGTTCGGTCTCGATCCCGCCCAAGCGCTGGGCTATCCCTTCGCGCCCGAGCTGCATCCGGAAAGCCGTGCGCCATTGTTCGGCAGTTTCGCGGCCGTCGAAACCGGCCGTGGCCGCTTCCATTATGACCAACATGTACGCACCACGTCCGGCTGGCGCTGGATCTCGTGGGAAGATTATGCGGTGCGCGATGGCTTAGGCCGTCTGGTCGAAGTGCAAAGCGTCGGGCGCGATGTCACCGAGCGCAAGGCCTTGGAAGATGCGCTGACCGAAGCGCGCGACAATGCCGAAGCCGCCAGCCGGGCAAAATCCGGATTCCTCGCCACCATGAGTCACGAGATTCGCACACCGATGAACGGCGTGCTGGGCATGGGGCGATTGCTGCTGGAAACCGATCTGAAACCCGAACAGCGCACTTATGCCGAAGCGATCACCCAGTCGGGCGAGGCGCTTCTCACCCTGATCGGAGATATTCTGGACTTCTCCAAGATCGAATCCGGCACACTCACGCTTGACGAAGACGAAGTCGAAGTCCGCGCCATGATGGAGGGCGTCGCCGAACTTCTGGGTCCGCGTGCCCATTCCAAGAATATCGAGATCGCCACCGCCGTGGCCCGCGATGTGCCCCGCGCCATTCGCGTCGACCAGGTGCGCCTGCGTCAGGTGCTGACCAACCTGATGGGCAACGCCGTCAAATTCACGGAGAAAGGCGGCATCTGCGTCACCGTGACGATGATCCAAGGCCGTGACGGCGCGTTCTTGCGGGTGGAGGTTCGCGACACTGGCGTCGGCGTGCCGCCGCAGAAGCGCCAGGAGATTTTCCAGGAATTCGTTCAAGCCGATTCCAGTCACGCCCGCAAGTTCGGCGGCTCGGGATTGGGGCTCGCCATTTCCAAGCGCCTGGTCGAGACCATGGGCGGGGAAATTGGCATCGAAGCGGGGCCAGACAATGGCTCGATCTTCTGGTTCACCTTGCCGGCCGACATCGTGGCGCCGGCCAGCCTGGAAAACCTGCCGCTTCAAGGCAAGCGCATCGCGATTGCCAGCCGCAACAAGATTCTGCGCGAAGGCCTGGCGCTTCAGATCGAGACCCAGGGCGGCGAAGGCGTCAATTTCTCCCATCTGCCGCCGGGTGGAAGAATTGACGCGGTCCTGATCGATTCCGGCACCGACAGCGCGCCCGATCCCCTGGTGCCGCCCGACCTGGCGGTACCCACATTGGTGATGGTGACGCCTGCGGCCCGCTCGCGGTTGCGAGATCTGCGCGCGATGGGTTTTGCCGGCTATCTGGTCAAACCGGTGCGGGAGGCCTCGCTCTCCGAGCAATTGAATCTCTGGCTGACGCCGCCGCATGGCCTTCCGGCGATTGCCGCCGCTTCTTCCCCCGCTGCCGCGCCAGAGACGCCGGATCCCGCCGCGATCGCGCCGCCATCGATCGCAACCGAGCCGGAACCGCCGCCGCTGGTCTGCGGCAAGGCTTCGATCGAGACCGGTCTCAAGATTCTGCTGGCCGAGGACAATCCGGTGAACGCGCTTCTGATCCGCGAATTGCTGCGCCGGCGCGGCCATCAAGTCAGGGAAGTCACCACCGGCACCGGCGCCCTCAGCGCGATGGAAAGTGAAGACTTCGACCTTTTGCTCACCGACATCCATATGCCGGGCATGGATGGTGTCGAAGCCACGCGCGCGATCCGGGCGATGGAGCGAAGAAATCTGCGTCCACGAACACCCATCGTGGCGCTGACGGCCGATGCAATGGAGACCGGCAAGCGTGCCTGCCGGGAGGCCGGCATGGACGGCTTCCTCACCAAGCCAGTCGATCCCGCCGAACTCGAAGAGATGTTCCGGGGGCTGTTTCCTTCCCAGGATGGACTGCCGCATAATGCGGCGGCATGACGACTCGCCGCCGTTATTCCATCCGCGAATATCTGAGTCCCAAAGTCCTCACCATGTTGGCGTTGGGCTTTTCGTCAGGGCTGCCGTTCCTGCTTGTCGGCAACACATTCGGCTTTTGGCTACGGGATGAGGGCACCACGCTCAAAGCGATCGGCTTTATTTCCTGGGTCGGGCTCGCCTACTCACTGCAATTTGTCTGGGCGCCGTTGCTGGATCGCGTACCGACACTGAGGGTGCTGGGCCAGCGTCGCGACTGGATGCTGCTGTCGCAGATATTCGTTGCGGCGGGGCTGTTCGCCATGGCGTTCGTGGGCACGCGCTATGGCCTGGGCATACTGGGCGCCTTTGCCCTGCTGGTGGCCTTTTCCTCCGCCACGCAGGATATCGCCATCTCGGCCTGGCGGATCGAAATTGCCGCCGATGCCGATGAGCTGGGGCTTCTCACTTCGGCGTACCAGCTGAGTTATCGCGTCGCCATGCTCTGCACCGACTCGCTGATCCTGGTGTCGGCGCAGCATCTGGGATGGCCGCTATCATATACACTCTGCGGGATCGGCATGGCGGTCGGGCTGATTGCCAGCATCGTCGCGGATGAACCGGTCGGCGCGGAAAATGCGCTGGCGCGCAAGGAGGCGGAAAAGCCGCTCTGGACGGTGCGCGGTTTCTTTGATGCCGTGGCAGGACCTTTTATCGTCTTCTTCAAGACCCATGGACCGGCGGCGTTGGTGATGCTGCTGGCGATCAGTTTCTACCGGTTGCCCGATTTTATTCGCGGCCCGATGCTCAATCCCTTCTATCACGACATCGGCCTCAGCAAGGACCTTATCGGCGTGGTGCGCGGCACCGCCGGCCTGGCCGCCATCTTCGCCGGTATCGCGGCGGGCGGATTTTTTTCCCTGCGGCTTGGTTACATGCGCGCCCTGCTGCTGGGCGGTGTGCTGCAAGCGATCGGCATTGCCGCCTTCGCGCTTCTTAGCTTTAGCGGCCCCAATGTCGGACTGTTCACGGCGGTGATGGTGTTGGACGATTTCTCGATCAGTGTCGCGGGGGTCACGCTTGTTGCTTATATGTCGAGCGTCACCAGTCTGGGATATACCGCCAGCCAATATGCGCTTTTGTCCTCGACCTATGCCTTGGCAGGCAAGCTCCTCAAGGGCTTCTCGGGCGCGATGGTTGAAGCGCTTTCGTCTCATTTCGGGCTACTGACGGCCTATGCCCTGTTTTTTGTGGGCTGCGGCGCCGTCGCGGCTCCATCGCTGGCCTTGTTCTGGCTTCTGACGCGGCGCCAAAACCCCGCTTAACCCCGACTGTCACAATCGATTGCGCGCGCCCAACCCGTTGGGCTAGATTATAAATCTGTCGCAGAAGGGGCCTATGCCACTGCGCAGACAGCGCCCAAAAAGGGAATCGCGTGGTCAATATTTATGAAGCTGGACCTTTCGAAGGTCGCGCCGAGCAGTGGCCGGTTCTGGCTGTCTCGGGCGCGCTGGAAGTGCGCCTGGCCGAGACCGATCACGAAGTCGAACTGGCGCAGCGGCTTCGCTATTCCGTTTTCTATGAAGAGATGAATGCGATCCCCTCGCCCCAGATGCGCGATGCGGGACGCGACTTCGATAAATATGACGATGTCTGCGACCACCTTCTGGTGGTGGACCGCGAAGCCCATGGCGAGGACGGTCAGCCGCTGGTGGTGGCGACCTATCGGCTGACCCGCGAGAAAGACGCGGCTCGGGCCGGTGGCTTTTACACCGCTAGTGAATATGACATTGCCCCGATGCTGAGCGGCCTGCCGGCACACACCAAGTTCCTGGAGCTGGGCCGTTCCTGTGTGCTGAAAAGCTATCGCGCCCGCCCCGGCACCATGCAGTTATTGTGGAAAGGCTTGATGGCCTATGTCGCGCGCTTCGACATCGACTTGATGTTCGGTTGCGCCAGCCTGGCGGGCACCGATCCCGACGCCCTGCCGCTATCCTATCTGCATCACTTCCATGCCATGCCGGAAAATCTGCGCGTGCGGGCGCGGCCGGAACTGTATGTGGACATGAACCGCATTCCCAAGGACGCCATCGAGGCGCGTGAGGGATTGCGCAGCCTGCCGCCGCTGCTCAAGGGCTATGTGCGGGCGGGTTGCTGCATCGGCGACGGCGCGGTGATCGACCGGCAATTCTGCACCACCGACGTCTTCATCTACTTCCCGCTCTCGGGCATCGACGCGCGGTACAAGAGCCGGTTCGGTTTGGTGAAGTAACCTTCTTTCTTTCACCATGGGCGGGCTTGACCCGCCCATCCAGTTTTCCAAACTGGTGCAATGTCCAAAGGCATTGTCTACGCCCTGGCAAGCAAAAGAAACGGCACGCTCTATGTCGGCGTCACTTCAGATCTTTTGAGGCGCATGCAGGAACACCGGAATGCAACCGCCTCCGCTTTCGTAAAACGTTATGGTGTTTATCGCTTGGTTTATTTCGAGGAATATCCGCTGTATGTGGATGCCATTCGCCGCGAGACCAATCTGAAGCGCTGGAAACGGGCATGGAAAATTGCCCTGATCGAAAAACACAATCCGAACTGGGATGACCTTCTGGAAGGATGGAACCGCTGATCCTGGATGGCCGGGTCAAGCCCGGCCATGGCGAGTCAACAGGTCAAGCCAAATCAAACAACAACACTTCAGCTTCGGTCCGCGAGCGGAGCGCGATCTGGTCCTGATCGGTCACGGCAGCGCCATCGCCCGCCTTCAAGGTTTCCTCGCCGATGCTGACTTCGCCTTTGGCCACCTGGATCCAGGCGCGCCGTCCCGGAGACAAGAGATGGATGGCTTCGATATCGGCGTCCAGCCTGGCAGCCCAGATTTCCGCATCCTGCACCAGACGGACTTCATTCGGCTGCGGGTCCGGTCCGGCGATGCGGGCGAATTTGTTGGCCACCGCCTTGAGGTCGATCGCCTTCTGTTCATAGGACGGCGCGAGGCCACGGCGAGACGGCATGATCCAGATTTGCAGGAGGTGACAATCGCGGTCGCGGCTGGCATTGAATTCGGCGTGAACCACGCCGGAGCCTGCGCTCATGCGCTGGATCTCACCGGGCCGGATGACGCCGCCGCCACCACTGGAATCCTTGTGCTGCAGCGCGCCTTCCAGAAGATACGTGACGATCTCCATGTCGCGATGCGGATGGGGCGGAAAACCGGCGCCGCCCCGGATCCAATCCTCGTTGATCACTCGTAGCGCGCCAAAACTTTCAAAAGCCGGATCGTAATATTCGCCGAACGAGAAACTGTGCTTGGAATCAAGCCAGTCGATCTTGGTGGTTCCGCGCTCGGCGGATCTGCGGACGGCGATCATGCTGACACCTTGGCCTGGATGGAATCCCACACCAGCTTGGCGATATCGGCGCCGCCGAACCGTTTGACTTCCTGGACGCCGGTGGGCGAGGTCACGTTGATCTCGGTCATATAGTCGCCGATCACGTCGATGCCGGTGAAGATCAAGCCGCGGCGTTTCAGCTCCGGGCCGATGGCGGCGCAGATGTCGCGCTCGCGCGCCGTCAACTCTGTTTTTTCCGGACGCCCGCCGACATGCATGTTGGAGCGCGACTCACCGGCCGCGGGCACCCGGTTGATGGCGCCGGCGAATTCTCCGTCCACCAGGATGATGCGCTTGTCACCCTTGCGGACTTCCGGCAGATAACGCTGCACAATCACCGGCTCGCGATAGAACTGGGTGAACATTTCCAGCAGCGAGCCCAGATTCTCGTCCCCCGGACCGATGCGGAAGACGCCGGTGCCGCCATTGCCGTAAAGCGGCTTGATGATGATTTCCTTGTGACGATCGCGGAAATCGCGCACTTCACGCGGGTCGCTGGTGATCAGGGTCGGGGGAATAAAATCGGCGAATTCGGTGACGAAAAGTTTTTCCGGCGCGTTGCGCACTTCGCGCGGATTGTTGACCACCAGGGTCTTGGGATGGATGCGCTCCAAAATGTGGGTCGCCGAGATATAGGCCATGTCGAAGGGTGGATCCTGGCGCATCAGCACCACGTCGGCGGCGGACAGATCGTAGACAAAGGCTTCGCCCAGCGCGAAATGATCGCCCTTCACGGCGCGGACATTGAGCGGCCTCACCCGCGCCGTCACCTTGCCTTCGCCGTAGGAGAGATCGCGCGGGCCATAATATAAAAGGCCATGACCCCGTGCCTGCGCTTCCAGCGCCAGTGCAAAGGAGGAATCGCCGCCAATATCGATCTTCTCGATCGGGTCCATCTGGATCGCGACCGTCAACGTCATGCGTTCACCCATCTATTCGCCAGGCATCCCGCAAATGTCTGGGGATTCCGGCAATCGTGACAATGTCAAACCGTGCCCCGCGCCGCGCCAAGGCAGGCCGGGACGCAAGATATAGGGAGGCCGCCCGGGCAATGCGAGTCCGCTGCTCCGGCGTCACCGCTTCTGCGGCATCGCGTGCCTGGCCCCGCGCCTTCACCTCGATAAAACAGACCGGCCCGAAGGGACAAAGCGTCACCAAGTCGATCTCGCCGGCATGGGTCTTGACGCGCCGGCCCAGAATGCGATGGCCCTTGAGCCGCAGCCACCAGGCCGCAAGGGCTTCGCCGCGATGTCCGCGCGCCTCCGCCTGTCTGCGGTCAGCCATTCTTCTTCTCGAGGCCCCTTGCATAGACCGCCTTGCGCGAAACGCCGGTCAGGTCCGCGATCATCTCGGAGGCGGGCTTGAGCGGCATGAAAGCCAACGCCGCCGTCAACGCCGCATCCACCGCCACGAAATCGGTCTCGGCGGCATGCGGCGGCGATACCAGCAAGGTGACTTCACCCTTTGGCGCCGCCTCTTTTTCATAAGCCGATGCCAGATCGGCCAAGGTGCCGCGCCGCACCTCTTCATGGAATTTCGTCATTTCGCGCGCCACCGCGCCACTGCGCACGCCCAATATGTCCGCCATCTGCCGCAGACTTTGCGCCAAGCGCGGGCCGGACTCGAAAAAGATCAGAGTGGCGCGAATGCTCTTCAATTCCTCCAATGCGGTCTGGCGCTCCCCGGCCTTGGCGGGCAGGAATCCGGCGAACAGGAAGCGATCCGACGGCAGGCCCGACAGCACCAGCCCGGTCAACGCCGCCGAGGCGCCCGGCAGGGCGTGGACCGGCAATCCCTCTTCGATCGCGGCCCGCACCAGCTTGAAGCCGGGATCGCTCACCAGCGGCGTCCCCGCATCGCTGACCAGGGCGATGCGCGCGCCATCGCGCAGCCGGCCAAGCAGCCGCGGCCGCTCGCGGGCGGCATTGTGATCGTTATAAGCCATCAGCGGTTTGGAAATGCCGTGGATGGCGAGCAGCTTGGCGGTGACGCGGGTGTCCTCGGCGGCGATGAGGTCCACGGCCTTCAGCACGTCCAGCGCCCGCAGCGTGATGTCGCGGGCATTGCCGATGGGCGTGGCGGTGACGTAAAGACCGGAGGCCAGCCCCTCCTTCAAATCGCCCAGATGTTGCGGTTTACCGGCGGCGGCGCGCGTTTTAATGTCGCCCTGCCGCTGCTGGCCTTCCTGGGAAGTCTTTGATGATCCGCGCTGCTTCATTCCGCCCGAAGGTCCGTTGGGGCCGCCTTTGTGCCATCCTCGGCGCGACCGCGATAGCGGTGAGTGCCTGCACGCCCCCGCCACCACCGCCGCCGCCCAAAGTGGTGGTGCCCCTGCCGCCCGTGGCCGGCAATCCGCTGGACCGGGATCAACCCGCCTATCTGCGCCTGCCCAACAATGCGCCCGGTTCCGTTCCGGTGCGGGTGGGCATCATTCTGCCTTTCTCAAGCTCCACGTCCGGCACCCGCAATCTGGCGGCGGCGATGCTGAAGGCAGCGGAGCTGGCGGTGTTCGACGGCGGCAACCGCGACGTCCTTCTGATTACCGCCGATGAAGGCGCCACCCCGGATGCGGCCGGCGGCGCCGCGCTCAAGCTTCTTGGCCAGGGCGCGGAGATCATCATTGGGCCCTTGTTCGGGCCTTCGGTCTCGGCCATCGCGCCGCTCGCGCGCGATCGCGGCGTGCCGGTGCTGGCCTTCTCGACCGAGCGCAGTGTGGCGGGCAACGGCGTTTACCTGCTCTCCTTCCTGCCGCAAAGCGAAGTCAAGCGCGTGGTGAGCTATGCGGTATCGCAGGGCCATCACAAATTCGCCGCGATGGTGCCCGAGACGGCCTATGGCGATGTCATCGCCGGCGCCTTCACCGATGTCGTGAAAAGTGCCGGGGCGACTTCGGTGGATATCGAGCATTTCGCGCCCAATTCCGCCACGGTGATGGCGCCCGCCACGACCATCGCCAAAGGCAGCGCCGATGCCGTGATGATCGCCCAAGGCGGCAGTGTGCTGCGCGCCATCGCGCCGTCGCTGGCTTTCAACGGCCTGGACCCCGCCAAGGTGAAATTGCTGGGCACCGGACTTTGGGACGATGCCAGTGTGGTCAAGGAGCAGACCTTGACCGGCGGTTGGTTCGCTGCGCCAGAGCCCAATGCCGATGAAGCCTTCAATGAAAAATATCGCGCGACCTATGGCGCGGCGCCGCCGCAACTGGCGTCGCTGGCTTATGACGCGGTGACCCTGGTGGCTCTTTTGTCCACCGGCACGCCCTATCACCGTTTCACCAACGCCGCGCTGATGGATCCCAACGGCTTTGGCGGCGTCAACGGCATCTTCCGCTTCAATGCCGATGGCACCTCGGAGCGCGGCCTTGCGGTGCTGGAAGTCCAGCCCGACGGCTTTCATGTCGTCAGCCCCGCGCCGCGCACTTTCCAGGCGCAAAGCTTTTAGAAACGTATTTCAAGAAATTGATGCGCTGCTGTCATGGCCCGCAAATGCGGGCCATCCAGGTGAGGCAAACTCACTTGCCAGTGTGGAGCGCCGCTCAACTGGATGGCCCGCACGGAGTTTACGCTCCGGCCGCGCTTTGCGCGGACTGGGGTGGCGGGCCATGACAATGTAGCTTCAACTTCGCACTGGAATGCGAACCTTAGTTCAGCAGCGCCGCGATGACGGCGTTGAGCACCAGACGCCCTTGCGGCGTGGCGGCAAGGATTTCGCCGTCCTGGCGAAGCAAGCCCTGTTCGATCAGCGGCGCAATTTTTTCGGCTGACGGGCGTGTGCTCCAGCGCGATTGATAGCCAGCAAGATCGATGCCCTCCGCCAGGCGCAGATTCATCAGCAGATGTTCGCGTGCCGCATCGGCATCGTCGATCGATGTGAAATCCGCGAAGGCGCTTTCGCCTTTCGCGACCGCATCGCGCCAGCGTTCCGGCAGGCGTACCGTGGCCGTGGCGACGCGTTTGCCCCCCAGCATCAGGCGGCCATGCGCGCCCGGTCCGACGCCGGCATAATCACCATAGCGCCAATAGATCAAATTGTGGCGGCTCTGCGATCCCGGGCGCGCGTGGTTGGAGATTTCATAGGCCGGCAGGCCGGCCGCTTCGGTCAACTCCTGCGTGGTCTCATACAATCCCGCCGCCAGATCGTCATCGGGGATTTTGAGCTGGCCGTTTCTGTGCAGCAATGCAAACGGCGTTTGCGGCTCGATGGTGAGCTGATAAAGCGACAAATGATCGGTGCCGAAAGCCAGTGCCTGCTTCAACTCCGTGCGCCATTGCGCGTCGCTCTGGCCCGGCCGCGCATAGATCAGGTCCAGCGAAACGCGATCGAAATTCTTCATCGCCAGGCCAAGCGCCGCCTTGGCCTCTTCGGCGTTGTGCAATCGACCCAGAAACTTCAGGTCGGCATCGTTCAACGCTTGCATGCCCAACGACAAACGGTTGACGCCGGCGGCGCGATAATCGGCAAAGCGCGCTGCATCGGCGCTGGCGGGATTGGCTTCCAAGGTCACTTCGACACCATTGGCAAGCCGCCAAAGCCGCGAAATCTTTTCCAGAATTTTCCCGGTGGAGCGTCCCTGCATCAAGGACGGCGTGCCGCCACCAAAAAATATCGTTTCGACGATGGGGCGGTCATCGCCCTGTTCGCGCGCGACCCAATCCAATTCGCGCGCGATGGCGTCGACCCAGCCGCTTTCATCGATGGCGGTGCGGACATGGCTGTTGAAGTCGCAATAGGGGCATTTGGCGGCGCAGAATGGCCAGTGGACGTAAATCCCGAACGCCATCTTCTTTAAAAGGATTCCGCCAGGATGCCGCTGTGCAGGAGCTTTTCAAATGCCCGTGCGCGATGGCTCATGGCGTTTTTCAGATGCGGATCGATCTCGCCGAAAGTCTGATCGTGGCCAGTGGGAATGAAGATGGGGTCATAGCCGAAGCCGTGCGTGCCGCGCGGCGGAAAGGTGAGATGACCATGGACCTCACCCTCAAAGGTCTGGATTTCACCATGGGGCATGGCGAGCGAAAGGGCGCAGACGAATTTGGCGGAGAAATCATGCGCCTTCTTCTCCAGCAATTCGCGCTCGATCCGCGCCATGGCGATGCGGAAATCTTTGGTGGGCCCGGCCCAGCGCGCCGAATGGATGCCGGGATCGCCATTCAAGGCATTGACCCAAAGGCCCGAATCATCGGCCAAGGCGGGATGATGCCCGGCATCGGCGGCAGCGCGCGCTTTCAGTTCGGCATTGGCGGCAAAGGTTAACCCGGTCTCTTCCGGTTCCGGCAGATGCAGCTCGGCGGCGCCACGGGGTTCGATGCCATGCGGGCCCAGCAGCGCCTTGATCTCACGCACCTTGCCGGGATTGTGGCTGGCGACGATCAGGATGCTGCCGCGCGGCAGCTTCACCGCAGCGCCTGCTTCTGCAACTCGACCAGCTCGCCGATGCCCTTGCGCGCCAGGCGGAGCAATTGCGCCAGCTGTTCTTCGCTGAAGGGGGCGCCTTCGGCGGTGCCCTGGATTTCCACCAACCCGCCCGCGCCGGTCAGCACGAAATTGGCGTCGGTCTCGGCGGTGGAATCTTCGCTGTAATCCAGATCGAGCATCGCTTCGCCCTTGATGATGCCGCAGCTTACCGCCGCGACATGCTCCTTCAAGATTGGCGTCTTGATCAGTCCGGTCTTCTGCATGAAGGCCGCGCATTGGGCGAGCGCGACATAACCGCCGGTGATGGCGGCGGTGCGGGTGCCGCCATCGGCCTGCAGCACATCGCAATCGATCACGATCTGGCGTTCGCCCAGCGCCGTCATGTCGCACACCGCGCGCAGGGAGCGTCCCACCAGGCGCTGGATTTCCTGGGTGCGGCCCGATTGTTTTCCCGCCGCCGCTTCGCGCCGCATGCGATCATGGGTCGAGCGTGGCAGCATGCCGTATTCGGCCGTCACCCAGCCCTTGCCCGAACCCTTGAGGAAGGGCGGCGCCTTTTCTTCCAGGCTGGCGGTGACCAGCACATGGGTATTGCCGAATTTGACCAGGCAGGACCCTTCCGCATGCAGGGCCGCGCCCGGTTCCAGCTTGACGGCGCGAAGAGAATCGAAGCTGCGGTTGGAGAGGCGCATGGGGCCGTATATCTTGAAGAGGTGAACCGGGGCGGTTACCTAGACGCTTTGCCGCGGCGCGTCCAATGCGGCCGCGGACCAGAAGTATAATCGTTATTTATCAAAGGCTTATACTTGGAATCGTTCGGCTCCCGCCTCACTTATCCCACGCTCAGCGAGCGCCCGCGCGAAGTCTTCCGCCATCTGGTGGAGGCTTTCCTGGCGTCGGGCGAGCCGGTGGGGTCGCGGACCCTGTCCCACCGTCTGCCGCTGGCTCTGTCGCCGGCATCGATCCGCAATGTGATGGCGGACCTGGAAGCCCTGGGCCTGCTTTATGCCCCCCACACCAGCGCCGGGCGGGTGCCGACGGAAAAAGGCCTGCGCCTATTCGTGGACGGGCTGCTGGAAGTGGGCGACCTGGAGCCGCAGGAGCGCCGCATGATCGAAGCGCGCATGATGGGCAGCGGCCAGCGCCTGGAAGACGTACTGACCCAGGCGACCAGTCTTTTGTCCGGCCTTTCGCGCTGCGCCGGCCTGATGGTAACCGACAAGCAGGACGCGGCGGCGCTCAAACATGTCGAATTCGTCCAGGTCGGGCCCGGCAAGGCGCTGGTGATCATGGTCAGCGAAGACGGCCAGGTGGAAAACCGCGTCATCGACACACCGCCGGGCCTGCCCAATTCGGCGCTGGTGGAAGCTTCCAATTATCTCAACGCGCGGCTGACCGGCCGCAGCATCGACACGGCGCGGGCCGAAATCCTGGCCGAGCTGGAAAGCGAACGCGCCATGCTCGATTCCCTCACCGCCAAGATCGTGTCCGCCGGCCTGGCCACCATGGCCCAGCCCGGCGGCATCAATGACAAAGTGCTGATCGTGCGGGGAACCGCGCATCTGCTCGATTCCGTGGAAGCCCAGGCCGATATCGAGCGCATCCGGACCCTGTTCGACGATATCGAGCGTAAGGCCGATCTGATCCGGCTGCTGGAACTCGCCAAGGAGGGAGATGGGGTGCGGATCTTCATCGGCTCGGAGAACCGGTTATTTTCCCTGTCGGGCTCTTCCATCGTGGCCGCGCCCTATGCCAATGCGGCGGGCAAGATCGTGGGCGTGATCGGCGTTTTGGGTCCTACCCGCTTGAATTACGGACGCATCATTCCGATGGTGGATCACACCGCCAAAGTCATTGGACGATTGCTGGGTTAGCATTTAAGGAATGCCCATGAACGAAGAAACCGAACAGGAAATGCCCGAGGCCCGGATCGCGGAACCCGCGCCCGATCCCATCGCCGTGCTGAAGGCGGAAGTGGAGACCTTGCGCGACCAGCGGCTACGCGCTTTGGCAGAGGCGGAGAATATCCGCCGCCGCGCCGAGCGCGAGAAAAGGGAAAGCGAACTTTACGGCATCACCAAATTTGCCCGCGACATGGTTGCCATCGCCGACAATTTCTCCCGCGCCTTGGCCGCCTGTCCGCCGGACGTGCGCGCCGCCGCCGACCCGCAAGTGAAAGCGGTGCTGGACGGCGTCGAAGCCACCGACCGGCAATTGCTCGCCACGCTGGAACGGCATGGCGTCAAACCGGTCTCGACCGAGGACGGCAAGTTCGATCCCAATCTGCACCAGGCGATCGCCGAAGTGCCGGGCAATGGCAAGCCCGCCGGCAGCATCGTCGATGTGGTGCAATCCGGCTACATGATCGGCGACCGGTTGTTGCGTCCTGCCATGGTCACCGTGGCGCGGCGCGGCGAGACACCGGCCCCGATCGATACCAAGGCGTAAAGGCCATGGCGGACATCAACATCGTTGTCGCCGGCGCTTCTGGCCGGATGGGCCGCACCTTGGTGCGCGAAATCGCGCAGGCGCCCGGCTTGGTGCTGTCGGGAGCGCTGGAAGCCGAAGGTCATCCGGATCTGGGCCGCGACGCGGGCCAACTGGCAGGGCTGGCGCCCAACGGCGTCAAGCTGACCGCAGATCCGCTGCCCTTGATCGCCGAGGCCCAAGCGATACTGGATTTCACCCGGCCGATGGTGTCGCTGATGCTGGCGGACCTGGCCGCCCAGGCGCGCATCGTCCATGTCATCGGCACCACCGGTTTCGCGCCAGAGCATGAAACCCGCATTCAAGCGGCGGCGCGCCATGCCGTGATCGTCAAGTCCGGCAATATGAGTCTGGGTGTCAATCTGCTGGCGGCGCTGGTGGAACGCGCGGCCAAGGCGCTGCCCGACTATGATGTCGAGATATTGGAAATGCACCACAAGATGAAAGTGGATGCGCCGTCAGGTACCGCCTTGCTGCTGGGCGCGGCGGCGGCCAGGGGCCGCGAGGTGTCGCTGCAGAAAAATTCCGTGCGCGGGCGCGATGGCGAGACCGGGGCGCGCAATGACGGCGCCATCGGCTTTGCCTCGCTGCGCGGCGGCACGGTGGTAGGCGAACATCAGGTATTCCTGGCGGGTCCGGGCGAACGCATTATGCTGTCACATTCGGCGGAGGACCGTTCGATTTTCGCGCGCGGCGCGCTGGCGGCGGCGCGCTGGGGACAGGGCAAGAAGCCCGGTCTTTATGGAATGACGGACGTTCTGGGCCTGTAATGGTCAAGCTTCTGAAGCGCGAGGAAATCGAAGAGTTCTTCGCGCGTCTCAAGAAGCATATTCCCGATCCGAAAACCGCGCTGCAATACAAAAACCCCTACACCTTGCTGGTGGCTGTCGCGCTGTCGGCGCAGGCCACCGACAAATCGGTCAACAAGGCGACGGAGCCTTTGTTCGAGACCGTCGACACGCCGGAAAAGATGCTGGCGCTGGGTGAGGCCAAACTCACCGACGCCATCAAGACCATTGGACTTTATCGCGGCAAGGCGAAGAATGTGATCGCCTTGTCCAGGATCCTGATCGAGAAGCATGGCAGCATGGTGCCGAAAGATCGCGCCGCGCTGGAGGAATTGCCGGGTGTCGGCCGCAAGACCGCCAATGTGGTGCTGAATGTCGCGTTCGGCGAGCCCACCATCGCGGTCGACACGCATATCTTCCGCGTTTCCAACCGCACCGGCTTGGCGCCGGGCAAGGATGTGCTGGCGGTGGAACTGGGCCTGGAAAAGCGGGTGCCGGACAAATACCGGCTGCATGCCCATCACTGGCTGATTCTGCACGGGCGCTACACTTGCGTGGCGCGCAAGCCCTTGTGCCCAACCTGTGTGGTGCGCGATCTGTGCAATTTTCCGGACAAGACTCATTTGATGGCCGCGCGGCCCGACGCGAACCGCTCCACACTTCGCGGGGCCGCGCTCCGCGAAGCCCGGCCGGAGAAACCCAGGCTCAAGACGGCTTCGAGGAAGACCGCAAAGCGGTGAGACACTCCGGATCGGCGGCGCTGGCCTTGCCGCGCGGCAAGGTCTCGACATGCTGGACCTTGGCCGGCGCTCCGGTCAGGAAAAAGAAGGCATGGCAAGACGCATTGTCATAGCGCCAAATTTCGGTGGCGCCGTCCTTGCGGGTAAAGACCGGCGCGCCCATCAGAGCCTGCAATTGTGGCGCCTGGATGCCGGTGAAGAGATCCGGTTCGCCCTTGGGCGGTGGCGGTGGAATCGGCACCGTGTTTGCCGGCGGCGGCGCTGCAACCGGCGGGCGCGGCTGTGCGGCGCAACCGGCGAACAACAGCAGTGACAGGATGGCAGGGAATTTTCTCACGCTTTGGTCCGTGCCGCGACTCGATGGAACAGATGCACCATCATCGCGGTTCCAAACAAGGGCGCGGCGAGATTAAGCAGTGGAACCATGCTGGCCAGCGCGATCAAAGTGCCGCCAGCCCATATCGCGCCATTGTTCCGGCGGCGCAGCGTTTCGGTTTCGGGAAGACCCAGATGGCGCAGGGCCGCCAGCTCGAAAAATTCCCGCCCCAAGAGCCAGCCATTGGCGGCAAGGCTCAGCAACTCGCCCAGACCTGGCAGGCCCAGATCGACAGGCAGCAAAACCAGATCGACGCCGATCACCAGCGCTGTGAGCTTCAGCCCGGCCCGCATGCTGGCCGCGAAAGACGAAGGCCGCGCCACCATGGCGGGATAGTCCCGGGCCTCGATGCGGGCTGCGATCTGATCCAGGAACAGCGAGGCGAACAGCGCCGCCACCGGCGGACCCAGCACCACGCCCGCGAACAGGAACAGGAGCGGCGTCAGCAATTCCAGCAACCGGTTCACCACCGGGCTGCCCAGCGCGGGCAGCAGGGACAGGGCGTATTCGCCGAGCCCCAAGCCGGCCGCGAATAGCAGGATGGTGAGAAACAGGGCCTTGACCGCAATTCCGGCAAGGGCGGGATCGAAAATCAGCAGCGCGGCGCGGCCCATGCTTGCGAACATCGCATCCGTCCCGTAATGGCTTTGGTTATAGCGCCATTCGGAGACAGCATGCCGCAAAAATACGATGTCGCGGGCCTGGGCAATGCGATCATGGATGTGATCGCGGCCGTGGACGATCAATTCCTTCTGAAACATGGCATCGCCAAGGGCGTGATGACCTTGGTCGACGAATTTCGCGCCGAGGAATTGCACAAAGCCCTGACCGGCAGCATGCAGGCTGCCGGCGGCAGCGCCGCCAACACCATGGCGGGCATTGCCTCGCTGGGCGGCAGCGCCGTCTTTCTCGGCAAGGTGCGCGACGATGTGTTGGGCGCGCGGTTCAGCGAAAGCCTGAAGTCGCTGGGCGTCGAATACACCACCGCGCCTGCGGCGGACGGATCGTCCACGGCCTCGTCGATGATCGCGGTGACGCCGGATGGGCAGCGCAGTATGAATACCTATCTGGGCGCCTGCCGCGAAATGACCCCGGACGATGTCGATGTCGGTGAAATCGCGGCGGCGAAGATTCTCTATATCGAGGGCTATCTCTGGGACACCGATGATGCCAAGGACGCCTCGCGCAAAGCCATGCAAGCCGCCAGGAAATCCGGCGCGCAGGTGGCGTTGTCGCTGTCCGACAGTTTTTGCGTCGGCCGGTTTCGCGATGAGTTCCTGGAGCTGATGCAGCATAGGCTGGATATTCTTTTCGCCAACGAGGGCGAAGCCAAATCATTGTTCGAGACCGAGGACTTCGATGTGGTGATCGAGCGGATGAAGGGCTGGGGCGGGCTTGCCGCCATCACCCGGTCGTCCCAGGGTTGTGTGATCGTCAAGGGCTCGCAAGTCCATACCGTGCCCGCCGCGCCCGTCTCCAAGGTGATGGACACCACCGGTGCGGGCGATCTGTTCGCGGCGGGGTTCCTTTATGGCTTGACTCACGAAAAGGATTTGGCCGATTGCGGAAAGCTGGGAGCGTTGGCCGCCGCGGAAATCATTTCCCATTACGGCGCCAGGCCCGAGACATCGCTTAAGGAACTTGCCGTCAAAACCGGGCTTATCTAGCTGCCGTCGGGTTGCCCGCCGCTCTATCCCTTTTTCCGCAGATAGACATAGAGCGCACCATCACCGCCATGCCGGCGATGGGCGGGCGCCGATCCTGAACTCAACAGCGCGAATCGTTTTTCGTTCAGCCAGCGCGGCACCATCCCCTTCAGGATTCCGTAACGCGAGCGCATCCACTCGGCGCTGTCCTGGTCTTTCGGATTGCCGACCCCGGTGATGACCAGCACCAACCGGATGCCGCGGGCCCGCGCGCCAGAAAGAAAAGACAGCAGCGCGCCATGCGCTGCCGCTTCCGTCAGGCCGTGCAAGTCGATGCGCGCACCCGGCGCGAGCTGGCCGCGGCGTAGTTTCTCCGCCGTATTGCCGTCCAGCTTCTTCTTGGTCTCTTCCATGCGCTTTGCGACGGGCAGGCCGGGGGCAGGTTTCTTGGATTTCGGCGCGGCAGCCTTCAAAGGGCGCGCCTCATCAATATGCTTCCTGAAAAGCGCCCGCTCTTCTTCGGTGGTCTTGCGTTTCATGGTGCGAAGGTTTTGCCCAGCCGCGCCGCCACCGCGTTGGGCAGAAGCACATAGAGGCGTCCCTGTGATTTCATTCCGCCCGCTAGCGCTTGCGCCTCGGCGCCAAAGCCGAAAAAGACATCGCCGCGTACCGCACCGCGAATGGCGCCGCCGGTATCCTGCGCAATCAGCAATCCCCGCACCGGATCGGCGGCGACATAGTATGGCGCCCCCAAGGCATTTTTCCGCAGATCGATCGCCATGCTGCCCAACGGGGTCAGCGGCACGCCTTCGACGCCAGGGCTGCCCAACGCGGTGTCGCCCAAGGGCGCTTCCTGGAAGAAAATAAAAGATTGGTCGGCCTCCATCACGCCCTGGGCCAGTTTGGGATTGGACTTCAGCCAGCCGCGAATGCTGGCCAGCGATATTTTGTCGCGCGCCAGTTGCCCGCCTGCCAGCAACACCCGGCCAATCGCCGTATAGGGCCGGCCATTTTCCCCGGCAAAGGCGATGCGCGCCATGGTTCCGTCGTCGAAGCGCGCCCGGCCCGATCCTTGGATCTGCAGGAAGAACAGCGCCACCGGATCGTCGCACCAGAACAGGATTTTGGCGGCGGAAAGGCCATTGGCATCGATCTCAGCGCGGTTCGAATAGGGAACCAGCCGCTGACCGTCCAGCCGCCCGGAAATATGTTCGCCTTTGTATTGGGGGGTGAACGCGCCGAGATCGACCCGGATCAGATCGGTGGGCAAACCATAAACCGGCGTCTGATAGCCGCCATGCCGGTTGCGGCTGCCCAAAATCTCCGGCTCGTAATAGCCGGTAAATAGTCCGTCGGTACCGAAGGCGTAAGGTGTGAAATTCTTCTCGAAGAATTCCCGCGCGTCATCATTGGTTTGGGCGCAGATTTTTTGCCAGTCACCCGCGGTCCCTGCATATCCGCCAATCGCTTCGGATTCAGGTTTGCCTGCGAAGACGGTGCAGCTGCGGCGGAATGCGGCGAGCGCGGGCTTCAGATCCGCCGCGTTCCAGCCGGGAAGATCGGAAAATTGGGCGGCGGCCAGAAGCGGCGCCGGACGGCTGAGCCACCACCAAGTCAACGCCGCCAGCAGCAGCGCCGCGATCAGTAGGGCAGCAAGTCGGCGGTTCAGGGCAGCGCGCCGCTGGTGGCCACCAGGACCCAGGTCGGACTGGCGGCGCCGATCTGGCGCGCGAAAGTCCAGATATCGGTAACATCGCGTTGCGCGGGACCGCCGGAGGCAGCAACGTGGTTGGCGAATTGGGCGCGGAACGACACGGTGATTTCCGCGGTCTGGCCCGCCAAGGCCGCTTCCGTGATGCGCGCGTCGGTCAGGCCCGCCAAAATCTCTGCCGGCGGTGCCGCGCCCCGGGCCGCGATTTCGGAATCGAACGCCTTGTAGACTTCGTCAGACAGGAGCGGCTTCAGACTGGCCCGGTCGCCGGTGGCAAATGCCTTGAGAATAATCTCGTAGGCCGTCCGCGCCCCGCTGAGAAAATGACCGGTCTCGAAGCTGGGGTCGGCGAGCTGGATATCGAACAGGCTACGCGCCTGCGGCTCGGCGGCACGGTCCTGCGGCGGGCGCAGGGCGGAACTGGCGGCAGACGGTGCGAGCCGGTCCTGGGGCTCGTGGCCGGTACGCCGGCCCAGGATGGTATAAAGCCGAAACAAAACCACGCCCGCGACCATCGCCGCGATCAGGATTTCAATCAGCTGCACATCCGGCATATTCAGGGGCCCTAACATGGGCCGACCCTAACGCCGCGGCTCCGCCGGGTCCAGAAGTGAGGCGCCTGATAGGCCCGTTTTTGTGCCTTTTCCTTGTCAGGGGCCCCCTGCCATGGTAGCGCGCGAGCCGCGATCCGTGGGAAATCTTCAATGAGCAGCGATGGAACGGCAACATCTGGCCCGGGCGAAGGGGCGCCCTCTGCCCCGAATTTCCAAGTCGTGGGCCAATACATCAAGGATCTGTCGTTCGAGAATCCCGGCGCGCCCGCGGGCCTGACGCAGCGGCCCCAGATCGAATTCGGCATCGACGTCCAGGCACGCCGCGGTGACGATGCGCATTTCGAGGTCGAACTCAAGCTGCGGGTCCATGCCAAGGGCGACGACCGCCAGCTCTTCCTGCTGGAACTGGCCTATGCCGGCCTGTTCCGCCTCCAGAACATCCCCGAAGAGGCGATGCAGCCGATTCTGCTGATCCAGGCGCCGCACATGCTGTTTCCCTTCGCCCGCCGCATCATTGCCGATGTCGTGCGCGACGGCGGCATGCCGCCGTTGATGATCGAGCCGATCGATTTCGTGGCGCTATACCAGGCCAAGATGGGCCAGGCCGCGATACAGCCGACCGCCGGGACAGCCTAGTTTTTAATTGACGGTCAGTTTCCAGATCGCGCCTTCGCCCAGTTCGGTGGCGACAAAGGACGCGTGGCGGGTGATTTCTTCCGCCGTGATACGGGGGCCAAGCGGCGCCGGCCGCTGCCGGGCGCGGTCGCTGTCATCGTCTTTTATCTGAGACAAGGTTTCGACCGGCGCCAGCGCCAAGCCCCGCTGGCGCCCGCCCACCAGCTCCAGATAAACCTGCGCGGTCAGTTCGGCATCCAACAGCGCGCCATGCTTGGAGCGCGCCGTCAGATCGATACTGAACCGCTTGCAGAGTTCGTCCAGCGAATAACGCGCGCCAGGAATCTTGCGCTTGGCGATTTCGATCGTGTCCACCGTGCGCGCCATCGATAGCGGCGTCTTGCCGACCCGAGTCAATTCGGCGTTGATGAATTTCATGTCGAAGCTGGCATTGTGGATCACCAGCACCGCGTCACCGACGAATTCGAGAAATTCCTCCACCACATCGGCGAAGAGCGGCTTGTCGCTGAGAAATTCCGCCGACAGGCCGTGAATGCGCTGTGACTCGATCGGCACATCGCGTTCCGGATTCAGATAGAATTGCAAACTGCGGCCGGTGGGGAAATGATCGTCCAGTTCCACCAGACCGATTTCGACCACCCTATGGCCATCGCTTGGCTCGAAGCCGGTGGTTTCTGTATCGAAGACAATCTCACGCATGGGGGGAAAGTTTCGTCCGGATATCCGCAAGGATCATTTTCACCTGTTCGCGGGCGTGATCCAAGCCCTTGTCGGTCATCACCACATAATGCGCCTGTTGACGCTTTTGCGCGTCGTCCATTTGACGCGCCAGCACAGAGCGGAACTTCTCCGCCGTCATGCCGGGCCGCGCCATCACCCGGGCGCGCTGCACATCTTCCGGCGCGCTGGCCACCACCACGGCGTCCATCTGTGCATTCAAGCCGGTCTCGAAAAGCAGCGGGATGTCGAACAGGATGATGGGCGCGTTCGCATCATTGGCGAATTTCCCCCGCTCCGCAGTGACCAAGGGATGGACCAACGCTTCCAGTTTTCCCAGCGCGGCTGGATTGCCCAGCACCAAGGCCGACAGAGCGGCGCGGTCCACGGCGCCGTCTTTTACCACGCCCGGAAATTCGCGGTCTATCACTTCAACCGCCGCACCGCCCTTGCCATAGAGCCGCGCGACGGCGGCATCGGAATCGTGCACCGGTATGCCTTCGGCAGCGAACAGCTTGGCGGTCTGGCTCTTGCCCATGCCGATCGAGCCGGTCAGCCCAATGACAAATGGCTTAGGCATGGTGAAGCGCCTGTATCAGCCGCGCGCGCAGTCCCGGCGTCACCTTTGGCTTGATCCCGAAAAACGCTTCGAAGGATGGCGCGGCCTGATGCATCAGCATACCCAGTCCGTCGATGACGGCGTGGCCCCGCGCCTTGGCTTGTTTCAGCAACTCGGTCTCGAGCGGATTGTAGACGATGTCCAACACCGTTGCGGCATCGCGCAAGGCGCCAAGATCAAGTGACAGCGGCGCATTGCCCTTCATGCCGGCGCTGGTGGCATTAACCAGAAGATCGGCGGCGGCGGCAGCGCTTCTCCAATCCTCATTTCCGCCCGGCGCGAGGGCGCTTTTGACCAGCGGTTGCAGCGCCGCCGCCAGCAGCGCCGCCTTGTCCGCATGGCGATTGAGGATATGGATTTTGGCGGCGCCCAGACTGTTCAACGCCAGAATGGCAGCCCGGGCCGTGCCGCCCGCGCCCAACAGCACGACCGTGCGGTCTTGGAGTGTACCAAACGCCTCGGCCAGGGATCCGGCCAATCCCATCGTGTCGGTGTTGCGGGCCTCGATGCGGCCATCGTCATGGAAAATCAGAAGATTGGCCGCGCCGGCGGCTATTGCCGTCGCCTCGCAGAAATCGGCCAGGGCAAAAGCCGCTTCCTTGTGCGGCACCGTGACATTGACACCGCTAAACCCGGCGCGCCGCAAGGCCAGGATCACGCGGGCGAAATCTTCCCGCCTTACCGCCAGCGGCACCAACGCGCCATCGATCTTCATTTCGTCGAGCCAATAGCCATGCAGCACCGGCGACAGCGAATGGGCGATCGGCCAGCCGACCACCCCTGCAATCTTTCCCGCGCCGGTCAATGTCATGTCAGCAGCAATCCCTCCGCCCGCAACGCCGCCAATACCGGCAGCAAGGGCAGTCCCAGGATGGAAAAGTAATCGCCTTCGGCGCTTTCGAACAGCTGGGCGCCCAAGCCTTCGAGATGATAGCCCCCCACCGAACCGAGCAGGGCCTCGCCTTCCTGTTCCAGGTAGCGGTCAAGGAAAGCATCGCTCAAGCTTCGTACCGTCATCAGGGCACTGGCAGTGTGCTGCCAGATCACCTTGCCGTCCCGGGCCAAGGCCGCGGCGGAAATCAGCCGGTGGGTCCTGCCCGAGAGGCGGAGCAGAAGCGCACGCAGTGCCGCCAGGTCATGGCTTTTGCTGATGACGTCCCGGTCCAGCGCCACCACGGAATCGCCGCCCAGCACGATTGCCCCGGGGCTGCGGCGGGACACCATCACGGCTTTCTGCTCGGCCAGCGCCGTGGCGATGGCGTCGGCCGTGCTGCCTTTGGCGATAAGATCGTCCATCAAGGCGGGTTCATTGAGATCGGCGGGCGCGACCGTGAAATCCACTCCGGCGGCGCTGAGAAGTGCCTTGCGGCTGGCACTGGCCGAAGCGAGCACCAGGCGGCTCACGCGATCTTCTCCCGCCGATCGCTCAGCAGATTCATCACCGCCGCCGCGGTTTCCTCGATCGAGCGGCGCGAAACGTCTATCTGCGGCCAGTCATGCTGTTCAAACAATTTGCGGGTGACCGCAATCTCGGCACGCACACTGTCGAGATCGATATAGTTGGTGTCGCGTTCCACGCCCATGCTGGTGAGGCGATTGCGCCGGACCTGCACCAGCCGGTCTGGCGAGACCCAGAGGCCGACGATCAATGGCCCCTTGGCATCGGTCAGCGGCGCCGGCAGGGAATGACCCGGCACCAGCGGAATATTGGCGGCGCGCACGCCGCGAATGGCGAGATAAACACAGGTCGGTGTTTTGGAGGTGCGGCTGGCGCCCACCAGAATGACCTCGGCCTCATGGATGGTATCCAAGGACTGGCCGTCATCGTGCTGGATGGTGAAATTGAGCGCCTCGATGCGGGCCAGATAGCGCTGATCCACTTCATGCTGTCCGCCGGGACGATGGGTTTCGGTGATCCCAAGAAATTTGGAAAGCTCCATCACCGGACGCTCCATCACGTCGATACAGGTGACATTCAGCGACCCGCACCGGGTCAGCAGCATCTCCCGCAACCGGGGATTGACTAGGGTAAAGAAAACCAGCCCGGGACTGATGGCGATATGATCGATCGAACGCTGGAGCTGGTGCTCGCTGCGCACCAGCGAGTAGGGATGGACCTGAACGTCCACGCCTTCGAACTGGGCCAGCGCCGCATTGACAATGGCATTGAGGGTTTCACCGGTGGCGTCCGACACAAGATGGATATGGAATTTTTTCTCCACAAACTGTCCCTGCTGTTCCACCGATTGCCTCTTATGCCCAATCCCATCCCCTGTGGACAGCGCAAAATCGGGAATTGGTGTGCGCAATCTCCCAAAACCGGCGAAGAATTCTGGACAGAATTGCCCAGCCCTCTTTTCATCAAGCTCTTGAGTCCTTTGAACCAAAGCTCTAGACGAAACGGATACCAACCAAAACTTCCACAACTCACAGGCCTTACATCAACTACAACATTCCTTATAAGAGTCTTGTTTTGAAGGTGTACTGTGAAGTTAGGGATTGTTCTCTTCAATTTGGGTGGACCGGATAGCCCAGAAGCGGTTGAACCGTTTCTGCGGAATCTTTTCTCGGACCCTGCGATTATTTCGCTGCCGGCGATTGTGCGAATACCGCTGGCGCGTTTTATCGCACATCGTCGCGCGCCTTTTGCGAAATTGATTTATGCTCATATCGGTGGCCGCTCGCCGATCCTGGAGGAAACCCAGGCGCAAGCCCGGGCTTTGGAGACGGCGCTGCGCGGGCCGGATCTGGAGGCAAAGGCGGTTGTGGCGATGCGGTGCTGGTATCCCTTCAGTGATGGTGCGGCGCAAGCCCTGCGGCAATTTTCGCCGGACCGGATCGTGTTGCTGCCGCTCTATCCGCAATTTTCGACAACCACGAGCGCCTCCTCGTTCAAGGATTGGGACAGAGCGGCCCGCAAAGCGGGTTTTGCCGCGCGCAGCACGCGGGTTTGTTGTTATCCCGCGAATGCCGGGTTCATTGCCGCCGCCGCCGCAAAGATCCGCGCCGCGATGGAAAATCCCGTCACGGATATTTCCTATCGATTGCTTCTGTCGGCCCATGGCCTGCCCAAGCGTACCATCGAGCGTGGCGATCCCTACCAATGGCAGGTGGAGCAAACCGCCGGCGCCCTTGTGGATGCGCTGGGGATAAAAAACCTGGACTGGAATATTTGCTATCAGAGCCGGGTCGGGCCATTGAAATGGCTGGAGCCTTCCACCGATATGGAAATTCGTCGCGCGGGGCAGGACGGCAAGGGCGTGGTGGTCGTGCCGATCGCTTTTGTCAGCGAACATTCCGAGACGCTGGTGGAGCTCGATATCGAATATGGTAAGCTTGCGCGCGAGGCGGGGGTGCCGGATTATCGCCGCGCCGCCACGGTTAGCGCCGGTGCGGCTTTCATCGACGGCTTGGCGGGTTTGGTGAGAAAGGCGCTGGCGGACGGCGGTTGCGTCAATGACGCCGGGGGCCGGATCTGTCCCCGGCAATTTGGCCGCTGCGGTTATCTGGAGGGATGATGGAAGATTCCATTCGCAATGCGCTGGCGGATTACATTCCCTGGATTCTCGCCTTCCATATTATTTTCGTGATCACCTGGATGGCGGGGATGCTCTATCTGCCGCGGCTTTTCGTCTATCACACCCAGACCAAAGCGGGGTCCGAAAGCTCGGAGCGATTCAAGGTGATGGAGCGCAAATTGCTGCGCGGAATTGTGAACCCGTCGATGGTCGCGGTGTGGATTCTGGGGCCGCTACTGGCCTGGCTCACCAGCGCCTATCTCGACATCTGGTTGTGGATCAAGTTTACGCTGGTTGTCGTACTGAGCGGCATTCACGGCTTTCTGGTGCACTGCTGGCGGGATTTCGAGGCGGATCGCAACACGCGCTCGGAACATTTTTACCGTGTCCTCAACGAGATTCCCGCCGTGTTGATGATTTTTATTGTCATCCTCGCCGTGGTTAAGCCTTTTTCATAAAAAGCTCGATCTCTCCGAATGCGCAATAACACTGGCGCGTCTTGGCCGTGCCCAGCCTCCCCTGCGCGCGCGCAGCGCGCTGGTGGGGGAGGGTCGGTAGCGGCAGCGTGCCCGACGTAGCAGCGCTTGCAGCGCGTAGGCGCGAGCCGGAGCGCCAAAGCAAGATGCGAAGGCCGGAGGGGGAATTTGCAAAGACTGCAAATCAGGCTATAACGGGACCGTTCTTCAGACCCGTGCGGCGTCGGTTCGCCGAATGCTCAAGGCCAGATGGCCGGTGCGGGTCCCAACCAATTCCCGATGAATCGTTTCGAGGGCCGCCCGCCCGTTTCATCGGACCAATCCCCTCTCTAGGTGTTTTCATGACCGTACAAGAAGGCCTGCAGGCGATGAAGCTGCAGGATCTCAAGAATAAAAAGCCCGCCGATCTGCTGGCTTTTGCCGAGGAACTCGAAATCGAGAATGCCTCCTCGATGCGCAAGCAGGACATGCTGTTCGCGATCCTGAAGGAACTCGCCGAACGCGATGTCGAGATCATGGGCCAGGGCGTGGTCGAAACCTTGCAGGATGGTTTTGGCTTCCTGCGCTCGCCGGAATCCAACTACCTGCCCGGCCCGGACGATATTTACGTTTCACCGTCGCAGATCCGCCGCTTCGGCCTTCGCACCGGCGACACCGTCGAGGGCCCGATCCGCGCGCCCAAAGATGGCGAGCGTTATTTCGCGCTGCTCAAAGTCACAACCATCAATTTCGAAGACCCCGAGCAGATCAAGCACAAGGTCCATTTCGACAATCTGACGCCGCTCTATCCGACGCGCTGGCTGAAGATGGAGCTGGACGACCCTACCCTCAAGGACAAAACCGGCCGGGTCATCGACATTGTCGCGCCGCAGGGCATGGGCCAGCGTGCATTGATCACTGCCCAGCCCCGCACCGGCAAGACTGTGATCCTGCAGAATATCGCCAAGGCGATCTCGGCCAATCATCCGGAAATTTTTCTGATCGTGCTTCTGATCGACGAACGGCCCGAAGAAGTCACCGACATGCAGCGTTCGGTGAAGGGCGAAGTGATCTCATCCACCTTCGACGAACCCGCGACACGCCACGTCCAGGTCGCTGAAATGGTGATCGAAAAGGCCAAGCGCCTGGTCGAGCACAAGCGCGATGTGGTGATCCTGCTGGATTCCATCACCCGCCTGGGCCGCGCCTACAACACCGTCGTTCCGTCATCGGGCAAGGTGCTGACCGGTGGCGTCGACGCCAACGCCCTGCAGCGGCCCAAGCGCTTCTTTGGCGCTGCCCGCAATATCGAGGAAGGCGGCAGCCTGACCATCATCGCCACCGCCCTGATCGATACCGGCAGCCGCATGGACGAAGTGATCTTCGAAGAATTCAAGGGCACCGGTAACAGCGAAATCATCCTGGACCGCAAGGTCGCCGACAAGCGGGTGTTCCCCGCCATCGACATCATGCGCTCGGGCACCCGCAAGGACGAATTGCTGGTCGAGAAAGGCACCCTGGCCAAGACCTATGTGCTGCGGCGTATCCTGGCGCCGATGGGCACGGTGGACGCGATCGAATTCCTGCTCGACAAGCTGCGCTCATCGAAGAACAATTCCGAATTCTTTGAGAGCATGAATACTTGATTTTTTGTTGACCCCCTCCGGCCTACGCATCGCAAGCGCTGCTACGGCCACCCCCCCCTCCAGCGCTTCGCGCGAGGGGGAGGCGGGTCCCGACCAAGACGCAGGGCCCTTTCGAGGGCGCGTCTAAAACAGATTCTACGGAATCAGAACCGTCGCGCCTGTCGTCTTCTTCGCAGCCAAGGCTTCCTGCGCCTTGGCGGCGTCTTTCAACGGCACGCGCTGGTTGATCGCCACCTTGACCGCGCCGGATTTGAGAACCGCGAAAAGATCGTCCGCGGTTTCCTGCAATTCCTGCGCCGTGCGAGTATAGTGCGCCAGGGTCGGCCGAGTGACATAGAGCGAACCTTTGGTCGCTAGGATGCCCAACGGGAACGGCGTCACCGGGCCGGAGGAATTGCCGAAGCTCACCATCAAGCCGCGTTGCTGCAGGCAATCCAGCGAAGCCTCGAAGGTATCCTTGCCGATGGAATCATAAACCACCGGCACGCCGGCGCCGCCGGTCAGCTCGCGCACCCTCTTCTCCCAACCGGCATCGCGGGTGTTCAGCACATGGGCGCAGCCATTCTCGCGCGCCAGTTCGACCTTGTCGGGTGATGTGGTGCTGCCGATCACGGTGGCGCCCAGATGCTTGGCCCATTGGCAGGCGATCTGGCCGACACCGCCGGCGGCGGAATGAAACACGATGGTCTCGCCGGATTTCACATGATAGGTGCGGCGCAGAAGATATTGCGCCGTCATGCCCTTGAGCATGGAGGCGGCGGCGACTTCATCGCTGACGCCATCGGGCAGCCTGACGACTTTATCCGCTGGCACATTGTTGGCTTCGGCATAAGAGCCAATCGAGCCGCCGCAATATCCCACACGCTCGCCAGCCTTGAAGCCAGTGACACCTGGACCGACCTGCTCGATCACACCGGCCGCTTCCGAACCCAGGCCCGACGGCATGGGGAGCGGATAGAGGCCGCCGCGATGGTAGATATCGATGAAGTTCACACCGATGGCGGTGTGCCGGATCTGTACCTGGCCAGGACCGGGCGCCGGCAGATCGTAATCCTTGTATTCCAGAACCTCGGGGCCGCCGGGTTTTGCGAAACGGATGGCTTTGATCATTGTATTTTCCTCGGGCGTTGGTCAGCTCAGATGCTGGCGGAAAAAAGTGGCGCTGCGGATATTGGCATGGTCGGCCATCGCCTTGTCGTAATGCGCCCCGCCGACACGCGCGAAGGCGTGGTTCATCAGGGGATAGCGATAGAGCGTGACATGGGAATTGTTCTGGAGGCTGGCCTCGATCTTGGCCTGGGCCGGCGGCGGGACATATTCGTCGGCCTCGGCGATATGCAGCATCAAGGGATGCGCGATCTTGCCGGCTTCATCCAGCCGGTTCTGGATATTGACGCCGTAATATCCCACCGAGGCATCGGCATTGGTCCGCGCCGCCGTCAGATAGGCAAGCTGGCCGCCCAGGCAATAACCCAGGGCGCCGACCTTGCCGGTGCATCCGGGCAGGGCGCGCAGATGATCGATGCTGGCCTGAATATCCTCGATACCCTTGTTCACGTCGAAGCGGTTCATCAAGTCCAGCGCCTTCTTCCAGTCGGCGTCGGTCTTGTCGGTGAGCTGGACCTTGGGTTCCAGCCGCCAGAACAGATCGGGCACCAAAGCGAAATATCCCCGCGAGGCCATGCCATCGGCGATATCGCGCATCACTTGATTGACGCCGAAGATCTCCTGGATGACGATCAGGCCGGGACCGCGGCCCGCACCCGGGCTGGCGAGATATCCCGAGAATTCACCGTCCTTGCCCTGGATTGTGACTGTCTGTCCGCTCATTTTCACCCCGCGATTGGCCGGAGGTTAGCGCCCCAACCAAAGAATCCTAGCCCCTTCTCAGGAAGGACAGGCATGCCGATGGAAGGCGCAGGCTTTCTTCCCCCCGTGGCCGTTAGGCCTGACGGGGGAGTTCGGTAGCGTCAGCGTACCGAACGGCTGCTAGGCCGCTTGCGGCCGTGGCAGACAGTTGGGGGCAACCAAATTAAGCCGACCCGACAGGGGCGCGAGGCGGCAAAGTCAGAGCCTGGCTGAGGGTGACGGCGCTGGTGATCGGGATCGAACAGGTGTTCCGCGAGCAGAGATAAGCGGTGGGAGCGCCGTTCTGCATGCCCTTGCCGAAAGCGGGATGACCGGGGGGCAAGGCCTCGCCGGATTCCACGACATACAGCAAACGATTGGGCAGCGCCTTGCCCCAGACGGCGCGCATCAGCTCCTGAGTTCGCGGGCTCGTCCGGGGCCCAACGATCACGATCTGGAAGCCGGTGACGAAGGTTTCCAGGCTGCTGATATAGGAGGCACAAGACGCCCAGGCGCGACTGTACTCGTCGGCGAAAGCTTCCAGCACCTCGCGCGCGCGCTGGCCGTAATGGCCCTCGCCCGTGATCATGCCCAGTCGCGTCAAGACGGTGGCCATTATGCCGTTGGCGGACGGTACGGACTGGTCGTACAGGACCCGCGAACGCACGATGAGCGTTTCGGCATCGTCGCTGGTGGTGCAATAGCCACCCTTCTGGGAATTCCAGAAATGCTCGTTGAGAGTTCCAACCCAGCGCTTGGCGGCGTCGAGGAAGCGTGCGTCGCCTGTCGCTTCCCACAGATGCAAGGCGCCGCGCGACATCAAGGCATAGTCGTCGGCGAATCCTTGCGCGCCACGCACGCCGCCATCGGCGGAATGATATAGCCGGTCGCCCTCGCCCAAAGTTTTCACAATCGCGTCGAAGGCAGTGATTGCGGTTTGAATCCAATCGGCGCGATCCAGCGCCGCACCGGCTTGGGCCAGCGCGGAAATCGCCAGACCGTTCCAGTCGGCCAGGATGGTTTCATCGCGCGCCGGATGCACCCGCTTGTCGCGCGCCGCCAGCAGCAATGCACGCTGCTTGGTCAGCAGCGCCTCGTCGGCCTCGGAGAGTTGCGGCTGGGGATGGCCCGAACGGCGCAAGATATTGCGGCCCATGAAATTGCCATCGCGGGTCACGCCATAAACCGCCTTGAAGCGCTGCACGAAAGTTCCGGTCAGCGCCGCATCGATTTCCGACTCGCTCCAGAGATAGAATTTTCCATCCTCGCCTTCGGATTCCGCTTCAAATCCGGCAGCGAAAGCACCATTCAACTTCAGATCGCGCTGCATCCAGCCGATGGTTTCTTCCAAATGCCTCTTGCAAAGCGCGTTGCGATTGAATTGCCACAGATTGGTGAGGAATTCGACGATCAGGGCATTGTCCGACAGCATCTTCTCGAAATGCGGTAAGTGCCAGCGCTCGTCCGTGGTGTAGCGGAAGAAGCCGCCGCCAATATGATCATAAAGGCCGCCCAGTACGGCGGCATCGATGGTGGTGGTAATCACCTGCAGGAATTGCGAAATGCTCGAGCGCAGATAGGCGCGCCAAATGACATCCAGGAAAATGGTCTGGGGAAATTTCATCGTCCCGTTGCCGAGATAGGAAAGTTGACCGCCCAGGAAGATGTCGTAGCGTTGCGCCAAGCGCAGGGCGGCGGGGTCGATTTGAATGCTGTCGGCTAGTCCGCGCATGTCGCGGTCATGCAGGATGGCCAGCTGGTCGAATATGGCCTGGGACTGCTTGACCACGTCTTCCGGTTTGTCGCGATAAAGCGCCACCATTTCGGTGAGCACGCGGGTGAAACTAGGCTGACCAAATTTTTCCACATCGCCCAGATATCCGCCAACGAAGAAGGGTCGCCCTTGGGCATTGAGGAAGATGGTGAGAGGCCAGCCGCCGCTGAACCCCATGATGTTGCCGGCGGCCTGATACAATTGGTCGAGGTCGGGACGCTGAACGCGATCCACGATCACGGGAATGAAATTGTCGTTGATGAGCTTCGCGGTTTCGGGATTGGAATAACTTTCCCGGTTCATCACATGGCACCAGTGACAGGCGGCATAGCCGATCGACAGCAGGATGGGCTTGCCGCTCTGTTCTGCCTCGGCCAGGACGTCGCTGCTCCACAGCCGCCATTGCACCGGATTGTCCTTGTGCGCCAGAAGATAGGGGCTGGTGGTGTTTTCGAGCGCGTTCATCGCTGGTTCCATTGGGCGCGGCGATGGTGGAAAATCGCCGGAGGTTTTAAGGGCCGCGCTTCTTAGCTGAAACCGCCTGCCCCCGGAAGGGCAGCCACAGACAGGGGGATTTACCTATGAAAATGCACATGGAGCTGGACATGACGCCCGAGGAAGCCCGGGCCATGATGGGCTTGCCGGATGTGGCGCCGCTGCAAAAACAGATGCTGGACGACATGCGGGCACGGATGACCCGCGCCATGGAAGCCGGCGACATGGAAAGCCTGATGCGGGTTTGGACGCCATTGGGGGGGGCCGAGGCCTTCAGCCAATTCCAGAAATTCCTTTGGGACAGCGCCGGAATGATGGCCCGGGGCGGCAAGGCGAAGGATAAGCCCTGACCTTGGCGGCCAAAGACGGGCAGACCATCTACGCCCTGGCGAGCGCCCCCGGCCGGTCGGGAGTGGCGGTGGTGCGGGTTTCCGGCCCCGGCGCCGGGCCCGCGCTGACCGCGTTGGCGGGGGGATTGCCCAAGCCCCGGGCCGCGACCCTTCGAACCCTGCGGCACGGCAAGGTCGATATAGACCGCGCCCTGGTGTTGTGGTTTCCAGCGCCGCACAGCTTTACGGGCGAGGATGTCGCGGAATTCCATCTTCACGGCGGGCGGGCGGTGCGCGAGAGCCTGTTCGCGGCGCTGGCGGATCTGGGCCAAAGACCTGCGGAACCGGGTGAGTTTTCACGGCGTGCGGTCGAGCATGGACGGCTGGATCTGACCCGCGCCGAAGCCATTGCCGATCTGGTGGATGCGGAAACCCCGGCCCAGCTGCGCCAGGCGCTGCGCCAATATGACGGCGCCCTGGCCGAACTCTATGAAGGCTGGCGCGCGGCCCTGATCGGGGCATTGGGACGGGCCGAAGCGGCGATCGACTTCTCCGATGATGGCGTTGGTGAAGCCGAATTCGCCGGCGCGCGCGCCCAGGCCGCCAGTATTATCGATGCGCTTCAGAAGCATTTGGACGATGCGCGGCGCGGTGAAGCCCTGCGCGAAGGCTTCCGGCTTGCCATTGTCGGGGCCCCCAATGCCGGAAAAAGCTCGCTGATCAACGCTCTGGTGCAGCGCGAAGCGGCGATCGTCTCGGAGGTGCCTGGCACCACCCGCGATGTGATCGAGCTGCGGCTCAATTTGGGCGGCTATCTGGTGCATGTCGCCGACACCGCGGGATTGCGCCAGACTTCCGACGCGGTCGAGGCGGAAGGCGTGCGCCGGGCGTTGGCCCAGGCCCAGGCCAGCGACCTGGTTTTGCTGCTGCGGGACGGAACTGCTCCGTACACGGATCACCTAGGCGTGACGCCGGATCTGATCGTGTGGAATAAAAACGATCTGCCAGGTTTTCAGAAACGCGATGGCCTCTCTCTGTCGCTCAAAAGCGGGGAAGGCCTGGCCCAATTGATCGAAACGCTTACCGCCACGGTATCCGAACGTCTGGAAACAAAGGGCGAAGCCCCTGTCCTGACCCGGCCGCGCCACCGCGAGGCGTTGAAGCAGGCACTGGATTGTCTGCGCCATGCCCTCAGCGCGCCGCAGGATCAGCCGGAGTTGTTTGCGGAAGATCTGCGGCTGGCGCTGCGCGCCATAGGCCGCATCACCGGCCGGGTCGATGTCGAGGAACTGCTCGACGCGGTGTTTCGCGATTTCTGCATCGGCAAGTGAGCCGTGGTGCGCGCCAGCGCGTGAGCAGGACCTGCGAAAACGGCGAACGCCTGAGCGAAAGCGAAGGGCCGTTGCCCTGACAGAGCGATACGCGTATTTCACCGCGCATGAGCGGTTATGATGTCATCGTGATCGGCGGCGGCCATGCCGGCTGCGAAGCGACGGCGGCGTCGGCCCGCGCGGGCGCCCGTACCTTGCTCGTCACCCACAAATTCGAAACCTTGGGCGAAATGTCCTGCAATCCCGCCATCGGCGGGGTCGGCAAAGGCCATCTGGTCCGCGAGATCGATGCGCTGGATGGATTAATGGGGCGGGTAGCGGACGCGGCCGGCATTCAGTTTCGCCTGCTCAACCGCCGCAAAGGCCCCGCCGTGCGCGGTCCCCGTGCCCAGGCCGACCGAGCGCTGTATCGCGCCGCGATGCAGGCCGCGCTTGGCGCAATCGCCAATCTGGAGATCCGCGAGGCGGCGGCGGAAGATCTGATTTTGAAGGATGGCCGTGTTGTTGGCGTGCGTACTGCGGACGGCGGCGAGATCTTTTCCGCGGCGGTGGTGCTGACCACCGGCACGTTTCTCAATGGCCTCATTCATATCGGCGAGACCAAAATCCCCGCCGGGCGCATGAAGGTCACCGACGGGGTGGACGCTCCTTCGCTGGGCCTGTCCAAAACGCTTTACGGCTTCGGGCTGCCGATGGGGCGGCTGAAGACCGGCACGCCGCCGCGCCTGGATGGCCGCACCATCGATTGGGCCAGCCTGGAGTCACAGGCCGGTGACGACCCGCCCTTGCCCTTCTCGTTTCTCACCAAGGCGATCACCACGCCCCAGATCGCCTGCGCCATCACCCGCACCACCTTGCAGACCCATGCGATCATCCGCGCCAACCTGCACCGGGCGCCGATGTATAGCGGCCAGATTGCGTCTCCCGGACCGCGCTATTGCCCCTCCATCGAGGACAAGGTGAGCCGGTTTGCGGATCGTGAGAGTCATCAGATTTTCCTTGAACCAGAAGGACTTAACGACGACACGATCTATCCCAACGGGATTTCCACCTCCCTGCCCCAAGACGTTCAGCTGGCTTTGCTGGCGACCATTCCGGGGCTGGAGAAGGCGGTGATCCGCCGGCCCGGCTATGCCATCGAGTATGACTATGTCGACCCCCGGGCCCTCACCCCGGCACTCGAAGTCAGGAATGTTCCTGGTCTCTATCTGGCGGGCCAAATCAACGGCACCACGGGCTATGAGGAAGCGGCGGCGCAGGGGTTGATCGCAGGTTTGAATGCCGCCAGGGCAGCGGGCGGCGGTGTTCCCATCATTCTGGACCGCGCCCAAGCCTATATCGGGGTGATGATCGACGACCTGGTGACCAAGGGGGTCAGCGAGCCCTATCGCATGTTTACCTCCCGCGCCGAATACCGCCTCACTTTGCGGGCGGACAATGCCGATCAACGGCTGACGCGGTTAGGAGAAGAAGCCGGGATCGTCGGGCAGGCACGGCGCGAGGCCTTCAAGGACAAGCTGGACCGGCTCAATGTTTCACGTGAAACGGTGACCGCTCTCACCCTCACCCCCAGCCAGGCCGCCAAGCAGGGTCTTACCATCCGGCAGGACGGCGCACGGCGCACGGCTTTGGATCTTCTGAGCCTTCCGCAGGTGGATTTCGCCAGGCTGGCGCAAATCTGGCCGGAACTGAGCGGATTCGCCCCAGAGATCGTCGAGCAGCTTGAAATTGATGCCCAATATGCCGGTTATCTGGACCGCCAGGATGCCGATATTCTGGCGTTCCGGCGGGATGAAAGCCGGGCCCTGCCCCCGGACCTGGAATATGGCGCGGTGGTCGGCCTCTCCAACGAGGTCCGCCAGAAGCTTGAGGCTATCCGGCCAGTTACTCTAGGTCAGGCTGGGCGCATAGAAGGCGTCACTTCGGCGGCCCTCACTTTGGTCCTTGCTCATGTCAAAGGCAGAGCTAGAAGCCGCAACGAGTCGAAGCGTGCCTGAATCCAGCTTTGGCGCCGAGGAATTTGCCGCCGCCACGGGTGTTTCACGTGAAACACTGATGCGCTTCCAACGCTACGCGGACCTTCTGCTGGACTGGAATTCCCGCCACAATCTGGTTTCCCCGGGTTCCCTGGAAGACCTTTGGCGGCGGCATTTCTGGGATTCGGCCCAACTGGCGCCCCTGGTTCCTTCCACCGCCGGAACCCTGGCGGATTTGGGCTCCGGAGCGGGGTTTCCGGGCCTGGTGTTGGCGGAACTGCTGCGGAACCGGGTTCGGGTAACTTTGTTTGAAGCAACCGCCAAGAAATGCGCTTTCCTGGCCGCCGCCGCCAAGACGATGGATTTGACCGTCGCAATTGAGAACCGGCGGATGGAAGAAGGCTCCAAAGATCATTTCGATGTCGTCACGGCCAGGGCCTGCGCGCCCTTGCCCAAACTGCTTGGGTATGCACAGCATTTCCTGGGACCGAACAGTGTTTGTCTGTTCCTGAAAGGTCAAAATGTGGGGTCCGAATTGACGGAAGCCCATAAATCTTGGATTATGGGAGTCAGGCAGATCCCTAGCCTGACGGACCCATCCGGCGTCATATTGGAGTTGAGGGAGCTGTCGTCTCATGACCGAACCCCGCAAAAAACCGCGCGTGCTGGTCGTCGCCAACCAGAAGGGCGGCGTCGGTAAGACCACCACCGCGATCAATCTGAGCACCGCCCTCGCCGCCATCGGCGAGCCGACCCTGGTGATCGATATCGATCCGCAAGGCAACGCTTCGACCGGGCTGGGCATTCCCAGGTCCGCCCGCGCGATCACGACCTATGACGTGCTGATGGGCGAAGCCAAGCTGGCGGACGCCATCCTGCCGACCCGGATTCCATTGCTGTCGCTGGTCCCCTCCACCGTGGATCTGTCCGGCGCCGAGCTGGAATTGATCGACAAGCCGCGCCGCAACTTCATCTTGAAGGACGCGCTGGCGGAATATTCCGCACACGGATCAACTCAATTCTCTTATGTGCTGATCGATTGCCCCCCTTCCCTCACGCTTCTTACCGTCAATGCGATGTGCGCCGCCGACGCGGTGATGGTGCCGCTGCAATGCGAGTTCTTCGCGCTGGAAGGATTGAGCCAGCTGCTCAAGACCATCGATCTGGTGCGCGCCAATCTCAATCCGACTTTGGAAATCCAGGGCATTGTCCTCACCATGTTCGACAAGCGCAACAAATTGTCGGACCAGGTCGCCGCCGATGTGCGCCAGAATATGGGCGTGAAAGTTTACAACACCGTGATCCCGCGCAATGTGCGGATCTCCGAAGCGCCAAGTCACGGCGTGCCGGCGCTGGTTTACGATCTGCGCTGTCCGGGCAGCCAGGCCTACATCAAGCTTGCGGGCGAATTGATTCAACGCGAACGGATTGGGGCGGCGGCATGACTCCCAAGGAAGAGCGCCCGCGCGGTTTGGGCCGCGGTCTGTCGGCGCTGATCGGCGACGAAGCGGTACCGACGCGGGGCGAGGCCGCAATCAGAGCGGCGACACGCAGTCTGCCGATCGCGTTTCTCAGGCCCGGAAAATTCCAACCGCGCAAGAATTTCGCGGACGAGGCGCTCTCCGAACTCGCGGCTTCGGTGAAAGAGAAAGGCGTGCTCACGCCCATTCTGGTGCGTCCGCTTGGCCCCGACGCTTATGAAATCGTGGCGGGCGAACGGCGCTGGCGCGCCGCCCAGATGGCAAAGCTCCATGACGTGCCGGTGGTGGTGCGCGAGCTGGCCGACGCCGAGGCGCTGGAAATCGCCATCATCGAGAATGTCCAGCGCGCCGACCTCAATGTCATCGAAGAGGCTGCCGCCTATCAGGAGTTGATCGACCGGTTCGGGCGCACCCAGGAGCAGGTGGCACGGGATGTCGGCAAGAGCCGGCCCCACATCGCGAACACCATTCGCCTGCTGCGCCTGCCGGATTCGGTCAAAGCGCTGCTGCAGGAAGGAAAGCTGACGGCAGGCCATGCCCGAACATTGTTAAGCGCGCCTGATCCGGAGGCCGCAGCCTGGGATATTCTCGCCGGAAAAATGACTGTGCGTCAGGCCGAACAGCGCACAGCCAGAAAAGCCAAGCCCGGTGGAAAAGTCGCCAAAGACCCCAACATCGTGGACCTGGAAACCAGCATTTCCAACCAGTTAGGTCTGAAAACCCAGATCATCCACAAAGGGGATAAAGGTGGGGAAGTCCGGATCTTCTATGGCAGCTTGGAGCAGCTGGACGAAATCACCCGCCGGCTGAGCCGCCGCTAAGTCGCACCTGCGACCTTTAGCGCTTCGGCGGGATCGATCCGCCCATCATATAGCGCCCGGCCCACCACCACGCCTTCGATATTGGCTACCCCCGCCGCCATCAGCGCCTCGATGTCCGCCAGCGACCCCACGCCACCCGACGCGATCACCGGAATGGACAAGGCGCGGGCGAGGGCGGCAGTCGCTTTCACATTCACGCCCTGCAGCAATCCGTCACCGTCAATGTCGGTGAAGAGCAGGGCGGCGACGCCGGCATCCTCGAACCTCTTGCCCAATTCCACCGGCGTCAATTCGCTGATTTCGGCCCAGCCCTGGGTGGCAATTTTTCCGCCTTTGGCATCGGCCCCGACCACAATGCGGCCGGGATGGGCGCGCGCGGCCTCTTTCACGAAAGCCGGATCGGTCAGCGCCGCGGTGCCCAGGATGACGCGGGTGATGCCCGCTTCCAGCCATGCATTCACTGCCGCGCGATCGCGGATGCCGCCGCCCAATTGAATCGGCAGATCGATGGCGGCGCGGATGGATTTGATCGCATCCGCATTGGCGCTGCGGCCTTCAAAGGCGCCGTTCAGATCGACGCAATGCAACCAGTGGAATCCCTGCGCCTTGAAGCGTCTGGCTTGGGCGGCGGGATCGGGATTGAACACGGTGGCATCTTCCATGATGCCGCGCTTCAGCCGCACGCACTGGCCGTCTTTCAGATCGATGGCGGGAAAAATAATCACGGCTTCCAGCTCAGGAAATTGCCCAGGATTTTCAGGCCCACGCCTTGGCTCTTCTCGGGATGAAATTGCGTGCCCACGATGTTGTCGCGGCCGATCGCGGCGGTGACTGCGCCGCCATAGCTGGTGGTGGCCAAAAGATGCGCGACATTCTGGGGCTTCATCTCGAAGCCGTGGACGAAATAGGCGTTGGCGTTCGGCTCCAGTCCGGCGAACAAGGGATGGTTCTGAACCGGCTCGATCTCGTTCCAGCCCATATGCGGGATCTTGAGGATCGGATCGGACGGCAGCAGCGGCAGCACTTCACCGCCGATCCAGCCCAGCCCCTTGTGGTTTCCGAATTCGCGGCCTGCTGTTGCCATCAGCTGCATGCCGACACAGATGCCCAGGATCGGCTTGCCGTCCTGGATCACGCTCTGCGTCAAGGCTTCGATCATGCCGGGCACCGCGCCCAGGCCGCGCATGCAATCGGCGAAGGCGCCGACACCGGGCAGGATGATGCGTTCGGATTTGCGCACCACCTCCGGATCGGCGGTGACGACGATTTCATGACCGTTGGTTTCCTGGGCGGCGCGCGACAGCGCCTTCGCTGCCGAAGCGATGTTGCCCGAACCGTAATCGATCAATGCGGCGCGCATGCGGAATGTCCAAAAGCGCGCGCTCTATAGCGGCTTGAAAGCAGTTTGTCATGGCTTGGCGCGGGCAGGGCGGTCTTGCGGCTATCGCGTGGGCGGCCAATTCGCTGACGGTCGATCAGTTATCGTCCATTTTCAGCGCGGCAATGAAGGCTTCCTGGGGGATGTCCACCTTGCCGAACTGGCGCATCTTCTTCTTGCCCTCTTTCTGCTTGTCGAGGAGCTTGCGCTTGCGGCTGATGTCGCCGCCATAGCATTTCGCGGTGACGTCCTTGCGCAGCGCCGACAGGGTTTCGCGCGCGATCACTTTGCCGCCGATCGCGGCCTGGATCGGGATCTTGAACATGTGGCGTGGGATCAAGTCCTTCAGCTTTTCGCACATCGCCCGGCCTCGGCCTTCGGCACGCTGGCGGTTGACGATCATCGACAGCGCATCCACCGGTTCGTCATTGACCAGGATCGACATCTTCACCAGATCGCCTTCTTCATATTTCTCGATGTGATAATCGAAGCTGGCATAGCCGCGCGAAACCGATTTCAGCCGGTCATAGAAATCGAACACCACTTCGTTGAGCGGCAGCATATAGATCACCATGGCGCGGCTGCCGGCATAGGTGAGTTCGACTTGCCGCCCGCGCCGGTCCTCGCACAATTTCAAAACCGATCCCAGATATTCGTCCGGCACCAGGATGGTCGCCTTGATCCAGGGCTCTTCGATGCGATCGATATAAGTCACTTCCGGCATGTCGGCCGGATTGTGCAGCTCCTTCATCGAGCCGTCATTCATGTAGATGTGATAGATCACGCTGGGCGCGGTGGTGATCAGATCGAGATTGAATTCCCGCTCCAGCCGCTCGCGCACGATCTCCAGATGCAGCAGGCCCAGAAAGCCGCAGCGGAAGCCGAAGCCCAGCGCGGCGGAGGATTCCGTCTCATAGGTGAAGCTGGCATCGTTGAGATGCAGCCTGCCCAAGGCCTCGCGCAGATCCTCGAACAGCGCCGGATCGACCGGGAAGAGGCCGCAGAATACCACTTGCTGCGCTTTCTTGAAGCCGGGCAGGGCGATGGGTGTGCCCTTGCGTTCGTCGGTGATGGTGTCGCCGACCTGGGTGTCGGCCACCTGCTTGATCTGGGCGGTGATGAAGCCGACTTCGCCGGGGCCCAGCCGCTCGACCGGCACGCGCTTGGGGGTGAAGACGCCGATCTGTTCGACCTGATAAACGGCGTCGGCCGCCATCATGCGGATCTTCTGGCCCTTCTTCAGCTCGCCATCGATGATGCGCACCAGAACGACCACGCCCAGATAGGCGTCGTAATAGGAATCGATCAGCAGCGCCTTCAGTGGCGCCTCCAGCACGCCCTTGGGCGGCGGCAGGCGGGTCACGATCGCTTCCAGCACCAGATCGATATTGAGACCGGTCTTGGCCGAGATCGGCACCGCCTCGCTGGCGTCGATCCCGATCACATCCTCGATCTGCTGCTTGACCCGCTCCGGCTCGGCGGCGGGCAAATCGATCTTGTTGAGGACCGGCACGATCTCCAGCCCGGCATCGATCGCCTGATAGACATTGGCCAGGGTCTGGGCCTCGACGCCCTGGCTGGCGTCCACCACCAGCAGCGCGCCTTCGCAGGCGGCCAGGCAGCGGCTGACCTCATAACCGAAATCGACATGGCCCGGCGTGTCCATCAGGTTCAGGACGTAATCCTTGCCGTCGGCGGCCTTGTAATCCAGCCGCACGGTCTGAGCCTTGATGGTGATGCCGCGCTCCCGCTCGATATCCATCGAATCGAGCACCTGATCCTTCATCTCGCGGCTCGTCAGCCCACCGGTGGACTGGATCAGCCGGTCGGCCAGAGTGGATTTGCCATGGTCGATATGGGCGACGATGGAGAAATTGCGGATTTGGGCGAGATCAGGCATTTCATCCTTTGGCCTACCGCTGCGCTAACTGAGGCCGGTGCGGGCGGGGTTTACAGGCCCTTCGCCCTTCCCACAACAGCCGTTTTGCCGGGGCGGTCCGCCATGCCAGACTGGCGCTAAGATGTTGAATTACCTCTATCTCGACTATGGCGGGAAGCCCAAATACCGCGCCGAGCTGAAATACAGCCTGATTTCGCTGCAGGCGGAACTGGACCCGGCCCGGGCCCGGATCGTGGTGGCCAGCGACGCGCCGCAGATTTATCGCCATTGGCCGGTGACGGTGATGGATATCGCGCCCCGGATCGGGGAATGGTCGGGCGGGGGGCTTTATTTTCATCGCATCAAGCCGGCGCTGGTGCGCCAGGCGCTGGAGCTTTTCGGCGAACCCGTGCTGTTCCTGGATTCCGATTCCATCATCCGCCCCGGCTTTCATGCCGAGGTGGTGGAAAAGATGGCCGCGTCGGTGGTGATGAACCGGTTCGAGAAGCACAATCCGATTCCGCCGCTCAAGGGATTTCGCACCCGATTGCCGCATCTGGGCGCCTATCGCTACGACGTCGCCCATAGCTGGATGTACAATAGCGGGCTGATCGGCATGACCACCCGGCACCTGCCGCTGCTCGATGACAGCCTGGCGATGATCGACGCCTTGATCGGCCGCGCCAAGAAATTTCCCGCCATCGAGCAGTTCGCGTTGTCGGAAGTGCTGCGGCTCAGCCAGACCCCTATCGCCGAGATTCACGACAGCTTCCTGCATTACTGGCAGGGACGCCGGCGGATCTACATGGCAAACCAAATCCACAAATCGATTTCCCAGGATTGGGATGATCTGACCCCACCGACGCAGTGGGCAGAGATGAATTACTGGGACGTGCGCGCCTATAATTATTATCACGGCGTCACCCATGTGATGGAGCTGTTCAAGTGAGCGCGCCTGAATTGAAAGAATTGTGGCCGGGGCAATCGGTGCCTTTGCTGAAAGCGTTGCACATCCTCACCCATAATGGCGGGCTGAACGCGGATTCGCGGCGCAAGCTGAAACAGGTTCAGCATCTGGCGCAGCTGATAAAGCCCGCGATCGATGCCGCGCTGAAGGAAAAGGACCAGCCGGTCTTGGCCGATCTGGGCGCGGGCAAATCCTATCTGGGCTTTATTCTCTACGATCTTTATTTCGGTCCCGCCGGACGGGGAAAGGTGCTGGCGGTCGAGGCCCGTCCGGAATTGATCGCGACGGCGAAAAAGATCGCCTCCGAAAGCGGCTTCGACCGGATGGAATTTATCGAAGGACGCATCGCCGAGGCAACGGCCGGGCCAGTGGATATCGTCACCGCCTTGCATGCCTGCGATACCGCCACCGACGAAGCGATCCTGTTCGCGCTGAAGCATGAAGCAAAATATGTCGCGCTGGTACCGTGCTGCCAGGCGGAATTGGCGCGCGAATTGGAAGGCGCGCATGGCGCGATGGACCAGCTCTGGCGCCATCCGATTCAACGGCGCGAATTCGGCGCCCATCTCACCAATGTGCTGCGCGGCCTTTATCTGGAGGCGCATGGCTACAAGGTGCGCGTTACCGAACTGACGGGGCTGGAACATTCCCTGAAGAATGAATTCATTTTCGCCGAGCGGCACCAGCGCGCCAATTCCAAAGCGCGCACCGAGTTTGAGAAACTGTCGAAGGAAATTGGCGCCGCGCCGAAATTGTTGACCCTGGACTAGGTAAGGACGCGCAGCCTCGGTTTCTCCTCGCCGCGCGCGAATTTCTCTGACTATGACGCGAACGACTCTTGCGCCTCGCCGCGGGCATGAAAATAAAGGCGTTGGGCAAGAGTGCGCATCGGTCCCGTCATCAACAGGGCGTTTATCAGCGCATTGGGCGGCGCCAGATTCATGACCCGGCGCAACACAAGCTTGGCACGATAACGCGGCGCTTCCCGCACAAGAGCATCGACAGGGTGGATCCCGCGCGCACCCAAATGCTCGCATATCAAGACTGCTGCCCGGCGCCCGAAATGCAACGCGGTGTGAATGCCGCCCCCGGTCACGGGCGAAACCATCCCCGCCGCATCACCGATAAGCATGACCCGGCGGGAGCCAAGCTTATTTACAACTCCGCCGGAGGGGATCAATCCACTGCGGCGTGACAAAACGCGGATGTCGCGAATGTTGGCATGCGGGTTCAATCTTTTCAGCAATCCGCCCAGATCGAGCCGCGCGGGCCTGCTTGCGGCAAGGCCGATCTGTGTGGCGCCGACCCCCGGCACCACCCAGGCGATATAGCCGGGCGCGATCTTGCTGTCGGCGAAACAATGCACAAAACGGTCATCGACGCCCGCCAAGGGTTCACATTCGATTTCCAGCCCCACCAGGAAATTCCGGTTTTGGCCAAGCTTGAAATGCTCGGCGACCCGCGAACGCGCGCCGTCCGCGCCGACCAGAAAACTGGCATGAATGTCGCCCATCACGACTCCGCGCTCATACTCCAAGCCGCCGTCGAATTTGCGTCCGTACATCAGCGTGGCGCCCGCGCGCGCGGCCTCATCGGCCATCCACCGCATCAAGCCGGGCATATCGCTGGCCTGAAAGAAATAGCCAGGCGCGGAGAGATCCAAAGACCGGTCATCGGGTGCGTAAAGCCTTACGCCATGCACCTTGCGCATCAGGCGCGCGGGCAAATCGAATTCGTCGCTCGCTTCCTTCACGACGATACCGGTGGTGCGAACTTGCGCGCCAGGATCCGGTTTGGCGTCCAGCACCACCACCTTCAGTCCGCGCAGTGCGGCACTGCGGGCACAAGCGAGGCCAGCGAAGCTGCCGCCGATGATCGCCAGATCGAATTTTTGGACCATGCGCCCTCCCGGAAACCGGACCGTGACGCCCGGCAATGGCAGGATTGTGACGCGGTCCGGTTAAGCTCTCAAGATCGCGCCCAGCTTGGCCGCCGCGGCGATAATTTTTCCCGCCAGGGCTTCGATCTCCGCCTCGGTCAGGGTCTTGTCCTTGGGCTGAATGCGCACCGCGATGGCGACGGATTTTTTGCCATCGCCGACAGCCTTGCCTTCATAGACATCGAACACCGAAACGCTTTCGATCAATGCACGGTCGGCGCCCTTGGCGGCCCGGACGATGTCGCCCGCCGCCAGTTTCGCATCCACCACGAAGGCAAAATCGCGCTCGATTGCCTGATAGGGCGACGGCGAGAACACGGCGCGGCCCTTGCGCGATTTGGGTTCCGGGACGGCGTCGAGATTGATCTCGAACGCCGAGACCGGAATTTTCAGGGCGAAGGCGGCAAGAATTTTGGGATGCAATTCGCCGAACCAGCCGATCTGCTTGGGCCCCAATGCCACCGTGCCGCTGCGGCCCGGATGAAACCAGGCCGGCGCGCCCGCGGTGACCGGCGCCGTCATCGGTCCGCCCATCGCGGCTTCCAGGCCCGCGAACATTGCGGCCTTGGCATCGAAGACATCGGCGGCATGGCCGGATTTGCCCCAGTCGCGAATCCCGGCGCCGGCAATGATGCCTGCCGCGTTGGTGGTCTGGGCTTCCGGCATGCCGCTCTGGAAGGCAGGGCCGATCTCGAACAGGCTGAAATCGGAAAGCCCCCGCGCCGCGTTGCGTGACGCCGCTGCCAGCAAGGATGGTAAAGGCGAGGGGCGCAGCGCATCCAGATCCGAGGCGATGGGGTTGGACAGCTGCCGCGCGTCATCGCCGCCGCCAAACAGTTTGGCCTGGTCGCGCCCGATGAAGGAAAAGCTGACGCATTCGTTGAACCCGCGCGCAGCCAAGGTGCGGCGCACCGCACGGGCGCGGCGCTGCGCCGATGTCAGAACCGGCTTGGCCACGGCGCGGTCGCGGTCGAGCGGCACCGAGGGCACACCGGAAAGGCCATGGATGCGCACGATCTCTTCCACCAAATCGGCGGGGCCATCGATGTCGCGGCGAAAACTGGGCGGCGTCACATGCAGGATGTCGCCATCTTCCAGCACGGTGAAGCCAAGCCGCGACAGGATGCGGATGCTTTCATCCGTGTCGATCTGCATGCCGCCCAGATTTTCGACCAGGGCGGGATCGAAATCGATATGCTTGTGCGGCGGGGGCAATTCGCCCGCGACCACCACGTCCGACGGTTCGCCGCCACACCAATCCAGGATCAGGCGGGTGCAAAGTTCCAGGCCCGGCAGCACCGATTGCGGATCGACGCCGCGCTCGAAGCGATAGCGGGCATCGGAAATGATCCCCAGCTTGCGGCCCGCCCGCGCCACGCGCGCCGGATCGAACCAGGCGGATTCGACGAAGACATTCTTGGTTTCCGATGAAACGCCGGTATCCTCGCCGCCCATCACGCCGCCAATGCCGCGGGCGAAGGAATCGTCGGCGATGACGACGGTCTCGCTATCCAGCACATAGGTTTTTGCGTCCAGGGCCAGCACTTGCTCATGATCCCTGGCCATGCGGGCATGCAGATTGCCCGACAGCTTGTCGGCATCGAACACATGCAGCGGCCGGCCGCGATCCTGGGCGATCAGGTTGGTGGTATCCACCAGCGCCGAAATCGATTTCATGCCCACCGATTTGAGGCGGTCCTGGACCCATTGGGGCGAGGGGCCATTCTTCACATTGCGGATCAGGCGGCCCGCGAAGATCGGGCAGGCGCTTTTATTCTCCGGCGTAAAATCAAGCGTGATTTTCCTGGGCGACGGAAATTTCCCCGCCACCGGATCGACCTTCTTGGTGCGAAGCGTGCCCAAACCGGCCGCCGCCAGATCGCGGGCAATGCCATGGACGCTGGTGGCGTCGCCGCGATTGGGGGTGATCGAAACATCGATCACCGGATCGGTCAGGCCCAGCGCGGGCGCGGCTGGCGCGCCGACAATGGCATCACCCGTCAATTCAATGATGCCGTCATGATCCTCGCCCAGCAGCAGCTCGCGCGCCGAACACATCATGCCGCGCGATTCCACGCCGCGAATGGTGCCGATTTTCAAGGCCTCACCCGATGCCGGAATGACAGTGCCCGGCCGCGCCAGCACCACCTTAATGCCGGCCCGCGCATTGGGCGCGCCGCAAACGATCTGCAGAAGATCTTTGTCTCCCGCATTGACCATGCAGAGCCGCAGCTTGTCGGCATTGGGATGCTTCTCGGCGCTGACGATTTGCGCAACCGTGAAATCCTTCAACCGCGCGCCGGCATCCTCGATGCTTTCGACTTCCAGCCCGATGTTGGTGAGTTTGTCGGCGATAGTCTGCACATCGGCTTCGGTCTCCAGATGCTCTTTCAGCCAGGAAAGCGTGAATTTCATTTAGGCCCCCTCCGGCCTACGCAGGCTCGAGAGCCTGCTACGGCCACCTCCCCCGCCAGCGCTTCGCGCGCAGGGGAGGCGGGCCTGTGCTTGCAGTCTGGAGTTCTCATTTGCTGAGCCCCCCGTCGAGGGTGGGGATGTCGAGCGCGGCGAAGCCGTAATGCCGAAGCCAGCGCAAATCGGATTCGAAGAAGCTGCGAATATCGGGAATGCCGTATTTCAGCATCGCCATGCGATCCAAGCCGAAGCCGAAGGCGAAGCCCTGATAGCGCACCGGATCGATGCCGCAATTGGCCAGCACGCGCGGATGCACCAGGCCCGAACCACCCAGCTCCAGCCAGTCATTGCCATGGCCGAAAATGATCTTTCCCGGTACCGAACGGTCGCAGCGCATGTCCCATTCCAGGCTGGGCTCCGTGAAGGGGAAAAAACTGGGCCGGGCCCGCAATTCGATCTCGTCGATCTCGAAAAAAGCCTTGCAGAATTCCTCCACCGTCCATTTCAGATGGCCCAGATGAATGCCTTCATCCACCACCAGGGCTTCGACCTGATGGAACATGGGCGAATGGGTGGCGTCGGAATCGACGCGATAGGTGCGGCCCGGCGAGATGATGCGGATCGGCGGCTTCTGGTTCAGCATGGTGCGCACCTGCACCGGCGATGTGTGGGTGCGCAGCACATGGCTGCTGCCGTCCGTCTGCGGCGCGACATAGAAAGTGTCCTGCATCTGGCGCGCGGGATGGTCGGGCGGAATGTTCAGCTTGGTGAAATTGTAATCGTCATACTCGACGTCCGGGCCTTCGGCGACGGCAAATCCCATATCGGCGAAGATGGCGGTGATCTCGTCCAGCACCTGGGCGATGGGATGCACGCTGCCTTGCAATTCGGGGCGCGGCGGCAGGCTGACGTCGACGGTCTCGGTCTTGAGGCGCGCTTCCAGCGCAGCGTCGGCCAGCTGGGTCTTGCGCGCGGCGATGGCGTCGCCGACGCAATCGCGCAAGCCGTTCAGCAATGGACCTTGGGTTTTGCGCTCGTCCGGGCTCATCGCGCCCAGCATTTTCAACAACTCGCTGATCGAGCCTTTTTTGCCCAGGGCGGCAACGCGGATTGCTTCCAGCGCTGTTTCGTCGCCGGCGGCAAGGATCTGCGCCAGGATGTCGGATTGAAGAGACGCAATATCGGTCATGCAAACCCCGAAGAGAAACTATCGGGGGCCTGGTGCCCCCGATTCGCTCGGATGGAGTTTGATATCAGGCTTTCGCCGTGCCTGCCTGATCCACCAGAGCCTTGAAGGCGGCGGGCTCGTGGACGGCGAGGTCGGAAAGCACCTTGCGGTCAATCTCGATACCGGCGCCGGCGAGCCCGCTGATAAATCGGCTATAGGTCACGCCATGCTCGCGGCAGGCCGCGTTGATGCGTTGGATCCACAAGGCGCGGAAATTACGCTTGCGCTCCTTGCGGCCGATATAATTGTGCTGCAGCGACTTATCGACCGCGGCGTTCGCCGTGGTGATGTTGTTCTTGCGGCGGCCACGAAAGCCCTTGGCCTGTTTGAGGACCTTGTTGCGGCGGGCACGGCTGGGTACTGCGCGGGGAGTACGTGACATGGTGCTGTCTCCTTAAGCGTAAGGCATCCAGCGCTTGACGCGCTGGGTTTCGGACACCGACAAAGTGTCGTGGAGTTCCTTGCGAGTACGCTTGGATTTGCTGATCAGCCGGTGGCCCTTGTAGGCCTTGCCTGTCTTGATCTTTCCGGTCGCGCTGAATTTGAAGCGCTTTTTAGCGCCCGACTTGGTCTTCATTTTGGGCATTTCGCTCTCCTCTGGCGGCCGAGGGGCCGCATAGCTTTCATGGGTCGCCACGGCATGCCCCGCCGGGCGGCCCGAAAGAGCGCGGGTTAAAAGGCAAAATCGGAAGAAACGCAAGGCATGCGCCACGGGAAATTCCCGCGAAGGAAACCAAGGATGGCCGGCAGGCGGATGGGCGATGAATTCGGGATCGGCGGTCTGAGCGGCGCAAACCGCATACCGCAGCGCAGCATATCCTAAGTAATTGCTTTCATTATAGTATTTTTACCATAATCAGGAAGACACACGGAATGGAGCACTAAGAGGCGCGACCCGCATTGCCGCCAGAACCTGACCACATTCTCCTAATAAGGGTAGGGCTAGGCCGCGTTCAGGTGGAAAGCACAGTTGGTGAAATTTTTTCGAGTCTTGTCGCTCTGGCTGTTCTGGCCCGGCGTGGTGTTGGTCGTCTGGGGTGAGCTGACGCCCCAACTTCCCCAGTTGGGCGGCATTCTGGGCTGGGACAAAGCCGATCATTTCATCGCCTTTTTCGGTCTGGCCGGCATGGCAACGATGGTCAGCGGCCTGCGCCCCCGGCTGGTGCCCGCGGTCCTGGGCGTGGTGCTTCTCAGTGGTGCGTTGGAGATTCTCCAGGCCTTTACCGGCCGCGATGCCGAGATTCTCGATTTTGTCGCCAACAGCCTGGGCGCATGCGCAGGCACCTTGGCCGGAATGGCATTTTTGCTGATTTTGCGGGAAGGCGCGCTTGTTGGGCGTCCGTCTCCCGACTAGCCTTGGTTCTTGCGGCGGAACATTTCGGGTGGAGTTTCCATGTTTGACGAGTTCAAGAAATTCGCGATGCGCGGCAGTGTCATGGATCTCGCGGTCGGCGTGATCATCGGCGCGTCATTCACCGGCATCGTCAATTCCCTGGTCAAGGACATCATCATGCCGCCGGTCGGCCTGGCGCTGGGCGGTGTGGATTTCGCCAACTTCTTCGTGGTCCTGAAAGGCGATCGCGCGGTGGATACGCTGACCGCCGCCGCCGCCGCCAAGGATGTGACGCTCAATTATGGATTGTTCGTCAATGCGATCATCAATTTTCTCATCGTCGCCTTCGTGCTGTTTCTGCTGATCCGCCAGATGAACAAGCTGGCAGCGCCCCCAGCTGCCGAAGCCGCTCCGCCGCCATCCGAGGAAGTCCTGCTTCTGCGCGAGATCCGCGACAATCTGAAATCGCGCGGATGAGGTTTGTTCTAGGCGCGGCCGTCATTCTGCTGGCGACGGTGCCGCTGGCGGCCCAGACCGATATGACCGGCGCTGCCAATGGCTTTCTGACGGTCTATGGCAGCTTTCATCCGTCCGATGGCATCCCCGACAGCGGGGTCCGGGTCCGGCTTGCGCCCTATCTATCGCCGGCGCTGAACAAGCTTCTTACCGACGGCGCGGCAGCCGAGATGCGCTTCGCGGCCAAGGTCAAGGATTCACCGCCGATGTTTGAAGGCGACCTCTTTTCATCCATGTTTGAAGGCGCGACATCCTGGAAATTGGACGCCTGCAGCGCCAGCGGCAATACCGCGCATTGTCCCGTCGAATACACCCATGCCGAGGCACGGCAGAAGCCGGTGGCGTGGACCGATACGTTGCTTTTGGTGAACACGCCGCAAGGTTGGCGGGTGGATGACGTTGTTTATGGCGGCGGGTTTCAGTTTGGCAATACCGGCCGGCTGACCGACACGCTCAAGACGGTCTTGAGGCAAGCGCCCTGAGTAACCACTTTCCTGCTCCGGACGAATTGGGTGTGAAAGGAAAATCAAAATGACCAACAACAAGATGACCAAAAGCGACAGCGAATGGCGGCAGACGCTTTCGGCCGACCGCTACCGTGTGTTGCGTCAGCACGGCACCGAACCCGCAGGCGCCAGCCCGCTCAATCATGAAAAACGCCAGGGTGAGTTTCTCTGCGCCGGTTGCGGCGCCGAACTGTTCCCGTCCGGCACCAAATATGAGAGCGGATCGGGCTGGCCCAGCTTTTACGCGCCCATGCCGGAGGCAGTGGAGACCATAACCGACACAAGCCACGGTATGGTCCGCACGGAAGTGAATTGCGCGCGCTGCGGCGGGCATCTGGGCCATGTCTTCCCGGACGGCCCCAACCCCACCGGCGAACGCTATTGCATCAACGGCGCGGCGCTGGATTTCAAGCCGGGCGAAAAATAACCGGCCGGGAAATTACCAATAAGAACGCC